>JBNKRJ010000114.1:0-73501 GCA_050296515.1 Bacteroidales bacterium | reverse complement strand
AAAGTTGGGGAACATATTACCCTGATTATAGAAACTGAAGGAGAACGGGAAAAAGAATTCACCATCGATTTATCGGAACAGGATGCAATATTTGAAGATGAAAATGGCCAGAAAGTTGAAGATAAATTTAAAAAGAAAGTTACAGGCACAGAAGACCTTAACCTTAAATTAAAAGTCGCCCAAAGAAAAGAAACAAAAAAAAGGTTACGGAAAATTACTGTTACAGATGATAAAGAAACTTCGAAAAGCAATAAAGCACATTGTAAGGAAGTAGGAATTTGGATTGTATTTGGAGAAGGAATAAATGACAAATACCAATATAAAAACCAAAAACTTAATGATGTCGATGGTAATGAAACCAAAGTAAATGAAATAGATAATAACTTTATAAAAAATACTGTAGAGACTTTAAATGGGTTAATCAACAATAAGGCAGACTCCTTAAATATTATTGCTAAACTCACCAATTGCAATGGCTTTGTTGGCATTATAGAAGTTTCTTGGAGCGATAAAAACAGTTATGATGGCAAAGTTAGATGGTCAGACCAAGGCGGTATAGTTACAGATGAAGGTGGAAGGCATTCGCCTGCATTAGGTCTGATTCATGAATTGGGTCATGCCTATGTCCAATATTTCCAGCCATTAGAAAAAAAACCTCCGAGTCCATCAGCAACAATAGATGAGATAAATGAATTTATGGATTGGTATGAAGATGCTGGTGAATATACGAATAAAGAAGAAGAGTACATTATTAAAAACATTGAAAATCCAGCAATAAAAGCATTAAATAAGGTATTTCCAAACAATCAACAAACCATTAGGTTGAACCATCATTGGACACATAAGTTTAGAGCTACAGGAGGGCCATTTTCAACACAAGGTACAGAACTTAAAGCCAGATAATTATGAAAAAAATAATCTTTCTTTTGATTGTAATTTCTTTACATTCTATTGTCAGTGCTCAACTATCAAAAAAGGCATCAAAGCTTGATGTATATTACCTTCCATGGTCAGTAAAAGGTTTGGGAACAAGTCTTGATGATACAGATATTAAAACAGATAAATATTGTACACATTATTCAATAAATGACACTTCTCTTATTACTGAATTTTACAGCTCCGTAAATGCTGTAAATTTAAAAAAATCAAAACAAACTACCCTAGATGTCCGAATGGTTGTTGAAATATACAATTCTGACAGCCTTCTTGACGTTTATTCTATTGGGCAACCAATAATTATAAAGCACAAAATATTAGAAACTGATACAATTAAACCTCCATTTTTTATTGCTGAGAATAAAGTTTTTATTGGATTTTTAAATATTCGGATTTCAGGAATTATTTATCGTTCAAATTTTGAATTAACAAAATTCATTCTTGAAAATATACCTGAAGCTAAAATAAGTGGTAATTAAAAGTAAGATTTCATTAAAACGTTCCAATACTACATAAAACCAAATTATCAAAACCAATCAACATCCCCTTATGCTGCTCTTTTATCACCCCGGTATGATAGCCCACGAAGCAGTCATGTTTTACGGCAGCCCCAATGTATTTGCCGATGGGGAATCGGTATCCGGTGCGCCTTACCAGGTAATGACCTGCGATGATATGGGCATCCCGTTACCGGGTCGTTCTGGACTGTATGCCCCCAATGCAAATGTAATAGCAATGGCTTCTCCTAAAACTGTCAATATCCCCAGAAAGTTTGCTTGCCCCACTTTTTTACGGAACTCTTAAACTTACGAATGTTAGTAATATTGTTAGTAAATCCTAAAAACAAAAAAGGCTTACAAAAATGTAAGCCTTTTCGTTTAGTGTGGGAATTACTGGATTCGAACCAGTGACCCCTGCTTGTAAGGCAGGTTATTTACGAATCCATATCAATTCATAAAAAACTATACTATTCATTTACAGCCATTTACATTTTATATATTTTTCTATTAATCCATATTTTATTATATTTGCACGCAAATTGCACGCAAATTTTTCAATATGGCTACTGTAGAAAAATACCTGGATATCAGAAGAAAACGAAAAGATGACACTTACCCTTTAGTTCTTAGAATTGTTCACAATAGGCAAACCCGTGATATAAATTTAGGGTACCATTTTCTAGAAAAAGATTGGGATGAATCAAAAAGAAGGGTAAAGAAGTCTTGCAAAAGGTACTCTAATATTCAAAGGCTCAACAATCTTTTTGACGTAAAATTGACAGAGGCCAGAGCGATAATTACTCGTTTGGAAGAAAAGGAAGAACTTGCTTTGCTCACAGCAAACGATTTAAAAACGATTATTGCTGGAAAAGAGAGAAATAAAACTGTATTTGAGTTTACGGAATATCTTATCAAGCAATTAAAAGGCGTACAAAAGTTAGGAAATGCAGCGGTCTATGAAGAATGCCTCAATCTTTTAAAGGAGTTCAGGGACGGGAAAGATTTGTCTTTTGAACAATTAAATTATTCGTTCCTAAAAAAGCTAGAAAGTTACTACTTAGCCCGTAATAACAAAATTAATTCTCTAAGTGTCCGTATGAGGACTATCAGGGCTATTTTTAATAAAGCCATTAAGGAAAAGTTGGTGGAAGAAAAATATTATCCTTTTAAAGATTACAAAATCGAAAATCAGAAAACGAAAAAGAGAGCGATAAAAAAAGACGATGTTGAAAAGATAAAGTCAGCGAATAATATTTCTGTACTGGAATTCCTCGATACAAAAAATTATTTCATGCTAAGCTTTTACTTACGTGGAATGTCTTTTTCCGATATGGCTAAGTTAAAGGTGGGTGATATAGAGGATGACAGGATTAGCTATTTTCGAAGTAAGACAAAAAGTGAGTTTAGTATCAAAGTTACTCCACAGATGAAAGCAATTTTTGATGATTACATAGAAGAAAAATCGAAGGATGATTATATTTTGCCAATCATCAAACGGAAAGAGCCTGAATTAATTAGAAAAGACATAAAGAATGCCTTAAAAGTTTACAATAAGCAACTCAAAGAATTGGGAAAAGCCCTGGGCATTGAAAAGAAATTGACCTCGTACGTAACCCGGCACTCCTGGGCAAGTATTGCACTAAAAATGGGGATACCAATTGAAGTCATTTCGGAAGGTCTTGGACATGAAGAAATTAGGACTACCCAGATTTATCTGGAAGGTTTGGATTCGCAGACACTTGATGATGCAAATGATTTGATAACCGGATAATTTTCCTTTCGCTTGTTTTGTTTAATCCTATCATTTTTGATGGGATTAAATTCCTTTTGCGATAGGAAAACAAAAACAATTATTCATCTATTTCATCATCAGCTCCCGAATTTTCCAGTTCACCTTGCTCTTTGTTTTCAAGAAATGTTTTCGCATTCAATTTTGTCACCACCTTTTTGCCCGTGGTATTTTCAAGTTGTTTGCGTGCAACTTCAGCAACTTTTCCTCCCTCTTGGGCAACTTTCTTATTGTCAGAAAAAGTTTCAGGCTTCTTGTCTTTCGAAATTTCTGTTGTAGATGCCTCTGCCAGCATATTTAACACCAGTTCCAGGTTAGTCATATTGTCTCGGAGGTTTTCCTTTTTTAAATCCTTGAACTTTTTGTATTCTTTGGTAGTAAAACCAGCCCATGCTTTTGTAATTTCATCCGTCAAAATAGCATATTCCTGTCCCTTTTTCACACCCCGGTTCTCCCATTCATCAGTTAGCTCCTTACGTACTTCAATGCTCTTAATCCGTTGGTTAATCCAGTTTTTGGAATAGCCTTTTTTTAGGTATGTTTCCATAGCACGGTCAAATGCCAATTCAGGGTCTTCGGTTTCTTCAATGCGTTCGTATCCGACTTTGGCCAGCCAAACTTTAAATGGTTCAGCTTTAGGTGACGGGATAGATTGAATAAGTCTCAATAATTGTTCTGTATCAGCGACATCAGTCATTCGCATTTTTCCATCAGAGGCTTCCATTTTCAACTGTCCGATTTTTTCGGACAGTTCACTTCCTTCTGTTTGCAATTTCCGTTTTAAATCACTCCAATACTTTCGCGGCCGAGCATTTTCTGCTAATACCCCAATCACATCCACAACTGAAAAATACCATTTTTCTTGCTCTTCGTCCCAGTGGACACGAACCCGTTTATCCTGAAATAGTTTTATCGCGGTTTCTTTTGTCATTTTGTAGAGTTTTATCTTTTACCAAATGCAAATATACTTTTTCGACCGCACCCTATCAAATTCATTTTCCTTTAGAAAGTAAACCAGATAATTTTCCTATCATCCTTACTTCCTAATCCTATCATTTTTGATAGGATTAATTCTGCTTAATGGAAGGAAATACCCTGTTTTTTCATTCATTGCAATTTTTTATCATTCAAGGTTTTCGGTTTTATCCTTTTCTTTCAGTTTTTCCAAATTATCAATAAGACAAAAATAAACTTCCGTTATTTCGGGTGAATTAGGGTAGGCATTATCTAATGCGCTTAAAATATAACTAATACCAGAAAGTACTTGAATTTGGTGATGGATTGATTTAAAACTCATTTCAATTTTTTATGCAGACGGATTTTATTGAACACTTGAACATATTCAACTGTTTTTCAGGCTTTTTGGCAATACAATTACTTGTATGAATAAACGCCCCAAAATATTCGGAGCAGGCGATGCTTGTGAATATCTGAACATAAGCAATCAGCGACTTCACCAACTTTTGAAACAATACAATATTCCACACCAACAAACATCAAGTGGAAAAATCTTTTTTGAAGAAGATATAATTGCCTTCAAAGAATCAAGAAAAGATAAAATGAAATACAAAGGGAAAAGATAATTTCGAAATAGTTCAGGCTAACCGAGTTCTTCATTCAGTTGTATTACTCTTTTTAACTCCTTGATTAGTTGCTTATAAGCTTTTCTATATTTCTGGGGCATCTTCTCCAAAAAACTTTCATATAAAGGCAGATACGAGTTTTTTGTTTGTAAAAGTATTTCTTGTTGCTTTTCTTTCGGAAAAACATAGATGGTCTTAAAATTATCCAACTGGTCTGCCATTTTGATAAGGAGTACTCCGGGATAAATTGCCGCCCCTTTTTCCAGTTTGCGGATATAATGTTCCAGCCTTTTTTCTGAATCGTTTGAGAAAAGTTCCTTTTTTTCTTTTGACAAGAAATAAACCATCCTGCTTACATCTTTCCCAAACAAGGTTTCCAATTCATCGGGACAGACGGAGGATTCTTCACAGACATCGTGAAGAGCGGCGGTAGAATAGACTGCATTAGGCAATTTAAACGGGAGCAATATCCCCAGCACATTTATAGGGTGTTCCATATAAGGCGAACCGTTTCTCCGCTCTTGGTATCGGTGGACTTGTTTTGCAAACTCGACTGCTTTGGAAAAACCGAACATAACTTTTGGGTGATAGGAAACAAGGCCTATTTTCATTTGATAATGAAGACTTTCAAGGAAAGACTGCCCGAGCTTGTCGTGCAAACCTCTAATTCCTAAATACCAAATTCTCCATTATCACTAAAAAAAACCACGAACATTCGTATTTTCAGAATTGTTAAAAGAAGCGTTGACAAATTTGAAATATCTGTATAATTCAAAATAGGTTTTATTTATTATTCTCCTTTAATCTATGATTGAAGCTATTTTATGTCAGATTGGGCTTTCTGAAAATGAGGCTAAAGTTTATCTTGCCCTTTTGGAAATGCACAAATCTTCTGCCTCAGTTTTAAGCAGTCGATTAAAAATCCACCGGAACGTTGCCCGCTACACCTGCCAACATTTAGCAAAACGGGGCGTGGTAAAAGAAAAGCACGAAGGTAATTCTTTTGTATACTATCCTGAACCACCGGAAAAACTTTCTTATCTCCTGAAAGAAGAAGAACAAAAACTACAAGAAAAAAAGGAGCAATTAAACAGGGTACTTGGTACCTTAAAGGGGATAGTAGACCCAAACACTGCCCTGCCAAAGGTACGCTTTTTTGAAGGGAAAAAAGGAATAATAAACCTGTATGAAGAAATCCTGAATATTGATTCATCTCCAATAGAAAGCTTTGAAGATGGTGGGGAGATGTATAATTTTTTCCCAGAATATGTGCCTGATTTTATCAACAAAAGAGTAAAAAAAGGAATTGTATCAAAAACGATTTCTCCCACAGGGAACAAGATAAACCAAAACAAAAAAACAGAATTACGTGAAATAAAAGAGATTCCCAAGGAGGCATTCCCTTTTAGCTGTGACATAAAAATTTGCAAAGATGTGGTCAGTATATTTTCTTTTGAAAAAGATGTGCCTGTCGGAATAATGGTGAAACATCAGGATATTGCTGACAATTTCCGAATTTTATTCAACTATATCTGGACTACGCTTCCAGATTCATTCTCCCCTGAGATTTAATACCTCCTGAAAGGTCGTTTTCTTATGAAAGTTGTTATAATCTTCAATTGGGTTCAGCTTTTTTAGAAAGTTATCATCCTGAACTAGGATATCTAAATCGTTAATTCTACAATCCCCCAGAAGATGAGATTCTAAAAGTTGGAGATTTTCTTTTGAATTTGAAATTACTAACGAAAGAGGGACATTTTCCTGACAGTAGTCTTCTTTGGGAAATCCTGCACCTGTAATCACTTTAATAGGGGTTTTAATTTTTTCCTGCACTCGTTTTAGCTCTGCTAAATTGTAATACCATCCATCATTACCTCTCACGCTATCATCTATGTAAATCCCATTTGGAGACAGTTTTTTACTTACTTCACAAACAAAATTAATATACTCTTCTTTGGGCAGATAAATGGATGAACGGCTTGAAATGGCAAAATCGACCTGTTCATTTTTCAAGTTTTTCAACAAAGTAAAATCGCCTATAAATGTTCCTTCCGAGTGCGCTTCAACAAAATGCAGGTAATCATCTTTTTGTAAATGAAGAAACTGGCAAATATCATTTGAAAGATACTCGAAAACCTTTTTGCTACTTTGAGTAACGCCTTTGGTAATTTTGTTTGGATAATACACTTCTCCACTGTTCCTTCTGGCACTGATATTACTTGGTACAACCTGGATTTTATTTAAGTTTTGGGCTTTTTTTATGAGGTGGGAAACTATGTTCTCAATTTTATGCTCGGCATCTTTGAAAAAATCCGTGTCATACTCAAAACTATCCAAATGCGTTTGCCCCTCTTTTATGACCAGTAATTTGTATAAAACATCGCAAATATGCTTTTTCTCATTAGGAGATAAAGAAGCTCCAATTGCTTTTTCAAGCTTTTCGAAGTCTAGGATATTTGAAATAAAACTATCAATTGGGTAATAGATTTTGTCGCAAAGAGAAAACGATTGAATACCTGGTATTGAGTCAGTTATTTCTTTTTTAAAAGCACCGTTTCCAGAACCAAACTCAAAAAATACCAGGGGAGATTTATTTGAGGCCAATTCTTCCAAATATTTTTTCACATCTGCCCCCAACCTTCGGCTGTACATTGAAGAAGG
This sequence comes from Bacteroidales bacterium, assembly GCA_050296515.1. Classification (GTDB taxonomy): domain Bacteria; phylum Bacteroidota; class Bacteroidia; order Bacteroidales; family NBLH01; genus NBLH01. The sequence goes on along the minus strand of JBNKRJ010000114.1, from coordinate 66,032 downwards.
ACGGTTCACACTCCAATGGATTTCAGGAATAGGTGCCAGTAATTTGTTTTCCAGTAATATTTGAAGTGATTTTTCTCTATACTCAGGCTGATTTTTAATCCCAAAAGATAAGTCCAAATTTGTTTCGGTGAGAGTGTTTAAATCAAGTATCTTTTCATTGTCGTTTAAAGCCGAATAGAAAGATTTGAAAACTTCGGTTGGAAAGGCCTTTTCTTTTTCGTTTAAATTTGAATCCATATCTGAAAACACTTTTCCCTTACCGAATGATTTTTCAAGGAAATTAACTTCTGTATCGGGTGTGAAGTTTTCAGGCATCTAAATGGGCTCTATAGCTTATTAGAATAGGCAGGCACTCGCCTTTTATATATTTTTAAGGACTTGTCAATGATATTTTTCGTATTTTTGTAATTGGCACATTGTGTCAATAAAATATTTGTAAAGCGTTCGCTTTTACTTTGATGTCCGAAAACTGGTAATTTGAAAACATCACAGAAGTAAATAGCAGGATGCGCATGCTATAGCGTGGGCTATCCCTATTTGTGATGTGGGTATACCAGTGCCTCGGACTCAGTAGGTGATATGTCCCACGCTTTTTTGTAGAATGTTAAACGTTTCTGTTGGGACAGCAGAAATAAAAAACATTTTACATATGAAAAATCCAGAGAAAAATGTCACAAAAAAACTTGACAAAAAAAGATTAGACTTTTACAAAGGAGTAAAACCCCCAGTTCCTAAATTTTTCATGAAGATACTAACTACCGCCTTCGGCATGGATGTGGAAAGTAATTTTGTGTATCTAAAGCGACGAGAATTACTAAAAGTCGGTGCTTTGAGCCTAGCCCTTTCGTTTTTACCAATAAAAGAAACCGTAAAAGCGATGGAGGCAGGGACAAATAATACAAAAGACAAAATTGAAACTGTCCTCAGTAGCACTGACCCAATCGACTACGAAAAACTTACCCCCGTCCAAAAGAAAATGTATGACCATTTTATAAAAGACAAGAAGTGGACATATGAGAAAATGGACGCTCTAAAAGGAAAAGAGTTGGGGGCAGAACTATTAACGTTTCTTGATAAAACAGAAGCAGGCGAGGGGTATCGCTTTTACACCCGATTGAAAATTGAGAAACGAATCCAAGAATCAAACGAAAGAACCCTAAAATTGCTTGGTTCAACAGAATAACTATTTTGGAAATATTTTAGAAAAAAGGACACTTCAATTCTGAAATGTCCTTTTTTTATTACAAAAAAATCTGTTGAAAAATCCTGCTAAATCTGGTATAATCAAGAGATGGGAAATGAAATAGTAGGCTCAAATAATGAAAATATCTCAGGAGGAGAGAATGCATCTCTCACCCCGGAGCAACTTCAAAAAAGCATCCAAAACGGAGAGAAACAAGCCCAAGCTTATCAGGTCGCACATGAAAATACTGAGGCTGAACACAAAAAAGAAATGGACGGGTTAAATGACCCAGCCTTAGAATACCCACCTACAACAGAATCCGAAGAAAGTTCAGAACCTATCAATGAAAACAATGAAGCAAAAGAAAACGAACCAAATCCAGAAGATTTTACGAATGCAATCTTAAGTGACCCCAAATATGCAAATCAGCCTGCTGAGATAAAAGCTCAAATCAAAGAGTTTATAAAGAACAAACTTAAGGAAGACCAGGATATGCGAGATATGGGAATTGAAGTGACTTCTAGTCTTGCTGATATTAAGTCAGAAATAGAAGTAAGCGTAGAGTTAAAGGAATCAGATTCTGTAATGGATAAATACGATGAAAGGATAAGCTTTCATTTGGAGTCTGGTAACTCAAAAATAGAAACAGCGAAGCTTTTGCTACAAGAATTTTCTGCAAATGAGGAATTTCCAGAATCTACAAAAAAAATCCTTGAAAATGTGATTGCTGTTAACCAATTTGCTGAAACAAGCCCAAAAGTTAGTGCAACGGAAAAAAACATCATCCAAAGCACCCTTGAAAAATCTGATATCTTTTCTGCCCAAGGGTTTGAAGTAGCCATGCACCAAATCTACAACTCTGCGGACATCTCAGAAGAAACAAAAAAAGAATTGGTACGTCAATCCGGGGTACAAATCCCGCCAATGGACGTGAAAACGACCAGTGATTTGTACAAAGATTTGGAAAACAGGGACGATGTGAGGCAAGAGAAAATCAAACAACTCAAAACACAAGAAAAAGAACTTATAAAAAGAAAAGAAACCCTCGAAAAGAAGCCTGTCAGTGAAATGACCGAAGCAGAACTCAATGAACTCAAACAAATCAATGCAGACCTTTCCGAGATTAAGGATTCCACGGAAAAGCTTGAAAATGAACAAGGAAAAGAAACCAAGCGGGCTATTGCAAACGGAACAGTTGAAATGAGAGGTAAAAAAGCCGTGTTTGAATTTGGTGATAAGCGTATCCCAGTAGATATGAACCCAGGAGTGCTTGGATTCAACCGAAAACGGCAACATGCTGATATTTGGACAGGCTCTTTGTACGAACATATTGAAAATGGAAACGGGGCACGCCAGCCTCTACACCTTGGTGGAGTTTTGTATAGTGAAGTGGAGAGTGGGAAACCAATTACCAGCCAGCAACGGGAGGTAACAAAGACGATATTGAGTTTCACAGGAGTAGGAAAACGTGGAGAAATTCCAACAAGCCAGGAGCTCAAAGAAATAGAAATGATTTTTAAACCATTCCGTGACCCTGAATTTGCAAATGGAAAAGGATTGGAAGGGGCAAGAGCAGACTTTCGCGAACTTGGCCTACTCAAACCAGGTGAATATAACCTCACCCCCCAAGGAGCTAAAAAGATGGGGGAAATGATTAAGTACATCCGAACCAATCCGGGAACAGATTTTAATGCACTCAAAGAAAGGTTTGGGAAAAAAGAATCCAAGCAATAAAGTCCGATAGAATATTTTTTCTTTAACAGGTAGAATATCACTGATGTCTGACCATTTTATTTCTTTCGAAAACGAATCTCTTGAATTCAATCGCTTCCTGAAATCTTTGAAAGATGAAGGGCTGACAACTTCCGAAATAATACCAAAACTTCTGGAAAAAGATGGAGAGTTGTTCAATATTACTCCTGTAAAGAAAAAAGATTTGGAAGGATTCAAGGGGCTAATAGATTTCAAGGCCCCGACAAATGACAAGAAGGTTATTTTGGGAAAAGTGAATGAATTCGAGCTTTGTGTAAAAGAAAAAAAGGATGAAGACTTTATAGAATACACTTCGGAATGGAAAACTTCAGATTATTCAGAAGAAGAAAACAAGCTATTAGAAAAACGAGTAGGATATTTTGGGATGCTCCGCCATATGTTGATGCACCATAAGCTAGATACATTTATCCTTCCTGCGAAAGAAGCCCCATCAATAATTACTCTTCACGACCTGGATTTTTCAGATGATTTTCTGGATAGATTAGGTTGTGATATGGAAGAAGAATTTGCAGTTGATATTAGCCAAGTCCTTTTCTATTTCTTTTTTATATTTCATCCGAACGAAGAACTTCCATCCTCTTACGCAGAAGCAAAAAGAAATTTGGAAGAACTTGAAATTTTGGATGAGCTTGGTGAAACTACCTTGAGATTGTATAAAGCTTTGGATTTCATTCGCAAGTATTCTGACACGAGTGTTTTTCAATACGAAAACCTAAAACGCTTTCTGAATAATGAACCATTCCTCCCAAATCAATCGAAAGGGTATAAATCGCTTGTGAACAAGCTTGATGAACTGATGCAAACTGAACACTCAAAGAAAAAGGTTTGTAGGATAATTGAAAAAGAAAACCAACGAAATAACTGGGTGTCAGAAAAAGAAGCGTTTAATATCCTTATGGAAAAATTTGAAACGAGTAGTCCTTGGGATGATACGCCTATGCAACGGAAGGTATTGGATGAAACCATTCAGAAATTAGGCGTAACTGAAAATCCAGAATTAATACGGAAAATGCTCTCAATTCTGCATGAAAAACGTCAAACTGTCTTTTTCTGGGACGAAGGATTTGGAGCAAATTTAAAGGATTTAGGGATTTGGGGTTCCCTCAAAAAAGCGTCCAATAAAGAAAAGTGGTTTTCTATCATTGAGTTTATCAAAAAAAACTATGGAACGCCACAGTATTCATTCGTCAATTTGTCTGAATACATAAGGACAAAATACAAAACACAACCAGAAACAGCTTTTGAAAAAATGTACTTTAAATTCATCGAAGAGTTAAATGAAAAACAAGTTCCTCTCAAACAACAATTTAAGAAAATCTTAAAAGCGAATGGAGACCGTTTTATTCTACCTGAGTATCTAGTAAGGTTCTTCAGAGGTATGGATAAGTTAAAAAACCTTGATGAAGTCAGAGGTCGCCAAGATTTGGGTGATATTGATTATGTTTTTCGCATGCTTGGGGCGGAAGAGGGTATAAATACTTTTTATGAAAATTTTGAAGCCAAAAGGGAAAACATGTTAGAAAAAATGGAAAGTGAACTAAATCCAGTTCTGGAAAAAGTACAGAAAAGGAAGCTTTCTTCTCGGGCAAAGCAAAAGGCGAAAAAGAGGAAAAGGAGGAAATAAGCTTTTCATAAATCACCTCTTTAAGAATTGCAAGACTTTTACAGATAATATTCAACAAGGGAGTATTTGGGATTGATGAAAGAAATAGCCTAAAAATTATTGTTCAGCCTCCACTAAAAAGGTTAACAACTTCTTTACACGAGCTCCAGTTTTGCTCTGCATATTTCTGTAAAACCGGACTGCCATTATAGATTTGTTTGGCAAATGGAAGCCATCCGGGCACAAGTTTTTTTATGACATCATATTTCTCACAAAAACTATCTTCCCAAAAATGGAAAAGCGGCTTTACAATACGATTAAATTTTTCTTTAAACTCCCTATCATTTGGCATTTGTGTTTCAAACCCCAAAATTCGGGTAAATAGAAAATCATCCTTTAATCCATTTACAAATAACTGAATACTTTGATGAGTAACAAGGTTAAAAGCCTGTAGTTCACTTTGGGAATAATTCAGGCTGTTTTCTTCAATTGAAACCGGGGCATTTAAAAGCTGTATCACTTCATCTTTGTAATATCCCCCACAATCTGTAAGCATCAATTGGAAAACAGGGATTTTGGAAAAGGTTTCTCTTACGGAAGTCAATATGACATTAAGAGTTCCTGTGGATTGGTTTTTATTGAAAAAAATCAAATGTTCGTAAATATCTGTAAAAACCACAACTGCATTCAGTACTTTTGCCAATAAATAATCATCCGAGGGAATGTCTTTTTCCCCAGTCAAAAACGGGAAAATATCTTTATCATGAAATACAGCAACGCACTCTTCAAGTATACTGGGGGCAATGATTACCTTGTGTTTCAAACTTTCCAAAGAAAAAACAGATGGTTTTTTCCTTCTGTTTTTTAGGTAGAAACTATACTCTCCAGCACAAGGGCTTTTCTCCAATGAATCAGAAACCTTTTTCTTAATTCGTCCTTTTAGGGTGCTTACAACACTAGGAACAATGTCGCACTTTTGTGCAATTTCCCGGGTTAAGGTGGTTCCTTCTTCCATATGTGCAAAAACCTCTTTTTCGGATGAGCTGAAAGATTTTTTGCATTTCAGAATATCTTGTCCCAGCCCGTCAAAAGCATTCTCATCCCTGTCTGCCTGTTCATATACTTCTGCTAAAACAGCATTTGGAGCGGACTCATCATCAACGGAAACAGAATCTTTTTTTGCCCGTGATTCGACTTTTCTGCAATTGTCGATAAACAAGTTTTTGATGACTTTCAAAATGTAAAAAAAAGGGTTTCCTGAAATGCCCTTTTTTATTGGTGAATTTAATAATTTCAAAAACACTTCCTGTACCAGGTCTTCTGCCATTGTTGGATTTTTTGTAAGCCCAAGCGCATAGGAAATGAAGTTCTCTTTTTTTGTTTCATACAAAGCACGTATTTCTTCTTGTGTGAGAATGGTTTTCATAACAGGTATTGATTTTGTTTTTTATAAGACGGGAAAAGAACAATTTTCAAAACAAAGCAGTCCAGATAACATCAAATGAGATAGTGGCAACCGACCTTAAGTTCATAAAAAGGCAAGTGCACCATACAACTATTTTCACCTTTTTTGCTTTATCATCCTTTTCCTTTTTGCTACTTCCAAAATATCTGCCATGCTTTTTGATGGCCTGCTCCAGGGATACATAGCCTTATCGGTAATTCTTACTTTTTTGAGAGCTTTCTAAAAAAAGAAGGAAATCGGATGGGCTTGTTTAGATTTTCGGGGACATTTCGTCTTTCCTTACAGAAACGCTCAAAAGAATCCATCAGGATTCAACCGGCATTATTCATATCTGACAGTTGCGCAACTCGAAGGTGATTTTTCAAATTTTAAAATGAAACGTTATGAAAGAAAAATTAAAAGGGCTTTTTAAAATGCCTGGTAAAAAACCAAGGCAAGAGAAAAAAGCGAAAGGACAAAAAACCGGGAACTCCGAAATCACTTTTATTGTGTTAACAACCGTGTTTAGGGCGATACAGGAAACCAATTTTCTTGTTGAGCGAATAGTAAAAGCGGTAGGCAAGAAATTAGCCGAAAAAAACCTTCCATCACCGGAAGAAACAACACCTCCCCCGGTTGAAAAATGGATACGGGCAAAATACCAAGCCTTGGTGCATATCTTAGGAACTGTAATTTTTGGCCATATCGCTAAAATGTTCAATATCTTTTATTTAAAGCGTGATGACTTAAAATTGTTTTTCCAGGACCCGCACAGGTACTATGAAGTATTGAAAAAAAGGTTGCTGGAGAAATGGGACAAGGCCATCGAGGCTTCAAAAAAGAAGTTCACTGAAATCATCCAATGGCTGAAAGAAAAAATCGAGGATTTGAAAGAACAAATCAAAACAGTCAAAGAAAACCTTTTGGAGCTTTCAAAAGAATTGGAAATCAAGCCCTCCAACGGGAAAATCGACCTTGTTAAAAAGGTCTACTTCATATGGATAACCATCATCGTCATTGCGGATATTGTCGCCATTGCTACGGCTTTGTCAGTGATGCGGGAGAACATGGTTTTTACTTATGCCCTGACTGTTGGTATTGCCACTTCACTTATTGTGTGCAGTGATTTATCAGGGATAATGCTCAAAAGTTACCATCACAAAAAAGAAAAACGCAAATGGCTTATCCCTTTGGTTGTAGCCAGCTTTGCATTTTTGATAACTTTATTTCTCGGCGAAGCCAGGTTGTACTATCTGTCCCAAGCTGATGGTGTCGATTTCCCGCCACTTATCCGATACGGATTTACTGCCCTAAACTTTTTCTTTTACTTCGTAAGTACCTATGCAAGCTACCATTTGCACCACAAAAACCTCCCGAAGGCACGGGAATACAATTCACTCTTGAATAAAAAGAAAAGACTGGATAAAGAAATCAATAAAACAGTGAAGGAACTGGATAAGGTTGAACAAAAGGAATTGGCCGAAGTTAAAGAAATTGATGGGCAATTTCAAAGTGAATTAGATGGGTTGAACAACAAAGAATTCGAACTCAGGGAAAACATTGCCGAGGCAACAGAACAAATAGATATGTCCAAAGCCACCTTCTTCGAACATTTTCGTCTTATTAACCAGTACAATAAAGAGAAAACCCAGCGGTTCAGGACGATTAACCATCTTCACAGGAACGATAAAAAGACCTGTAAATATTGGGAACAAGAAGTCCCTGATTTGGCTTTTGAATTTGAGGATTACGGCTTTGCCTATCCTTACAAAAATGGGGTACTCAATTTTGACATTCATTATGAGGACTATATCGTCGACAAAGTTCGAAAGGACGATGAAATAAAATCAGAGAAGCCAGGTACTTCAGAGGTGACTTCTGATGAAATGGAAGTTCCTGATAAAGTTGAAAATTCTGATGGCAAAGTTTCCAGGTTAAATTCAAAGCCAAGAAACCTGCCTGCAAAATTTGTTTTTCCGGTGATTACCTTTCTTCTCGCATTGTTCTCAATGGGTTGCCAAAAAACAGAGCCAATAGCAACTTCAGTTATTGCTATTGTAGACAGGACACCAGATGCAAAATCAGATGCCTATAAGCTTACGGCTTCAAAGGTGCTTAAGATTATGCATATTGACGAAAATGAAGGTGCAGTAAACTACGGGGATTTTTCTTTGACAACTATCAACAACGTTTCCCGAAATGTGTACAATACAGTATCCCTGGAAGCCGGGAGTGCCTTGGAGAATAAATTTACCCGAAAGGAAAAATTAGAGGATTTTGAAAAAGAAATTGAAAAATTCATAGATGATGCCTACATCTCGAATTATCATTTTGACCAATCCAAAATCCATTCGACTATTTGCGAAGCCGCTGAAATTCTTCAATCAAAGCAGTCGCAAAGAAAAGTGCTGATTATTTTCTCAGATATGCTCGAAAATTCAAAAGTGAGTTTTTATGAGGATATACAAAAACAAACACCCTACGGAGTTTTAATCACCGAATTGGAATACTATGGAGGAATCATACCGGACTTATCTGGAATAGAAATCATTGTCATTTTTAATACTACCGACCCCCAGATTGATGAATTAGTCAGAGAAGCCCAGAAATTTTGGAAATTTTACTTAGAAGAAAACAAGGGCGCAAAAGTCAGCTTCAAAGCCAACCTATAAATTCAAAGCCCTGTTTTTCGACAGGGAAATTTTAATCATTCAAAAAATTTAAAAAATGGAAGTAATTACAATTGAAACGAAAGCTTTTTACCGAATCATCGAAGAAATAGTGAAACGGTTGGAAAAAGTACAAAAACAGCCCAACAGGTGGATTTCAGAAAAGGATGCCATGTCGCTCCTTGGAATCAGGAGCAAGACAACGCTTTGGAAACTAAGGTCTGAGGGAAAAATCAGCTATACGGCACCATCCCGAAAGCTCCTGCTTTATGATAGGGAATCTATTATGGCTTATTTAGAGGAACACCGTTTTGAAACCTTTTAAATCTAAAAATTATGAGTACAAGTTGGAATATGGTTTACACGCAAGCGTATAATAACGGGTTTAACCTTAGTACGCTGGGTGAGGAAATAAGCGAGGATTTGGAAAATGCCATTAATTCATTAAAAGAAACAAACCCAAAGTCGCCTTACATTCGAGGGTTTACGGCAGGTTTCAATAATGGGATGAGGATGCGAAAGTACAGGGAAGAAGAAAAAGAAAAGTACGAGGCAAACAAAAAAATCCCTGAAGAACCAGAAAAAAAACAAGAAACCAAAAAGCGTATAGAGGATTTAGCAAAAACTTCTAAAACGAAAAATGAAGATAAGGATATTGGAAGGTAGCTTTTTAATCATTAAGAGTTATGGGAAAAGGAAAAAGCAATATTTCATCAGACGAGACGGACAGGTTGTTTGAAGCAACATATATACAATTGTTCAATATTGGTTTTGTAACTGGTATAAAGGATGAAAAACTCGACAAGCAACTTTTGGAAGGTATTCATGCCCTGAAAGAAGAACAAATTAAGGAAAGCCCTATGATTGGTTTTACGGAAGGTTTTGAATACGGTTTGAAAGTCCGAAAAGAAAAGGAAAATAAAATCCAATTAAGGCTCGAAGCTTTAAAGAAGGTTTCCAATCATGAAAAAACCAATGAAAAAGACCTTGGACGATGAAACGAAAAAGGTTCTCTATCTCAGCGTTGAATGCCTACAACGAAGGTTATAAGAGGGGTATTGATATTGCCCTGGCAAATAAGGAGCTGACGAAGATGAATCCGTACAGCCTCTTTTATAACCGGAGTTGCTGGGAGGGATATGGAAAAGGTTTAAAAGACGGGTTCCTACAAGGCGTGAAACAGAGAGAACAACAGCAGGCATATGAGCGGTTGAAGGAGCTTTCAGCACTTAAAGCAAAGGAATCAGATAACAAAGCCGTTGAGCGTTAGGGATTGTAACGGCATCCTTTTTTGAGGTACGAGAAAAAGATATAGTGGAAAGCCCGACCGTAGGGAACGCCCAAATTATTTTTTCGGCAAAACAGGGTAAGCGTGTATAAGTCTTCCCCCAAATTTTAAATTTCTAATTATTTAAAGCATGAAATTAATTACAGATGACTTAGAGAAACGGTTTCGGGAAGTTGGAAGCCAGGAAAAAGAGCCTAACCCTATTGTAGTTGCAAAGTTTTTCAATCCTTCGGGAGCTGGAACCTGGTATGCTACCGAATACGATAAAGAATCGAATACTTGCTTTGGCTATGTTCAACTATTGGAAAGCGAATGGGGTTATTTCAGTATTGATGAGCTGAAAGAGGTTAAATGCCCACCGTTCGGACTGCCTATTGAAAGGGACATATATTGTGGTGAAAAAAGAATCTCTGAGCATTGTCCCGAATTGGCTAAAGATATTAATGAAGCCAAATTGGAACAGCTCAAGAATATTTCTCAAAAAAATAACAAACAAGAAAGGGATTTGGGACGATGAAAAACAAAAGATATTCAGAAGCTGCATTGGACGCATACAGTGAGGGGTACAAAAAAGGGGATTGATACTGCCTTAGAGGACAAAGAACTGGAAAAAAGTAACCCATACAACCCATTTTATAAACGAGAATTATGGGAAGCATACAGCAAGGGGCTAAAAGATGGTTTTGTACAAGGAGTAAAACAACGTGAACAACAGAGAACTTATCAACAATTAAAAGAGCTGTCTGACATCTCTACAACTAGAAAAAACAAAGGACTATCCCTTGAGCGTTAATCGATAAAAATTCCAAGCCAGTACATATAGCCTGGAAGGATAAAACATAAGCCATGTACATCAAAGTATATAAATTTTAAACATAAAAAATCATGGATGCAAAAGAGAAGAAATATCAAAAGTTCATAAATAAAACAATAACAGAAGCAATTAACAGCGAAGCAGTTGAGGAAAAGCTTACAGAAGAAGCAAAGCGCACAATTGTCTACAAAAAAGGGTTGCAAGTAGGTCTTTACAAAGAAAAAGAGGAGAGGAAGGCATTTGAAGACATTGTTACATTAAAATGGGGGTACAACAGAAAAAGTGTGGAACACCTTTTTATCAATGGGGTTGAGGAAGGCCTTGGACTTAGGCTCGAAATCGAAAGTATGATCAAGGAGGCAATAGAGGAAACTCTAATGGATTACCATGAAATTCTTGGCAAAGAATTGGAGGAAAAATATAAGTATGAAGTAATTTTCATAGAGGGGATAAAAGCTGGCGCTGTACAGAGAACAGCTAAAGAATCTAATAAATGGTTCATTCAAACTATAACAAATGCATTTCATAAAAACAGCCTGGAACATGCTTTTGCCAAGGGAATGGAACATGGTGGATTGGCTCGGATTGAATTTGAGAAATTCAGCAATGCTGCGAAAAGGCAAGCCTCGCTCCATGGCGAAGAGCTGAAAGAGCCAGGGGCTAAAGAAAGGTATGCAATTTATCAAATAGGCTTTAATCACGCAGTTGCTAATAGCAAAAAAAATTTGGAGTTCCGCCTTTCCATTATGGGGTTAATAAAGGATGATTATGGTAAGGACAGCTTAGAATTCAGACTTGTCGAGGGGATAGAGGACGGCATGAAGGAGTGCCTTGCCGTTAAAAACAGGCTTGACGATTTAAGCAAAGCTTCAAGTGGCAACAAAAACAATGAAAAAGGCCATAGACGATGAGATTCTTTTAGACTTTCTAAAAACAAGCACCAAAACTTATCTGGAAATCAAAAGATGGAATTATGATAAATAAACCTTTAGAAAACTCGGTAGAAACTTTTGAAAAATGGTTTGCCAGTGGATTGACCTGCGTTGAAACAACCGACGGCCTTTTGCTTGCCATCAACTCCATAAAAAAGGAATACATCAAAAGCACCCCCGTCTATGGCCTGTTGGCAAGGATTGAACAAGGCTTAAAAAACAAGCTGGAACATAAAAAAGCAATTCAAGCCAGAGTTGATGAGCTAAAAAGGCTCAGCCAAGGGAAAAATCAAAAGGGTAAAGACTTAGGCCGTTAAAATTTCGGGAAGGGAACTCTTAGTGTTAAGTTCCCAGCCCTTAAAATTTCTGATATGAAAATGAACAGAACTGAATATTTATTATCTAAAGGATACAACCCAGATGATAAGAGTAAAAAAGTACTGGAAGCAATAAAAGAGTACGAAAAGGCATACCAACAGGAATACCGAAAGTCGAGGAACAAACGTTCAAAGCGTTTTGAACTTTGGTTTGACTTGCGCCTGGTTCGGAAGCTTACCGAACTAGCCAAAAAGCTGGGCATTTCAGTAACGGCCATTATCAAAAAGATTGTAAAGGCCTATTTCGAGGAAATACATGTCTTGCCAGACGAAAACATGCTCCGTGCCTTGCGGCTGGAAATCAAACGGGTAGGGAATCTGGTCAATCAAATTGCTGTAAAAATTAATGCCAGCAATACCGTTTTTCACTCTGACATCAAAAAAATTCAAAACTGGATTGCCGAAATGGAAGAAAGGATTGCCGATATATTTCGAAAGCCTGTCAATTTGCTCGATTTAATATGGCAGGTTTTGGAAAAGAACCCTGGTTTTCTGGTAAAGCTCAAAGAACTTATTGCAAAATTTGAAAACAGATGATTGTAAAATTTCTTTCACATCAGAGGACAAACTATAAAAACGTGGCCAACTATGTCCTTTCTGGTTTTTTAAACGATAAAGATTCTTTTGCCATTTTTCATAATGTTAGTTCAACAGATGTTGGTGAAGTCGCAAAAGAGTTCCGGAAAAATGCGAAACTAAAGCCCAAAAGGAAAAATGGAATTGTGTTAAAGCACCTTATCCAAAGCTATTCACCATTGGATTCAGCAGTACTGACAAGAGAAAAACTCGAAGATATGGCACATAAGCTCATTGAAAGTTTTTGCCCTAACAACCAAGTGGTGGCTGGGCTACACATGGACAAAAAGCACATACACGTACATTTTATGGTCAGCTCAAATGAATATCTTTCATCAAAAGCACATCGGTTGGGCGAGAAAGAATTTGTTAAAGCCTTGGCCGGACTGGAGCAATACCAGTTGGAAAAATACCCGGAAATACAGCATTCCTTTGCTTACCTGGAAGAAAAGAAAAAAGAGCTAAACCAGGAAAAAGCAAAGCCGAAGAACAAGGCCGAAACCAAAAAGGAAAATTTGAAAATTCTGGTGAAAGAAATTTTTGATAAGTCCAAGGGGAAAATAGATTTCATCGAACGGCTCAAAACCAAAGAATTAGCCCCTTATGAATATCGAGGGAAATTCAGTGGCGTATGGAGTGAAAACAAAAAATACAGGCTCAAAACACTAGGTATCAACTCTGAACATCTCCAAACACTGGAACGCATGGATGAACTGACTCGTTTGAGTCAACGTAAGCAGGAAAGAAGCAACGAACTGGAACGCTGATTTCCGTCTCTCACTTGCCTTTGGCAAGGTATACAAAAACGTATTTGAACATTTAAAAACTAAAAATCATGGGATTCTTAGATCGGTTTGTTATGTCCTCAAACATACACGGAAGTGCCAAATTTATGGGATTCTGGGAGAAATTGGGTTTTCTCAATCCCTTCAATAAAGGAGTTGTAATAGACGGGAAAAACCGCATCACACAACGCCAATCGTTCGCACATATTAAAATAGAAGCTCCTACACGAGCAGGAAAATCCACCACTTATGTGGCACCAAATATTTTGCAAATCAAAGGGGTAAATCTTGTGGTATTTGACCCTTCACAGGAGCTCTACCAATTATCTCACAAGTACCTGGAGCGCAAGGGATATGAAATTAAAAAGCTGAACCCAACTAATTTACCTGATTCAGCCAGGTATAATCCATTGAAACGACTGGAAACATTCACTGATATTCGAAAGCTATGTGATATTTTGATTTCTGCTGCTTTTCCTAAAGCATCAGGGGCAGATTCATTCTGGAATGATTCAGCTAAAGGGATTATCGAATTAATTATCCGGGCAGTAAAAAAACTACCCGAAGCAAAGCAGAATTTGAAAGAGGTGTACCGCATCCTTAATCGTATTGAAACAGACGTAGATGAAATCAACCTTTTGATGGCAGAAAACCTGGATAGTGATGGTTTTGACCAGTACAAAGCCTTTGTTGTTTCGGAACAGAAAATTAAAAACAGTATCCTGGTTACTGCCCGTACAGCATTGGGTAAATTGAGTGACCCGGACATTGCTGAATTAACCAGTAGTGAAGATTTATATTTCGAAACTTTACGGACAAAAAAGACTGTACTGTTTATTATGATTGAGGAAGCAGAAACAGACTATTACGCTTTTTTACTCACTATTCTGTATTCCCAACTTTTTCAGTTCTGCATGAAAATGCCTGAAAAAGGGAAAAAGTATGTCCCGATTTTTTTCCTGATGGACGAATTTGCAAATTCAGGTCAAATACCGGGATTTCCATCATTAATTACGGTGTTGGGTAAACGAAAAGTCAGCCTCTCAATCATCATTCAGGATTTTCGCCAGTTGGAAGACCTTTATGGGCTTGCTGGTGCTGAGACCATTTCAAACAACTGTGCCAGCAAACTCTTTTTCCCCGGACTTTCGCTGGCTACTTGCGAAAAACTGGAACGGATTCTGGGCAAGACCACCCTGCAACATGAGGAAGGAAAAAGCAAAAGCTGGACGGGCAAAGGTGGAACAACCCGGGAGCTTGGACGGTCATTGATGACCGCCCAGGAAATCCGAACTATGAAAGACGAGGCCATTTTTATTTATGGGAACAGGTTGCCAATAAAAATCAGGCTTCGTCCCTGGTTTAAATCATTCAAATTAAGAAGTCGAACCCGGTAACCAAAGGTTACCACAAATCAGAATATTATGGACGTACTATTAGCGATACTCATCCTCTTATGGATTATTGGAATATTTAGAAAGAAAAAAGGAAAAGAGGGTTTGTTAAAGCCACTCTGGAACTTCATCTGGCGGATAATAAAGCGGGCTTTTAATGCCTTGCTTTATTTGCTGAAACGCCTTTTAGCTTTCCTTGGGTATTTCCTTTGGAAATTTTTGAGGTGGCTTGCATGGTTTGTCTATGAGCTTATCAAATTTCTCTTCCAAGCGATAGGCATGTTTTTTCGTTCACTGGTTGAACGATAGGCCATTGGCCTTTTTTTAAAAACAGCTTCGCTGTTTGCCGGGGATTTTTAAGGGGCTACAGCCCCTTGAACGAGTAGGCAATTTGACGGATTTTCCGGCAAATTGCTTACTCGCTCAGCAATAAATTGCTGACCCACGGCTGAAACAACGAACATAATTTCTCACCTAAAAGTTAGATAAAATGAAAAATTTAGGACTCGCAAAATGGATTTTGCTAGTGGCTTTTTCTGCTGTTTTTCTTTCTGCAAAAAGCCCGCAAAATCCGAATAAATACTTCTTCGTATTTCATTTATTCAAAAATGCTCAAAAACTAAAAGTACAGGGTTATGGCTACATAATGGAAGTGACCAGTGAAAGAAAAATAAAGGTCATTGGCAAATACGGAATTACTTACGGAATTGCTGGTTACGGAAAAAGAGCCAGAGGGGACAGAAAAAGCCCCATTGGAAAATACAAGGTTCGTAGAATTGTCAGGGTTTGGACGGACAAGCATAGGTATGGAAACTGGAATTTAAGTTTGAACTTCCCCAATAATATGGATAAAAAAAGTAAACATTCAGGTGGTGGAATTGCCTTGCATGGGGGCAGGGTTTCACCTACACACGGTTGTATACGCATTTTGGACGGTTCTCAAAAATATCCCAAAGCGGGATATAAAAACATAGCCGTATTTGCAAAATACGGGGAGGTAGGAACCACTGCATTTATATGCCATTCCATTCCCAGGGCATTGTTGGGCAATCCTGGGACGTATTTATCTTTCAGGGCTTCAAAGTATTGGTTGGAAATGCTGAAATATCAGTACACCGAAGGTGGGTTGGTAAAAAGGATGAAATCGTTTTAAGGATTTCGATTTCGGCTGATGGCATGTCTATGCTATAAGCCAAAACACTTCACTACAAACTACCCGAAGGCTTTTTGTCTTCGGGGCTTTAATCATTTTTACTTATGGAGAAAAAAAGAATCGATTTTGAATCTATCAAAAAAATACCAATTGAGAGTATTATTAACCATTTTCAACTGGAGCTAAAAGAAGTAAGGCCAAACCAGTTCAGGGGGAACTGCCCTTTTCTTCACCATGCAGGTGATAGGAATTCAAAAAGTTTCTCCGTAAATTCTGAAAAGGGGCTTTTTATTTGTCCAACGCATTGCGGTGGTGGAAAGGGGGCATTAAATTTCTATATGAAATTAAAAGGCTATGATTCTCAACAGGATGTATATCTTGCTGCAAAAGAGTTGCAAGAAATTTTCTGCGATGAAATTGCAAATCGCACAGAACGTGTGATTAAAAAAGCACCTGTTAAAGAAAAAAAAGTGAACGAAGTATGCAAAATCCGGTTGGATGTGGAGCACAATGTGGATTATTTGTTGAAAAGTAAGGGGCTTGAATTGGAAACGCTCAAATTCTTTGGTGTTGGAAAAGCTAAATACGGTGTCCTGAAGGGCCATATTACTGTATCCATGCACAATAAAGAGGGTTGTTTGATTGGATTTGCTGGTCAAGATATGGAATCTGGAAAATGGAAATTCTACTTTAACAAATCCATTGAGTTATTTAACTATCATCGGGTTAAACAGCTTGAAGGTGTTAAGCAAGTTATTATTGTAGAAAGTTTTTATTCTGCGATGTATTTGCACCAGTGTGGTTTCCCGAATGTGGTGGCCATCATGGGGGTTTGGGCTTCTGATGCTCAAATCGGGTTGCTCAAAGAGCTTTCTGATAACTTTTTGCTTTTCCTCGATAACGATGAAGCGGGTAAGAAGGGTGCTGAAAATCTAGTCAAAAAGCTGAAAAAAGAGGGACTGAAATTCCAGGTAGTTGAGGGCTTGGTAAAACGGAAGCCATTGGATTACCCTGTAGAAGAGTTGAATAAAATTTTAGTTCAAAAAAATGGAAAATAAATCTGATTTAGTTTCGTTACCGGAATCTTCGTTTAAGAAACGAAAGGAAAAGATTATTGAGAGGTATTCGGCTTTGATTCGAGAGGCAAAATCTCAGAAGGAGTTTTGGGATTTGCTTCATCGGTATCTGAAGGTTCACAAAAGGGAGATTGAGGTTTTGGAGGTTTCAATAGATAAGTTTTTAGGGGAAACTGGCATTTAAAGCAATAAAAAAAGCTTGGGGCGATTCCCAAGCTTTTTTAGAAATGTTTTTGATTATTTGAATAACCAATCCCACTGCTTTGTTAATTTACGGTCACTCCAACCTTTTTGTTTTGTAATTTCAACATCAAAAGCTTTTTCAAAAGCTGGAATAATATCATCTGAAATATCATCGAAACCATTCACGTACCCCCAAAGTTCTTCTTCGTTATCAACATTCAGAAAAGGAACGTCTTGAGGTTCAGTATAGTCTCCAAAAATTGCTACTCTGTCACCTACCCAACGACCAAACGTTTTAAATTCATTTTCAAGTTGGAAATCATACGCTAAATCACCACCTCTATTAGGAGCTGTTGTTGTAAGCATGTAAAGCACATCTGCAAGACTGGCGACAGTGTGGGTGTGCTCAATTTGTTTTAGACCAAGGCCGATTTTGTGAGGATTTACAATTTCATGTTTGTCGAAATTGACGGCTTTGTGATATTGTCCCATTTTATTTTGGGTTATGAAATAAAGATACCCAAAGCGAATCAACCCCAAATTGGAAAAAATCCAGAAGCAATCCGACCAAAGGAAGGAGCATTTCTTGAATTTTTCTTGGGGATGATAGAGTGTGGGGTTCTTGTTTCGGGCAAATGAAATGGACAATGTCGGAACGATTTGGAAAAAAGAGTTAAGTAATTTCATTTTCTTTGAAATTAATACAGATGAAGGTGGTTATATTTTCATGTTTTCCTTATTAACTAAAATATAGTTTTAATAATTCAGTTAAAAGCATGGAAAAAACAGAAATTTTTAACCAAATTCAGGAACTGTTTAATACTGTAAATAATGGTATTAATCTCACGCCTAAAGAAAAAAGGGAAATGACAGGGATGGGTCCCAGCCGGGAGGCCTTTGTAAAAGAGATAATGCAATTGTTAAATGATGATGATAGCTTTTTACCCAAAAACTATGATTCATCCAATATTTTAAACTTTTATAAATCGTTTACAGACTATGCGAATATTCTTAAACATATAGAAGAATTAAGAAATTTAATACATGGCCATTTTGTTGAATATGGAACCTTATCGTTTAAAGAAGCATTAAAAATCAAAAGGCTGCTGGATAATAATCCTGACCCAAAATTTGACGAAGCAAGAAAACAAATTAGTGCTCATTTCAAAAATAAAAACTCAAATAACTAAAATAGATATTTAGTAGATCTAAATTAGATTAAACTTCTTGGATAATAGGATTTTATAATCCAATTTTAAATTTTTAAATAAAGGATATTAATTCTATGATTTAGTGTTAAATATTTCAAATGTCCAAATTAAAAGAGTGGAAAAACATTTAGAATTCATACAGGAAATAATTAATAGGCACAATTCAAATTCTTTTATGTTAAAAGGATGGGCAATTACTATTACAGCAGCGTTATACGCTCTTGCTGGAACTATTAAAGAGTCATATATAGCTCTTATTGCACTTGCTCCAATATTTTTATTTTGGGGATTAGATGCATTTTACCTTTCCAACGAAAGATGTTTTATTGATTTGTACAATTCAGTAATAAAAAAGAGTTTCATTTTACCTAAAAAGTCAGTTTTCAAACCTAAAAACGAAGAACTCTTACCAATTGAAAATGAGAAGTTTACTATCTCAAGTTTTAATATGAATTTTCAAATATTTAAAGTTTGGAATAATAATAAATGGTTTTATGTTCTTTGGTCTAAGACTATTTTTTGGTTCTATTTCCCAATAATTCTCATCACAATAATAATAACGTTATTATTCATGGGTTTTAATTAAGATAGTTTAGTAAGCCACTTTCAACTGTATTGTCTGAAAAGACTATAGTTATACTAAATTTAGAAGAAATTCAAAATATGTCAGAAGAGGGAAATTTCATATTCGCTAAAAGAGCTGACTAGAGAAGGAAGTCGTAGTAAAACAAATGGAATTTTAGCTGTTATTATTCTTGACGAAAATGGTAGCTATGGACATTCTATTAAAGACAATACATGTAAAAAACATTAATGACAGGTTAATTATTTCAAATCCTAAAAGATAATATGTTTAATGTAAAAAAGCCAGTATATGCAAAATGCAACAATCACAAAGGGAGTAAACCCTTATTAAGAGTCACTCTTCATATATTTATTCTGTAAAATGAAAGATTTTATTGCCATTATTGATAAATATGTGAGTATAGCAGATTCCACTAGACAAAAAAAGATGAATATGAATTGGTAAAATAGTAAAGTAGAAAATGCCCATGCTAAGGACAGCATAGTTTTTTAATATGTTATTCTACTTTCTGCTTAGGCATGCTACTATTAATAATTATAGCTGTAATATTAAATATGTCTTTTGAAAATAAGATACAGGTTGCGATTTCTCTCTCTCATAAGCAAAAGGAATTTGGAATATTATTAAAAGCCAGAATAATACAAGAATGTTTTCTTGGAAAACAAGAAGTTTTTATGCATTATTCAGATGACACTCAGGATGAAGCTATCTCAAATGACCCTGAAACTTACTTTTATAAAATATTTCAAGATTGTAAACTCATAGTCCTACTTCTTTCAGAAGATTATCCCTTACCAAACAAGGATGGCAATCAATATTGTATTGATGAGTTTAGAGGTGCATTTTCAAATGTCAATGAAATAAATGGTAGTAAAGTTATTCTACCATATTTTTTTCATTCGAAAGAAATAGTTATTAGAAATTTCAAATTGTATAATGAAGATATTTGGAACAAATTTGGGAAAACTATTATCGCTTCTACTTTAGTCAGTGATTGGCAGAAAGATAAATTTGAATGTACTGATTGTCAATTTAAGGACTCTATATGTGAAAAAGAAAATGGTTATTGCAGAAGTCAACAGATTGACCGTATGACAAATTTGATTCAAAAAAAACTTAAAGAAACAAATTCTGTTATTAAAAAGGACTTAATGAAGCTTGATTTCAATTTAGAAAATAAAAATGATATAAAAATCAAGGAAACTAAAACATATGAAGCGATTCTAAGAGAATTGGATAAATTTGAGAAAGGTTTGAGAACTCAATTATTTCACTTGAGTAGGGATAATTTCTATAACGCAATAAAGAAATTAATTCAGGAGCAAAATTTAATTTTCATTGAAGGTGCATTATTAACAGGCAAGTCTACGACGATGTACCAATTTAGCATAGCATATCAAAATGATTTTACATTTGTTTTTTCAGATCCTACTTCGTTATCACATAAAACCAAATTCCATAATAAAAAAGATGTTTATTTCCAATGGCTTAAACAGGTGCTTTCAGATTTTAAAATTAAGAATAGCAATCAAATTTCAAAAAATCCTTTGTATAAGAAGCTAAACAATTTAAATGATTTATATATCTCCAAAATTGAGAATTATCAATTTTTTCTTGAAGAATTACAAAAAAATAAAGAATTCATTGAAACTAATGAATTAGCTAGTTTTTTAAGGATAATCAATAAGTGTCGTTTTATATATAATAATGACTCAACTTTAGTATTAGCTATTCATTTAGATGATTTTCATAAATATGCAGATAAAGATGTATTTGATCAGATTCGTGAAGATCTAATTGATTATAGAAATAACTCAGATTTAATTGATTATGACTCTTTAAAAATTAAACTTATTATAATTACTCGATATTTTCCGAGCATTAAACCAAAACATAATGTAATTCCAATTGAAGACTTATGTATAGAAGATATCCGAGTATTATTTTCACCAATACTTACTATTGATTTACCTGATGAAGCGCTACATGAAAAATTTATTGAAGAAATATATAATTCAACAAAAGGGCATGCTTGGTTTGTGTTTAGAATTATTCGCGCCTATCTAAAATTAAGAACAAGAAGTTGTAGGTTTAATCCGATTGAATTGGTTAGATATATCATTCAGGATTCTAATATATGGTTTAATAATGATAATTTATATAGTGAAAAAGAACTGGGTAATTCTGAATATATTAAGGAATTGAGGTTAATTACTGAGGAATTTCCACAATATAGAGACTCATTTTATCAATTTCTGGCAGGTGTGGGGACTCAGATTAGAGTTAATGATGAAAAATATAGAAACAACCCTATTCTAAGACAGAGTGGGTTAATAAGAAATATTAAAAGTGAGCATTTTGAAAAATACACGAATAAAATAATTGATTTGCATTTCACAAAAAAGAACCTTACCAATAACATGATTTAAGAAAATCTATAATATGAATCAAAATGAGAAAGCATATAAAGAACAGCAAATTGTATTTCAAGAAATAAAAAGAGTATTAAAATCATTTGAAAATATATCCTCTGATACATTTTTGTGTATAAATGATGTTGCTCAAATAAGTGAAGCAGATATCTGGGAATACAATTTTAAGTCTTTTACGCTACTTTTTATTTTACCAAATTCTCACACTATAGATATTGACGATTGTTTTTCCTTAATTTCAAACTATAGCAAATATTATATTATAGATGTTTTCGAAAAGATAAAAGATGAGAATTCAATTAAACCAAATAGTTTTTATAATTTTTTATTCAATCTTAAAAATTACAGGAATCAATTTAATGATATACTGGAATTATCCAACATAGAAAAATTCTATTCTGATAGAACTGTTAAAATTGACAATGATTTAGAAAGGAATGAAGACTCTTTTGGACAAGTTCAAGATCTTCTTAATAACTGGTCTAATAACGTAATTGGTGGAAACCCAATCTTACTATTAGGAGATAGAGGGATTGGGAAAAGCTGGACTGTGAAAAAGTTTTGTATTGACCAATTCAAATTGCATAAAGAAAATCCATGGATTTATCCCTGCGCAATCTATATCAACCTTCGTGTACTTGCAAAAGAAATTTTTGATCAAATAGGTATAGTTGATGCACTTAAATACCAAATCCAGAAGAACTATTCACTTAATTTATTTCCTGATTCAAGTATTTGGGAGGCTTTTCTTAAATGTGGAAAACTAATAATTGTTTTAGATGGTTTTGACGAGATGTCAAAAGAAATAACTAACGAGATTTTAATTAAGAACATTTGGGAAGTATTTAGTTTGACTAGAAAAACATCAAAAATTATTATTACCTCTCGTATTAATTTATTCAAATCACGAGAATATATTTATGAACATTTTGCTTTTTCGAAGTTCAAACAGACTAAGAAGAATCAAAATGTTTACATACATGAAGAAAGAGAAGCTAGAAAAGACTTTAATATTTGGGAATTAAATGAACTAAACTCAATAGAAGTTCAATTATTTAATGACCGTTATAAATTAGGATATTTAGATAAGGGAATTGAGAAGCTTCAAAAAATAAAGGATACATATACATCTATTGGGCAAATTCAATATGAAGTTTATGAAATTTCAAAGATTCCTGCATTGTATACAATAATAACGTATTTATTAGGTACAAATAAATATGATTTGCTTGAAATTATTGAGCTAAGTCTAAAAAAAGCAATAATTGAGTTTAATATTTCAGCTGATAGAGCGATTGATGAATTTTATATAATTGAAGGAGATTCCATAAAACCAAACGAATTTGACACTGAAAGAAAATTAAACATACTAGAACATATTGCGTGGTATTTATTTGAGAGGCATGATTATGATTTTAGTATGAAAGAACTTTCAAATTTCATTAATGAAATACTTGGTTATGATTATAATATTATATCAAATGATTTAAGAACTCAAACTGTTATAAGATTAAATTCTAGAGATAATTATGAATTTATAAGTGAAGGAATATTTGCCTATTTTATTTTTAAATACTTATGTAATTTATTTTGCACCCAAAATTCAGATGTTGTAAGGGAAGGATTAAAAGAATTTGGTAAATATAACTTAACAGATTCAACTCTTGGGAAAAGAGTATTGGTTTATTTCAATAAATTCTTAGATAACAATCCTGATTTAAGGATTATTTTATCGGATCCTATTTCAAAGATAATAAAAGATAGTCGACCATTCTCCCCTTGGTTAAAATATATGAAGAGCAACTGTTTAGAGATTAGTATAAGTCCTTCAAATTTAATTGAACTTGACTATTGGAGTAAGGATATTTTTCACCTTTCTGATCCGATTATCAACCAAATTAAAAACGAACTAGTACTTATACCAAAAACAGAATATCGGGATGAAAATGAGATAAAAGATATTCCTCCATTTTATTTAAGTTCAACAGAAATTACTAATAAACAATTTCAATATTTTCTAAATGATATTGAATTTGCAGAAAAATATAAAAAGGATAGAAAATTTGAACTAAATGGTAATTATTGGAATCCTAAAATAAAAGATTTTTCAAATACTCCTTTTGAAATGGTAACAAATGATTATTTGATTATTTATTGGATAAATGGAGAAATTCCAAAAGGTAAGGAAAATCATCCAATTGTCTGGGTATCATGGTATCTATGTGCAAGTTTTTGTAATTGGCTATCTTTAAAAAATGAACCTCAGCTTAAACCTTTTTATAAATTTAATTACAATGAAATATCTGAGAAACTAATTAACGTTACAATTAATACTCGTGCCAATGGATATCGATTGCCTAACAAATTAGAATGGGAAACGGCAGCGCGTGAAGGCAATTTGAATGCCACAACCGTATGGGACGGATATAAAGATGAAAAAGGAGTACTAAGTGGAATTGGAGAAAGACTAAGAGTTCGCTTAATGAAGTTCAATGAAGATTCGTACCCCATTAAGAGTGAACGTCCAAATACATTTGGCATTTACGGTCTTATGGGAAATGTTCGTGAATGGGTCGATCGTCCAAACTCTCAAGAAAATATAGATATTTATAGCAAGCAACTATTAAAAGGAGCTGCTTGGTTGATAAGCAATAATGGATTGGATATAGAATTTACAAATGAATTAATTGCGCAAAATAATAATGTTGATGTTGGTTTTCGAGTGGCAAGAAGTTTAACCGATACTGAACTGAATATAATAAACTCAATAAACAATTAAATATGAATACTTTATCACAAAATCAAGGATTATTATTCCTAATGTTATTTGCTGTTTTGATGTTACTTATAACGCTAATTGTTTCTCGTAATAAAATATGGACAGGCTCACGAGTTGGTTTCTTAAAAGCTGGTGGCAAAGTCCATTGGAGTATTGGTGCATTCAGTATAGCTGCTTCCTGGATATGGGCACCAGCTCTCTTTGTTAGTGTACAGAAGTCATTTGAGCTGGGGGTTGCAGGTCTATTCTGGTTTACGTTTCCAAATATCTTAGCACTTGTTGTCTTTGCTTGGCTCGCACCAAAAATTAGGAATAAATTACCTGGTGGATATACTTTCCCTGATTGGATTAAATATAGATTTAATGATAGCCGTATTCATAAAATATACCTAATACTATTTTTATGGTATCAGGTAATGGCGATAACCGTACAAGTTTTTGTTGGAGGTCTATTAGTTTCCTATTTAACGGGAATTAATTTAAATGTTGTCATGCTCATTCTTACTTTAACCGGTTTATCATATTCGTTAATTTCAGGGATGCGAGCTTCTGTAATTACTGATTTTATTCAAATACTAATGATTTTTATTATAAGTATAATTATTATACCATGGACTATAAAATCAACTGGAGGATGGATATCAGTAACTGAAGGTTTGGGTGGCCTTGTTGGACACACTAATATTTTTGATTCAAATATTATGTATTCGTTTGGGATTGTTACTGCTATTGGTTTAATAGCCGGTTCCATTAATGACCAGCAATATTGGCAAAGAAGTTTTTCTATTGATAAAAGACATTTAGTTAAAGCATTTGTTTGGGGAGGTTTAATTTTTGGTATTGTACCTATTACTTTATCTGTATTAGGCTTTCTTGGTGCTAATCCTTCTCTTGGTGTTAGTATGCCTGAAGGAGTACAATTACCAATGATAGGTGTTGAAGTAGTAACAAAGTTTCTACCTATGTGGGCTTCAATTCTTTTTGTTACAATGTTACTGAGTGGATTAAGTTCTACTTTAGATTCTGGTTTTTCAGCAGGAGCTTCATTATGGGCAATTGATGCTGTTTCTTTATCAAATGAAGAGAAGAATGTGGCCAGAAAAGAACGATTAGATGAAGAACTAACAGAAAGTGAGTTGAAAATAAAAATGGAACTTGATAGAAAAACTCCTTCAAGAGCAAGATTGGCAATGATTGGTTTAGCACTTTCAGGATTAATTGTTGCAATCTTAGTTGAATATGTACCAGGCTTCGGTTTAGATAAATTATGGTGGGTATTTAACGGTATCGCATCAATGTCATTAGTTCCAACTATTTTAAGTCTTTTTTATCCCAAATTAAGTGCAAAGGGAGTTTTATTAGGTTTTGCAGGGTCATTTATTGGAATTGTTGGTTTTATTTGGGGAAATGCCACAAGTAATACTGACCTAATAGTTGGATCTGCAATATTTATAATAGCTATTAGTTTAATTATGAATTTTACTTTTACAGAAAAAAATAAGCAAGTCTCACAGCCAAGCACTTTTGCAATTCGCAAAAGCAATCATACAGACAAAAAACTATAAAAGAACTTGTCCATCCGCCAATACCTTTTTACTGACATCAAAGACAAAAAAAGGCAAAATGGAATGAAATTGAAAAAAGAAACTAGAAAATGAAGATATTAACATAATATAATTGATATGGTCAGAGGCCAAAGCTAAAGAAACGAAGTGGGACAATTTGTTTAGTAGAGGAAGAAGAAATAGAGAAGACACTTACTAACTTGTGTTATTCATTATGACAAAGCTTTGTTTAAAAACAAATAAGAGCACAATAAATTATTTTGTGCCCTTATTTAGGCCTGACTGAAAAAGAACAAAATTCTATAATGTATACTCCCGGAAAAGAAATCAAAGGAGTGCCAGAGTGTATCAGAAAAAGGGACACAGCTGCCAATAACCTATTTTCAAGGGCTGTTTCTAAAATTAGACAACCAATAGAGTCATTGTTCAATTGGCTTATTCAAAAACAGATATTCAAAGAGCCTCTAAAGTCCGTTCAACGAAAGGACTTATTGTTCACGTTTTTGGCGGGATTATTGCTGCTTTTATTGGTCTTATTTTTTGACTATTAATTCGCATTAATAACTGTAAGTACTATTATAAACATTTTGGTTGTTCACATAGTCTGGTGAAACTCAATACAGCATTTCAAAAAGATCATTGAAAGTAAACTGACACTAAAAAGTCCACCAGTCCTTTTGAAATCCCTAATTAATACCAAGCCGCGACCTAATTGTTTCATAAGGACAATTAATTCTCAAAAGTAACAGGCTTCTCAATAATATCACCAATTTACTAAAACCCATGTCATTACATTCTCATGACTTCTTTCTTCTGATGGTAAATCTTCTCTCAACATTTTTTCTATTTTCTGACATGATTCAACATTATCTAATTTTAAAATTTTAGCGATTTTATTTATAAAATCCAGAACTTCGTAACCTTGATGTCTGTTTAAAAATACACTGTCAGGAAAGTCTGTAATTTCAGGGTCATCGTTGGGTAATGCAGTCCACTCATAATCATCATAAATCATATCTATTTTATTAAAAAATGCCATAACGCTTTAAGTTATTAATTAATTACCTACTCTCTTCAAGCTTTTCGGTATACGCTTTTCTATAATTTGCTAATGATTTAACTCATCAGAATAAAAATCGCACATTAGTTTAACCGTAAAACCTTTCTAAATCCTGATTTTGGATAAAACTCATACACAAAAATTTCAGGTTCTTTTGTGGGCAACAATAATCGTCCAATTTGAACAGCAATTGATACTGGAACTGCCGGGAATAGATGAATCCGACAATCAAATCCATGTTCTTTTTGTACATGATTAAGAAGCTTTCGAAATTCATATGAAAATGCTTCTAATTGTTTTCTGTTTTTCAAAAAAAGTGGGGAAGGTTTATCAATCGTCAGTTCATAAATTGCATAATCCTCGGTTATGACCTTTTCGTATTTATCCTTTTCAATAGTATCACTTAGAGCTAAAACAATCGCAATATCTTTCCCTTTTTTAACAATTGATTTTTCGTTTAAAATATAAGTTGAGCGAGTCTCATGGTTTTGCCAACACCATGTTTTATTAACATCTTCGATATTTCTGTGAGATTGGTAAATATCAATAGGAATTGTATCTGTCACACACTTGCCGAGATACATCAAAAGAGGCATCGCACCAATTGCAAAAACAGAAACATGTTTAATCTCATCACCATCAATTCCTAGCTCAAACTTTCTTTTTATATCTCTTTCAATCTCACTCGCTTGTTGCATCCAATAGTCATATCCTTGACTCCGGTCAAAATTATCTTTTGACAGCACTATTCCTTTTCTGTCTGACGGGTATTTAGGACTTATAGCACCGTATATTTGTTCGTCAGCAATAAAGGTTTGTCTGTCTTCTATGTTATATTGAAACTTAAGGATGGTAGTTTTATAAATCTCATCATGGACGCTTGTTTGAATTTTTATTCTTTCGTCATGCTCTTTCTTCCATTTTCTCAATAATTTAACAGGGAATTTCTTTATATTTTCAGTATCGTCAATCTCTTTATGGCAACTTTGACAAAGAAGCATGATATTTTCTGCTTTATCTTGAAGTTTCTCCGAATCCTTATTACCCCTCGGTCCTTCTTCGCTTGCTCCAATAATATGCGCCAACTCACTAAAGTTTCCATCTGAAAGAGTTAAGCCATTATACCACAAAGGTTTGTTACAGCCTTTAAATTGACATCGTCCTCCTGCCTCTGTCCAAACTTGTATTCTAACATTCTCCGGTATATGTTTTCTTTTTTTTGTCATTTTTTTCGTTTTAATCTTTTAATTTTTAGTGTAACCTTATCTCCCTCCCAAATTCTAGTTTCCTTGATACCAACTATCACAAAAAGCAAGTTCTTAGAATCAAAAGTATCTTCTCTCAGTTTTCGTTTCCATTCTTTTTTATCGAGCCATGAAGGTGTAGGGTAATTTTCAGGATGTGTATGCCATTCTCCAAGATAATTGCAGGTTCCATTACTTTTTTCCCAAGCTGTGTCTATTATTTTTTGATGTCTTTTTTGTGCTCTCTTAAAGTAATTTCTTTTCCTAACGTCACCAATCATTGGAACAGAGACCCTGTCGATTATAATGTTCTCTGAGTTTTTTAAAAACCTACCTAGTAATACTCCTCCACCTTCAGGTTTACTTTTTTCATCCTGAACAAAAAGGAGCATTTTTTGGACTGCCTCATCATTTAGCTTCAACTCTCCACCTTTTTCTTTAAAAAAAATCATATTTATTTTTTTGCTGAGCATATTGGACAGTTTTGGTTCTTATACAAATATCTGTTCTCGTACAATTCTTCATAATTTTGCTCTTCAAATCTCGAAGAAAGCTTAAACCCAGCTTTAATAAACTGGGAGGGATCCCCTTTCCAGGAAAGTATTGGATTATCAACTTCTTCTCCTTTTAGCACATTCATTGCTAATCTAATTGACAAAATCGCTGTTTGGAGAGCATCTGCCGAGCCATAAGGAGTAAATAAGCTTCCACAACCAGAAAGTGATTTTGTAAATTTCTGATCTATTGCTGCAAAGGACGCTATGTTTTGCAAATTATCTCTATAAATACATTGGTAACACCCTTCTTTATCCTGATTATTAGTTAAAAGAACATGTCCACCAATTCCATAAGGATCTATCCAAGTGTAAATTATGGGTTTCCTTTTAAAATTTTTGATAAAGTATTCATTCAAGTACATATTAATTGTCGGGGCTCCTGTAGCAACTATTATTAAGTCATATTTTTTGAAATTAATTTTTTTTTCACGAATTAGGTTCTCGACTGAATCTGTGAAGGTGGTAATATTTGAATAAGGGATGTTCTGTTCAATTTCTTTTTTTAGTCCATCAACTTTCTTTTGTCCTAAATACTTTACCCCCAGATAATGTCTGAAAATATTATCTTTTGAGAAAACATCATTATCAATCAATGATAAGTTCAAAATTCCAGCTTTCATGATCTCAGGAGCAATATATCCTCCTAGCGAACCACAACCAATAATGGCTACTTTTTTATTTGTGAGGCTGCTATTTGCACCTCCTCTTGGAAGAATCAACTCTTTATCCATTCGGTTTAAACTAAAAGGGTGAACCACACAATAATTTTTCGGACTTATAAGCGGGTGATACTTTCTATTTTTAATATTTTTATAGTATATTCCGAAAAGCGCTTTAGCTCCATTTCCAATAGGTAACATTACTATCAAAATGCTGTGGCTTTGCCCTGAATTCTTTTTAAGTTCTTCTCGGAGTTTCGTCTCATTCTTCTTTGATATATTTCCAAAGATTTTTTCATTAATCTCCTCCCTCGTCCAGAAACCATCTTTTTCAGGAGGAATTATCCCATTTTTTTCTTGTAAAGGGATGTAAATGGCAGATTCTTTTTTTTGTTTTTTATTTTTAAAAAAATCATGGTTGATGTGGTAGAAGTTTAAGAAATCTTCTTTTACGTCATAAAAATGAAAAGTGTTTCCAAAGGAAAAGCCATTAACCCTTTTTACTGAATCATTTAATTCGAAATAGGATAGAAAAGAAGCTGCTAATCTATTTTCATTAGTTCCCCAGTAGAATTCAAATTCATTTAAAAAATCCTCCTTATTCTCACCCTTAAGCCCTTGCTCTATGGTTTTAATGGCTTTTTCAAGACTTTCTAAAAGAACACCTTTTGGATTTTTAATATCCCAAACAACTCCTTCATTTTGCATATAGCAAATTTGACCACCAGGGGTCAAATGAGGTAAATAATTTGGTTCTGAAATAAGTGAATAGTTTGGTGTCGATATGGGGAAATTGTTCGGGATGGATATGACAAGAGTTCTTTCGTCTCCTAAAATATCAATTTCCCCTTCAAACTTGCATAATAGATCCTCTTTGGATTTATTTTCAATTTTCCTAAGATTACGAATTAATCTACTGTGTTTATATATTTCAAAAATATCATCTTTTTGCATTGGCAGATTCTACTGAAGTAGTAAAGGCCTTGTCCTTTTTTTCCGCAGATTCCTCTTTGTTTGGACATTCAAAGTCGTCACCCAACTGAGTTCGAATTATGGGACATGCTTCCACGATATCGGGTTCATTATTCGCCTCAACCAATTTGTCTTTAAACGTAATTAGTTTTTTCTTAAATGTCTTTTTTTGATTATCAGACATTTTTTCAAACAAATCATTGTATGGTTCAACGGGCAACTCAATGCTAATGTTATTCCCATTAAAGTGATTAATTATTGCGTTGACAAAATTAGTTAACGCTTCAAAGTCATTAATAGTTTTCTTTGAAGAAAAAAGGTCCACCATAATTGATGGTTTGAAAAGCTTTAGTGCTAAAGCAGTTATTGCAATTCCTGTCGGGGCAGAATTTCCATTTGAAGAAAAATGTATATCCTTCCATCGTTTCATGTACCTAATTGTTCGTTTGAACTGCTGCTGCTTGTCTACATCAGTATATTTAGAGTCAACAATTTCTTTTAGCCGTTCAGGGTTCGCTACTTCCCAAACCTTTTTATCAACACTTGACCCTGGATAACCTTTAGCAAGATATGTTTTTCCATCATCGTTAGAGTCTTCGTTTGAATAAATAGCAAAATCCACATGATAAGCATCTTCTCCTGCCTCTCGATATTGAACTCTAACGCAAGGACGTTTTATTTCCACCGTTCTAGGAGATTTATTTAAAGCATCATAGACCCACTGTTTAACCTCCACAGGGTTTTCATAATCATTTTTAGAGATATTGAAAAGTAACATAACATCAATATCATAATCACTGCCATCAAGTGGCTTTACTCCAGTACCCATTGAATAGCTTCCTTGATTTTTAGCTGTAAAAGTAATTTTGGGAGCATCTTCATCTTCGCTTTTCTTTTTTAAAAAGTCTCTCAACTCATTAAGTAGTACCTCTCTTTTGTCCCTTAATGGTTTGTTATCATCTGTGTCTTTCAATTTTATCTTTTCATGATACTTATTGAATTGGGTTTGCAAATCTGTTCTCATAAATTCATACTATATTTAATTATATTTTATGTGCTTATAACAAAAAAGTCCATTATTACAATAATAATGGACTTTTGCGGTGATGGAGGGATTCGAACCCCCGAAGCGAATTAACGCTTACCAGAGTATCAATCTGGCGCCTTCGACCACTCGGCCACATATCTTCTATGTAATACTCCGTTCATAATCTAATTATGGATTTTATTTATCAATCTTTATGCCAACCACGTTTTCGTATTAACATAGTAAAAAAAGCGAACACCACAAGACTATTTGGCAAAAAGCACGACAATTAATCACATTTCAAGACAATTTGTCTGATTTCAATAAAACCTAATACTCCTCCGCAAACAAAACCGTAGCATAATTATCTTTAGGAGAAAAATCACCACTTGCAATTTCTTCTTTGGTTAACTGGTCAATCACATAAATTTTTTGGCCTACGTCGTTTTTAAAGATTTGCAGGTAATCCAAGCCTAAATTTTCTCTCACCGCATTTTTTACATCTACAATTACTTCCATAATTTCTCTTTCCGGGAGAGCCTCTACAACACCGCTGGTTGCGTAAATTCTTCCACAGAAATAGTAATTCCCTTCACACTCTTGTTTTTGCCGTTGCCATTTTTTTTTGAGTTTCCATTTAATAGGTATTTATAAAGAGGAGCTATTTAAAAATCAGTTCAGGGGCTATGTAAGCCCCAATTCACCTGCAATTTGCAAAGCCGTTTGCTCAAACGCAAACCAAGCCATCGTATTTTTCCAATCATTTTGAACTTTCAGGGGAACTCCATTCATTTTCTCATAATCTTGACGGAGTTCTTCAATTTCATAGTAGTATTTGTCATAAAAATTGTGAGTGTCTTTGTAATAAATGAGGGAAGAAACCATTCCTGAAATACACCCTCCGTAAAATAAATCACGAAAAAAGCATTCAATATCCTCCCGTCCAAGTGCTTCCATAGCTACATGAGTACGGATACTATCTTGTTCATCCACAACAATCTTTTCGAGAGCTGATTTAAGTTCTTCTTGTCTGTCGATGCCGTTTTCAAGTGTGTTCATTGAAAAATAATTAAGAATAAAAACACGATTGTTTAAGGCAAAAACCGAAAGAAAAAATCCAGAAGCAATCCAAAGGAGCATTTCTTGAATTTTTCTTTTTTTACCTAAAATCGCTGTCTTTTGTTCGAGGTTGAGATGAATAACACAAAACAGGAATCAGACAAAAACTTTTCGGCTAACCAAAAGTCTGTGCTATATCGGAGTTCCTCTAACCCAAACACATGGACAAAGAATCACAAATTCCGATACAGGATTGCAAAGAAAGAACTGAACGCACACTCAAAGTCGTCCACAAACACTACAAAAAAGGCTACACCATTGGATTCAACCTTCAGGGGGAATACTTAAAGCGGTTTGGCTTTGAATATGGTGATTTAGTGAAAGTGTTAGTTTCAGAAAACCGAATTTTGATAGAAAAAATAATATGTCCCACTGTTGAATAAATTATTTATTCATAAACAACCTACAAAAAATGAAATTACGACCCAACGCTATCATCGAGTTTCAAAAAATTTGGAAAAAAGAAACTGGTGAAGATATATCGCATGAAAAAGCAGAGCAAGAAGCCCAGAACCTGATAAGTTTGTTTCTCTTATTTGCGAAAAAATAGTTTTTCCAAACTTGCTATTTTCTTTTTAGCCATTATTATAAGAATGCTTCCTGACATTACCAAATTCGCTTGAATCGTTTTGTTGTCTAAAAAAGGCAACTCTGCTGAACATATCTGCGGATTTGGATTCAGGAAGCCAGAGTTGCCTTTTTTAGATTTCCAATGAAATACATTCTTTACTGCCGAAAATCAACTGAAGATTCTGACCGACAAATACAATCCATCCATGACCAAAAAAAAGTTATGGAAGAACTTGCTGCTACAAAAGACATTGAAATAGTTGAAACCCTTTCTGAAAGCAAGTCTGCAAAAGAACCAGGTCGGCCAGAGTTCAATAAGATGCTAAAATTACTCCGTTCAGGAAAAGCTGATGGCATTATTACTTGGAAACTTGACCGTTTGGCAAGAAATCCTGTTGATGGTGGAAATGTCATTTGGATGCTCCAACAAGGACTTATCAAAAAAATTGTGACGAATGATAGAAGCTATCATCCACACGATAACGTGTTGATGATGAGTGTTGAGTTTGGAATGGCCAATCAATTTATTCTGGATTTATCTAAAAACGTAAAAAGAGGTATGCATTCAAAATGCCAAAAAGGTTGGAGGCCTGGACTTGCACCAATCGGATACCTCAACGAACTTTCAACCAAGACAATTATTCCTGACCCAGAACGATTTAGTCTTATTCGCAAAATGTGGGATTTAATGCTTTCTGGCTGTTATACGCCAGAGCAAATTGCCCGAATAGCTAGAAATGAATGGAAACTAGCCAGTCCACAAAGAAAAAAGAGCGGTGGTGTATTAATGTCCCGGACAACTGCCTATAAAATTTTCAAGAACCCGTTCTATTACGGAGAGTTTAAATATGATGGAGAAATCCACTTAGGAGCTCACCAACCAATGATTACCCGGGCTGAATTTGATTGGGTACAAAAACTTCTTGGAAGAAATGGAAACCCAAGGGCAAAAACAAAAAACTTTGCATTTACCGGGATTTTAAAATGTGCGGAATGTGGGTGTGCAATCACAGCAGAAGAGAAAATAAAAAGAAACAAGACAAACAATAAAGTCCGCACTTACACTTATTACCATTGCACAAAAAAAAGAGGGTGTTGTTCACAAAAATCTATTGAAGAAAGAAAATTAGAAGAACAAGTTCTTGAACTATTGGGGAAAATTGAAATATCAGAGGATTACCTAAAATGGGTACAAAAGAATTTAAGGTTGGAAACAGATAATGAATTAAAAAACAGGGCAAAAATTCAGAAAACAGTCGAAACAAGGTTAAAACACCAATCGCAAAGGCTGGATAATTTAATCAAATTAAAAATTTCCCCTCAAAATACTGATGGTTTGTTACTGTCCAATGATGAGTTTATCAATCAGAAAAACCAAATTATTCAAGAAAAAAAGGTTCTTATTGAAAAATTAAAAGAGTTAGACCAAAAGCAAAACCACTATGTAGATGTTGCTTCAAAAGTTTTCGATTTTTGCAGGGTTGCCAAAGAAAAATTTAAAAATGGGACTTTTGAAGAGAAAAAGCTAATTCTTGAATGCATAGGTTCGAACCTCGTTCTAAAAGATAAAAAAGTGTGTCTGGAACTACGAAAAGTTTTCAAAATAATTTCTGAACAACAAAAAACGAACAACCGAAAACATGGCAGGTTAGAACCAGGCAAAATCCTTTACAGGAGCGTATTAAAGGATATAAAAACCAATTTTGTTTCTTCTGGCTGGGGACTGGGTCGGAAGTTAGAACTCTTTTTCAACCTGGTGTCACCTGAAATGTCTTCTTGATTTCCTAAAAAACTCAAAATAAATTTCAGCATAATCTCTTGGCGTGTTATACCCCTCCCTGTTCTTTTACAGCATCGGTGACTAAAAAGAAAATCCTTCATAAGGATGCTTCTATTAAGCACTTACAGGCAAATCAATAAACAGGTCAATGCGACCTGTTTTTTTATTGCCTAAACCAACTGCGCATGAAAAATTCTAATGCGCCAGCCCCTTTTTTGAAATGGGCTGGTGGGAAAACAAGGCTTTTACCTGAACTAAAAAAGCATCTCCCAAAAGAATTCAATAATTATTACGAACCATTTCTTGGTTCCGGTGCTTTATTTTTCTCCCTGAACCATAAAAACAGAAAAGTCTTTCTTTCCGACAGCAACAAAGATTTAATTCTTAGTTATAAAGCTGTAAAAGAGAGTCTTGATAGATTACTCGAAAAACTCAAATTTCATCAACATTATGATAGCGAATCCCATTTTTATTTCATTCGGAATATGCACCACATCATCAAAGAACCTGTATCAAGGGCGGCTCGCTTCATCTACCTGAACCAGACTTGTTTCAATGGCTTATATCGGGAAAATAAGAAAGAAGAGTTCAACAATTCCTATGGTAATCGTAAATTCCAGATAAGTCCTTTAAAACTCAGTGCCTGTTCTTCATCCCTTCAAAACGCAAAACTTGAATGTATTGATTTTGAAAAAATTAAACCCAAACGGCGTGATTTTGTATTCTTTTCGCCACCTTATTTTAAGGAACGGGGAACATTCGGAAATAGGTACAGAAAACAAGATTTTGGACTGGAAAACCATATCCGTCTAAAAAGATTCGCCGACAAACTTACCAGGAAAGGAGTGAAATGGATGCTCTGTAACTCAGACACGTCCGTTATTCGGGAACTTTATTCCGGCTACAAAATCTCCATTATTGGGAAAAAGCTGAAAAATAAAAACACAAATGAACTGATTATCAAAAATTATTAAACAGCCTGTAAAAAGCCCCCAAAATAAATTCGAGGGCTAGTGCCTCCCTGCGTCAACAAAGAAGCATTCCGATATTGATTTTTTTTTCTTTACTGGTCAAGTATAAAAATCAAACACAAAATTTCATAGAAAATACAGATACACAAACTAAAAAAATGCAGATAGATTCTGCGCTGTTTTTTAATTTTAAAATAATGAATAAAAAAGTAAAGGTCTGCAAAACATTGATTGCGGAAGAAACATTACTCGGTGAAGGGGCAATCCTTTTGATTAACAAGGCTTCACAGCCATTAATTAGTTTCTTAAGGAAGAAGTACAGTGAAGACCCAGACTGTTTGAAGGGAGATATTGAATTTCTTTTTAAATTTGACGGAATAGAAGAAGCAGAAGAAATTTTGGAAAATTATGAAAGACTTTGGAGGGCGATTAAAATGCCGAATGAAAAAAAAAGAAAATGCACGCAAATGCCAAAAACAAAAAAGGCCTACATTTCTGTAAGCCTTTTCGTTTAGTGTGGGAATTACTGGATTCGAACCAGTGACCCCCTGCTTGTAAGGCAGGTGCTCTGAACCAGCTGAGCTAAACTCCCTTCTATTTTGCAAACCTTCTTCCGTTTTGCGGATGCAAATATAAAGCTAAATTTTATTCTGACAAATTTTAATTAGCAAAAAACAAAAAAAAATTACTTTCCAACAAACAAATAATTCATAAAAATCTAATAATAAATGCATTACAATATAAACTCTGCAAGAAAAACTTTTCTTTACAGCTTCGTTATTATTCGTTATTTTTGTCAATTCAAATATTATAAACCAATAAAGCTATACTAATGGCAAAAACAAAATATAAATTTGATCCTGAATCACTACAATTTACAGAACAGAACACTAAATCAAGATTCCTCAGAACATACATCGGAGTAATTGTTGCAGGAATATTAATTGCAATTGCATTACTTTTTGTTTCAGCATATGTTATAGTACCTCCATCATTGCGTAAAATGAAGAGAGAAAACAACCAGGCGAGCCAAGACCTTAAAGATTTGACACAGAAGTATGAGCAGATGGAAAAGGTATTGAAAGACATTGAAAAAAGGGATGAAAATATCTATAAAGCCATTCTTGAATCAGATCCAAATGAAGCTAAAAATGATAGTGTTTCAGAAGTAGTAGAAATATTAAAAATGTTTGAAGGCAAAAGACCAACAGAAATTGCTGAATATCTTGATGCTGAAATTGATAAGGCACTAGATGCACTATCAAAAGATGAGTCAAATTATAAAAATTTTGCAAAAGTTTTAGATACTAAAGCTAAAATGCTCGTTCATATACCATCAATTCAACCTGTAAAAAACAATGACCTGGAAACAATGATCTATGGATTCGGTAAAAGGATTGATCCTTTTTACAAAACACCTAAAGATCATAATGGTATGGATTATAGTATTCCTGAAGGAACCAGGGTTTTTGCCACAGCTAATGGAACAGTAAGTTTTATCGGGAGAAAAAGAGGTAAAGGAAATGTAGTTATTATTAATCATGGTTATGGATTTGAAACCACCTATGCACATTTAGATCAGATTTTAACCAGTGTAGGTAAAAAAGTTGAACGAGGAGACTACATTGGAACATCCGGTAATTCAGGTAAATCAATGTCGCCTCATTTACATTACGAAGTGCACTTAAATGGTAAGCCACTAAATCCGGTAAATTTTTACTTCGCCGATTTAAGTCCAAGTCAGTATAACAAGATGATTAAGTTTTCATCCAGAGGGGGTGTAAGTCTTGATTAAGTATTATTGACTCTACTCATAAAGTAAATTATTTTTGTCATTTGTTGTAAAATAACTAACTTTTGCCCTAAATTGAAATCTTACAAATATGGATACAGTTGATAATCAGACTGATAAACTTTATTATACCATTGGCGAAGTAGCAGCCATGTTTAACGTAAATGCCTCTTTAATAAGGTATTGGGAAAAAGAGTTTCCTGTTATAAAACCTAAGAAAAACAAAAAAGGCAATCGGTTTTTTACAAAAAGTGATATCGAAAATTTTCATATCATTTACCATCTTGTAAAAGAAAGAGGACTTACTCTTAAAGGAGCAAAACAAAAACTGCGTGAAAATAAAGACGATACTGTAAATAACTTTGAAGTTATTAAAGTATTAAAAGAAATCCGTCAAAAATTGTTAGAAATAAAAGAGGAACTCTAGAACCTTTTTTGGTCATGAATAAAACAACTACAATCAGAGAGATAATTTCAGAACTTGAAAGTTTTGCACCTTTGACATATCAGGAAAATTACGATAATGCAGGCTTAATTGTTGGAGATAAAAATTTAATATGCAAATCGGTTTTATTAACAATTGATACCACAGAAGAAGTTGTAGATGAAGCAATAAAAAAAGGTGTAAATCTTATCATCAGCCATCATCCTATCGTCTTTTCAGGTTTAAAAAAACTTACTGGCAGAAATTACATCGAAAGAACAATTATCAAAGCTATTAAAAATGATATTGCTATCTATGCAGCTCATACAAACATGGATAATATAAACCTGGGTGTAAATAACAAAATAGCAGATAAACTAAAACTTGAAAAGCGAGCCGTATTGCTGCCATTAAAAGGCAACTTAAAAAAACTTGTAACTTTTATTCCAACTGAACATTACGAGAAAGTAAGTAAAGCGCTCTTTGATGTGGGGGCTGGTCATATAGGAAACTATGATTCATGCAGTTATAATATTCAAGGAAAAGGTTCATTCAGGGCATCTGAAAAAGCGAATCCTTTTGTAGGAAAAAAAGGAGCGATTCATTACGAAGAAGAAACCAGGTTCGAAACAATTTTCCCATCGCATCTCCAAAGCTCAATAATAAATGCATTGATAAAAACACATCCATACGAGGAAGCAGCTTATGACATCTATCCTCTTGATAATGAACACAGTCAAGTTGGAGCTGGAATGATTGGTGAACTTAACCAAGAAATTTCTGAACAAGATTTTTTAAAGAAATTAAAAGAAGTCTTTAAGGTTTCAACCATCAGGCATACCCCATTTTTAAATAAAAACATTAAAAAAGTAGCTTTATGCGGTGGTAGTGGAAGTTTTCTATTGCGAAATGCCATCAACAAAAAAGCAGACATTTTTATAAGTGGTGATTTTAAATATCATCAGTTTTTTGATGCAGAAAATCAAATATTGATTGCAGATGTGGGACATTTTGAAAGTGAGCAATATACAAAAGATTTATTTTATGATATACTTACAAAAAAATTCCCTAATTTTGCACTTCATTTTTCGGAGGTAAATACCAATCCGGTAAATTATTTTTAGAATTTGGCAAAAAGTATAATAACCATGGCAGATAAAAAAGAAATTCCAGTAGAAGCAAAATTAAAAGCACTTTTTGAACTTCAAAATGTTGATTCAGAGATAGATAAAATAAGAATTTTGAGAGGTGAATTGCCACTTGAAGTTCGCGATTTAGAAGACGAAATAGAAGGTTTACAAACGAGGATTAAGAATTTTGAAGATGAGACCAAGAAGCTTCAAGGGATGGTTACTGAAAAGAAAAATGCCATTAAAGAATCTCAAGCCCTAATAAAAAAATACGAAGAGCAGCAAATGAAGGTTCGTAATAACCGTGAATT
Organism: Bacteroidales bacterium; assembly: GCA_050296515.1. Taxonomy (GTDB): domain Bacteria; phylum Bacteroidota; class Bacteroidia; order Bacteroidales; family NBLH01; genus NBLH01. The sequence continues at coordinate 26,593 of JBNKRJ010000114.1, read as the reverse complement.
TGACTCTCTTTCAAAAGAAATTGAATTTCAGAACCTTGAAATTCAGTTGAGTGAAAAAAGAATAAAAGAATACACTGAACAACTAAATGATAAAAAATTAATCATTGAAGATTCAAAGGAAATTCTTGATGAGAAGAAGGGTGATTTGGATTTAAAAAATAACGAATTGGAAGAAATAGTTTCTGAAACTCAAAAAGACGAAGAGAAACTTTTGTCAAGGTCTCAGGAATTTGAAACAGTTATTGAAGACAGATTAATTAAAGCCTACAAAAGAATTAGAGAAAATGCAAGAAATGGTCTTGCTGTGGTAAGTGTTGAAAGAGATGCTTGTGGCGGTTGTTTTAATAAAATCCCGCCTCAAAAACAATTAGATGTTGCTTCACGTAAAAAAATTATTGTGTGCGAACATTGTGGACGTATTTTAGTTGACAAGCATATCCTAGGTGGAAGCGATGATGAAGATTAGATAAAATCAATTCAAAATAAATTAAAAGGCTATTGAAATGAATCAATAGCCTTTTTGGTTATAAGTTGACGCCTTTTAAAAACTTCAGGTTATAAAGTTATACATTTTAAGTTTCAATGAATTGTAAATGAGAAATCTCATACAAGCCGCCCACTTTTATTCCTAATTTTGCCTTAACTTTATAATATCACCAGGCTACAATATAAACCTGTCAGGTTTCTATTTGAGACAATAAAGAAGCCTTGGTTATAACCTGGAGATTTTTTGAGCAGCAAACCTGACAGGTTTGGCTAAACAAAGTACAATCAATAATAAATCAAATAAAATAGTTATGTCAAACTTAACTTTTCAACAGCAACTTTTAGCTGGCATACCAGATATTTTGCCAGAGGCAAGACCATTAAATACAGAATTAAACCATGCTCCAAAACGAAAAAAGATTCTTACCCCAGAAGAAGAGAAACTTGCAGTAAGAAATGCGTTAAGGTATTTCAATAAAAAACACCATCAGGTTTTAGCATCTGAATTTCTTGAAGAGTTAAGAACTTATGGTCGTATTTACATGTACAGGTTTCGTCCTGCATATAAAATGTATGCCAGACCAATTGAAGAATACCCTGCAAAATCAAAACAGGCTGCAGCTATTATGCTAATGATTCAGAACAACCTGGATTACGCAGTAGCTCAACATCCTGAAGAACTAATAACCTATGGTGGAAATGGAGCAGTCTTCCAAAACTGGGCACAGTATTTATTAACCATGAAATATCTGACTGAAATGACTGATGAGCAGACACTTGTCATGTATTCAGGTCATCCAATGGGGTTGTTCCCTTCGCACAAAGATGCACCCAGAGTTGTAGTTACAAACGGGATGATGATTCCAAACTATTCAAAGCCTGATGACTGGGAAAAATTCAACGCTTTAGGTGTTACTCAATACGGTCAAATGACGGCCGGTTCCTATATGTACATTGGCCCTCAAGGAATTGTACACGGAACAACAATCACAGTTCTTAATGCAGGAAGAAAGATATTAAAAGAAGGTGAAGAATCACTTGCAGGCAAAGTATTTGTCACATCCGGATTAGGTGGAATGTCAGGTGCTCAACCAAAAGCGACTGTGATAGCTGGTGCAATCTGTATCGTAGCTGAAGTAAACCCAAAAGCAACTTATGTAAGACATTCTCAAGGATGGGTAGACGAAGTTTACGAAAATCTTGACAAACTATTAGAACGAGTTGAAAAAGCAAAAGAAAACAAAGAAGCTGTTTCGCTAGCCTATCAGGGAAATGTTGTTGAACTCTGGGAAAAACTAGCAGAAAAGAACATAAAAGTTGATTTAGGTTCTGATCAAACATCTCTTCACAATCCATGGGCAGGAGGCTATTATCCGGTTGGATTAGGCTTTGAAGAAGCCAATAAAATGATGGCCGAAAATCCAGAGCAATTCAAAAAGCATGTTCAGGATTCATTAAAACGACAAGTAGTTGCGATTAATAAACTTACCAGTAACGGAATGTATTTTTGGGATTATGGAAACGCCTTTTTACTGGAAGCAAGTCGTGCAGGTGCAGATGTAATCAATGACAAAGGAGAATTTATATATCCTTCTTATATTCAAGACATTATGGGCCCATTATTCTTTGACTATGGCTTCGGCCCATTCCGTTGGGTATGTACGTCAGGAAAAGAAGAGGATCTGGAAAAAACAGATAAAATTGCTTCTCATGTTCTAAATGAAATTGCAAAGACAGCTCCAAAAGAAATTACCGGGCAGATGAAAGATAATATTCTTTGGATTGATGAGGCAGGAAAAAACAAAATGGTAGTTGGCTCTCAGGCCAGAATACTTTATGCCGATGCAGAAGGTCGTATAAAAATTGCCGAGGCATTTAATAAAGCCATTAAATCAGGTGAAATCTCAGCACCGGTAGTTTTAGGTCGTGATCATCATGATGTTTCAGGAACTGATTCACCTTATCGTGAGACTTCAAATATTTACGATGGCTCGCAATTTACTGCAGACATGGCCATCCATAATGTTATTGGAGATTCATTCAGAGGTGCAACATGGGTTTCAATCCACAATGGTGGTGGCGTTGGCTGGGGCGAAGTAATTAACGGAGGCTTTGGTATGCTGCTAGATGGAACTGATGAAGCAGATCGCCGTTTAAAACAAATGCTTTTCTGGGATGTAAACAACGGGATATCGCGCAGAAGCTGGGCAAGAAATGATGAGGCAATTTTTGCAATTAAACGTGCCATGGCTGAGAACCCAATGTTAAAAGTCACCTTACCAAATAAGGTTGATGATGATTTAATAAATACCATTTATTAATTTTCCGTAGTAATATAAATCACTATGTTAAGTAAGCACATCATTTTTGGTGTGTTTTTCTTATTTTAGCCCATAGACTTTGAAAAATTTGAAGTTTATGAACCACTCAGTGTTCAGCGTAGCTAATTAAACAGGATAAACAATAATTTTCTTTAAATTCAGTTTTCCTCAAAAACATTATAGAAATACACCAAATATGTCTAAATTAGTATCTTAATCAGTTAGAATTTATAATTATGAAAAATAAAATATTTGCAATTGTCCTACTAGTTTTATTAACAAACACAATGTTTGCTCAAACTTTAAAAGTTGGTGACAAAGCTCCTGAAATTATTCAAACATCAATAAATGATGAAGAATTTAAATTATCATCCTTGAAAGGAAAAATGGTGCTAATTGATTTTTGGGCAAGTTGGTGTGGGCCTTGCCGAAAAGAAAACCCCAATGTTGTTGAAGCTTATAATGAATACAAGGACACAAAGTTTAAAAATGGCGATGGCTTTACAGTATTAGGAGTTTCCTTAGACAAGAAAAAAGAAAAATGGGTTAAGGCGGTCCAAGAAGATGGCTTGATATGGCCAAACCATGTTAGTGATTTAAAAGGTTGGAAAAATAGTGCGGCAGTATTGTACAATGTTAAAAGTGTGCCGGCTAGTTATTTAATTAATGGTGAAGGCATTATTGTAGCTATTAACCCACGAGGAAGTGCATTAATTAAAGCACTAAAACAAGAAAAAAAATCATGGTTCAATTTCTGAAGGTAAGTTTAAATACAAACTCAAATGGTTTTTAAATCCCACCAAATCTTTCAGTAAAATAACAATGAAAAAAGCACTTAAAATATTTCTCTATTTTATTCTTACAATTTTTGTATTAATACTATTACTTATAGTAGTTGCCAAACTTGCTGAGAACAAAATAGCACATCTGGTTACTGACAAAATAGAAGAGAAGATTAAAGCCCCTGTCAATGTAGACGAAGTATCATTTAGTTTGCTACGACAATTTCCTTATGCCTCTATTAAAATTTCAGGTCTCTATTTAGGAGCAAACGATTCAGTTGCAAAATTACATCCCGAAATACCTGCAGACACTATATTATATTTGGGAAATACCTATTTAAAAGTTAAGACAAAAGCATTGTTTGATAATAAAATAGAAGTGCTTGGTGTTAAAATAGAGGATGTTGATATTAAATACGATATTTATAATGATGGAACTACAAATATTGATTTTTTAATACCTTCTAAAACAGACACAACGGAAGTAGCAGAAGATACAGTTGCAACTGAACCAATAAATGCTTTATTAAAAAAACTTGAATTGCGAAATGTAAATGTTCATTACACTGATGATTCAACTGATACCAAGGCATTTATTTATATACCTGAAATTATAACAAGTGGTCAGATGAAGGGTGAGCAAATAACAGGTTTGGCTAAAGGAAGCGTGGAACTAAGCGATTTGAATTACCCGGAAACTAATCTCAGCAATATGAATAAAACCAGGTTGACTTTCGAGCTTGGTTATAAACATGACACAGTCTCAATTAAGAACTTAAAAATAAATACCGATGGAGCATATATAAATCTTAGAGGTAAAGCTTTTGTAGGCGATGAGATTTATACTGATATGAATATTGATAGTGCTGTTTTTGATTTAGGCGAACTAAGTAAATATGCTCCAAAAGAAATACTTGACGAATATGGCATAAAAAAAGTTAAAGGAATTATTAATATGAATACGGCAGTAAAAGGAGTGTATTCTGATAGTGTAATGCCAAAAGTGGATATTAAAATCAATATGAAAGGTGGAAATATTGTTACCACTGAATATCCCGAACTTAAAAACATATCCTTTGCCGGAACAGTTACCAATGGAGATTTAAAAACTGACCAAAGCACAGAAATGGTTTTTAAAGCTTTCCGTTTTGAAACAAATAAAAGTAAATTCAACTTTTCCTTTTCAGTTAAAAATATTAAGCGCCCTGTTTATAGTGCTAAAGCCAATTTAAGTGTAAATCTAGGTGAGTTTAACAAATTTTTGCCAGATTCAACCATTAAAAGTATGAGTGGTAATGTAGGTGTTAAATTAGCAACAAATGGAGTATTGCCTGATTCAATTGGTGCTGATTTTACCGACTATGTTTTAGAACGTACCAGCTTAAATATGAACTTCAACAAGCTGGATATTAATGTTGATGATACACTTATTGTAAATGACTTTTATGCAAAATTTGACTACACTCCTAAACCTGAAAGAGTTAAAATAAACAATTTGGCAGTGAAAGTTCCAAGCTATGGTGTTAATATGAAAAATACATCAATGGATGTTGTTATAAGTGGCAAAACTACAAATTTGAAAAAAATACTACTGGATATTAAATCATATCATTTGCAAAATGATAGCAATATTATTAAAGGAAATGCAACGGTTTATAATCTTGAAAAACCTGAATATAAAATAAATACAAGCCTACACCTTGATTTGGCTCAGCTCATGCCTTTTGTTCCTGATTCTATGATGAACAGCATGACAGGAATTTTGGATGCCGAGATTAAAAAATCAGGAACAATCAATTTAGACTCTATTGAACAACAAGCAATGCGATTGGCATTTGAAAACAGTGAATACTATTTTAAGGCAAAAGATATAACTGTTGACATGCCTGATGAAGAAACAAGCATTAAAAATTTTTCAATGACGTGTTCAATGAGAGGTGATACAATTAATATTGATGATGTTTATGGAAATTACAGAGGGCTTGAGTTTTGGGTAGACTCAACACAGATATTAAACGTTTATGAAACAATAATAAAGGAAAAAAGAGACAAGCAGCTTATTGTTTATTCGGATATTAGGCTGGGAACAATCACAAATAAATTTTTAGCGCCCTATTTAGAAGAAGAGGCAGGCACACCTGATAAAACATTGCAAGGTGGAACTTTTCAAAGTAGTGAAATGTATTGGGCATATCAAATACCGCCTAGAGGTCCGGCTCCATTTGAACAGACAATTCCTATTCCATACAATTTAATTGAATATCAGGACACCATAAAAAAGAAAGAACCAGAACCAATTTTACCAAATTTTAGAGAATTAGGAGTTCCGCCATTTTTAATACGAGGTACTTTTGCTGCTAAAAAAGTTGAGTACGAAAAAAATGTTTTAGATAATGTATCTGCTAAATTCCGTTTTGCTGATAGCTTATATGTAATTGACCAATTAAAGTTTAAAATGTGTGATGGAGACTTTAATACCTCACTGCTATTTGATGCCCGAAATTGGGAAAAGCCGTGTGTTGATATCAAAAATTTCACTAATGATTTCAATATTAAAAAATTCTTAAAGAACAATGATAACTTTGGAGACACTGTACTTACTTATGAAAAAGTAAATGGAATATACTCAGGCGAACTTTATGCAAGGGTGTTTTTAATTGGAGACTCTGTTCCAACTAAAGACATTAAGGTAAAAGGTCATTTTCAACTTAAAGAGGGGCATATATACGACTACCAACCCCTTGTTGAAGTATCAATGGGCATTGGCGGACTAAAGGAGCTTGATAAACTGGATTTTAACACCTTAAAGACAGATTTATTTGTGCATGAAGACAAAGTTTACATTCCTCAAACAGATGTTGAAAGTTCTGCGCTTGATATGTCATTTTTTGCGATGTATAATATGGCAAATGAAGATTACCAGGCACATTTAGAACTGCACTTAGGTGATATTTTGGCGGGGAAGTCTAAAAAACTCCTAGAAAAACAAAAAGAAATGAACAAGAAAGAAGGAGGTACGCTTGACAGAAAAGGATTACACATGATTGCAATGGATGTTGATGGCAAAACCAAGTATGGGTTGGAGGGCAGTGACAGCAAGCGTAAAAAGAAACTTAAAAATCAATTAAATCAAAAGAAAGGTGCTTTGTATCTTAGATTTTCTCCAAATTTGATAAGCTATAGCACAGACAGGCATAGACTTAAGGATTAAGTAATGAACCGAAGAATAAAAGCAGGTAGTATAATAGTACTAGTCTTTATTGTAATTCTTGTTGGACTTTTAGCTTATCACCTTGTAAAAGTATCTTCTGAAAATTCAGCTTCCATAGCGTTACAAGAAAAAGATTTAGACATTGTATATGGTTCAGATAAGGCAGCACTAACAGTTTTTATGTTTTCAAGTTACGAATGTAAATTTTGCACCAATTTTTTAACAGAAGCACTTCCCTTGTTAAGAAAAGAATACATTGAAACAAATAAAGTGAAGCTGGTTATCAAATTAGTAGATATAACAAATAACCGCTACGTTATAAATTCCTTAAAACTTGCGGTAAGTATAAATGATTGTGGCAATTTTGAACCCATTGATAAACTTTTGCTAAGTGAACCATCAGTAGCCTATTCGGATGAATTTTTGCAGTTAACAGACGATTTTATTGAGCACGATAAACACATTGAAAGATATATGCTATCGGGAATAGCAGAGAACTATATTGTTTCAAATTATAAAGATTTTAAAGCATTGTCACTTACCGGTACTCCTGCTTTTATTATGAATAATAAAATTTATAAAGGATACAATGACTATGAAAGTTTAAAAAAGAAAATTGAAAAAGAATTAAATTCAGCTTGGTAAAGCTGGGCATATTTTGTAACTTTAAAATGATTAAAAAAATTTATTACTATGAAAAGAATAATTTATACAGTGGTATTTGCAGTGTTTATTTCAGGGGCATTATTCACTTGTGGGGATCCTGAGCCGGAAGAATCATGTAATGCAGAAGATTATTGTGAGAAAAGGGACGATATTCAGGTGTTTGCAACATTTTGTTCCGATGGTGAATCTAATTCGTATTACACTTATAATGGAAACAAATACATGTGCGATGGTGTAGATGTTAGTACTTGTACTAAAGCTTTAGCTGATATATCTGCTCAAATGGCAAAGGATGAACCGACCTGTTTCACTGCTAAAAAAAGTAGCACCGAAAGTGTTAAGGCTTTAAAAACTAAACTTAGTGAAAACGCAGAAAAATTATTGAGGAATGTGCGTCTTAATTCTATGGACAAAGGTCTCTAGCTATAATAATTTAAAACGATAAAAGCCCAAAGCAACATTTGTTTTGGGCTTTTATTGTTTTAAATTTACTCTCAGTCAAAGTAAAAAAGGTTAAAAAAATCTATTCTAAATTAACCAGAACTATCAACTTTTGTTCTAATCTGATTTTCCATTAATTGAACCTTTTTGGATATCCCTGGCTTTTTCTGAATAAATTTTAACAGTATGAAAGGAAAAGATACCCAGGGTGCCATAAAATGTAATGACATCAAAAAATGTTCTTCTACTTACTTTTTCATAGTCTTTAACATCTATTTTTTTTTCAATTCTTTTCAATGGAATTTGATCCCAAAACAAATAAAAATCCTTGCCTTTAGCAATAACAATGGCTTTACCCTCTTTTTTATCATAATTTCCAACCTGCTCTCTTTTTACAGCACAAGCAGAGGTAAGTATAATTATGGAAAGTATTATTAGTAGGCTTACTTGTCTCATTATCTATTTTATTTAATGAAGTTAATTTTTAGTATTGCTTCACCTTAAAAAAAAGCTCCGGCTAAGTGCATACTACTGAGTATTATTAATTGTCTGGCCCTTCTACGGTTTTTTATTTAATGAAAGCAATGTTACACATAACTTTTGGCTAAACCATGTTGTTTTTAGACTTCAAAAGTATAAATAATTTCAGCCCCCTACAAGTTCAGTATCTTATCAGTAATTTATTTATTATTAGAAATATAAAATATATTTCCCCGTTAATCACTACCAAACTGCTAAAGGCTGGAAATCTAAAAATTTATCATTTTCACATAAATTAAACTACTGTGAATAATAAAAAAACTAATTTTGGTTTTTAAAGCAGATGTTTAACAATTATACTATGTCTATATAGAATTTTATAAATTAAAACAGGCTTGTTAGCTTAGCACATGTTGAACAACTTGCAGTTTTGTTTTACAAGCTTGCAAAGCAAATACTAACAGCGGTTCGGTATAATTTAAAATTTGACAAATATGAAATTTACAAAATTGTTAATGGCAATATTGATTGTAGTTCCTTTTTTGGGTGCTTGCCAGGCAGATGTTGAAGATCTATCGGATCCAAGGGATGCTATAAAAGGTTTATACAGGGTTACAGATAATGAAAATCAAAGTTATGATGTTAATATTATAAAAGATAATACAGACGATACTAAACAAAGAATTTTTATCGATAACTTTCATGGAGAAGATGGGGATGGAAATTTAGGCCAGGTATCAACTAGTGAAATGTTTTCGGCTAAGTTTATCGCTGGAACAAATGAATCAGTTATTCAAATGGAAAAAAGAACAATATCTAAAGGAGCTGATGAAATAACAATTGAAGAAGGGAGTGGTACTGTTTATTCAAGCAATGTAAAATCGTTTACAATAAAATACAAACTTGCCTATGGACAAGATCCGGGTAATTGGTACACTGCAAATTTCGCTGAACATAATCAAAACCCGGCTAAAAAGAAAAAAAGTGCTAAAGCCAAAAAAGAATTACAATAAAAGTTAAGAGTTTAATTTTACAAGCTCATGGAGATTCTATGAGCCTTTTTTATTCAAAAATGATTTGATAAGGTCTTTCAATTTCTCCTTGTAGCTCCTGAATACCAACATTTCTACTCTTACGAACAGTTTCTCTTCCACCAAAATAAATTAATAAAGTAGGTACAGCAAAAACACTGTTTTGTGCAGCAAGTTCAGGAGAGTTTACTGTATCACAATAAAATAGTTCAACTTTCGGAAAGTCTTTCCGAATAAGTTCTTCAACTTTGGGCTTGAGTACTTTACAAACATTGCATTGCTCGTGTGAAAAGTAAAACAATGCACCATCATTTGATTCAATGATGTGGGCAAATTCTTCAAGTGTTTTTATCTCCTTATACATATCTATCCCTCTTATTTACAAAACTCTAACATAAATCCTACAGAACCTAATAAACTCCGGAGTTTAACATAACCAAAGTACAATTCTCAACTACTTCAATACCTTTACCTTTCGCTTTTGTATACAAATCATCATTCTCTGTCCCCGGGTTAAAAATTATCCTCTTGGGTTTTAAGTCAAATATGTAATTATAATACTCTGACTGTCTTTTTTTGCCAATGTATAAAGTTATTGTGTGAACATCTTCAATTTCAGGTTTTCCTTTTTGAATCTCAATCCCAGATATCTGTCCGTCTCGTATTCCTACTGCAACAACAGGATGTTTATAGGTATTAAGAAGATTTACAGCCTTGTATGAAAATCTTTCAGAATTAGGACTTGCTCCTATAACAACTGTTTTTTTCAAATCCATTCTATTACTCTGATTTTGAAATCAATACAACAGCATAAGCAGAAATTCCCTCTTCACGCCCCTCAAAACCAAGCTTTTCAGTTGTTGTGGCTTTTATGGTAATATCCTCTACAGCCAGCTCTAAAATACCAGCCAATGTTTCTTGCATTTTATCAATATGAGGTAACAACTTGGGCTTTTGTGCAGCAATGGTTGAGTCAATATTCCCAATTTGAAAACCTTTTTCTGTTAATAACTCAAAAGTTTTCCTGAGCAAAATTTTGCTGTCAATATCTTTATAATCATTGTTGGTATCAGGGAATTGATAACCAATGTCTCTCAAATTTGCAGCTCCTAGTAAAGCATCACAAATAGCATGTATCAAAACATCGCCATCAGAATGAGCTATTGTTCCTTTTGTATGTGGAATTTCAATTCCTCCAAGAATCAGGCTTTGACCATCTTCCAAGGCATGAACATCAAACCCAAATCCAACTTTTATCTTCATATCGGTAGTTATAATAAAAAAGCCACTTGCAAAGATAACAAATATACAAGTAGCTAAGTATGTTTATATGAAACTAATTCTTACTTATCAGGTGTACTTTCGTTTTTCAAACCTTTAAAGTCAAATGCTAATGTGAATCGCAAGGTATTCTCTAGCGGATTGTTTTGCTTGGCTAATAAATAGGCAAAGTCAAGTTGAAATGCATTTAATTTCAGTCCTAAGCCCATGGTAAAAAACTTTCTGTTCCCTTTTGTTTCATGTTCATGAAAGTATCCAGCCCTGAGTGCAAATCTTTTATTGTACCAATATTCTGCTCCAAACGACATCGTAATTTCTCTTAACTCTTCCTTGGTACCTCCTGGTGCATCATTAAAAGATTGCCACATTCCCGCTGTAACCCCAACATCAGGATCTTTCCCAGCAATTATTGTATCGTTAACAATTACAGGAGGCGTAGGAACTAACAATTTATTAAAGTCGACCCCGACCATTAATGAATTGTATTCATCAAAATTATGAGTAAGCGTTCCTCCTAATCTCAAATTAGTAGGAAGAAAGTTCTTATCATCATCAGTATAAGAAATTTGGTTTCCAATATTTGAAACCTGAAGTCCATATGACATGTTTGACGGTTTGCCACCAAGTTTGATATCTTTTGTGTAAAATAATGAGATATCACCTGCCACAGACCTTCCAGGATGAGCATCTACTGTTGAAGCACTAATACCATTAGTGAGATTAGAGTTTATGTATCTTAAAGCAACAGCTCCTGAAAAACCATCTGTAAACAACAAAGAATAAGAAACATCAAATGCAAATTCGTTCGGTTTATAATTTCTAATTACAGAGCCATTAATGTCAGTGAAAGTAATGTTTCCTAAAGAAAAATAACGAAGACTTGCAGCTAAAGCACTATTCCCTTTAAGTCTCTTATAACCTGTCAAGTATAATAACTCAATATCATCAACTAAAGCACGTAACCATGGAGTATAAGAAATCGAAACTCCAAAATCTTCCTCCATAAATGAATATTTCGCTGCATTCCAGTGCTGCGAATTAACATCAGGACTAGTAGCAACCCCCATATCTCCCATTCCGCCTGCTCTTGAGTCGGGTGAGATTGTTAAAAAAGGAACAGCTGTGGTAATTGTATTTAATCTTTCATCAAACTTCTGACCACTTGTGTTATATGAACCCTGCGCTCTAAGGTTGAATAAGTTTAAACTAAAAAGTATGCTTACAAAAAGTAGTGTTAATAATTTTTTCATAGGTAGTTATGCTGGTTTTAAAAATCGCAAATATATTTAAATAAGTGTAACGCTGAGAATTATTTTTTAGTATCCACAATTAATTTAAGATGAGAAGTTTTTCGATTTTTTCAGTCTTCTCTCCTGATGAAGTCCTTACGGACAATTTATAGAAGTACACTCCTCTACCAATTTTATTACCAAAATCATCTCTTCCGTCCCACGGAATACCATCAGAACGAAATCCTTCTGTCGCTATTTCAGTGTGTATTGTTTTAATAACTCTCCCCGCCACAGTAAAAACATGTAAGACTATTTCAAGTGGTTCGTTAGGCCTGTTATGCTCAAAAAAGAAGGAAGTATTCGTCGAAAAAGGATTTGGATAATTTAAAACATGACTTATTCCAAATCTCTCTGACTCCACAACATTAAAAATAATAGAATCCTCTGATGAATTGTTGTAAACATCCCAGGCTTTCAAATGAAGTTTATGTTCTCCTGGTTCCAGTTCAGGAAAAGAAAAATTCAATTGTCCGCTTGTATAATCATCAATATCAGACTCATAATACTCGTTTAATGTAAATTGTTGTTCTGTTTTGTTATCAATTGTTGTAACAATATCATGTCCAATCCCATTTCCAGTTGTATTGATTCCACTTTCATCATTCAAAAATGCAAGTAACTTGGGCGTACTAGTTGTAATACCCCCATTTACGAAGCTTTCATCATTCATGTAAATCTGGATTTTCGGACCTTCATTATCTGAAGAATTATTTGAACCTGAACCACCGATTAAAATATTTTTAAAACTACCTTTTGCATCTTCAAGCAACTGGTTATTAGTAGAATAATAACTAATTTTGCCAGTATCAATATTATACTTTATATCTTTTGGCACGATAAAACTAAACTGAAAATCGCCATTTTTAACGCTTGCTTTTCCTTTAAATAACTGACTATTTCTTAGTTTAAAGGTAAAAACTCCTTCCCCATCGTTATTCAAAGTTTTTATTTCTCTTTCCTTATCATAAACCGTAGGATAAACAATTCCGTTATAATCATTAATTTTCACTCCGTTAATATTCTGAACCTCCCCGGTAATTGTAACTTTATCAAGAGCCTTCAAAGTATCTGCCTGTTCTTGAACAGCTTTATTGTTGATCGAATTAGTTTTAACATAATAGTTTGCGTAGGATAATTCTAATGCCGGGTCACCAAGCAAGGTGAAATTTCGCTTATTTATTCCGGATCCAGTAGCATTTTTAGTAAGTCGCATAATATCTCCTAGTCTATACTTTTCATTCGTATTGAGATCATTTTCAAATAAATAATTATAGAAATTTTTATTCAATTCAAAATTTGGAGATGCATAAACTAATCGGGTGGTCGTAAACATAGCAACAGCTCCCCCTGTTGGGTTCAAGAAAACAAGTTCTCCCGCAGTTGTTTTTTCATAATTATCAAAACGACTAAACTCACATGTCGCGGTCATAAAAACCGGCAATTTATTAGTATTTGACCATTTGTTAATTTGGTCAATGGTTATAATTCGTTCCTCAGCCAATCCACTTTCCCCGCCATGCCCTGTGTAATTAATTAACAAAACACCCTTCTCAATCTGATTATCAATAGCAAGTTTTGCATCAGGGTAACGCTGACCAGCAGAAGAGCTTTCCTGAGTATAGGCATCCAGAAATATTTTCTCAATATTAAATACCGGATACTTGCTTTTCATTATTCTTGTTAATTCATCTGCCTGCTCTTGATGGAGGTTATTGTCTTGATCATCCGCAATAAAACATAATCGGTTTCTCCAGTCACTATAGGCTTCTAAGCTCAAATAGTTTCTTATTTTTTGAATCATATTTGCAGCTTCATTAACATTCTTTACAGGAAACCGGCCAATTCCAATATCAACCAATCCATCATATTCACCTTCATTATCATCTAGTAATCCGAAAAAATCATCGGTAACAAATGATGCTGTTGGACTAAGCGAATTTTCTGACTGGTAGGTGGGTATAAAGTTAGTATTTTCGCTAAAATTATGCTTGTTATCATATGAACCATCACCAAACAAACAAAGGTACTTCGGTAATTGCTCGCTATTTGAAGCTCTGTCGTATAGCATTTTCATAAAATCCCTGATAGCTGATGCATCTCTAATGCCTGATGAAAATTCATTGTAAATTTGCTCAATATCAATCAATTGTATACTAAACTTATTTTCACTTTCATGAATTTGTTTTAATTCCCTTGCATATTCCATAAACTCTGGGTGGCTAATAATAACAAAATCAGCCTGATTAATTGAATGCAAGTTTTGATTTTCAATAACACCTAAATCATCACTTGAAGTAATTGGAGTATATGCCATCGATGGTTCAAATGCAATAAATTCATGTAAGGAATCTGTTGCTAATTTAAAACTAAGATTTGCACTACTAACTGCAGTGTTTACTTGCTTTGGCTTTTGAGGATCTGTAATATCCCAAACAATAACATTGGTATTTGCATTACTTAATTGAAACATACTAATATTTCCAGAGCCAACTGATTGTGTATTCCTAAAATTAAGTTGCTTATTTTCAAATCGAAGTCCCCGCTGTGCATTAAGGCAAAAATAGTCCAACCATCCTTCTGCTGAAGCTGTTCCTGTATATTCAACTTGCAGATCAATTTGCTCTGAATTAGAGGCTGCCCCCTCAAATTGTTCAACCCTTTGCTTCGCATAATCTTGTTCATATTTATAAGTTACGGGAGGAATAACACTTGAAAACTGTGTGCTGCCTAAAGTAATTACATAAGTACTTGAAATTGGCGAGCGCGCAACCAGTGAGGTTTCAAGTTTAATTAACGAGCCAGAAACAAGATTAGGCACTTCTAAACTAAAATTATATTTGTTCTGAAAATCGAAACTTTCTCCAACCCATAATCTTCCTGAACCAATTAAGTTTAAGGTATCAATTTCATGATAAATTAAATCGGTAAAAGTGTTCACTGTATGAGTCTGACTAACTGAAGACTGGTTTTCCTGAATGATCGCATTACTACTTCCAGAGTTATAATCCGAAGTTAAAAAATAGTAGGCATAATCACTGTACAGATTTCTTTTTTGATGAAAAAAGTCGTTTGTTTCGTCATATTCCCACTGAACTGGTCCATCTCCATAAAAGTAAACTTCTTCACTTCTTATTAAAACATGGTTTTCTATTAAATCATCTGGTCTTTCCTTTGAATTATAATAAGGCAACATTTTACCTCCATTTCCAAAAATCCGGATATTTTCCGGATGTTCTATACCTAAATTTCTTAATTCGTCAAATGTTAGCTTGTAAACACCACTTTGGGGTATTTTAATTTTCACCCATTTACCAGAACTTAAAACAGATTGACTAGTTAATGCCCTTTTCCTTTTAAGATTACTTTTTGCTTTAAGTGTTTTTATAAACCCTATATCAAAACTTATAAGTTTTTCAAACTGCCCGGTTAATTTGTTTTTTCTTACAGGAATTAACGAAAACTCAACCCGTGGCTCTCGTCTAATATACTTGACACTACTGCTTACTTCAATATTATCAGGTATTTTGTCAATGTCAACAACATCAGATAATTCATTGCTCGTCAAAACTTCGTATTTTTCATTTAAAATCTGAACTTTAACATTTTCGTTATTTGTTTTTAGTAATTCCGAAAAGACAGGTAAATTGTTTTTATTATGCTCATAAACAGCTCCATCAAAATACAATAGATATTTTGCTCTTTGTTCATTTTCATCAGAAAAAAAAAGTTGCTTTTTTTGCCATTTTATTTCAAAATGTTGCTTCTGAGTTTGCGAATAACAAAATCGTACTATGATAAAATTGAACAGAATTAAAAAAAAGTACTTACTATACATGCTTAATAAGTTTAATGAAATCAGCCCAAAATTAGATAAATCTAGCCAAGTATATCAGCATGGCAGATTATAATTTGAAATCTATACACAATTTTTGAATAATTTACGTTATAATTGGGCATTGTTTAAACACGATTATTTCCGAATGGTTACATTTAGTGAATTTTTCCATAAACTTAAACAGCTAAATAAAGAGTAATAGTATAAAAGTGCAAAGAATTTTTAAAATATTCATTTTCCTACAGTTTGTAAACATAGCAGTGGCACAGGATGTGCAATTTTCTCAACTTTTCGCTGACAAGCTCTATTTAAACCCTGCTTATGCAGGTGCTGATTATTGCCCTAAACTTGCCCTCTCCTATCGAAATCAATGGCCTGGAGTTCAGTTTCCATACGTAACTTATAGTGCATCAATTGACAAATATTTTCCTGCTTTAAGTGGTGGCCTGGGCTTTAGAATAATGAATGATAAGCAGGGAGGAGGAGCTTTTAATCAGCTGGGAGCTGATATTATTTATTCCTATCATGTCAACTTAAATAGAAGAATTTCAGCAAAATTTGCCCTACAAGCTTCTGTGTATCAGAAAAATACGAATGTAAGAGATTTGGTTTTCCCAAGTATGATAAACCCTGTCCAGGGTGTTACTTACCCAAATTCAGAAGGACTTGCAGATCAAAGCTTTATTACTCCTGATTTCTCTGCCGGAGTGCTGCTAAATTACAAAAAATATTTTGCGGGCTTTTCTGCCCATCATATTCCTCATACTCTGGTGGAAAATCATAGTGAATATTTCCCCATGAAATATACGGCCCATGCTGGTGCAACTATTCCATTTGATAGTAATGACTCCAAACAAGCAAATTTTGCTTTAGAACCTAACATCGTATTTATTAATCAACAAAATATGAACATGCTTTATTATGGCATGTATTTTGACATCTACAAAGCGTCTCTAGGAGCCTTTTTAAGGAACAACATTGAATTACATTTTGATGCGCTGATTTTGTCGTTTCATATAAATATTAATAATTTGGTAGTTTCCTATAGTTATGATGTTACTTTGTCAAGATTTATTGGACAATCATTAGGTTCGCACGAGTTAAGTTTAACATATTTATTTGCATGTGATAAAAAAATTCGAAATTACAACACAATAAGTTGTCCTTCTTTTTAGTTATATTTGCATTAAGATAAAAAAATAAAAGTGATAGTTATGAAGATTAAATCAGTTTTACTTGTTATATCAGTAATAATAACGGTTTCTTTGAGCTCATGTTTTGGCAGAGGCGGTGGAGGTACAGGTGTAGGCAATGAATCTACAACAACCGGATGGGCATACAATGATCCGGACATGGGAAGATTTGAAGTATTGGATTACAAAGAGCAAGAAACAGGACCAGGGCTCGTATTCATTGAAGGTGGTACATTCATTATGGGACGAACAGCCCAGGATGTTATCTATGACTGGAATAATATTCCCAGACGGGTAACCGTTGCTTCATTTTATATGGATGAAACAGAAGTTAGAAATATTGATTACCGCGAATATTTAAACTGGATATCAAAAGTTTTTGTAAGTTATCCTCAAGTCTATCTGCAAGCGTTACCTGATACTTTATGTTGGAGGAAGAAACTCGCTTACAATGAGCCATATGTAGACTATTACTTTAGACATCCTGCATACCACAACTATCCTGTAGTAGGTGTTAGCTGGCTACAGGCAACTGACTATTGTGCATGGAGAACAGACAGGGTAAATGAAAAGGCATTAGTTGATTATGGTATCCTTGATCCAAACCCAAATCAGGTTGATGAAGACAACTTTAATACAGAAGCTTATTTGGCAGGTCAATATGAAAGTGGTATTCGTGAAAATCTTCCTACGCTTGACGGTGGAGAAAGACATGCAACAATGGAAGACGGAATTTTACTTCCTAGATACAGATTGCCTCAAGAAGCTGAATGGGAGTATGCCGCACTTGGTTTAATTGGTAATTCCATGGGATCTCCTGAAAGAATATATAATCGCAAAATCTTTCCATGGAACGGACATTACGTTAGAAATGACACAAAACAAAACCGTGGTAAATTCAGAGGAAACTTCCAAAGAGGACGTGGTGATATGATGGGGGTAGCAGGAGCACTTAATGATAATGCTTCAGTACCAGCTCCTGTTGACGCATATTGGCCAAACGATTATGGATTATACAATATGGCCGGAAACGTTAATGAATGGTGCATGGACGTTTATCGTCAATTATCCTCATTAGATGTTGAAGAATTTAGACCATTCAGAGGTAATGTATTTAAAACAGTTCGAAAAAATCCTGATGGAACCGTTGCTGATAAAGACTCATTAGGTAGAATTGCATTTGATGATGTAGCAGATGACTATTCACGACAGAATTATCAAAAAGCAAATAATATAAATTATCAAGATGGCGATGCACAATCCAGTATCCAAGCAGGAGAAGGTTGGATGGATGAGTCTGGAACACAAGGTTCAGACAGAATGTACAATTCAGGTACAGGCCCAAAAGGAAAGGGAATGACTTCAATGATAAATGATAGAACCCGAGTTTATAAAGGCGGTGGCTGGAATGACAGAATGTACTGGATGAGCCCAGGAGCAAGAAGGTTTCTTGACGAAAGAAAGGCAAAAGAAAACTTAGGTTTTAGATGTGCTATGATTAGAGTTGGTAGCACCGGAGGATTTTAGAAAATAAATTATACTTTATATTTTTAACCCGTTGTAATAACAGCGGGTTTTTTATTTTATAGACATGAACATACAAGAAATACATTCCATTTTTTTAAATTCTTCAGGAATAACAACTGATTCAAGAAAAATTGAGAAAGGTCAAATCTTCTTTGCTCTTAAAGGAGAAAATTTTAATGGCAATGAATATGCACAAAGTGCAATTGATATAGGTGCTAAATATGCGATTATTGATGAAGCTAAATATGCAGATATTGAAAGAACTATTCTTGTAAAAGATGTATTGAATTATCTACAGGAACTTGCAAAATTTCACAGGACATATTTGAATATTCCTATACTGGCCATTACAGGAACTAATGGTAAAACGACAACTAAAGAGTTAATTAGCAGTGTTTTAAAAAAGAAATTTGATTTAGGGTACACACAGGGGAACTTAAATAACCATATTGGCGTTCCTTTAACAATTTTATCCTTTACAAAAGATACAGAAATGGGCGTTGTTGAAATGGGAGCCAATCATTTAGGCGAAATAGAAACACTCTGTAACATTGCGGAGCCTGATTATGGAATAATTACAAACATAGGAAAAGCACATATTGAAGGTTTTGGTTCTTTTGAGGGTGTAATAAGAACAAAATCAGAACTTTATAATTATCTAAAAAGAAAAAATGGGATAGTATTTATAAATGGCGAGGACGATTTATTATTGAGGCAAGCAGCTGGTATAGAAAAGATTAATTATGGAAGGAACCATGATTTATTTATTTCTGCTGAATTTATTGCTTCAAGTCCTTTCCTGGAAATAAAATGGGATAAATACGAAATTAAAACAAAGCTTGTTGGCGAGTATAATTTTAACAATGTCTTGGCTGCCATTTGTATTGGCTCCTATTTTAATGTTACAAATGAAAAAATAGTTGAAGCTATAGAAGAATATCAGCCAAAAAATAATCGCTCACAATTAACAAAAACAGAAACAAACACCTTAATAATAGATGCTTATAACGCTAATCCAACAAGCATGGATCTAGCAATTAAAAACTTCTTAAATATTAAAGAAGCTAAGAAAGGATTGATTTTAGGTGATATGTTCGAACTGGGCGATTCAAGCAACGAAGAACACTACAAAATCGCCAAACTTGTAGAAGAACTTAATTTTGGTACAACCATTTTTGTTGGTGAAAACTTCTACAACTTTAGAAGTGAATTTCCTCTTTTTCAGTTCTTTAATGACGCAGCTTCTTTATGTAACCATCTACAAATTAATAAAATTGAAGACACGACTCTGCTATTAAAGGCATCACGAGGAATAAAGCTTGAACAGGTTATTGATTACTTATAACCCTGTAGCTGCACAAAAACTTTTATTGGGTTTAAATTTGCAGCTGCAGGAGTTAATCTAAAAGTTTACTTTCCCTCAAATTCAACTAGAACTCTTTTTTCTTCCTCTGGAATTGGGGTTGTTTTCCCAGTTTTTGGATCAATAGAAACTAAAACAACTTTGGCTTCAGCAACTTTTACTGTTTTCTCTTGTTTTTTTACAATAAAAATAGTTTCTAGTTCAAAACTTTTAGTTCCTATGTTTGAGGCTCTGGTATATAACGAAAGTTCATCCCCATAAAAAACAGGTAAAACATAATTAATTTCAATTCTAGCAACTACAGCATTAAAATCAAGCATTCCCTTCCATTTAAAAAGCTGCCTGTGGTAATCTGCTCGTGCTTCTTCTAAATAAGCTAAATAAGCTTTATTATTTACGTGACTAAAAGTATCTAAATCATCATACCTTACTGACACCTTCTTAACATGCTTAAAATCAGATAAATTCATCATTACAAATGTTTTATGGATTATTATAATTAACTTTTAAATTAATATAAATAAGACCCAAAATAACAAAATAATTCCTTTGCATGCATAATAATTTTTCATAAATTTGCAATGCAAGCATAATAAATTACTAAATGGAATTGAAAAAAACTGTTGATTTTCATATTAAGTCTACCTGGCATGCCATCACTCGTATGTATAACAATATAGCCAGCAAATACGACATCTCACAAACCATTGGCTACGTGTTGATTAATATTGCCAAAGAGGGTACTCCTGCTACAAAAATAGCCCCTTTAATGGGCATGGAGCCAACTTCGTTGAGCAGGTTATTGAAAAACATGGAAGCGAAAGGCCTTATCTACAGAAAAGGAGATGAGGAAGATAAAAGAATAGTCCGTATCTATTTAACTGATGAAGGAATTGCGAAACGTAAAATTGCAAAACAAACAATTTTGAATTTCAACGAAAAACTAATGCAGCACCTTAGTAATGAAGATGTTAAACACACGATCAAAGTTTTTGACATAATTAAACAATGCGTGCAGGATGAAATTGGTGAAAGTATTAATGATTTAGAAAACAATAATTAATAAAAATAAACTAATCAATAACTTATTTAACAGTATGACACGACGGATAAAAAAAGTAGCAGTCCTTGGATCAGGAGTAATGGGTTCAGGGATAGCTTGTCATTTTGCAAATATTGGATTAGAAGTGCTTCTTTTGGATATTATTCCTAAAGAGCCAGATGACCAGGAAAAAGCAAAAGGACTTAGCCTAAACGATAAGGTTGTTAGAAACCGAATCGTAAATAACTCATTGAAAACTGCCCTAAAATCAAAACCATCGCCAATTTACAGTCAATCTTTTGCAAACAGAATAACAACTGGTAATTTTGATGACGATTTGTCAAAAATCAAAGATTATGATTGGGTAATTGAAGTAGTTATTGAAAGACTCGACATCAAACAACAAGTATTTGCCAATGTTGAAAAATACCGCAAACCGGGTACCTTAATTACAACTAACACTTCGGGTATTTCAATAGAAGCAATGCTTGAAGGCCGTTCTGAAGATTTTCAAAAACATTTCTGCGGAACCCACTTCTTTAATCCTCCCAGATATTTGCAGTTATTTGAAATTATTCCATCAAGCAAAACCGCTCCCGAAGTACTTGATTTCCTGAGAGATTACGCTGAGCGTTTTCTTGGTAAAGTAGCTGTTCCGGCAAAAGATACGCCTGCGTTTATCGCAAATCGTGTTGGAACATTTGCTATTATGGAATTGTTCAACAATGTAAAAGAATATGGTTTAACCATTCCTGAAATTGATAAATTAACCGGAACCATTATTGGTAGGGCAAAATCGGCGACTTTCAGAACAGCTGATATTGTTGGTCTGGACACGTTGGTTCACGTAGCCAATAATATTCGGGAGACAACAAAAGATGAATCCAATGTAATATTCAGCATTCCTGATTACCTTCAAAAAATGCTGGATAACAAATGGTTAGGCTCAAAAACAAAACAGGGGTTCTTTAAAAAAGTTGAAGAAAACGGCAAAAAGAAGTTTTTATCACTTGATTTCGAAACAATGGAGTATGTTGAAGCTCCAAAACCTAAATTTTCAGTGTTTGAGAAAACGAAAGGTGTT
Source organism: Bacteroidales bacterium (assembly GCA_050296515.1). GTDB lineage: Bacteria > Bacteroidota > Bacteroidia > Bacteroidales > NBLH01 > NBLH01. Next base: position 4,558 of record JBNKRJ010000114.1, on the reverse strand, counting down.
GATGATTTAGTCAAAAGAACTAAAATATTATTTAGTGATAAAGGCAAAGCTGGGGATTTTTACCGAAGCACTTTCTTCAGTTTATTCCAGTTTGTTTCAAACCGTATTCCTGAAATTTCGGATGAAATTTATAAAGTTGATGATGCATTGAATGCTGGCTTTGGATGGAAGCTTGGTCCATTCCAAACCTGGGATGCAGTAGGTGTTGAAGAAAATATTAAACAAATGGAAGAGGCTGGTAAAAAACCAGCAGCATGGATTTATGAAATGCTTGAGTCAGGAGTAAAATCATTTTATAAGATTGAAAAAGGCTTAAAGTATTACTACGATCAAAAAAGTAAGGCTTATCAGGTAGTTCCAGGACAAGAAGACAAGCTTTCATTAAATTTATTGAGAGAAACCAATGTTGTTTGGAAAAACAATGAATCTACCATCTTTGATTTAGGCGATGGAGTTTTAAATATCGAGTTCCATAGTAAAATGAACACGATTGGACAAGGAACTTTGCAGGGCTTAAACAAAGCAATAGATTTAGCAGAAGCTGAATACAAAGCGTTAATTATTTCTAACGAAGGAGATCACTTCTCAGCTGGAGCAAATGTAGGAATGATTTTCATGCTGGCTGTTGAGCAAGAATGGGAAGAATTAAGTTGGGCTGTAAACTGGTTCCAAAAAACAACCATGAGAATGCGATATTCATCTGTTCCTGTAATAGCTGCACCACACGGTATGACTTTAGGTGGAGGGTGCGAAGTTTCAATGCACTGCGATAAAGTAATTGCTCATGCTGAAACTTATATGGGACTTGTTGAGTTTGGTGTAGGCGTGATTCCCGGGGGAGGTGGAACCAAAGAATTTGCCCTCCGTTTATCTGATGAATTGAAAGACGGTGATATTCGTACAAATGCTTTCACCAATCGGTTCCTGACTGTAGGACAGGCAAAAGTTTCAATGTCTGCCTACGAAGCCTTTGAGCTTGGATATTTAAGAAAAGGTATTGACGAAGTAATTGTCAGCCGTGCACATCAATTAGCTTATGCAAAGAAAGTTGCTCTAAACATGGTTGAAAAAGGATATGTTCAGCCAGCACCACGAAATAATATCAAAGTAATTGGAAAAGAAGCAATGGGACTTGTTTATGTTGGAGCAGATTCAATGGTAACTGGTAATTATATGTCAGAGCACGATAAGCTGATTGCAGAAAAACTAGGTTTTGTAATGGCAGGAGGCGATATTTCAACTCCATTGACCGAGGTGTCTGAAGAGTATTTGTTAGACCTTGAAAGAAGAGCATTTGTAGAACTTTGTACTCAGAAAAAGACATTGGAAAGGATGCAAAGTTTGATTACATCTGGTAAAATTTTAAGGAACTAAATATCACTTAATCTTATAACTACTAAAGTAAAAAAATATGAACGCATATATAATTGGAGGGTATCGCTCAGCTATTGGTAAAGCTCCTAGAGGCAAATTCAAATTTACCAGGCCTGATGATATTGCAGCAACAATAATCAAAAAATTATTGAGCGACTTTCCACAAATTGAAAAATCAAGAATTGACGATGTAGTGGTAGGAAACGCATTTCCCGAAGCTGAAACTGGTTTCAACATGGGACGACTTCTATCGCTGATGACAATGGATACAGTTGAAGTACCCGGTTCAACAATAAATCGTTATTGTGCCTCGGGATTAGAATCCATTGCAATTGCTTCGGCAAAAATCACTGCCGGAATTGCTGATATCATCGTGGCAGGAGGAGCCGAAACCATGTCGATGATTTCAATGGGTGGCTGGAGACAGGTACCACATCCTGATATTGCACAGAAGCATCCAAAATGGTACCTAAACATGGGATTAACCTCAGAAATGGTAGCCAAAGAATATAAAATCACTCGTGAGCAACAAGATATTTTCGGAGCAAAATCGGTTGAAAAAGCGGTTGCTGCTATTGATGCTGGAAAATTTAAAGAGGAGATTGTTCCAATAACTGTGCACGAAAACTACTATCAGGATGGCAAGATGAAAAGTCGTGAATTTGTAGTTGATACAGATGAAGGACCTAGACGAGGCACAACCGCAGAAAGTTTATCTAAACTTAGACCTGCTTTTGCATCTGACGGGACATCAACCGCAGGGAACTCATCTCAAATGTCTGATGGTGCAGCTTTTGTGCTTGTTGTTTCTGAAAAAATTGTAAAAGAATACAATTTGCAGCCAATCGCCCGACTAGTAGATTATCAAGTAGCAGGTGTCGAACCCTATAAAATGGGTATTGGCCCGGTAGCAGCTATTCCAAAAGCATTGAAACATGCAGGAATGAAGCTTCAGGACATCGACTTAATTGAATTAAATGAAGCATTTGCTTCACAGTCAATTGCTGTCATAAATGAACTTGGACTTGATGCAAATAAGGTGAATGTAAATGGTGGAGCAATTGCTCTTGGTCATCCGCTTGGAGCTACAGGAGCAAAATTAACTGTACAGGTACTTCATGAATTAAAGAAAACTGGCGGAAAATATGGGATGGTGACAATGTGTATTGGAACCGGACAAGGTGCTGCAGGAATATTCGAAATGTTATAAAATTTTACGAACCTTTAAAATCTAAGATAATGTCAGATAAAAAAACAATAAAGGGCGGTGAATTTCTGATTAGAGAAACTACTGCAAATGAAATATTTATTCCTGAGGAATTTAACGAAGAACAAAAAATGATGGCACAATCGTGCCGGGAATTCACTGAAAAAGAGGTAATTCCTGTAGTTGATCAGTTGGATAAGCACGACCGTGAGCTGCTTACAAAATTGATGAAAGGAGCCGGAGAACTTGGTCTGATGGGAATTTCTGTACCTGAAGAATATGAAGGATTTGGATTAAATTTTGTTTCATCTATGCTTGCTGCTGAAGAAATGGGAAAGAGCTTTAGTTTTGCTGTAGCCTATTCCGCACACACCGGTATTGGAACATTACCCATCCTTTATTATGGAACAGAAGAACAAAAGAAAAAATACATTCCAAAACTTGCAACAGGAGAATACATTGGTGCTTATTGTCTAACGGAACCAGATGCAGGATCCGATGCAAACTCTGGTAAATCAAAAGCTAAACTTTCAGCTAATGGTAAACATTATCTTCTGAATGGAGTAAAAATGTGGATTACCAATGGTGGAGTTGCAGATGTATTGATTGTTTTTGCAAAAATTGATGATGATAAAAACTTAAGCGCATTTATTGTTGATGCAAATTCTGAAGGAATTGAAATAGGTCCTGACGAGGAGAAAATGGGAATAAAGGGCTCGTCAACAGTTCAAATCTATTTTAATGATGTTAAAGTGCCTGTTGAGAACCTGCTTGGTGAAAGAGATGGGGGCTTTAAAATTGCTCTAAACATTCTTAACCTTGGAAGAATTAAATTAGGTGCAGCAACAATAGGTGCAGCAAAAGGAGTTGCCGGATATGCAATAAATTATTCCAACGAGCGTAAACAATTTGGCAAAACAATTGGCAACTTTAAAGCCATCCAATACAAGTTGGCTGAAATGGCAATCAGAATATTTGCCTCTGAATCACTAACTTATCGTGCAAGCCAAAACATTGATGACGCTATTTTATCTCTTGTCAATTCCGGGATGAGTAAAGAAGAAGCAACAATTGAAGGAATGCGCCAGTTTTCTATTGAAGCATCTATTTCTAAAGTTGCTTGCTCCGAAGCACTTGACTACACTGTAGATGAAGGTGTTCAGATTTATGGCGGAATGGGCTATTCTGCTGAAACTCATGTTGAAAGAGCTTTCAGAGATGCACGTATCAACAGAATTTTTGAAGGAACCAACGAAATTAACCGAATGGTAATTGTTGGTGAATTACTTAAACGTGGTTTCAAAGGTGAACTGGATTTATTAACTCCAGCACAGGAAGTTGCTAAAGAGTTAATGGGTATTCCTGATTTTTCACCGCCAAGCAGTAACTTTTTTGAAGAAAAGAAAAAGTTAATTGAAAAATTCAAGAAAGCCATATTAATGGTTTCGGGTGCTGCTATTCAAAAGTTTATGCAAACTCTTGATGAAGAGCAAGAACTGCTGTTTAATGCAGCAAACATGCTTATTGAAACCTATGCAGCTGAATCAATGTTATTACGAGTAGAGAAATTAGTAGAAAAGTTAGGCGAAGAAAAAGCTTCATTATACAAAGACATGCTGGATGTTTTCATGTATGATGCTGCATATAGAATTAACAAAGAAGGTGTTGATGCCGTTAACTCATTTGCCGAAGGCGATGAACAAATGGGAATGCTTATGGGTATGAAACGTTATACCAAAGTTCAGCCTGTTAATGTTCGGTTAGCACGCAGAAGAATTGCTGAAAAAATGCTCGAAGAAAACAAATATTGTTTCTAGTGTTATTTCAAGAGAAATTTGGGGCTGTATCAAAAGTATTCAATGCAATTTTACTTTCATTTCAACAACAAAAGAGCGTATTTCAACAAGATTGAAAGCAGATTGATTGGATTGATGCAAGATTGAAAGAAAAATTTATAGCAAAACTAGTTTTGATACA
>JBNKRJ010000113.1:0-53307 GCA_050296515.1 Bacteroidales bacterium | reverse complement strand
TCAGAACATCAGTTACTTATATTATCATCATCAAAAATGAAGTCTGATAATCAGTAGTTTATAATTACTATTATGCAACGTTTAACTTTGTTTTTCAACTTCAGAGTTGAATTAGGTCTTCATTTTTGGGTTATTCACTTCACTCATGAGCTCCACTTTGTGCATAGTGAAGCTCATTGCCCTCAGAGCTTTACTGATGCTGATGCAGAGAATGGAAATTTTAGTATCTTTATTAGACTGATGGTGGTAATTATTACGAAAACTTGCCTCCACCGCTTGTAATCATTAAAAATACTACATATGAACGATGCCGACAACCTGATTAAAGCCGTAAACTGGAACGATAAAAACTGGCTGGTCGATTTTCTTAATAAAGGAGCAGATGTTAACGCTTTGAACCAGCATGGTGAAACCGCTTTAATGCATAGCGCTGTAACCGGGAATCTTGAAATTGCTCAAATTCTCATCGAACACGGGGCAATGCTTGATATTCAATCCGTAGAAGGTCTTACAGCATTAATGCTTGCCGCAGATAATGGCAAAAAAGAGGTTGCTGAACTTCTTTTGAAAAACGGGGCGAATACAGAACTTGTAAGCCTTGGATTAAGAACCGCCTATGATTATGCCAGGTTGAAAGCCTTTTACGAAATTGAAGCCCTGCTAAAGCCCGAAGGCCCTAAAGTCGCATTTGAGAAGATTTACCCCACAGAAAAAACAGATGCTGACAGAATAAAGCAGGCAAGCAAACAACTTATCGATGCCATTTGGTCGAAGGATATTCTAAAGGTTATTGAAAGTCTTCAAAATGGTGCTGAGCCGAATGTTGAAACGGATGATTATTTCCCTATTATGCTGGCAACTACGCAAGGTGCTACAGATATTGCAAAATTGTTGCTTGCCCAAGGTATCGATCCGGATGCAAAAGACTCAATTGGCTATACAGCATTGGTAAAGGCCTGTGGCGGAAGCCAGTACGAAATAGCAAAACTGCTTATTGAAGCCGGTGCTGAAGTGACAGATAATGTTTTAATGGCTGCCAATGTTCATAAACACCCTTCCATTATGAAACTTCTTGAAAAAGCGAAGTTCCGGGTAGGTACACCTGATACCAAAGGAATGAAAACAGCTGAAAAGGATTTGTTTTTGTTTTCGGCAAAGGGCGATGTTGAAAAAGTAAAGGAAATTCTGGAAAAAGGACAGTCTCCGAATATTATAGAGAAACAGGGAGGAAGTGTACTGTATTGGGTAGCACGAAAAGGCCATCATAAAGTAGCAACAGAGTTGATTAAACACGGAGCCGATGTCAATTATTCCTCATCCAATGGCTGGACACCCTTAATGGAAGCCAGCCTTGCAGATAATCCAAAAGTGGTTGAGCTGTTAATTGCCAATAACGCTCAGGTGAATGCACCAAGTGCGGAGGGAGCAACTGCACTTTTAATGGCGGTATCGCAAAACAATGTAGAAGTTGCAAAATTGTTAATAAATGCGGGAGCTGATAAAGAGGTTGTGGTAAATGCGGGTTACTTCAAAGGGAAAAAAGCAACAGATATTGCCCATGAAAACAATTTTACGGAATTAATTGAGTTGCTTGGGAAATAATAATTTTATTCAGCACATTAATAAAGGCTTTCAGCTGGCGCAAGTTTAGCCTCAGCGTAACTTGTGCCTTTTTAGTACCCGAATAAAAAAACTAAAACCTAACTGTAATAGTTTCATTTATCCAACAACCTATTTTTATAGTTTGTCCGTTGGTAACTCCAATCGCAAATGCTTTTTGGGGATTCGGATAATAATCCTGGTATTTATAGATTAATTTATTCACTACATCATAAACAGATGGATCTCCAATTTTAGCTTCCACTAATTTATCAACAGCTGCACAGTAGGCAACGCCTTCAAGTTCTCCTTTTGGTGAGGCAAGCTTAGTACATCCACTTGAGGCATACATAGTTGCAATTAAAATATAGGGCGCGCCAAAATTGCTTTTTAAAGAAATAGCTTGTAATGCATAACTCCTTGCCTGATCCTTTTTCCCCATTTCATTTGAGACCTGTGCAAGTTTATAGTAAAGCCTCGCTTTTAATGAATCAACAGTTTCAAGTCCGACAGCTTCATTCAAATATTTAATAACCTTATCATACTCTTTTTTTCTAAAGAATATTGAAAGACTATCTTGTTTTTGTCGCGTTGGATTCCTCAAACTATCAATTGCTACAGCAATATCAGCAAAAAGATCGTTATCTGTACAATTGTTTAAGCTAAGTATCCTGGCAATTTTTTCCAGCTGCTCAACATCAGTTTTATTTTCACTAAACCTTTTCCGGAAAGCAGGAATCAATTGCTCACAGGGTGCAGGATCGCCGATTGCAAAAATTTGAATGACTCCTGCTAGGGCTTGAGGAGCAAGCATATTTGTCGAATCTTTTAAATGTTCTTCTAAAATAGTAGTAATTTCATTAAAATTATTCACAACTTCATCTCTATCAATTTTGTTTTTTACAAACATTCCTTCAGAAGCTTGCATGTAGGTTAGTAAAACCGCATCTTCCGATTTAACTCCCTGAAGTTGAATAGATTTTTCAAAAATAGTATAAGCTTTCTCCACTGCTTCTTTTCTGTATCTTAATAAATCAACTGCTTTTCTGCCCAAAATATAACCTTCGGGATACTGGCCTTCATTCCCAAAAAACTTGTATTTAATACGTTGATCATACAACATCATCAAGGTATCAATCCATCTTTCATCCTTCGTTTGCTCAAATTTATATTCTAATATATTCGCTCCTTTGGAATAAATCAATTTCGAGGCATCCGGGTAATTATGGAACAATACATTCCAGTATTGATAGGCTAACTCCCAATTTTTTGATCTGTAGGTGTGTTGAAGCAGGGCCAAACTTCTAATTCTTTCTTCATATGGAACACCACATCTTAAGATATTTCCCATGAAAACCTTAATTTCTCTTTTTCTCAATTTAATTAAATTCTCAAGCTTTTCAATATTCAGGTTTTTCTTAACTTCTTTCAACTTTTTGTATTCAAAAACCAATGCATTGTCAGCGCTTAGGGCACCATATTTAAATGCATTTAAGTCATTTTGTGCATTGTCTAGCTTTTGAAGTAAATCGCGTAGCTTTTTAAGCTCTTCTACACTTAAATTCTCTTTACAAGAGTAAATCAAACTGTCTTGCAACTCTGGAAAAACCTCTTTAAAAAGTTGCTCCTCACCTCCTTCCTGCGACATCGCATTTCCTGCAAGCAAAACATTCAATAATGAAATAAAAATGAAAGAAATAATCCTGGTTTTCACGAAAAATGGTCTTTGTTCAGCATCTAAAATTACAAACATTCCAAATACACTCCTCATTTTCTCAATTCTTTTGGTTTTAACAGTTAGAAGATATATTTTTAGTGTGATTATAAAATCCAACTTAAAAATATCTTTAATTATTACAGGTATTTATGATTTTGGTAATATAAATTGCTTACATAACTATAGAAAAACATGAAACAAATTTTAATCCTGTCATTTTTTATCTTACTTTTTTCGTGCAATCAAAAAGGAAATGACACCATACTGACCAACACTGAAGTAGAGGAGTTAGCAAATAAAAACCTGAGGGGACAAATTATTTCGTCAGAAAACATGATCCTTATTGATACATTAAAATCGATATATCTAATTCCAATCGGGCAACGCTTTTTGGACAAAAAGGAGAATATTGAAGATCGCAGCACTCTTGGACTTCTTAGCACAGGAAGCTACAAAACAAGGTATTACGGATATAATAATTTCGTAGTCTATTTCGAAAAAAATAAAAGATCCATTAACATATTCAACAAGAGACTGCTTCTTTCGTTACTGGAGCGTAGAAAAGTTGGTGAAGACAATATCTTGTTTTTTGAGGGAATTAATAAAGATTCTAATAAAAATGGCAGGTATGATAATGAAGATATTAAATCCTTTTTTGTCTATTCAGTTGAGAATGGTCAACTTAAAGAAATATTTGAACCCTATAACCATTTAATTTCATATAATATTATTCCTAATACAAAAAATATAATTGTACAATTTGGAATTGACAGAGATTCGAGTGGAACTTATGAAATGAAAGACGAACCGACTCATTATCTGCAATATGATTTTGAAACAGACCAAAAATTTAATGTTATTGGAGACTCATTAATGAATGCTATGCAGAAAATACTTGATGGGAAATAAAAGCCATGCACATTACAATATGAAAATTCAGAAGTGGTAACCTGCTAATATGAAACAGCATCGGAAAAAGTAAAGGTCTTTAAAGACCATTTGGAAAAAAGAAAATGGCAATTTACCAATTCAATTTAACAGCAATACCAAGAAAATCAATACTGGAAAGGTATGGAAGGATACCTGACAGACTTCATGTTGATTATGATGAAAGAAAAGAACACTATAAAAAAAGTACAGAAGGCACCATAAGTGAATCAGATGTTTTTACCGATGCCTTAACCCATGATTGGTGGAGTAAAATTGAAATCGACATACCAGAACTAGTAGCCAGAATAAATAAATATGTTAACCAGGCAAATTGGGAGAACAGTGAATTCTGTTTTAACTGGAAAACCTATACAGATGAGCTGGATAACGATGCAAACTTAAGTTTGAACAAAAAAACAGGGAAAATTAAAGAACTCAATTTTCGTGCAGACCTTCGAGAGAAAAACCTAACTTTCCTAATGAACATGGTTTCGCTAGCCAGTGAAAAAGACTGGCTTTTAATGGATGTGAAAGGAAACCTTTCCGAACCTCAAATGACAGAGGTGGTAAAAATTATTAAAATCTCGAATTGTTACCGCTTTCTTACCAATCCTACAAAGTTTTTTGATGATTTAGAAAGCGGCACGCTAAAACTTGAATAAACGGATTAAACTCGAAAAATGTAGGAACACACCACCATGCGTCCCTACATTTTTTCACCTCGCTCCAGCCCCTATTAATAACAAAACACCCAAAATATAACCATCTGAAAATGTTGTTTTTAACATGGGTTTATTACTTTGGGGGGTGTTGGATGATAATTACTTTTAGGTGCATAAAAAAGCAACTATTAATAAGAAACATACGTTTTTTTAAAGTTTGAATAAACCAAAAGTTAGTGCACATAAAAAAGCTTCAGATAGTTTAACTATTTTAATTGAGACAAGCTATAAAATATTAGTTTTGTAACATGGATTATAGATTAGAAAATATCAATGACACAGATTTTGAAAGAATGGTGAATACCATCTGCCAAAAGATTTTAGGCACAGGAGTTGTTGAATTTTCGCCTGGAAAGGATGGAGGACGAGATGGGAAATTTACAGGTACGGCTCAAAATTATCCTTCAACAAAAGATAGTTGGACTGGCAAATTTATAATTCAAGCAAAACATACAGAGAATTATGCTGCTTCTTGTGCTGATAAAGAATTTGAGAAAATAGTTGATGATGAAATTATCAAAATTAAAAAGTTAAAAGAAAACAGTGAGATTGATAATTACCTCTTGTTTACAAACAGAAAATATCCAGCAATCAAAGGAGAACGATTAGTCAATAGAATTATAAAGGAAACTGGAATTGAAAATTGTGCCATAATAGGGAAAGAATTAATAAACAACCAATATTTAAATTCAAACAAAAATATTGTAAAACAATATAAATTAGACATAAACCATATCCAGTTTGACTTTTCTGATGAAGAAATTAAGGATATTATCTTAGCCTTCAAAAGCCAACTACCTGAAATTAAAACAGAAATTAAAGAAGAAATTGATAAGCTTAAACAAGATTTTACCTTAATTGATAAAAAAGAAAAAAACAGAAAGAATAGGCTTAGCGAAGAATATTTTAATGAATTTATCGTAGGTGAATCGTTAATGGATTTTGATAAAATTGAGAAATTCCTATACAATCCATTGAATGAAAATTTGAAAGATTATTACTTTGACACAGCTTATGAATTAAACCAGCTAATTTCTTTAAAGAGAGATGATTTTGATTTGTTTGAGGAAATATTTGTGTTTATTTATAAGTTAATTTGTGATGGTTCAACTCTGCTAAAAGGAAGTAAAAGACATGTAATGGTTTTCCTTCATTATATGTATTATGAATGTTTAATTGGGAAAAAGGCTGATAATGATAAAACCAGATAGACATATAAATCCTGATATATCAGTATTAAATATTGGAGCATTTATTTTAAAGCAGTTAAATGCTTTCTATGATATTAATTACGATGACCTTTTAAAAAAAGTCACAGATAATATGGGCGCAGAGGCTAAAGAGAATTTTCCATATGCTTTGAATTTTCTTTACCTTTTGGGCAAACTTGAATATTTAGAAATAACAGATTCTTTTAAATACAATGCAACTAAGTAAACTATATTGCAATCATAAAGATTTTAAAAATATTACATTTAATCTTAATGAGTTAAATGTAATTTATGCAGATGTAAAATCTGATTTAAAAGAAAAGAAGAATTCCCATGATTTAGGAAAAACTAAGCTTGCTGAATTAATTGATTTCATGCTTATAAAGGAGATAAATAAACATCATTTCTTTCTTAAAATTAAAGAAAATGATACATCTGTTTTTATAAATCATGTTTTCTATTTAGAACTGTACCTTAATTCCAACGAATTTTTAACTATCAAGAGGGATATTGAATCTAACACGAAAATTTCATTTGCGATACAAAATCAAACCACAACAGGTTATCGTCCTCCATTAACTTGGAATCACGAAAATATAACTCTGAAAAAAGCTCGAAATATACTTTCTGAATACTTATCATTTGATTTCTTTCACAATAAAGATTACAACTACAGAAAATCAATAAGTTACTCGCTTCGTACGCAGGATGATTTTAAAGATGTCTACAAACTAAATAAGTTTGTTGGAGGGAAAGATATTGATTGGAAACCATTTATGTTTGACTTGCTTGGTTTTAAAGGAGAATTGCTTCGATTAAAATATGATAATGATTCAAAAATAGAAGATATAAAAAAATTAATAAGCTCATATAAAAGTGATTATTCTGTTAAAGTCGAAGACAGGGATGAAATAATTGCAGAAAGAGCTATTTTAGAAAGTGACTATAAGGAAGTTGAAGAACAAATTGATAGATTTAATTTCTACCAACAAGATAAATCTCTCATTAAGGCAGGAATTGATGAGATCGAAAATAAAATTTCAAATCTGAACGCAGCTTCTTACAAATTAAACTATGAACTTGATAAGCTAAAGTCTTCCATAAAAAATAACTTTTCGTTTGATATTGATAAGGTAAAAAAGGTTTTTGAGGAAACGTCTATTTATTTTTCGGAACAATTATCTTCAGACTATGAAAATTTGCTGGCTTTCAATAAAAAGTTGACAACAGAAAGAAACAAACTGTTGAAGTCGACTATTAAAGAAAAAGAAAAAGAACTAAATGACGTAAATTCTAAATTAGAAAAACTTCATAATGAAAGAGAATCACTCCTGACTCATTTAACTGATAGTGATACTTTCACAAAATTCAAGAAATGTCAAAAAGATTTAGTTAAAGTTGAAGGCCAATTATTGAAGTTTCAAGAGAAAATCAGTGCTATTGATTTAATCATTCAAAAGGAGAATGAAATAGAAACATTGCAAACTGGCATAAAATCAACTATTAGTGAGCTTAAGAAGATTCATCAATCAACAGATAAAAATCAAAAATATAATGAAATAAGAGCATTGTTTTCAAAGTTTTACAAACACATTATGGATGAAAATGCTGTTCTTTCATGGAATCTTAATACAAATAACAATGTTGATTTTACTCCACCAAAAGTAAAATCAAAAATTGATGAGAGTAAGGATACTGCAAAAGATGAAGGTAATACTTATATGAAGCTACTATGTGTGGCATTCGACCTGTCCATTTTATGTGCATATAACAAAGAGTCTTACTATAGGTTTGTATATCACGATGATGTTTTATCACAACAAGATAATGGGATAAAAACTAGATTATTGGAATTAATAAATGATATAACAAAAAAATATAAGATTCAATATATTCTTTCTGCAATAAAATCAGATTTACCATTAGATATTTCAAATGAAATTCAAAACTTTGAGGAAAATGAGATTATTTTGAAATTACATGATAAAGATATTTCGGGTACTTTATTTGGATTTGAATTTTAAATAATTACCTCTCTATCACCCCCAGCTCGGCATAGCGTCCCGCTATATCGCAATAAACAAAGGCATCCAACATGTAAATAGCTTAAAATATAAAAATTAAATGCCCCGAGGCCTGCCAAAACTAAAAACGAAACAATATGTTTCGCTTAACAAAACAAACCATTAATTTATCCAGAATTTATCTGCAGTTGAAATATTTTTAGTTCCACCTGCTTTAAACGGATTAAAATTATTCTTCCCAAACAAGTACCAGGCACTGGAAGAAACAACAGGATTTATATCAACACCTTCCCATAGTTGATTCCATTCATAATCACCACCATACCCTGTCCCGGGATTTATGGTATATGGCATTCCTCCGGCTTCGGTATATATTGAGCTTTTAATAAATGTTTTTTCTATTTCTTTCAAGTAATAATCAGCCTTATCAGTTAACCCTGCTTCATTAAAAGCAACCACCATTTCTCCTGTTCCTTCTATCCAAATAACATCTTTATCAATATCAAAGCAATATCCTTTTACTGTTTGTTTAGTAGCAGTAGCAACTTTTGTCGTTAAAAAACGATCTGCTGAGTGAAGAGTTGTCAGTGGAAAATCTTCAAAAGTACAGTAACTCCAGGGGTGAATATCCAGAGCGTATTGATAAACATCACCGGGCCAGGCTAACAGACTATGTTCAGAAGCATCCCAACGATAATTTTTAAGAAAATCTAATAATCGCTGATGAAAATTAGTATATCCAGTCACAGCATTAAAAGCATCAATATTGCCTTCGGTATTTTCGCCAATTCCCTTATCTTCAGCACTGTACCCACCCATTACTGCACCAGTATTAGTATTTTGCAACTCATAAAGCCAGGTCTCTATTTCATTCAGAAGTCTGTTGTAGGTAGATTTCCCCGTGACCTTTTTGTAATTGTTCAAAGCTATAAGCAGCCAGGCATTATCTCCCATCCACCTATGATTGTTAGGCGTTCCGTTTCGATCCCGAAATTGAGAAAAGCCCTTTTTTGTACTTCCCAGAAATTCAGAATCAATTCTATTCATAAAAAAATCAAAAACCTTTTCGGCCCTTTCATAATCATCATACATTATGTACACAAGTGCAGCTAAAGCATTGTCGTACAAAGAAACAACATCCCCGTTTTCGGTACTTGAAAGCAAACCATTGTTCATTTGCATATTATTAAACCAATTATGAATAAGTGTTTCGTAATCAATTAATTTACTGGTGGCTATGAAAGTTAAATTCTCATTTTTGGCACTCACAACTATACTTTCAGGATTAAAACTAAAATTTGCCATTTTAGGTGCAATTGAATACTCTCCAATTAATGAGGGTATTGACCAATCCCCGTTTTCATCAGACAGCATATATTCAGTTAAAGAGTAATAAATATACACCCCTTTGATTCCCTGCTCATTGCTATAGATAATCTTTCCAGCAATATCATATGTTCGTAACATTTCTTTGCTTTTATTGTTGCAGGATATAATGCCTAAAAACAGGATTAGTGCTATTGCAGTGTATTTCATCTTTCGGATATAGATTAATATAGAGTTCGTAATTAAGACTTATTGAAAGACAAAAATATTAGAAGCATTACTTTAAACAGAAAATAGCAGTACATCAAAAATACATCACTACTGTATTGTTACTTAACTGATGTTTCCCAAGTTAATTTTATGAATAAAATTCAACAATTATCAATATGGATAAATAGCCCGATCGGCCTCATTGAAAACCTTCTTCAGCTCGCAATCAAACCTTAGAGAGACCGGGAAGCTTCGAACTTGTTCGAAGATCACCCGGCCGAACTTAGGTTTGATAAGAGATGGAGGAGGTTTTCAATGCAGCCTTGACTTTTTTACTCGTTCTTTCAGAACTTCATGGTCGAGTTGGCTTTACAAGGAATTGCTCCACGTTCCTTCGTAATGACGAGGTTCATTTAATAAATTCCTAAACTACTAAACCACATTGAACGACCAATAAACAACCCCAAAACGTTAACAATTTTTAACTATCTCCTTTAATCAATTTTAAATTCCATTTGTTAAATAGTATTAAACATCTTCAACTAATATAATTCCAATCTACTAATATTGGCAAATGCTTGATCTCTTATTTGCTAAAAGATGCATTACATTGTACATGTTAAATAATATTAAAGCTATTTTACAAACGTCAGAGAGTTATATTTTTGCAAAAAATACTTTCTATGCTCAAAAAGGTTTTTTTTAAAATTCTCCCCGAAGAACAACTTATTATTGAATATTTCAGTGGCCCTGTAAGTTGGTATGATTTGGTTGAAATGAAAAGAAGAGAAGTTGCTGAACCAAGTTACAATCCAAATTTTAACGTAATTACAGATATCAGGGAAGCCATTATAAACCTTGAAGCATTGGACGAGATAGAAAGTTATATTGGCTTTTTGAAAAGTAACCAAAAATCAATAGGAACCAGAAAAACGGCTATTTTAACTAACAATTCAGAGCAAGTCATTCATTCGGAGCTACTTAGAGTGATGAAAAAGGATTTACCCATCAATATAAAAACCGTAAGTACCTACAAAGCTGTTTTTGAATGGGTAGAAATTCTACTAAAAGATAGAGAAAGAATTGAAAACTATCTTGAAAACCTTACCACCGAGTTTTATCTAATATCTGCCAACTAGTGTTATGTCAAGGCTAATTTGTCAGGTGACAACACCTGACAAGTGCACCAACCAGGTGTTGTCACCTGGCTAATTACCAGGATATCAGACCTGACTTAACACTAGCATTACTATTTTTTGTACATGAGGTTTTAAAATCAAAATCAATTTTTTATTACTTCCAAACACACATAAATTTTGCCGACAATCTTCTGCTTTCAGTAAATTATCTTTTATATTTGGGTAACAAACGTTGCCCTATGATTAAAAAGTTAATCATTACACTATTAATTTTTATTAGTTTCAATGCACTTTGGTCGCAAAGCAGGCAATTGCGCTTTAAACACCTCGACATTGAAGACGGCCTTTCTTTAAGTTCTGTTTATACCATATTTCAGGATAGCAAAGGGTTTATGTGGTTTGGCACAGAAGATGGGCTTAATCGCTACGATGGTAAAAATTTCCGAATTTTCAGACCAGATGCATCTACCCCAAACAGTATTTCGCACAAATGGATAGACCAGGTTTATGAAGACAAATCCGGCTTGTTGTGGTTTGGTTCCAGAGCTGGATTGACGAGTTTTAATCCTCATAAAGAGATATTTACTCAATACAAAAATGTCAATAAAGAGAATAAAAAACTATCAAATGATACAGTAGTTTGTTTACTCGAAGACAATAAAAAACAACTTTGGGTAGGAACCCGGGGCGGATTAAACAAAATTGATTTAACCACTGGAAAATCTACTCAATTTGTGTTTAATGATAGCAATTTATCTCAATTAAATGGAAGAATAAATGCTTTACTGCTGATTGGAAATGGAAACATACTAATTGGTTCCGACAGGGGACTTTTTGTTTTCAATAAAAGCACAAAAGTTTTTTCAAAAATTAAGATACAAATCAATGAAGGACAGGATATTCGTGTAAAGTCGATGTCGGAAGGCAAAGAACGTCTTTGGCTGGGAACAAACCTGGGCTTACTTAGTTATTTCCCTGGAAAAGAACTGGTAAAACATCATCCTATACCACCCAGCCCGACAAATAAAACACCTGATCAGCTTATAGAAAACCTTTATCTGCAAAATGATGAAACAATTTGGGTTGGTGCCCGTGATGGACTCTATAAATTCAATAAAAACACTGAATCATTTAAGGCTTTTGTCTACGCTCCTGATGTATCTAACAGTCAATCTATTAATCCAATTAAACCAATAAAAGAAGATGAACATGGAAATATTTGGTACGGAACATTTGGTGGTGGTCTTTACATTATTTCAAAAGAAGGCTATATAAGCAATTATAAAAGCAATTCAGGAGACCAAACAAGTCTCACTGCCAATTCTATACACAGCATGTACCAGGATAGGGCCGGACTTCACTGGCTGGGAACCTTTGGTGGAGGACTAAATATTTACGATCCATCCTCTCATAAATTTGATTTAATCACCAATAACCCAAACAATATCAATAGTTTAGCTTCTAATTTTGTGTGGTCAATAATGGAGGCCTATGACGGTTCAATTTGGATTGGGACCAACAATCAGGGTATTAGCAAATACCAACCGAAAACTGGAAAATTCATCCACTTTATGCACAATCCTGATAATCCAAATACATTATCGAACCCAACCATTCGATACATTTTTCAGGATAGCAAAGGAGGTATCTGGATTGCTACCGATGGAGGAGGCCTGAATAAATACATTTCGCAAACAAATTCATTTAAGCAGTTCAGGTATTCTGAAACTGACCCTACAACAATTTCAAGCGATTATGTAAGGGGAATTTACGAAGACAGCCATGGAATGCTGTGGGTGGGTACTGTGCAGGGCTTGAACAGGTATAATCCTAACAATGGAAAGTTTACGCGATTTAAGAACATCCCGGGGAATCCTAATAGTCTCTCACACAATTACATTTATACAGGAATTATTGAGGACCGAAAAGGGAATTTATGGGTTGGAACCATTGGAGGAGGCCTTAATAAACTAAATATTGAAACCGGCACTTTTAAATCTTATCAAAACATTCCCGGAGATCCTGAAAGTCTTTCAGACAACATGGTATTTTGGATATACGAAGACATTGAAGGATATATCTGGCTGGCAACAAACACAAAATTATGCAGACTTGATCCAAAAACAGAAAAATTTAAATGTTTTGGTTTAAGCGAAGGGCTTCCGAACGAGGTGGTTTACGGAATTTTGCCAGATGAAGAAAATAATATTTGGTTAAGTACTAATTACGGCCTCTGCAGGTTTAACTTAAAAGACTATTCAACAAAAAATTTCGATATTAATGACGGTCTGCAAAGCAACGAGTTTAACGGAGGCGCATTACATTCAGGCAAAAGCGGAAAACTTTATTTTGGAGGTGTTTATGGCTTAAATATCATTGATCCCAAAGAACTAAATGTCACAAAAAACGAAGCTGAAATTGTCATCTCCAGAATTGAGGTTTTTGGCAATGAAATTAAGGTCATAGATCCGAATGAAGTTAACATTCTTGAAGATGATAAGAACTCTGTGGTAGAAAATAATGGAGGGTATTACTTTCATGAAAGTGTATCATACACCAATAAAATTGTGCTTGACTACAATCACAATTTCTTCTCATTGGAATTTGCAGCGCTCAATATTTCCCTGCCTGACAAAATACAGTATGCTTACATAATGGAAAACCTTGATAAAGACTGGAATTATTCAGGAAATAGAAACTTTGTTTCATATGCCCGCTTAAAACCAGGAAACTATACTTTTAAAGTGAAAGCCCAAAATGCAGATGGTTTATGGAGTAAGTCAGTAACTGAATTAGAGATTAAAATAAATCCGCCCTTTTGGCAAAGGTGGTGGTTTATACTCCTGGAAATATTTGTGGCCTTTAACCTTTTTATGCTGATATACAGATATTTGGTTAAATCAAAAACCAATAAGTTGCTACAAGCCCAAAACGAAAAAATATCACAGGTTAATCAGCAACTTTCTGAATCAGAGAAAAGCTTAAAAGAGCTTAATGCCACAAAAGATAAGTTTTTCTCTATTATTTCGCATGATTTAAAAAATCCATTCTCAAGTTTATTGTCAATGAGCGAGTCCATTTCAGAGAACTTCCAAAATGTTGATGATGAAGACAAACTAACCATTTTTAACAAGATACATGAATCAGTAAAACACATTTACAGCCTGCTCAACAACCTGTTAACCTGGTCTAGAGCGCAACGCGAAAGAATTGAATTTGATCCGGTTGAATTCAATCTTTCCAAATTAATTGAGATAAATATAAACCTTCATCGACTAGCTGCTGAAAAAAAGGGAATAAAGCTTGTTTCAAACTACAATGAAAACCTAAAAGCTTTCGCTGACAGGGAAATGATCAACACTGTTTTAAGAAACCTGATTAACAATGCAGTAAAGTTTTCAGGACAAGGAGACTTCATTGAAATTGAAACAAAAAAAGAAAATTCGCACATCAAAGTGCTAATTAAAGATCAAGGAATTGGAATTTCAGAAGAAAACCTGAAAAAGTTATTCAGAATTGATGTAAAATTTAAGTCAGCAGGTACATCAGGAGAAAAAGGGACCGGATTAGGACTTATTTTATGCAAAGAGTTTGTAGAAAAAAATCATGGACAAATAAAAGTAGAAAGTATTTTAGGAAAAGGAAGTACTTTTGTTTTTAGTGTTCCAACAGGATTTTGACACTCTTCATAAACTCTATAATTAAGGTTTTTCCCAACAAAATTATTAGCTTCTCTTTTAAATTAAATAAACCCACAACTATGTCATGTCAAGGCTAATTTGTCAGGTGACAACACCTGACAAGTGCAACCGCAAAGTATTGTCATCTGGCTAATTACCAGGAATATCATACTTGACTTGACTCTAGTAATTGTTCATACAAAAAAGAGCATTCTTTAATATGCTTATTTAGAATGTATTTTTTAACCTTTAAGTTGGAATTATAATTTTGGCGACCTAATTTTGAATTACTAAGAATACAATTATACCATTTTTAATATATATGTTATGAAAAAAAACTCTCAAACTTTCCATGTTCCCCATTTGTCTTTTTCAAAAACTTCTTTTATCAAGTGTAAATAGGCCTTTTAAAACTTTTGTAAAAAGTTTCTAAAACATAAAACAACCTATTAATATATCTGATATGAAAAAACTTATATTTCTTTATCTAATTCTGCTTATATATGCTGAAAAAACATTTTCGCAGATAAACACAGAAAAACTAGATTTATTAAAAGATGACTCTTACCAATATGGATTTGCTATTAAAACCAGTATTGAATTGCAAAAAATCAGTAACTTCAGAATCAGTATTGCTGGTGGAATCTCAACAAAGTTAGAAGGCTTTACCAACTTATCACCAAGTCTACATACAGAAATACAGATATATAACAAAGGAATTGGTAGTTCGCTACAAAGAAAGAAGGGATTATATTTTGACTTTATTATATCCCCCATGGTTACATTTGGATCAGATGAAAATATTGATAGTATTGATTTTCACAATAGACATGTACCCTTATACTATTTT
The DNA here is from genome assembly GCA_050296515.1 of Bacteroidales bacterium. Lineage (GTDB taxonomy): Bacteria > Bacteroidota > Bacteroidia > Bacteroidales > NBLH01 > NBLH01. The sequence goes on along the minus strand of JBNKRJ010000113.1, from coordinate 37,899 downwards.
TCAGATTTATCGGCCAATCCTCTTCAAAACAACTACTCTTGGTCATTTTCAATTGGTTCAAATTATGTATTTCCTTTTCTTAAACCTAAAAGATTAAAACGTGATAAAAGAAATCAAAAAGTAGGTTTTATAAATCTTATGTTTGACAGAACGATTCAAGTATCATATTACAACGATGGTGGACCAATAATTAGTGATCTCAAAATAGGGGATGAATATGACAGATATTATTCTGGGGGTATTGTAATCAGTTATCATGGTAACTTAAATGAAGAAATTAATCAAGCCGAATTAAGTTTCCATAAATATACAGGTTGGGTTAGTGCTGCATATACTGCAGCAAAACATTTAAACATAGATTATATACCTTACATTGATTCTTCTGCTTTCTATTATAATCAAAGCAGGCTCAAAATCAGTGTATCAAATATAAAAAGAGGAATTGGAGGTGAAATATTTATTTATAACTGGAAACCCATTGACCTTCAAGACTTTCTCCATCTTATCAATGATTATCCTTTTCATCCTTCAAGTAACCAGGTATTAATTGGAGGTGGAGCTAATTATAAATACGTTAATCTTTATTCAAAATGAAACCCTCATTCCGCGTGCCGCTGAAGCTTTAGCGGAGGCGCAGAGGGATTAGCTTACGCTGAACCCTTCGGGGTTTTTATAGAAAATTAACTTAACGTAGTATTCTCATGAGCAAAGCGAATAATCGCTCCACAATAAGAACATGATTAACCTTGCGAAGCAAGCTCATGAACTCCATATAAATAGTTTAAGAAAAGTGAATAAATATCAATTTAACTAAAATTTAAACAAGTGAAAAAATTAATCGTTTACTTCCTGCTAGGCACTTCTTTAGTTAGTTGTAAATATTATAACTATAGGAGGAATTTAATCACTCCTGAACAACTCGAATATAGTTTTGACTTAGATAGTTGTGAGATTTATACTTTAAGATTAAGTGTGAAAAATGTTACACCAGAGGGAGAAAAATTTCCTTATCCCAAAATAATGTCCGTTAAACCGTTTAAGAAAGATCGCGATGAAATAAATGGAATAAGAATAGTTGAGGAAGTATACCTGCTAGTCTCAAAAGATAAAGTTATTTATCTTACGACATTCTCAAAAGGAAACCCCGAAAAATATAAGGATGAATACATAAATGTAAATGATATTGATTTCATATATCTTGGAGAAAAAGTTAGTAATAGGATATATTTTAAGGATATAAATAATGATTCAACAGTATTTTGGGAATTGGAAATTCCAGGACATAAGGAATGGATTAGAGTGATTTCAGTTCCATATATTAAAGATAAGTGGCACAATCCAACATCAGTGCAACTGGAGAAAGTTTTTAATACAAAAATTAAATTTTATAATTCAGTAAGAAAATTTGTTCTTGAACGAAGAAATAAAGTCTTGGAATATAATCATTTCAACATTTTAAAATCACAATCAGAGCAAAAAAACAGGCCAGGACAAGAAATTTCGAATGAAATTGGAAACTATTTGGGTTTTAGCGTTAGAACTTATAAAAATGATTCAAAGTTTAACAATGTAATATATAATAAAAAGAAAAGACTAAAGTTTACATTCCCCATCAGCAGTGATATTCATAAAATAAAATTCTAAAATTATTACAATGGAGAAAATATGCTTTTATTTAATGTTTATATGTGTATTTACTATAGGAAGTTCGGGTTCTGTACTTTCTCAAAACATTTACTGGAAATATTTTAAAGGTTACTCCTGTGAACAAAAAGAAACTATTACTTCTAATTGGTGTTCATTTTTTAAGGAAGACATCTATCCAATTCTTTCTCCACAAATAGATGTGTTTCCTTTAAAAATTGATAGTTACGGAGGATTCTACCCACACCCTTCATTATTCAAGGGTTTTAGTGATTCTGATTTTAAATCAAGCAAGCTAAGTCATAAAAACAATTTAGCTTATTCTATGTTTAATATTTTTCAAAGGAATAAAAACAAAATATTACAAAATTTAAACACCCAATCAACAGTCATAAAGGGAGAATACACTGAGTTATTTGATATAACTGGCGACAGAGCTCTCCTGTTAACTGAAAAACTTGACAGGTTCTATAAAAAATGGAATCAATACAATGATAAAATAACCATTGATGCTCTAAAAGCAGCATTATCGAACAAAAAGAAAGTAATATTCTTCATTCATGGTTATAACGTTCCATACAGTCTTGCAAATGTCCAAATGATTGAATTAACAAAACTTTTGAAAGAAAAATTGAATATTAACACTACAAATTTACTTATGGTTCCAATCTTTTGGTCATCTAATTCGGAAAAAGAATGCAATATAAAAAGTGAGCATGATTTTAGTATTGATGACAAAAAAAACCTTAATAATGGATTAGGCTTTTTGTATTATAGCAATAGAGCCTACTTTGCCGCAATCAGTCTGAGAAAAATATTAAATGCGTTATATGATGATTTCGAGAATAAAGAAGTTCTAATTTTTAGTCATAGTTTAGGAACCACAATATCTACAACTGCAATAATAAACACAACCAAAAAGCTTCATTATTCAAAGAAAAACAGATATCTGGCTCTTAAAAATATCGAGGATTTTAACCAAAATGATTTTATCAACTTAAAGAAAAGAAACTATCTCAATTATAAAATTATTCAAAATATGATTGCAGAAGAGCTTCCAAAAATAAAAACAAAAGTCTTTTTAAGTGCTGCTGCGATACCGGGTCATAACACATTTATTGATATGAGTAAAAAAAATATTAATAATAAATACTTCTATGTTACAAGTAACATAAATGACAATGCTTTGAAGAAAAAATACTTAGGATTTATTGAAATAGGTGAAAAAAGATTTGGTTCTACCTCATTAGGTTTAGGAAACCCTGAGGAAATTACTCTTGTAAAAGAATTATTTCAAGACAATTTGGAAGAGAATATCGCTTTTAAAAAAGTAAATACTAATGGTAAACATAATATATTTGACTACATGCAGCAAGACAGTTATATTGAACTTATAAAAAAGTGGTACTTTGATTAATCAGATAGTAACTAACCATGCTTAATATTCTCGAATTACTCAATATATTTTGCTGTCAATACATTGTTTAAGGAAATTCTTAAAAAGCATATTAAACATCAATAGAAGTATAATTCAATTCTTTAAACATAAAAAAATTAAACAATTTTATTTGTATGTACAAACATTATTTCTATATTTGCAAAGTCAAATGGAAAAATGTGTTTCAAAATATTGTTCGTGCCTTTACTATTCGGCCAATGCTTTGTCAAGAATAATGACAAAGATGGCTGATGAATGTTTTGCTGTTACAGGGTTAACATCATCCTATGCATTTTTACTAATGACTGTAAACGGTGCACCAGGTATTCAACCTAAGGAAATAAGCATACATATGCAATTGACACCATCAACAGTAACACGCTTGATTGAAAAAATGGAGCACAGAGGATTACTGACAAGAAGCCATGTAGGAAGAACAACAGAGGTCTACCCTACTCAGGCAAGCCTTAACTTAAATGACAAAATAAAAAAAGCCTGGGCTGAGTTGCATGATAAATATACTGAAATACTTGGTAAGGAAGAGGGTGATAAGTTAGCGCAGCTAATTCATGAAGCTATTCGCAAACTTGAATAATTTTTTTTGATTCAAATATTTGTATGTACAACCAAAATAATTAAAAACAATGAAAAAACGAGTTGGAATAATTGGATCAGGCCAAGTGGGCCAGACACTTGGTTCTGGGTTTATTAAACATGGCTACCAGGTAATGATTGGTAGCAGAGACACTTCAAAACTTGCAGAATGGAAAGAAAAAGAAGGCGAAAATGCCTCAACCGGAAGTTTTGAAGAAACGGCTGAATTTGGAGAGATTATAGTACTAGCAACAAAGGGCGCTGTTACTAAATCTGTATTAAAAAGCATTGGAGATGAGAAGCTTAATGGAAAAACGATTATTGATGCAGCCAATCCAATTGCAGATGCTGCTCCCCAAAATGGTGTCCTTAAGTTCTTCACTACTCTTGAAAAGTCCTTAATGGAAGAATTTCAGGAAACTGTACCTCAAGCAAATTTTGTAAAAGCTTTTAACAGTGTTGGCAGCCCATTTATGGTCAATCCTGCATTTGAATCAAAACCAACTATGTTCATCTGTGGAAACAATGAAGAAGCAAAAAAAGAAGTAACAGAAATCCTGGATCAATTTGGATGGGAAACAGCTGATTTTGGGAAAGTTGAATCAGCCAGAACCATAGAACCATTATGTATGCTGTGGTGCATTCCAGGTATCTTAAACAATAAATGGAATCATGCATTTAAGCTGTTGACTTTATAAATGAAAGAACCCATTAAAAAGCTGATTTCAAACACTTAACAAACAGACTTTTTAAAGTTAAAATTCATAATTAAATAACCAAAACTAAAACTTTCATTAAATTATAATGAATTCAGAAACAGGAATTTTCGTAAATCTTAATCATAAACAATAACTAAAAATAAAAAGAAATGTCAAAACGAATTTTAATTACAGGCGCAAGTGGTGGATTTGGAAAATTAACCACTTTAACATTACTAAAAGAAGGGCATAAAGTGGCTGCCACTATGCGTAATGTACAAACAAAAAACAAAGAAGTTGCTGCAGAACTTGAAGCTGCCGGGGCGCATATTTTTGAGCTTGATGTGACCAATGACAATAGCGTAACAAGAGGAGTAAATCAAGCCATAGAAATACTAAGAGGAATTGATGTAGTAATAAATAATGCAGGGGTAGGAGTTGTTGGAATGCAGGAACATTTTACACCAGAAGATTTTCAGGCTTTATTCGATATAAATGTATTTGGTATTCAAAGAGTTAACAGAGCTGTACTTCCCCATTTACGCCAACAAGGATCTGGGCTTGTGATTTACGTATCAAGCTTACTCGGAAGAATGGCCATGCCATTTTATGGACCATATAATGCTTCGAAATGGGCATTGGAGGCCATGGCTGAAAACTACAGGATCGAATTAAATGGCTTTGGCATTGATTCATGCATTGTTGAACCTGGTGGATTTGAAACAACTTTTTTCACAAATTTATTAAAGCCTTCAGATGAGTCAAGAAATGCCAGCTATGGAGAGTTTATGAATGTCCCACAGCAATTTGTTGAAGGCTTTGCAGGTGCCTTAGCCTCAAACAAGGAACAAAAACCGCAAAATGTTGCTGATGCAATAGTAAAACTAATTAATACTGCTCCGGGAGAGCGTCCTTTAAGAACTCCTGTTGATAATATGGGAATGGGAGCAGCTATCCAGCCTTATAATGAAATGCTTGATCAAATAACCGCAAGTATTTTTGGCAATTTTGGAATGGGCGATATGTTAAAACTTAAAGTTTAATCATGGAGCAGTTTTCACCCAGAGAACAAATTTCGGAGGTAGTAAATAGATTGTTCTATTATACTGATTACCAACGGTGGAACAAGCTGGTAGATGAAGTCTTTGATAAGGAAGTTTTGCTTGACATGGTATCAATGGGCGCTGAAAAAGCAGCGCTCATGACTTCACAAGCAATTTGCGAAATGTGGGAAGAAGGATTCAAGGATTTAGATGCTGTTCACCACCAGGCAGGTAACTACATTATAGATATCAATAACAACAGTGCCGAAGTAAAAGCATATGCCATAGCCAGTCATTACAAAAAAGAAACCACCCGAGGCGCTGTGCGGGAATTTGTTGGAAGTTATGATTTTCAGCTTGTTAAAAAGGGAAATAGCTGGAGAATAACTAAATTCAAATACAATTTGAAATATTCAGATGGAAATCTGGAATTAAAATAACTATTAAACATATGAAACTATTTAGTCAATACAACTTAGGAAAAATTGAATTAAAAAACAGGGTAGTTATGGCACCAATGACCCGTTCAAGAGCCACAAACAATATCCCAAATGATTTAATGGTAAAATACTATCAGCAAAGGGCAAATGCCGGATTAATTATTACTGAAGGAGTTGCTCCTTCGGCAAACGGACTTGGTTATGCCCGTATTCCTGGAATATATTCTAAAGAACAGATAGAAGGCTGGAAAAAAGTGACCAAAGCAGTACACGATGAGGGCGGAAAAATATTCATTCAGCTGATGCATACAGGGCGTGCTTCACATCCGGATAATATGGCAGAAGGAACACAGGTACTTGCCCCTTCTGCAATTGGTTTAAGTGGCGAAATGTATACTGATTCAAAAGGCCCTCAACCATATCCGGTCCCAAAAGAAATGACCATGGAAGATATTAAACACACTCAAAATGAATATGTTTTGGCGGCAAAAAATGCCATTGAAGCAGGTTTTGATGGTGTTGAACTGCATGGTGCTAATGGGTATTTGATTGATCAATTTATCAATACAGCTTCTAATAAGCGAACAGATGAATATGGAGGTTCTTATAAAAACAGGGCACGGTTTGCAATTGAAGTAGCTCAGAAGGTAGCAGCAGAAATAGGTTCGTACAGAACCGCCATTCGATTTTCGCCTTACGGTGTTTTTAACAATGCTGAGATTTTCGAAGATGTTGAAGAAACATATGAATACCTTGCTGGCGAAATGAAAAAACTGGAACTGGCTTATATTCACATAGTCGATCACTCTTCGATGGGAGCTCCCGAAGTCACCGAAACCGTTAAAGGCAAAATACGAAATGCTTTTGGAGGAACCATTATTGCCAGCGGAGGATTTGATAAAGAAAAAGCAGAATCAATTCTTAATGAGGGTAAAGGAGATTTAGTTGCCTTTGGCCGACCTTATATTTCCAACCCTGATTTGGTATATCGCCTGGAAAATAATATTGAATTCAGTCAGCCTGATTTTGGGACTTTCTATACTCCTGGAGAGAAGGGATATACAGATTATCCGGCTGTTTTATAAATAATTAAAGAGTTGGTAAGTTTACCGTAAGCTTATCAACTTTCTTCCCTTTTAATTGGAATCGAAAAATAAAAGGTAGAGCCCTCACCCCTCTTCGATTTTAAACGTAGTTTACCCTGAAGCAGCTTTACATAGGCTTGGCTAATTGATAGTCCTAAACCAGTCCCGCCGTATCTTCTGGTTGTTGAAAGTTCGCCTTGTCTAAAACGTTCAAAGATTTTTTCGTGCAATTCTATATCAATACCAATTCCTGTATCTTCAACATAAAACCTGATTTTATCCCCAAAAGCCTCATAACCAAGTTTAATATATCCTTCTTCGGTAAACTTAATAGCATTGGATAGCAAATTGGATAATACTTGCCTTAATTTTTGATCATCAACAACTATGTTGCATTCATTATCATTCAAGGGGAGAGCTAAATGAAAATTGAGATTTCTTTCCCATGCTTGTGGCTGATAGAAAGAAAAAAGTTCATGCAGCATTTTGTTAAGATTAATCTTATTTTCAGCCAACTCTATTACTCCAGTTTCAATTTTTGAAACATCCAGAATATCATTCAAAATATCAAGTAACCTTTTACTACTTTTAACAATTATATCTGTGTAAAACCTTCTTCGCTCTTCAGTAATATCAGGATTATTCAGCATTTCAGAAAACCCAATTATTCCATTCATTGGGGTTCTTATTTCATGCGACATATTTTGCAAAAAGGCAGTTTTCAGATTATTGCTCTCTTCTGCTCTCTCTTTTGCTTTTTTCAGTTTCAAATTGATAAGTTGCAACGCTTTTTCAGATCTTTTTCTATCGGTAAGATCTATAAATATTGAAATATAGTAACTTTTATCTGCAAATTTCGAAATCATTTCAACAGGAACATGCCGTCCTTTTTTCGTCTGAATGGTACGCTCAAACAAAACAGTCTCACCATCTTCAACCAAATCATACCTCAATGGCCTTTCTTTTATCGATTCCTCCGAAAAAAATAGTTCTATTCGGCTTCCAATTATTTCATCCAGGCTGTATCCACTCATTTTGCAAAAACTATTATTGGCTTCAATAATTTTTTTGTCCAGGCCTGCAACTAAAATTCCATATTCAACACTCTCAAAAATGGTTCTGAATTTAATCTCGTTGATCTTTATTTCTCTCTGTGTTTTTTTTCTTTGCGTTATATCCCGTATCGAAGTCACCCTTATCGTTTTCCCCTTGTATTCGTACAATTTCCCTTGTATTTCTACAGGAAATCGGGTTCCATCTTTTCTTACACCAACAACCTCATATGGTTCAAGATAATCAGATAAAATATTTCTGATAACAAACTCTTTACTTTCTTCATCAAATAATTCGGTAGCATACATCGATCTGATTTCTTCCAGACCATACCCAAACATCTTTATTCCAGCTTCATTCACATCAATACCATATCCTTTATCAGATAAAAATATAGCTTCAGAAGAGACACTTGATAAAGTTTTAAACCGATCCTTGCTCTCAATTAATTCCTTTTCGGTTTGCTTTTGAACCGTGACGTCAATTACAACAGAAGTAATTCCAACAAACTGTTCGTCCTGATAAATAGCCGCGTTGTGCCATTTACAAATTCTTCTTTTCCCGGATTTTGTAAAGTTTTCGATTGTAAAATTTTCGGAGGTTCCTTTTTTCAAAAATTCATCCCATTTCTGCCTTGAGTCATTTCGTTGATCTTCAGCCACAAAGTCCCACGGGTGCTTTCCAGGTACCTCATCTTTTGAATATTCAAAGATATCTTCAGCTGCTTTGTTCCAGTATTCAATTTCAAAATCAATATCCCACTCGATAATAGCAACAGGAGCAAGGCTTGTATACACATCAAGCTTTTTAGAATGCTGCAGCTCCTTCTCATACTTCTCCTGATAAGAAGCCACAAGATCATTGAGTTTGTGAATTTCAGCTTTATACTTGTCGTTACCTGGGAAATCTTCCATTGTCTAAATCAAGATGACCTTTTGCAAAAATGAATTGATTCCTTTACAAGATAGAAAAATAATACAAAAAAAGCTAAAGAGAATAATTAAGAATGAAGAATTTTATAAAAATAAGCAAAACTAAACTACTGATTATCAGAATAGAAACAAACACCTTTGAAATTCAGAAGGCTAGATGATAAATTAGCCCGCCACTTATATTAAATGACACATTTTTGTATTCTTCAACATAAATTTTATCTGGTTCCAGCAACATTAGCCCTTTATTGTATCTTCCGTCCAAAATGATTCCAAATTTTGTGCTAATCGGAATCTGAAAGCCTTTTTGTTCGTAATTGAATTCAGAAACAACACCAATGTTTTTAGTGAAGTTGAAATTGGCAAATGCTCCAACATTAATTTCGGTTTTCGAATCGTTTGTCAAAGCATAATCGCCTTCAATATTGGAGTAATTTCCCCCCCTTCAATCCAAACGAAAAAACCTGGGCTTGAACAACATTACAAAATAAAATGAAAGCTAATTGAAGTTGGCTAGTGTCATGTCACCTGGCTAATTACCAGGAATATCATACCTGACTTGACACTAGAGTAAAACTTCATGATAAGATTACAACCCGCTAAAATTAATCCCTTCAAATACCAATGAAGGAACCTGCCATTTAGAATACGGATACGGATCATTGGCAACTTCTGTCAACTGTTTCCAAAATTCTTTCGCATTTCCTGAAATATTCATTTCGTTAATAGGCTTTGCAATCTTTCCGTTCTCAAAATAAAAACCAGAGATGCCAAAAGAAAAGTCGCCAGTAGTCGAATTCGAATTTCCACCATTAAACCCGGTCAGGAAAATACCGTTTTTTAAACCTTTCATCAAATCATCAATTGATTGATTACCAGTCTCAAAAATCAAATTAGAACTACTACCTCCATTAGGTTCCAAACCAAGCTTCTTTCCATAATAGTTATCAATATAGTACTGCTTAAGAATGCCCTTTTCAATAACTTTACGCTCTTTGCTTGCAATTCCTTCGCCATCAAAAAGCCTTGATGCTAATCCCTTTATAATAAACGGGTTGTCAATTATTGTTAGTTTATCTGAAGCCACTGCCTGGTCTATCATTCCATCCAGGTACGAGCTTTTCTGCTGTATAGCAGATGCCGACATTGGAGACATTATCATAGAAACCAGGTTCATCGCAGCCCTGTTTTCAACTATTACATTGTAGGTTCCTGACTTAATTTTCGCTTGTCCTATTTTACCCAACGCGCCCTTCGCAGCCTTTTTAGCGATAAATTCAGCACTTGGGAACTGGTTTTTAAATCTGCTCTGCACCCAAAACCAGTCTTCAGGTCTTGCGTTGTTGTCTTTCACAGTCACCTCAGCTCCGGTTGAAAAAAAAGTGCCTTCTTTATGCCCTGAAAAGCCATTACTATGAGCTTTAAAGCTTGATACTATAGCATCGCCATAACCTGCAGCTACCGAAATAATTTTATCACTTTCCGCTTTTGCCAAATCATGAATTTCTTTAGCAATTTTCAATCGCTCTTCTGTTTTTACATTCTCATAATCAGCATCAGCCAATTTAAGATCCTTTTCAAGGTTCCTGGGGTAATATTTAGGATCAGGTAATTCTCTAAATTTATCAGCTGTGAGGAATTTTGTCGATTGCACAGCCCTTTCAATAAACTTTGTAATTGCCTCTTTTCTTAAATCATTGGTCGAATGTGAAGAAAATTTATGGTCTGCATAAATTTTTACCGATAAGCCACTTTGCTGTGATTCCTGAAGTTGCTCAATTTCTCCATCCCGATATTGTAAACTAACTTCGCTTTCTTCTGTAAGATTAACAGCTATTTCATTGGCGCCATTTTTCTTTGCAGTATCTATAATGTATTGTGCTAAGGATTCTTTTTCTGATTTATTCATGATTCTTGATACTTGTTTTTGGTAACTGGTTTCAAAGATTAAAGTTCTAATACACTAACTTCTAATATACAAATTTCCAATTAATACCCTCCCACTGTTAACTGACTTACTTTTACCGTAGGTAATCCCATAGAAACCGGCACTCCCTGGCCATCTTTACCACAAGTCCATCCTCCTTCAGTCATCTTAAAATCATCTGCAACCATGGTAATGTTCTTTAAAACTTCAGGACCATTACCAATGATATTTACATCTTTTATTGGTCGCTCAATTTTTCCATTCTTAATTAAATAACCTGATTTCACATAGAAAGTAAAATCACCACCACCAATCATCACCTGTCCATTGGTAAAAGTGTCGCATATGATACCGTTCTTAACACTTTTAATAATTTCCTCGCGCTTATGTGGGCCAGGTAACATGTAAGTATTTCTCATCCTTGGTAAAGGCATGTGCCTGAACGATTCACGGCGACCACTACCTGTAGGTTTCACTTTGTAATGCTTAGCACTCAATCGGTCATGCAAATAGCTTTTCATGATTCCGTTTTCAACCAAATAAGTCTTCTCTGTATCATTCCCTTCATCATCAATATTTATTGAGCCCCTGATATTTGGATTGGTCCCATCATCAACAATGGTAACAAAGCTTTCAGCTACTGATTTTCCAATTTTATCAGCAAAAATGGATATTTCTTTACGGTTAAAATCAGCTTCCATACCATGACCAATCGCCTCATGGAGCAAAATGCCAGAGCTACCTGCTGAAAGCACCACTTCCATTTCACCCGCTTCAGGTTTTCCTGCTTCAAACAGTGACACAGTTCGTTCAACGGCTTCCTTAGCTAATCTTTCCACATTTTCATCCGTAAAAAACTCAATGCCTCTCCTTCCGGAAAGATTGAAGCTGTTCTGTTCCCTTTGCCCATTCTGCTCGGCTATGCATGAAACAGAAATTTGTCCCATAGGTTGATAATCATAAGTAATTCTGCCTTCAGAATTCGCAAATAAAATAGATGTTGTACTGTTATTAAACGAAATCGTTGATTTAATTACCCTGTTATCCAACTGAAAAACACGATTGTTAATTCTCTGAAGATAAGGAATTTTCTCATCAATCTCAACCTGCTCCCATGGAGTTTTAATACGGTAATAATCAGCAGGTTTATGTTCCGTAAAGGTAGGGATCTCCAATCCTGATTTAGTATTGGCGATATTAGCAGCCGTCCTGGCTGCTTTTTTCATACTATCCAAAGTAATAACCTCGGTAAATGAATACCCCGTTTGATTTCCATTTAAAACGCGAATTCCAACTCCTAAATCAATATTGGAATAAGCACGGTTTACATCATTATCCTCTAAACCAATATAATCAGATGTTGAATGCTGGAAAAAAATATCGCAATAGTCTCCGCCTTTTGATAATCCCTCAGAAATTATCTGGCGAATGATTTCTTCACTTACGTTGAATAAATTTAAGTAGTGTTGTAGTGTCATATTTTAAGTATTTATGAGTGCCTAAAGTATTTATAAATACTTATAAGTATTCATAAGTACTTTAAATACTTCCGTCTTCAAAATCCCTCCGGCCTTTTAAAAATAAAAATAACCGGCTTATCTCCCTTTAATCCTAAAGATTTACCATAATCTGTTACCTGGTCTCCATTGTTGTCCAGGCCAACCCAAATCTCGTCCTTTGTTAACATTAATGCCTCGGCCATTCCAAAATCAGCACTCCGGTTTTTGTATAAACGCTGACCATCTTTTAAAACTAAATGTTGAAAAGATAAGGATTCTTTTTGATTTGTCTTTACATTTATTTTGGTTACGAGACCTTGACCACGTTCAAGAATATACAAAAAGTCGTTTTCATATTTTAGATCGGCAATATCAAATCCAGCTTTATTCGAATTAATTAAATCAGCAAAAGGTTCCGAAATTTCACCTGTTTTTAAATCTACTCTAAAAATATTTCTTGGCTCCCGTTCTTTGGCTAAATACAGAACATTATTCTCGTTGTCAACTGCCACACCTTCAAACCCCTTATTTCCCCACCTGGTCCTGTCAATTCCATATTTTTCCCATGCAATCGAAATCTTTTTTGGTTTGCATGAATTTGGCTTTATTTCGTAAAAATCATTCTTCATTTCATCAATTAGGCAAAAGTCATCGCCAATAATGTCAATTCCCTCAATATCAAAACTTTCTATCAAACATAATTCTTTAATCGAGGAAACTTTGAAACCAGTTTCAGTAGTATCAAGTTTATAGATGTGATTGTTCCATTCTTTATCAGCAATTACATAAATGTTGCCTTTATATTCAACAAAGCCACTCATATCAAAACGCTTATTATCAGCCGTTTCAAGCTGCTTAATCGAATGGACAGATTTAAGGATCAACTTTTCAAAAGAATCATAGTTTATCTTTTGATTAGCACATGAGCTTAGCAAAAAAAGCCATGAAATTATTTGATTTATCATAGGTTTAAAGTTTTAGGCCACAAAAATAAGATATTTAAAGCTATTAACAAGCTTTTAGTGCAATCGAATTCATTTGTTAAAAATTGCTTTTGATTTATCAAATTGTCTTCTATAATTCATCATTTTGTTTATTTTTGCTTAACATCATAAATTTAAAATTGCTAATATGCCAAAAGATGGTTATAAATACGGAGATCCTTTTAAGTTTAAGTCTTTAAAGGTTTATTCGTCTTCGGAGTGGATGGCAAATTCTACGAAAAAGTACCGTAGAGTATTTGATAAAGCTGAAGTCTCTTACATGAGATGGGAGTTTACATTTTACAACAAACTTTTTGATGAGGAAGATTGGAAAGCTAAAATTAACATCAAAGTTTTTGAGGTAAAAAGAGGGAAAAGAAAAGAAATTTGTAACCTCGAGGATAATCTTGATATCAGAAAGGACCAAAACGAAGTACAAGTTTACAAAAGTTGGGGCGTTGAAGATAAAGGAAGCTTCTGGAAACGTGGCGATTATGTTGCCGAAGCTTACATTGATGATAAAATGGTGGGCTCACAAAAATTCTTTATTGAAGACGTTGGTGAAGTAACTATTAAAAACAACCCTTATTTTGATATTGAATCAATCAAGCTGTTTTCTGGACCATCAAATGCATGGGAACAAAAAGAAAAAACATACCTGGTGGCTTTTAATAAAAAAGATACCAAATATGTTTGGGTAGAAATAATGCTAAAAAACAAAACCGATTCGGACTGGAACTTCGAGTTCTTCCTTAATTTTTATGATGATGCCGGACAATTTAAAGCACAAATAGAAAGCCTTTATTATATTGATAAAAACAAAAAAGGCCAGGTGTTGACCTATCAACGTGGTTGGGGAAATGACGATCCGGGCTCATGGAAAGATGACAAATACACTGTTGAGCTGGTTTTTATGGATACACTTGTAGCTGCCCTTCCTTTTGAAATGGGTGAGAAAGATGTTGAAGGTGTAAGTCAGTTTACCACATCAACCCACTCTTTACTTAATGACTCAATCACTAAGAGCACAGAAGAAACAGAAAAAACGCTTGAAGAACTGATGCAAAATCTGGATGAGTTGATTGGTCTTGAGCATGTTAAGAGTCAAATAAAAGAACATATTGACTACATTGAGTTTTTGAAACTTCGTAAAGAAAAGGGCCTACAGGATAATGAAAGAATTTCCTTGCACAGTGTATTTACCGGAAATCCAGGAACTGGTAAAACAACCGTAGTAAAATTATTGGGAAAGATTTACCAGAAAATGGGCTTGCTTTCAAAAGGACATGTACACGAGGTAGATAGAGCTGATTTGGTAGGCGAATTTATTGGCCAAACTGCACCTAAGGTGCGTGAAAACATTGAAAAAGCAAGAGGTGGTATTCTGTTTATCGATGAAGCTTATGCATTGGTTCGTTCAAAAGAAGACTCAAAGGATTATGGCCGCGAAGTAATTGAGGTATTAATTAAAGAAATGTCAGACGGACCTGGCGATATTGCTATTATGGCCGCAGGGTATCCCAAAGAAATGCAATTATTCACCGACTTCAATCCAGGATTGAAATCAAGATTTAAGTATTATTTCCATTTCGAAGATTATACTCCTGATGAATTAATTGCTATTGCAGATTATGCAGCAGAAAAACGTTCTGTAACTGTTAATAAGGATGCTAAAGAATACATCAACAAACTATTGATTAATGCATATCGCGACAGGGATCATACCTTTGGAAATGCACGTTATGCCTATGCACTTATTGATGAGGCAAAAATGAACCTTGGTCTCAGATTGATCAAGAACCCAAATGTGAAAAGGCTGTCTGGTAAAACATTATCTACCATTACGATTGATGATGTTAAAAACATAAAGTCAGCAAAAGCGGAAAAAGAAATAAATATTCCCGTTGACGAAGAATTATTGAAGGTAGCCATAGGTGAGCTGAATATGCTGGTAGGCATGAACCATATTAAAAATGATGTAAATGACCTGATAAAACTGGTTCGTTATTATCGAGAAACGGGAAAAGATATTTTAAATAAGTTTTCGTTCCACACCATATTTACAGGAAACCCGGGAACAGGTAAAACAACACTTGCAAGAATTATTGGAAAAATTTACAAAGCATTGGGCCTACTGGAACGTGGACATGTTGTTGAAACAGGGCGCGAAGGTTTGATTGCTGGCTACATTGGTCAAACAGCCATTAAAACAAAAGAAAAGCTAAACGAAGCTATGAACGGTGTGCTGTTTATTGATGAAGCCTATTCATTATCAGATGATGGGCAAAAAGGTTTTGGAAAAGAAGCTGTTGAAGTAATTTTAAAAACCATGGAAGACGACCGAGGCAAATTTGCCGTAATTGCAGCCGGGTATCCTGACAACATGGATGTATTCCTTCATGCTAACCCAGGACTAAAATCACGTTTCGACAGGGTTTGGCATTTTTATGATTATCAGCCGGATACATTGTATAAAATTGCTGTATCCATGTTTAGAGAGGAAGGATTGACACCAGACGAATCAGCAGAAAAGTTCCTTGTTAACTTTTTACAGCAAATGTATAACAAAAGAGATAAGTACTTTGGCAATGCACGTTCTGTAAGAAAAATAGTGGAGCAGGCCGTTAAAAAACAAAACCTGAGAATGGCCTCACTTCCGAAAGAAGAACGAACAGAAAGCATGATGGAACAGGTATCGGAAATGGATTTAAGAGATATTAAAATTGACGATGATACCAAGGAAAAGAAGTCGCTTGGGTTTAGATAGTAAAAAAAACATTTAATTAAATGAACAGACATCATTATTTGGTGCCTGTTTTTTATTTAGAAAACTGAGCAACCTTTGGATATATGTCTACAAAGTATTACTTTCAATGTATCAACTTTATACTTGCTTAGTATTTCTTCAGAAGTTCCAACAGCAACAAATTTCCGTTTTTAACAGCAAAGCTTTCTTTTAAGCTGAAATCATTATCAACAGTATAAATTTTAGCATTGGTTACGATAAAATCTGCATGTTTTTTTGTAAAGAACATGAAAATAGTAACGCTGCAACGGCCACAGCTACAATTATTTGTTTCATAAGTAAAATGGTTTGGGTTAATAGTTTTCGAAGTTACAACTTTTTTTGTCAGAAGCACGAAGACCGAAGTCAGAAGCATTTTAAACTTCCGGCTTCGGTCTTCTGACTTCCAGCTATTTATTAATCAAATAGTTCAGCAAGCTTTTCTTTAAGCTTATCTCCTCTAAGACCTTTTTCTAAAATCTTCCCTTCTTTGTCCAAAAGTACAGTAAACGGAATTCCATCAACACCGTAGTCTTTTGCGGCCACTGAATTCCAATACTTTAGATCGCTTACATGAGTCCAGGCACCTAGTTTATCTTTTTCAATAGCTGCCATCCAGGCATCTTTCGATTTATCAAGCGAAACACTATAAATTTCAAAGCCCTTTTTATTGTACTTTTTGTATACTTCCACCATATTGGGACTTTCTCTTCGGCAGGGCCCACACCAGGCAGCCCAAAAATCAATCAAAACATACTTCCCTCTTAGCGAAGATAATTTGATATTTTTCCCATCCACACCGGGTAAATCAATTTCCGGGGCCTCAGTCCCAATTGCAAGCAAGCTAACACTTTTTACTTTTTCATGAAGGTTCTTTACCATATAGTTATTTGGATATTGCTTATAAAGGCTTTCATCCAGCTTTTGGTAAATTTCTTTATCATCATCTAAAGACAAACTTTCAATAAAAAACAAGCTTGATAACGAGTTTAAGTTATTCAAAATAAAAGTTCTTAAATAGTCTTTCTTTTCCTTTTCTATTTGGTCAACCAGTTGCTTCTGCTTTTCGTCAAACTCCTTCATTTTACTGAAAGTGCTATAAACCAGCTCGCTATTTTTTGAACCATTGATTTTTGGTTCGTACATGTTTGCCAAATCAGCTTCAACTTCAATCTTTTCACCAGGATTTAAAACAAGTAAAAGATAGTATTCCTGACTAAATCGAAGTTTATAAAAGTCGCTTTTTTCAATATTTGACTTAAAATTGAAATTCCCTGATTCATCAATGGTTGCAGAATCCAAATCGGTTTGTTTAATAATATCCTCAAGGTAAACCATTTTAAAGCCTTGGTTATTAATTATTTTCCCAGTTATTAGTAACTCATTCTGGGCATTAGTATTTAGTATAAACAAGGTAAGTAATGCCAATAGTAATATTTTTTTCATAGATTCAATTCTTTAATATGTGGTGCTAAATTAATTACTAAAATAAAATAAATGAGGTATAAAGTTATTTAGTAAGTCCTATTTCAATTTATTCCAATTCAATAAATTGCCAGACGATATAAGCAAGATACAATAAAATCAACATTGCGCCCATTTTTTTTCCTATGTTCCACTTATTTATAATCAATAAGAAAAACATAAGAACAACGGAAAGTATTAGAAGTATTGTAGAAGGAATTAAACTAGCAGGATCAATATCGACCTTACCACCACTAAGAATTATCATTAACATAAACGGAACACCAAGGCCAACTAAAATATCAAAAATATTTGAGCCAATTGCATTGCTAACTGCCATTCCTCCCCTATTTTGCCTGCCAACTATAACTGATGACATTAAATCCGGAACAGAAGTTCCAACAGCCAAGACAGTAATGGCAATAAAAGCCTCAGGTATTTTTAGAATTGTTGAAATACCAATAGCACTTTCAACAAGAATCCAACTAAATAGTCCAATAAGAGCTATTGAAACAAAAAACTCGTAAATATAATTCCCTTTTGTAAAAAAAATCTTCTCTAATACAAAATCGAATGGCCTGATTAAACCATTAAGCCAACGGATATTTAAACCCGAACCATCTTCTTCTACTTCTTTCTCTTCATGGGTAAAATCAGCAACTCTTTTCCAGTTAACAACAACCAGAACATAGATTAAATAGATTATTACAAATGTAATAGCTTCAAATAATGAAATACTACCATCATAAAATACGTAAAATAAAAACAGAACCGAAACCAGGTAAAAGAAAAGATCTCTTGAAACCACATGCCATTTTAAGTGAAATTGCCTGATAAGTCCTACAGCCCCAGTAATAACCAAAATGTTGAAGATTGCTGAACCAACAATATTCCCCATTCCAATAAGCTCATGATCACCGGGTTTTACAACAGAAATAACTGCCACCATTAGTTCAGGAGCACTTGAGCCTATTGCCATCAAGGTAGCACCAGCTGCGTCAGAAGATAACTTTAGCCTTTGAGCAAGAGCATCCAGTGACTCAACAAAATAATCATCACAAATTTTAGCTATAAAATAAAATGAAACCAGCAGAATTACAAAGTAAGCAATAAGCATCATTTGCTTTTAGGTGAGGTTATTTATTATCTGCAAAGTTCTCTTCCATAAGTTTTAGTAGCTCAGCAATTTTAATAGGTTTAGAAATATAACCATCAAAACCTGCATCCAGAATTTCTTCGCGTTCGCCTGACATAGCAAAAGCAGTTTGCGCTATGATTTTAGTCTTGCCTTTAGTGTCTTTTATTTGCTGCATGGCCTCATAGCCATTCATTTCAGGCATTTTTAGATCCATCAAAATTAAATCAACTTCATTTTGCTGATACATTTCAATAGCTTCTTTACCATTCTTTGCCCACAATACTTTTGCTCCTGTTCGGTTTAGTACTTCATCCAGAAACAGATAGTTAATCTCCTCATCCTCAGCCACTAGTATTACTCGCCCTTTCCAATTGTATGCCGCAATCATTGATTAAATTTTGATCATTTTATTAGTTCGAATATAACGCAAAATTAAAATAAATCCAAAACATACGTCTAATTAGCCAACGATTTTTTCTATCTGGTCATAAAGAATGGGACAATAATCAAAATTAACTATCTTTGATCCCTTAATATTAACAACATACAATGGGAAAACTTATTAAAATTAATTGTTTAAATAATAAAAAAATTAAAGATTATAAATTAGGTACCAGCTTATTTGAAATCATTAAAGATCAAAACATTACTCTGCCCTATCCAATTCTTGGGGCCATGGTTAATAATAAGCTCGAAGAACTTACTTACGAAATATATAAACCTAAAACTATCAGGTTTATTGATATTGCTCATAAAGACGGACTTTTAATGTACATCCGTTCTCTTTCATTTGTATTAATTAAAGCAGTAAAAGAATTATATCCTGATAGATTAATTAAAATTCAGCATTCTGTGTCCAAAGGAATTTATTGCGAATTAGAAGGCCTTGACAAAGAAAACAGCCTGCAAACTGTCTCTGATATTGAAAACAGAATGCGAAAAATTATTGATGATGACATCCCTTTTATACGAAAAGAAATTCAGGTTGAGGAAGCACTAGACATTTTTGAAAAAAACAATTATGGAGAAAAAAAACTGCTTTTTGAAACATGTCCTCAGTTTTATACTTCAGTCTACTATCTTGATGATTTAGTTGACTATTTTTATGGTTTCCTAGTTCCTTCCACTGGTTACTTAAAAGTCTTCGATTTGGTTAATTATTTTGATGGCATGTTGTTAAGAATTCCAATCACGCAAGATCCTGAAAACCTTCAACCGATAGTGCAACAAAACAAAATGTTTGAAATTTTCAAGGAATACAAGCGATGGGGCGATATTATCGGGGTTGGAAGCATTGGAAGCATCAACGAACAGGTTGTTAGCAAAAATTCTGGCGAGTTGATTAAAATATCTGAAGCTTTACACGAGAAAAAAATTGCCCAGATTGCCGATATGATTCACCAGCGTAAAGACGATGTAAAAATCATATTACTTTCGGGTCCTTCAGCATCTGGTAAAACAACCACAGCAAAACGACTGGCAATACAGCTTAAAGTATTGGGTATAAGGCCAATGCCAATATCTCTTGATAATTATTTTGTGGATCGGGACAAAACTCCAAAAGATGAAAATGGTGAGTATAATTTTGAAGCTCTTGAAGCACTTGATTTAGAAACTTTATACAAAAACCTTAATGACCTGATTAAAGGTAAAAAAGTGAAAATGCCAAAGTTTTCTTTTGAAACAGGTAAAAGGTTTTACAACGGTGAAGAACTGCAGGTTGACCAAGACCATGTTTTCATTCTTGAAGGAATTCATGCTCTAAACCCTGCATTAACAGCCAAGTTTGATGATAAACTGAAATTTAAAATTTACGTTTCGGCACTTACTCAGGTAGGAATTGACCATCATAACCGAATCCCTACAACTGATAATCGACTGATTAGAAGGATTGTACGTGATTATCAGTATCGTCATTATTCAGCATTGGATACAATTCGGCGTTGGCCTAGTATTCGCCGTGGTGAAGATTTAAACATTTTCCCTTATCAGGAAGAAGCTGATGTGATGTTTAACTCTGCTTTGTTTTATGAATTAGGAGTTCTTAAAAAATATGCTGAGCCTATTTTAAAAGAAGTCCACCCAATTGAAGAAGAATTTTCGGAAGCAACACGCTTACTGAAGTTTCTTTCTTATTTCAAAGTGATTCCGGAAGATGAAATACCACCGACCTCCATCTTAAGGGAATTTTTAAGCGGGAGTAGTTTTAAATACTAAGTTTAATGTTTGTAAGTGGAAAGTTTATAAAGTAATGAAGATTGACAGGTTCGAGGATATACTTTCATGGCAAAAGGCTAAAGAGCTGACCCTTCTTGTTTATAAACATTTTGAAGAAACTAAGGATTATGGGTTTAAGGACCAAATTCAAAGAGCATCTGTTTCTATAATGAATAATATTGCTGAAGGCTTTGAAAGAAAAAGCAATAATGAGTTTGCACGCTTTCTATTCATAGCAAAAGGTTCTTGTGGCGAAGTTAGATCTATGCTTTATTTAGCAAAAGATTTAAATAAAATTGAAAACAGTATTTTTGAATATCTTTACAATCTTTCATTGGAAATATCTAAGTTAATTTCAGGTTTAATCAAGAGTTTGAAAGTGGAAAGTAAAAAGTAAAAAGTAAAAAGTAAAAAGTAGAAAGTAGAAAGTAGAAAGTGGAAAGTGAAAAGTTAGGAAAACTCAAACGAACTTATCCCTTTACAAACTTTCAACTTTATAAACTTTATACTTTACAATCTTTATACTTTACAAACTTTCAACTTACTAAAACCTTGCTGAAAACCCAAAATGTACCTTTGAATCGCTAAATTTCATTGGATTATCGAATTGTTTTCCCAAAGCATAACTTAACTTAAAAATACCTGCTTTGGTATCAATATTTATTCCAAGTCCAAAGCCATACGGCGTATCAGATATCTGATTATCAATCTCTTTCGACTCATACCATGCGATATCACCAAATAAATAAATTGCTGAGTTTTTTCCAATTAGCAAACGAGGTTCTACACTAAAAATTGAATAGGATGAAGCAAAAATTGACTGCTCATCAAAGCCTCGAAGGCTATTATTTCCTCCAATTTTAAATAACTCATTTTCGTAGAATTCGAAGTCACTGAATATTCCTGCCGAGTGATTCAATAACGCCAGCGTTCCCATCTTACCTAGCTTCAGGTAGTATTCCAGTTGAACCTCAAAATCAATTAGAGATGAATTCACATTTGCGGTTGTTCTGTTTCCGTAGCCTGATGAAGCCTCAATGAAAAATCCCTTCCGTGGATTTAATCTATAATCAGTTTGGTCAAGCAAAAAAGTCATTCCCAACGTAAAACGTGAAGATTCGTTAAAATTTCCTGTAACATCTTCATCATTGCCTATCAGATAAGAATTTTTCTGTGTGAAATAAACCTTAATTTTATTTTTAGCTGAAAATGAATACGATATAGCACCAAACAAATCAGTACTTAAATAATCAAGTTCGTGTTTTTCCAATCCAAAGCGAAAATCAATACCAACTGGAAGAAAAAAAAGATATGGAAATTGAAAACCAAGCTTCAGATTTTGTGAATTTGCGTTGTATTTATCCCAGTAAATGTTTAACTCTTCTCCAATTTTAAAAGCATTCACCAACACCAGACTTAAATCACCAGTTAGCTGAAAATCAGGATTTTCCTCAGTTCCAGACGCAAAACCAATAATGCCATTAAAATAATTTGCCGGCTTGTTTTTAAGATAGAGATAAATATCTGCTTTTCCTTCCCTAAACTCAATTTCGGCTGGTTTCGCAGCAACAAGGTAAGGCAATTCTTCTATGCTTTTTGATAATTCGCTAATTTTAGCCTGATTATAAGCTTCTCCTTTTTTTATATTCAGATAATATTTAAGGTATTTTCGGGATATTTTCGGATTTCCTTTTATCACCACAGAATCAATTTTCACAAAAGAGTTTTGTACTATTCTCATTTCTCCTTTTGCACCAACTCTGTCAAAAGATAAACTATCAATCAAAACCTGCGTAAATGGGTAACCATTATTCTCATAATGCTCAACAATTGTCTCACGAAGTCTTAAGAATTGGGTAAAACTAAGAGATTTCCCTTTCGATACTTTTTTTAAAACACCTGCTTTTTGAAGTAAGTGCTCTGGAACAGAGTCGAAACTTAAGTTTTTTAATGAAAACTTTTGTCCTAAAAAGAAAAAAGCTTTAATGGATGTACTGTCAAACTGAATTGAATCAAAACAGGATGATAAATACCCTTTACTTAGCCAATTATCTGCGAACTTTTTAAGTTTCTTTATTGCAGCGATGCTATCTGTTACATCAAACTCAAGCTCTTCTTTATCAGCAATTTGACTAGTTCCTGAATCAACCGGGAAAACTTGGAGCTTTACTTTTTTTTGCGCAAAGCCGGAAGTTAAAAACAACCAGCTAAGCAGTATTGTTAATACACTAATCCTCTGCCAATTGGCATAGTTGAAAAATTTGAGTATAAGACAAATTTCCTTTTTACCCCTAAATCCCCATAAGGGGACTTCCAAAACGTTTTTTTTTTGAGCTCCCTTATAGGGTTGGGGCAAACGAAGAAAAAGAACTTTTTGGATCGAGGAAATTTGTCGCTCGCCCAAAACTATTCCTCTTTGTGTAAATTAAACGCACTAGCCTGGGCTGTAGGCATTATTAGCATATCATTAATATTTACATGTGGTGGACGGGTTACTGCATATAGAACAGCATCAGCAATATCCTCAGCCAAAAGTGGATCATATCCTTTATAAACATCCTTTGCTTTTCCTTCATCGCCATGAAAACGTACAATAGAAAACTCAGTTTCAACTGCGCCAGGAGCAATTTGGGTGACTTTAATCCCATAAGGAAGTAAATCGGTTCTCATGGCTTGGGTTAATGCATCAACTGCAAATTTGGTAGCACAATAAACATTACCATTTGCATAAACATTCCTCCCGGCAATTGACCCAATGTTTACAATATGCCCCTTCTTGTTTTTAACCATAAAAGGCATAATTTGACGAGAAATGTAGAGTAATCCCTTTATATTGGTATCTATCATTCTTTCCCAGTCATCAACATCACCTTCCTGAATAGAACTTAAACCAGCTGCCAGGCCAGCATTATTAATCAATATTTCAAGGTCATTTATTCGGTCAATTTTTGCTACAGCCCCGTCTACCTCCTTTTTATTTCGGATATCAAAACAAAGAGTTTGAACACTAATTTTAAATTCCAGTTCAAGCTTTTCCTTGAATTTATCAAGTCTATCCTGTCTTCTTCCAGTTATTATTAAATCATAACCTTCTTTTGCTAATTTTATAGATGTTGCTTCACCTATTCCGGCAGTAGCTCCTGTAACCAATGCTAATTCACTCATTCTTAAAACTTTATTCTTAATAATTGATTCTTTTTCAGATAAAGCTCAAAATTAGTTAAATTTGTTAACTAAAACGAATATTCCAATGCCCGAAAGCCTTCATACAAACAATGATTACAAAATCAATTTGACTGAAAATCAGTTAAATACAACCATTGAACTTTTAGGTAGAACTCCAACAGAGCACGAGATTGAGATAATTTGTTTTTTATTGTCAAAAAAAAGCAGGATTGATGCTATTTCTGACAACTCTGAAACTACTGAGGTTACTCATGATTTCAAATGGGTTTTAAAATCAGAACTTGTTGAACTTGACCATCAAGCCGATTTTGAGGATCTTTCGGCTTCACTAACCTGTAACTTAATATCGAAGGTTTTAAAAAGCAACGCTAAGCCATTAGCCCTGGTAAACTCCTTAAATATTGATAGCAATAAAGTCTCTGATGAAAAAGAGGTCTTGCATCAAATAATAAAGGGCTCAGGGAAAATGTCGAATGTATTGGGAATCCCCAACCTGAAAACCAATGTTTTTTTCCATAGTGGTTCTCAATATCTACATAGTGCTGCAATTGGATTGGCAAATGGCAAACGTCAATCAACGTCTCTTAAAAAAGGACAAAAATACATCTATTTGTTAGGCAGGTACCAACATAGTACCGAAGATAAACCAGCCTCCATATCAAGCTATCATTATAAATTTTTAAAGGAGGTTTTGGAAGAACAGTTTAGCTCTGAAGATGAAATTATAATTGAAAATATCAATGACGGAGGTCTCGTCAATAGCACTATCAAGCTAATAAAGGAACATTCAAAAGGAATAACTTTAGATATTTCGGGTTTATTTAATGATCTTTCCAAACTAAACTTTACAAGTCTGTTAAACCCTCAACATTCACCAGTTCTGGTTATTCCTGAAAACGAAACTAAGCTAAAAGAAACAGCCACAAAATGGGAGCTAAACTATCAAATAATCGGACAAGTTGAGGATGAGCAAAACCTGTGTATAATATTCAATAACAAACAATTAGCAAACATCCCAATAAAAAAATTACTTAACAATAAATCTCTTTTTGCTGATAATGAAATAAACAAAGGCAAACTTCTGAAGGCTGGTAAATTTAATATTACGAAAATTAAACTTCCAAAAAAAACCAGGGATATTGCATGGAGTCTAATCTCCAACCCAAGTATTGCTTCAAAAAATTGTATAAATGAACAATACGACAGCATGGTTGGAATCTCAAACATGAATTCGAGTTTTCTGTCTGATGCAGAAGTTTTAAACTTAAAAGGGACCAATAATGCACTTGCTGTGAGCCTTGTAAATAGAAATAATTGCCTTGGTCCGGGTGAATCGACAGCAAAAATTGCTTTAGCTGAACTAAATAGAAAAATGGTATGCACAGGGGCTAAACCATTAGTTGCAATTGTAAATATTCTACAGTCCCCCACTTTGGATACAGAAAATCTTATTTGTGAAGTAAAAAAGGTTGCAGAAAAACTAAATATTGTTGCAAGCTTTTCAGTAAAACAGAATAAAGATTCAGATGAAACAATTCAAACCTATTTTTCCATGCTTGGTTTGATTGAAGATAAAAACCACCACATGACCATGTCATTTAAAGATAAAGGCAATATTATCTTTTTGATAGGCCCTTCGAGTGAAAATCTGGCTGGTTCGGAATATCTTCTTTCCTATCACAAGTCTAAGTCGAGCTATATGCCTGATTTTGATATCAATATAGAAAGAAAAATTAACCAGGCCATGCTTGAACTCATTGGGAAGAATCTGATTTGCTCAGCTCATAATGTATCCAAAGGAGGCTTGTTTATTTCGCTGGTTGAATCGGCTATGGTATTTGGTTTTGGCTTCGATATTATAACCGATACAGATATTAGAACAGATGCCTTTTTATTTGGTGAATCGCCAGGGAGGGTTATTGTGAGCGTAACCCCGAATAAAGAGGATAAGTTCATTGATTTTATGATGCAAAAAGATATCCCATTTTTGGCTATTGGCCATGTTACGAAAGGCGAGATGAGGGTTGATGATATCTCATACGGTTTCATTAACGATGCAAAAAAAGAATACAATAGTGCACTAAAAAGGTTTTTAAATAAGGATTTCTGATTAAGTTTGTAGCCCAAATGTTTTTAAACTGAAAATGAGCAAAACAGTAACACCATATAAAGAAATGACCGCATCAAAGAAAAGCCAGGTAGCTTTGATGTTCAATAATATCTCTCACAAATACGATTTTTTAAATCATTTTTTATCACTTGGAATTGATAAATTATGGAGACGTAAAGCAATACGAATGCTGAAACCCTATGAGCCTAAAGAAATACTTGATATTGCTACCGGAACGGGTGATTTAGCGATTTCGGCTCTCAGGCTTAAACCGAAAAAAATTATTGGTGTAGATATATCTGAAGGTATGTTATCCATTGGAAAACAGAAGATTAAGAAAAAGAATCTGGAAGACATAATTGAACTAAAATTAGAAGATTCTGAGAATCTAAAATTTGAAGAAAATCAATTTGATGCAGCTATGGTTGCCTTTGGTGTAAGAAATTTTGAAAATCTTCAACGGGGCCTAAGAGAGATTTTAAGAGTACTTAAACCTGGTTCTCCTTTAGTTGTTCTTGAGTTTTCGAAACCTAAAATATTTCCAATAAAACAACTCTACAATTTTTATTTTAAATACGTCCTTCCTAAAATTGGAAGAGCTTTTTCAAAGGACAGTTCGGCCTATAGTTATTTGCCAGAATCGGTACTCTCCTTTCCTGAAGGGAAATATTTTTTAGGTGAAATGAGGACAGCTGGCTTTCAATCAACCCGAGAAAAACGTCTGACTTTTGGGGTTGCCAGTATTTATTTTGCAGTAAAAAAGTAGATTCATCTCCACCTTTGTTTTTTAAAAAGGCAATCATTAACTTTGTTTTGTTACAAAGCATAGAATTTGTGTATTATGAATGTTGCGGAATATCAAAATAATATCATCAAGCAGATTTTAGCAATTACTGATATTAAGAAACTAGATGAAATAGGCCGATTATTAAAAAAAATCGCACCACTTTCAAAACACCTTGTCGAACAAGAGGAAGAAAAAGACATTATGGAATTTGAAACTTTTGAAGAGTGGGATGCTTATCTCCAATCAATTGAGTACCATGATCCAGATGAGTTTCTTCGTGAATGGGGCATGACTTCAATTGAATTTCGAAAGTTTATTTGGGACAGTGAGCATAGTGGAACAATTCCCGTTGAAGAATTCTATGATAAGATGTCCAAACTGCGATCATGAAAAAAAGGAAAATAACTATTGGCCAAGACTTTGATAAACAATTTGATGAGTTTTATGAATACATATACAAAGAATCACCTCAAAATGCTAGAAAAT
Source organism: Bacteroidales bacterium (assembly GCA_050296515.1). Lineage (GTDB taxonomy): Bacteria > Bacteroidota > Bacteroidia > Bacteroidales > NBLH01 > NBLH01. Next base: position 10,390 of record JBNKRJ010000113.1, on the reverse strand, counting down.
TTGTCAGGGCTCTTGAAAAAAACATGAAATCAATAGAAAAAAATCCGGAAGCCAACCCACCAGTCACCAATTTCCCAAACAAAACAATGCGCTACAGGTACAGAATTTTTATGAAATCTTTCAAAATAGTATACAAGTATTTGAAAGAAGTATTAATTTTTACAGGCCTTTTGCACACCAGTCAGGGGAATAAAGCTTATCAAAAATTGCGTAAAGCGAAATATGATTAATGTGAGATTTTTATTACAAGCAGCCCCCAAAACATCGACTAAGGATCTCTTGAGCAAGGCTTTGTTTTGATATTTTAAGTTTAGAAGGAAAAGGAATAAATTTGCACACTAATAAAACTTTGCAAATGAGTAAAATAAGAATAAGGAATTTTGGCCCGGTTAAAGAAGGCTATCTGGAAAATGGTGGCTGGCTTGATGTAAAAAAAGTTACTGTTTTTATTGGTAATCAAGGCTCAGGCAAAAGCACGATTGCGAAATTAATTTCTACCATGACATGGATTGAGAAGGCATTGGTGCGCGGTGATTTTAAAGAAAAAGACTTAACAGTTTACAACAGATTTGCCAAACATTGTTCGTATCAGAATTTACAAAGTTATTTTAAAAAAAATACTAAAATTGAGTATAAAGGAAAAGCATATTCTATTTTATATAAAATGGGAAATATAACTGTTAGTAAAAACAAAGACAATGGATATTCTTTTCCTAAAATAATGTATGTTCCATCTGAAAGAAATTTTGTTAGTTCTGTAAAAAATGTCCGTAATTTAAAAGGACTTCCGAGTACCTTATATACATTTTCTGATGAATTTATTGGTGCAATTGAAGATTTAAAAGGTCATGTAGATTTACCAATAAATAATGCGAAATTTGAGTATCAAAAACTTAATAAATTATCATGGATAATTGGCGACGATTATAAAATAAAACTTTCAGAAGCATCAAGTGGATTTCAATCATTTGTTCCTCTTTTTATTGTAACAAATTACTTGTCTCGTTCTTTAGAGAAAGAAACTGATTCTACTGTTAAAGAAATAAGTATTGAAGAGGGAAAAAGGATTCGAGAAGAAATTGAAAAAATATATTCTAATCCAAATTTATCAGATGAAGTAAAAAAAGCATCACTTGAATATTTGTCTTCTCGTTTCAGATACTCTTGTTTTATAAACATAGTTGAAGAACCAGAACAAAATTTATTCCCCAGTTCACAACGACATATTCTAAATAAACTTTTAGAATTTGCAAATATGAATAAAGGCAATAAGTTAGTGATGACAACTCATAGCCCATATATAATTAATTACTTAACTCTTTGTATAAAAGCTGAAAGTGTTTATAAAATGTTAAGGGATAAAAAAATCAAATTGAATGACCCGGAATTTTCCCAAACAAATGAAATTGTCCCTATGTCATCTACAGCAAAGGCAAATGATATAGTTATTTACGAATTAGACGAAAATGATGGTTCAATTAAGAAGCTTGGAAATTACGAAGGAATTCCTTCAGATATAAACTATTTGAACCAATCGCTTGCAGAAAGCAATCGTTTATTTGACTCACTATTAGAAATTGAAGAAGAATTATGAGCGTAGATTTCTTTAAAGCTGTATGTCAAAAAACGACAAGTGAAAAGAAATTTGGCTTGTATGATGCAGAAGACAAAACACCAGCAAAAATAAAACTAACTGATGAATCTACATGGAATGCTACTATATTGAATAATGATGGCAAGACAGTTAGTTTTACAGCTATAGATAACTGTATTGATGTTTTTAGAGAAAATGGAGAAATGGATAGTCGTTGTGATTGTATGCTTACATATGATTCTACACTTTTATTTATAGAACTAAAAAATAAAAGAGATTCATGGCAAGCAGAAGGGTTATCTCAGATAGAAAACGTTGCAAAAATAATGATAGATAAAATCCCAAATCATTATTATAGTTTTAAAAAACGTAAAGCAATTGTCGCTAATAGAAAAAATCAATTTCCTGCATTTAATAGTTCAAACGCTGAACAGCGACAGTATTTTAGTTCAAAATATAAAATGAGAGTCCAATTTGATGCAGAAATCACTATAGAATAAGAGACATTGTTAAACAAAAATGTGTTTGGCTAATCAAGTGTATGAATTAAATAAACGACTAAAAAATGACAAGAAAGGCCAGCTTGTAACACTGTATATAAAATATGGGCAAGATTGTAGTAAATTCAGCAGTTGTAGCCCGCTTATAAATCATTGCGGTTTGATAAGTTTGAAGCCAGCAATCGCACAATTTGTATATACTTATCATTATGTTTATAACAATTTATTTTTGTCAATTAAATTTTAGTTCTATATTTGTTCCCCAGAAAGAAGAAAAAAATGAAATTTAACAATACAAATATGAATTGGTGGTGGCACAGTCGAAAAATCGATCGTGAAACGCACTAGTCATATCTGAATTTATATAAAACGGCTTATCGGGTTTCACGATGAGCCGTTTTTTTTTAAACTAATTCGGAAAATATTAAATCTAGCATCTGCAAAAAAATGGAAAAATTTAAGTTTAAAACCCGACACGAAAAATTACTTGCCGATATTCTTACACCGGTAAGTCTTTACTTGAAAATACGAGACAAATTTCCACAATCAATCCTTCTTGAAAGCTCTGATTATCATGGAATTGAAAACAGCTACTCGTATATTTGCCTTGATCCGATTGCCCAATTTAAAGTCGAAAATGGCGAAATAATCAAGCGGTTTCCAAACCAGGAAACTGAACAGCATAAAATTGAAGAAAGGAAAGAAGTTGTTGAAGAATTAAGCAACTTTATTGCCTCTTTTGAAGCTGAAAAGGTAAACAATCAAATCAATGGTTTTTTTGGTTATACTGCTTATAACTCCATTCAATATTTTGAAAAACTTGCAATAAATTCTGTTGCGCCAAAAGAAGAAAAAATTCCCGACTTACTTTACTCATTCTATCGGTACATAATTAGTGTAAACCATTATAAAAACGAGTTAATTATTATTGAAAATCAGACTAATACAAGTGAAAGCCGATTCGAAGAAATCAAGCAATTGATACAAACCGGAAAACTTGCTACTTATCCTTTTGATACAAATGGAGAAGAGGAAACCAATATTCTGCCTGATGAATACATTGAAATGGTTAAAAGAGGTAAGCAACATTGCAGGCGCGGAGATGTTTTTCAAATAGTTCTTTCTCGCGGTTTCTCAAGAAAATTTAAGGGTGATGAATTTAATGTGTATCGGGCACTGAGAAACATTAATCCATCGCCTTACTTGTTTTATTTTGATTTTGGAACATTCAAACTTTTTGGTTCTTCCCCAGAAGCACAAATAACTATTAATAAAGGAATTGCAAGCATCAACCCAATTGCGGGTACCTTTAAAAGAACAGGAAATGATTTGGCAGATCAGGAACTGGCGGAAAAACTTTCAAATGACCCAAAAGAAAATGCTGAGCACGTGATGTTAGTCGATTTAGCCAGAAACGATTTAAGTAGAAATGCAAGCAAAGTTCATGTTGAAATATTCAGAGAAGTACAGTTCTACAGCCACGTAATCCACTTAGTTTCAAAAGTAAGCGGAAATTTAGACGAAGGAACCAAACCAGTACAACTTTTGGCTGACACATTCCCGGCCGGAACACTTTCAGGCGCACCCAAGCATAGAGCAATGGAATTAATTGATGAAATCGAAGGGAAAAACCGTGGCTTTTATGGTGGTTGTATTGGTTATTTAGGATTGAATGGAGAAATCAACCAAGCCATCCTAATCCGCTCATTATTAAGCAAAAACAACACTCTAAGCTATCGAGCAGGTGCTGGAATTGTTGAAAAGTCGGTTGAAGAAAGTGAATTAAAAGAAGTTGATAATAAAATAGGAGCTTTAAGGGCTGCTATTGAACAAGCAAAAACAATTTAGAACCTGGAATTTAGAACTTTGAATTTAGTTTTGACAAAGCAACAAAAAAGATATGAAAATATTAGTATTCGACAACTACGACTCCTTCACCTACAACCTTGTGCACTACGTTGAAAAAATACTCAACAATAAAGTGGATGTTTTTAGGAACGATGAAATAAGCCTTGAAGAAGTTAATAAATACGATAAAATAATTCTTTCACCTGGTCCTGGTATTCCTGATGAGGCAAATCTTTTAAAACCATTAATTAAAGAATATGGCAGCAGTAAAAGCATTCTGGGGGTATGCCTTGGTTTACAAGCCATTGCAGAGGTTTACGGAGGAAGTTTAATCAATTTAAATACCGTTTATCATGGAGTTTCCACAATGATTGATCAGGTTGAAAAAGATGAAGTCATTTTCAGAGGAATTCCAAATGAGTTCGAGGCAGGAAGGTATCACTCCTGGATTGTTGATGAAAAAAGACTGCCCAACTGTTTTAAAATATCAAGCATGGACAAAAACGGACAAATTATGTCACTTTTCCATACTGAGCATGATGTACGAGGGGTACAATTTCATCCTGAATCAATATTAACACCTGATGGAGAACAAATGATTAGAAACTGGTTAGAATCATGAAAAAGTATTTATAAATGCCTAAAGTACTTAGAGTATTTATAAGTTAAAATTTATAAACCTATGGATAATAAAGAATTTAGTAAACAACTAGAGAAAAGAACTAAAAGTTTTGCTATATCAATTATTAAGCTATCCGTTCAGCTGCCAAATACCCAGGAAGGAAACGTTATTCGAAATCAAATCACAAAGTCTGGAACAAGTATTGGTGCTAACTATAGAGAAGCAAATAGATCAAGAAGTAAAGCTGATTTTGCTAATAAGATCAGAATAAGTGAAGCCGAAGCAAGTGATACTGTTTATTGGTTAGAAATAATTAAAGAGCGTGAATGATCAATGAATGATCGTGTAAAACCAACATTAATTGAAGCTAATGAACTCCTTGCAATTTTCACTTCAATCAGCAATAAACTAAAATAATTAAACACAAAAAAAGCTACATAGTACTTATAAATACTCAAGGCACTCATAAATACTTATAAATACTTCTCCCATGAAAAAAATACTAGAACAACTATTTGAGCACAAACAACTTAGCTACGAAACAGCTAAAGAAACATTAACGAACATTGGCCAGGGAAAATACAACCAAAGCCAGATTGCAGCTTTCCTTACGGTATATTTGATGCGAAGCATTTCATTAAATGAGCTGGCAGGTTTCCGTGATGCGTTGTTGGATTTATGCGTAAAAATTGATTTATCGGATTACAACACCATTGATCTATGCGGAACTGGTGGAGATGGAAAAGACACCTTTAATATTTCTACCTTGTCATCTTTCGTTGTAGCAGGTGCCGGATATAAAGTTGCCAAACATGGGAATTATGGCGTTTCATCTGGTTGTGGTTCGTCAAATGTTTTAGAATACCTTGGTTATCAATTTACTAATGACCAGGATAAGCTGCGAAAAAGTATTGAAGAAGCAGGTATTTGCTTTTTACATGCACCTCTATTTCACCCTGCAATGAAAAATGTTGGTCCAACAAGGCGCGAGTTACAGACAAAAACTTTTTTCAATATTCTGGGCCCAATGGTGAATCCAAGTTTTCCGAAAAACCAGATTGTGGGGGTATTTAATCTTGAAGTAGCTCGATTATACGCTTATTTGTATCAACAGTCAAATGCAAACTTCTCAATCATACATGCATTGGATGGTTATGATGAAATTTCTTTGACCGGAAATTTTAAAGTAATCACAAATGAAAAAGATGAAATCATATCTCCTGAAAGTATTGGTTTTCAAACAATTAATCCTGAATTAATAAAAAGTGGCGGCTCTATTGAAGAAGCAGCAAAAATCTTTACAAACATATTAGAAGGAAACGGGACAGAGGCCCAAAACAGTGTGGTATTGGCCAATTCTGCATTAGCAATTCACACCATTAGTCAGAACGAAAATATTGAAGATTCGGTTGAGGAAGCAAAATCGTCCTTATTCGGAGGAAAAGCTTTACTAGCTCTAAAGACATTAACTACCGGATAAGAACAAGTACTTACTAATATTTATGAGTACTTACAAGTATTTATGAGTTAGTGAAATCAATCAAAAAAAAGAAATGGATAATAAGGAATTTAGTAAAAAGTTAGAAATAAGGACAAAAAAATTTGCCATTGAAATCATTAAACTATCTAGCTCACTACCAAACAGTCCTGAAGGCAAAGTAATAAGAAACCAAATTACAAAATCAGGTTCCAGCGTTGGAGCAAACTACAGGGAAGCAAATCGCTCAAGGAGTAAAGCTGATTTTATGAACAAGATAAAAATAAGTGAAAGTGAAGCCAGTGAGACAGTTTATTGGCTCCAAATCATTGAAGAATTAGACTGGTCGAATCCTGAAAAAATAGAATCCATATTAAAAGAATCAAATGAAATTCTGGCAATCTTTTCGTCAATCAGCAATACTCTGAAAAACTAACAACTATCTTTAAATCAATACAATAATAAACATTCATCATCACTTATAAGTAATCGTAGGCACTCATAAATATTCATAAATACTTAAAAATGAACATACTCGACAAAATAGTAGAAGAAAAACGCAAAGAAGTATCCGAAAGAAAAGAACTTTATCCAGCAGCATTATTGGAAAAGAGCCTGTTTTTTGAAAACAATACTATTTCAATGAAGGATTACATTTTGCGTGATGACAAATTTGGCATTATTGCAGAATTCAAGCGAAAATCACCATCAAAAGGGATGATTAACGAATATGCTGATGTTGAAAAAGTTTCAATCGGATACATGCAAGCAGGGGCCTCGGGACTTTCCGTATTAACCGATGAAAAATTCTTTGGAGGAAGCAGCAAAGATTTAATAACGGCAAGAAAATTCAATTTCTGTCCAATTTTAAGAAAGGACTTCATTATAGATGAGTACCAAATTATTGAAGCAAAATCAATTGGTGCAGATGTAATACTATTAATTGCTGCAATTTTGACTCCTAAAGAGGTAAGCAAACTTGCTCAATTTGCCAAATCATTAAAATTGGAAATTCTGCTGGAACTCCATGATGAACAAGAGCTCGAACACATCAACCAGTATGTTGATCTAGTGGGCATTAACAACAGGAACCTAAAAGATTTTTCTGTAGATACTGGCAAATCAATTGAAATGGTAAAAAAAATCCCCAATGATTTTGTGAAGGTTGCAGAAAGCGGTATTTCAAAAATAGAAACCCTTCTAAATTTTAGAGAAAATGGCTTCAAGGGCTTTTTAATGGGCGAACGATTTATGCAATCATTAAGGCCGGAGCTGGCTTGCAAAAATTTTATTGCTGAACTAAAGAAGTCAATGGTCATTGGTCAATAGTCATTTCATCAACAACCTAATGACAATTGACTCAATGAATAATGACTTAATGAATAACTAAAATATGAAACTAAAAGTATGTGGGATGAAGCATCCCGAAAACATAAAGAAACTAATTGATATCCAACCAGATTATATTGGATTCATATTCTATCCAAAATCTAAAAGATATATAGGAGGTTCTCTTCAACAGGAAGTCATTCAAGCTATTCCAGCAAGCATAAAAAAAGTAGGTGTGTTTGTTAATGAATCTATTGATAAAATTGAGATGAAAATTAAAGATTATCAGTTGGATTTCATTCAATTACATGGTGATGAAAGCGCTGAATTTTGTAAGCAGTTATGTGAAAAAGGCTTTCAAATCATCAATGCATTTCAAGTCCATAAAGATTTCGATTTCAATAAATTAGATGCGTACAAAGCTTATTGTAAATACTTTTTATTCGATACACAAACACCACTTTACGGAGGTAGCGGGAACAAATTCGATTGGCACTTACTGAATAATTACGATAACGAAATAGCTTTCTTTTTAAGTGGAGGTATTGATTTGGAAGATGCGGATAAAATACTGAATATCAAAAAGCTAAATATTCATGCAATTGACATAAACAGCAAATTCGAAATTGAACCAGGATTAAAAGATATTGATAAAATTAAACTATTTAAAAACTATTTCACAGAGATACGCAGAGGAACACAGAGGCTCACAGAGAACTAACTCTGTACATCCCTGTGGTCCTCTGTGCATCTCTGTGAAACAAAAAAAATAACATGTCAAAATATCAAGTAAACGAACAAGGATTCTACGGACAATTTGGTGGCGCATTCATTCCTGAAATGCTTTACCCTAATGTTGAAGAACTAAGGAATAACTATTTGACTATCATGGAATCAGGTGATTTTAAAAAAGATTTTAATCACTTATTATCAACATATGTCGGAAGGCCCAGTCCATTATATTTTGCAAGCAGGCTATCAGAAAAGTATGGCACTCAGGTTTATCTAAAAAGAGAAGATTTGAATCATACCGGCTCTCACAAGGTAAATAATACCATTGGTCAAATTTTACTGGCGAAGAAATTAGGCAAAAACCGCATCATTGCCGAAACCGGTGCAGGGCAACATGGAGTAGCAACTGCAACAGTATGTGCCTTGATGAACATTCAATGTGTGGTGTACATGGGCGAAATAGATATGGAACGCCAAAAGCCCAATGTTTTACGCATGCAAATGCTTGGTGCTGAAGTAAGGGCGGCAAAAAGCGGCAGCAAAACCCTAAAAGATGCCACCAATGAGGCCATTCGTGATTGGATCAACAACCCTCTTGACACCCATTACATCATTGGTTCAGTAGTAGGACCTCATCCCTACCCTGATTTAGTGGCAAGGTTTCAATCTGTTATTAGTCAGGAAATTAAGGAACAGCTGAAAGCTGCAACTGGAAACGAAAACCCTAACTATGTAATTGCCTGTGTGGGAGGTGGAAGCAATGCTGCAGGTGCTTTTTATCACTTTCTGGATGCTCCATCGGTAAAGTTAATCGCTACAGAAGCAGCAGGAATGGGCATCGACACTAATGAAACAGCTGCCTCAATGGCAAAAGGCAGTTACGGTATTATTCATGGAAGTCGCACCTATTTAATGCAAACACCTGACGGACAAATAATTGAGCCTTATTCAATATCTGCCGGACTTGATTATCCGGGTGTTGGACCACTTCATGCTTATTTAAATGATGAAAAACGGGCAGAATACATCAGCATTACAGATGCAGAAGCGATTAAAGCTGGTTTTGAACTTTCTGAAATAGAAGGAATTATTCCTGCGCTGGAATCAGCACATGCATTTGCAGTTTTGCAGAAAAAGAAATTTGAGAAAGACGAGGTTGTAGTAATAAACCTCTCAGGCAGAGGTGATAAAGATCTAGTCACCTACTCAAAGTATTTCAAACGAATGACTAATGACTAATTTCCAATGACTAACAAAATGAACCGAATAGATACCCTTTTCCAAAATAGAAACCAGAATATTATATCTGTCTACTTTACAACTGGTTATCCAAATTTAAACGATACCGAAACCATCATTATTGAACTGGAAAAAGCCGGTGCTGATTTAATTGAAATCGGCTTTCCATTTTCCGATCCAGTTGCGGATGGACCTGTTATTCAGCAAAGTAGCGAACAGGCTCTAAAAAATGGAATGACAGTAAAACTGTTGTTTCAACAATTAAAAGACATCCGGCAAAAAGTACAAATACCGTTGGTTTTAATGGGATATATTAATCCAGTAATGCAATACGGAATTGAAAAGTTCTGCAACGATGCTGCTGAAATTGGCATTGATGCAATGATTCTTCCAGATTTACCTGTTGAAATGTATTTAAAAGAGTATAAATCAATTTTTGAGCAGTACAATTTGCATTATATTCCGCTCATTCCGCCGCAAACAAGTGATGCCCGAATAAAAATGATTGATGAAGCCTGTTCTGGTTTTATTTATTTGGTTTCCTCCTCTTCTACAACAGGAACAAAGACTGCACAAGGAACTGTTTTAGAAGAATTTACAACTAGAATTAAAAAACTGGAATTGAAAAATCCACAATTAATTGGATTTGGAATAAAAGACAAGGAAAGTTTCGAAAATGTATGCAAATACGCCAGCGGAGGAATTATTGGAACAGCTTTTATCCAAACACTGGCAAAAGAAGGAAATATGATTGAAAATATTCATGAATTTATTAGATCATTAAAGTAAAAAAAGTACTTATGAATATTTATGAGTGCCTTGAGTACTTATAGTTCTTTCATAAAAATTCGAATAATCGATTATTCAACTTAATTGTTAAAAACCACTAACTCATAAATACTTATAAGTAATGCGAATTAATAGTTAAAAATAAGACTAATAAAAGCGGCAGCAATCCTGCCAAATACATGAACAATAAGTCCTTTTGTTGAACGGACTTTAGAGGCTCTTTGAATATCTGTTTTTTGAATAAGCCAATTGAACAATGA
>JBNKRJ010000112.1:0-47170 GCA_050296515.1 Bacteroidales bacterium | reverse complement strand
AAGCGAAGATGTATAAGAATACTTCGAGCTGAAGCTGATGAAGTAGATGATGTGCCTCTGGCTAGCGTAATAATCATTAGTTTTTTGTTACTTGAAAATAAAGTTAATGCAAGGAAAAATTATTATTTTTTTAAAACTCTTTGCACTTTTTCACAACTTTTTTCATGTAAATATTTAATTTTAATAGGCTTAGGCGTTTTTCAGCGAGCCCGAATTAGTTTTATTGCTTGAGAGGGAGGTTAAATTTGAATGTAGTTCCCTGTGAATCAGAGGTATCTTTGTTGTTTTCTACAAATAATTTCTGTCCGTGTTTTTTCAAGAAATCAATGCAAATACTAATTCCCAGGCCAGAACCTTGTTCTTTGTCTGTGCCAAGCGTTGAGAATGCTTCATTTACCTTCAATATCTTGTCAATGTTTGTTTTACTAATACCAATTCCATTGTCAATCACTCTTACCTCAACCATTTCATCAGCATTCAGTTTTATCATGGCAACAGTTACTTTTATCAGGCCGTTCTTTTTGGTGAATTTTATAGCGTTTGAAATTAAGTTTCGTAGCACAGTCGTAATCATGTTTTTGTCAGCATAAACTTCTATGTTTAGCCCAATTTCAGTTTCAAGTGCTATACCCTTGTTTCGGGCACTTTCTATAACTAAAGCAATGCTTTCTTTAACAGGCTCGTTTATGTTGAAGTTAGAAGGCTTAAATTCAAGCTGATCTCTTTGGCTTCTTGCCCAAAGTAAAAGGTTGTCTAACAATGAATAAGCCGAACCCAGGCTTTGCTGCATCGTTTTAAAAATCTGCAAAATATTATCACTATTAGTCATTTCAGGGTTTTCAATTATTACGTCCAAAAACGATTTAATGGTGCCTACCGGTCCTCTTAAATCGTGCCCGATAATTGAAAACATTCTGTCTTTAGCCATATTTACCTTTTGCAGCTCATCTTTTTGCGCCTGAATTTTTTCGTAGGTCTTCGTATTTTCAATTGCAATTCCTACATATACTGCAAGATTGGCCATCAGGTTAAAATGATAATCGGAATAAGAATCCTTTCTAAAGCTTTGTGTAGTTAAAACCCCTGTAACTTCATCTTTCGAGCGAAATGGAAGTACGATTAAAGAAGTTGCTGGTTGCAATGTTTTTATCTCTGGAAAGGTTTCATCAAAAGAAGGATAATCGGTTAAAAAGTTGTTCGAAACAATGGCCATTTCGTTTGCAATTGAGTAGCAAACAATACATCTTGATGTATCCATTTCTTTTGAAAATGGTTCGATTTTCTTTCCTTTGTAAATAATTGAATTAAAGTTTAATATGTTCCTTTGTTTGTTATATATTCCAATCGCAACAATATCGGCATCCATCAGCGAATTAATGTTCTGATAAACGATTTTAATAATGTCTTCTTCTGATAGGGTGGAGGTAATTTCTTTTCCTAAATCGCTGAGCATCTTTAAGTTGATGTAAGCCTGCTCAATTCTGTTTCGGGCTACCAGAATTTCTTCATTTTTCTCTGCTATTTCTGCTTTTTGAAATTCTAGTTTTTCAAGGGTTTTTTCAATAGCCTCTTTTTGCTGGCTAATTTTGGCTGTTCTTTCATCTACTTCTTTTTCGAGTAATTCTTTTTGGTGCTGAATAGTTCTTACGCGTAAAATATAAATAAACCAAATCAAAATAACAGCGGCTAAAGCTACAATAAATTTAAACAAGGTACTTTCATAAAACGCTGGTTTGATAGTGAACCTAACCGACTTTTCCAACACCTTTCCACCTTGCGACTTTACAAAAGCTTTTACTTTAAAAATGTAATCACCGGGTGGAATATTCGTATATCTAACAAACCTTTCACTACCAGCATGTTGCCATTTATTGTCGAAGGGCTCAAGTAAATAGCTGAAATCTACTTTGTCTGGATGTATAAAATCGATGTAGGAATAATTAATTTGCAAATATTTATTTGATGATGGTATGACGAGTTTGGCGTGTTTGTTCCTGTAGCTTACAGATTCAGTGCTAATGCTATTAATTAGAAGAACTTGTCTTGATTTTACAGAGCTTGCTATGCCTGGGTTTAAAATGCTAATTCCTGACAGCGTGTTTAGGGCTATATTTCCATTCATTAATTTTAGGGCTTTACTAGCCCCAACATATTGTTGGTCGTACATACCGTCGGACTTACCATAAGTAGCAGAGAATATTCTATCTATCTTGTTTTCAGAGTATTGAATAAGCATCTTTTTTTCAATCCGTAAAATTCCATTGATTGTTGGCAACCACATATATCCCAAGGTGTCTTCAATCACATCAAATATTTTGTCGTCCAGCAAACCATCTTTTTTAGTAAAGTTGATTATTTTATCATCTTTAATCATTGCTAACCCACCAATTGTTGCTATCCAAAGAATGTTGTCATCATCCTGATAGATGTTAAAAACCATGTCTTCAACCAAACCATTATTTGTATTGTAGCGTCTGATGATTTTGTCGTCCAGAATAACATCTAAACCATTTTTCGTTGCCGCATAAATTTCTCCATTTTTTCCTTTAACCACGGTCAGCACAAAGTTTGAGGATAAACCCGTTGAGGAGTTTAAATGAGTTACTACTTTAAAATCTTCGGTTATTTTGTAAATGCCTGATTGATTGGTTGCTACCCAGTAAGTTTCATCATTGTTTTCAAGAATTCCTCTTATGGTATTATCATTAAAACCAGTATTTGTGTTTAATATTTTTTCGTTGCCATTGTTTATTCTAAGTAACCCGTAATAGCTGCATACCCAGGTATTCTTTTTGCTATCAATAAAAATACTCTTAATTCGACTATTGTTTAAATTGGTCTTAAGCCTTACTTTTTTATATCCAGAGTTTGTCAAGCTATATATATTCCCTTCATCAGTACCAATCCAAACAGTTGAGTCATTTACTTCAACAAGGGCAGATGGGACTTCACTTATCCCAGCTGAATGCATTGGGAAATTTTGAAATCCACCAATTCTAACTTGCAATACTCCTTTGCGATAAGTTCCTATCCAAATATTCCCATCGTAATCAAAATAGATGGTTTGAATAATCTGATTTGCCCACTCTTCACCCGGACAAAATGGCTCTAATTTCTTTTTATACTGATCATAAACGAATATGCCTGAATTTGTTGAAAGCCATAATTTATCAGAATCATCAACAGTAACATCATTTATGAAATTAATGTTATACCCTAACTCAACAAGGGTGTCATTTTCGTATTTGAAAAGTCCGTTTCTTGTTCCGAAAAAGTAGTTGCCTTTTTTATCGCGGACAGCTGATGATAATGAATTCTCAATCCTATCATCAAAAATTCTCGTATAAGTTTTCCCATCATATCGATAGAGCAGGCCTGATTCTGTTCCAATCCACGTATTTCCTTCATTGTCGGAATATAAAAGGGAAATTATGCTCTTTTCCAGAGATGCTATTTCATTAACTTTTTTTAATTCTCCATTTGAGTATTTAAACAATCCGCCGGCTACTGAACCTATCCATAAAGTTCCGTTTTTATCAATATCAACGGTCTGAATATTAGTTGATTCCAGTTCCTGAAGATTATCAGGAACAAAAAATTCGTTGTCCTTAAAGGCAACAATTCCTCTGAATGTGGCAATCCAGAAAATACTGTCTTTATCAACACAATAATCAGATATAATATTTGTTTTTAGTGCCGGGGCATTAGAAGAATTATAGTTTTGAAAGTTTTTGCCATCAAAAAAAGAAATTCCGTTATAGGTGCAAATAAACAGAAACCCTTGCTTTGTTTTTCCAATTTTTCCAATTGAGTTTGAGGTCAATCCATTGCTTACTGACCATTCTTTTATTAGCAGGTTTTTTCCTCTATTCTCAAGCAATTCCTGATCTGTTTGCTGTGCAGGCAGACAAATGGTGAGTATAAGGAATATGTTTATAAGAATGGCTCGATACATACCACTTTCTAAGTGCAATAAGAATAAATGATAATTGAGAAAGGCAGTTCTGGTTTAATTCTACCTCTCAATGTTCCTTTCTTTTCAAACCTGAAGTCCCTTGACTTTAAAAATACAAATTTTATTGCTCAGTTGAAACTATCATTTTGGGCAATGTAGGTTTTGTGGGATTGAAAGGTGGGTAGTATGTTGAAATACAGTAACTTAATATTTAGTTGTTAGCCTAAAAAATTTGATATGAATTCTATTTTTTTAGAACGAGTTTATAAAATCACTTGTTTTAATATCATTTTCGATATTTAGCTTTTTACGTAGCCGGTTTCGAGCAATTTTTACACCGTTTATCGAAATATCCATCATTGCAGCAATTTCTTTGTAAGTAAGGCCAGCTTTTATTAGCATACAATGTTTTTCTTCGTTGGTTGTCAGCTCCGGATACCCGGTATTAAACTTTTGAGAGAAAACTTTGTATTGTGAGTTTAATTTTTCAAGCAGTTTTTTTCTGGCTGCTTGCATATCAAATACACCAATAATTTCTTTGTATATACTATCGGCGTCAAGGTCTTTATTTTTCTTTCCCTTTTTTCCAAACAGTTTCAATAACTCACTGTATACTTCATATTTTTCCGAAAATACAGCAATATCAGTGCTCAATAACTCTTCTTCTTCAGTTGGCTCAATTACGGCTTCTTCAACAGGCTTTTGCGTATTTTCAATTTCTTTGGGGTTTCCAATGCCAAGATCTTCAATTTCAAGCTTATGTAGTTCGATAAATAACGCCAGTGAATCGGTGTTTTCTTTAAACGTGTAAATTCTAAGTAAGATATTAATAATGCCCTGAAAAGCATTTTTTACCCTAAAAATGCTTTGAAACAAACCTTCATCATTCTGTTGAAATTCCTCGAATTTTTCAGCAAGCTTATTGCTGGCATCTTTTCTAAGAAGATATACAATGTCTTTAACATCTTCTATTTCAAATGATAATAGTTCTATTAGAAACTTAAACTTGTTATTGTACTCAACTATTTGTCCATCTTTGTTGAGCACGCAGGCTGGCAAACCAAGTTGCGAAATAAATGGCGAAATAGAACCTGTGTTTTCTTCAACTTTCACTATTTCTTTTGAACTTTCCAGTTGCTCGAACTTTTCTTTGAGTTCAGCAACTTCTTTTTCAGCAGCACCAAGGTTTACTTTATACTCATCCGAAAGTTGCCATAAAAGCTCTTTGTATTCATTTAGTTCTTGTTCTATTTGTTCGTATGAAGGTCTGTTATCGCTCATTCTAAGTATATTTTTTCAACTCAAAAATATAATTAAGTATTTAATATTCAAAGAAAAACACTTTATTTTCAAAAAAAATCTTAGTACACATAATTTGAAACCGCTAAAAGTCGCATGTACTGAATACTTTACCAAAAGTTAAGCCCGATTCCAAAAGTGAAAATTCCTTCAGGGGCATCTTTGCTGCCAAATAGTTCATTGTGCTTTTGAGCCGATAAATAGGTTATGTACCCATAGCCAAATTGGGCATAAACTGCTGGTTTTCCGTTCTCTTTAAACCTAAACATTCTAGACGCAAATTCCGCTCCAAAAGTACCTATTGAACCAAAACCACCATCTTTAAATGAGATATTGAGTTGAGGGCATTCTATGCAGTCATTCATATGCAATCTAATACCTGCCGTGTATCCGCTAAAACCAATTCCTGCATGAATGCCAATCAGTTTGAAGATTTTATATTCGTAGTTTGCTCCAATATATGTATGCCCACCAATTTGATAACCAATTGTGTATGTAGATCTTACCGAGGTTAGAGGGTCCTGTATAGTTTCTTCTTGACCAGTGAGGCGTGAGGTGAATAGAAGAAGCAGGAATGCCAGAATTATATTTGTAGTTATCTTTCTCACAAGCAACATTGTTTTCTGTGATAAACTAGTGTCATGTCAAATGTCAGATTTTAGGTAAAGTCATTATACATTTGTCACCGGTTATTAATGACAAATGACTAGTGACCAATGATTTCTGATTGTTGAAAATATGCTGTATATTAAAATAATACCTAAAATATCATACTTGACTTGACATAGATTATTGCTCAGTTTCACTTTGAAGCTTGTTTTTTACAATTTCATAACTCCAGGTTTTATTTGCAAAATCAGCTGTATACTTTTGCATATTTTCCTGAATGAATGTGATTAGCTTTTTCATATTCTTTTTCCTGCAAAAAAGTTCAACTTTCGCCACACATTCATTTTTAAAGCTGAAACAGGCAGGGGTAGGTATAAAAATTTCGGGTTTGTAATATTCTTGTTGGAGAATAACCTCTGAAAGTGCACTTAGTGGAATTTTTGCTCCATTGTGGCCGGAAAGAAGTAAACTGTTTGATTTATTAATATCAAAATTTGTATCTGATATATTTTTTATCAGGCTATCTAACTCTTTGAACTCAACACCATACTTTTTAACTCTTAATGTGTCTATTTTGAATTTGATAGCGGGCACTGAAATTGGCCTTCCAACAATTTTGATACTGTCGGTTAGTTCCGATTTGTTAAAATCCTGAACCAATGAATCATAAGTTTTCATTGGTTCAACAAAATCACCATAAACAATAATGTTTACAATTGCAGGTTGATCGTCTGAGGAACAGAATCCTGAAAAAACCATGAAACTGATTATTAGAGAATATACTTTGTACATGTCAAACTTATTTTTAGGCTAAAGTATATGAAATTGTTTAAAAGAGGCGTTAATAAAGCTACTTTTCAACCAAAAACCTGTTTACTACATCATAAATTTCTTTATGGTCAATTGGTTTGGTAAGATACATGTCACAACCTGACTGTAGTATATATTTTTTCTCGTTAGCAAAAGCAAAAGCTGTTTGAGCAATAATTGGGATGGTGTTGTCAATTTTTTTAATGGCGCGTGTAGCTTCATAGCCATTCATTTCTGGCATTTTTATATCCATAAAAATTAAATCAATCTTTTTTGATGAGGCAATATCCACTGCTTCCTTGCCATTTTTTGCCCAAAGCACCCGGGCCCCGGTTTTTAAAAGTAAAGTTTCAAGAAGTTTATAGTTAAGTAATTCATCCTCAGCTATTAATATTGTTTTTTTCGATAATTCAGGATTGTTGCTGCAAGGTGGTTCAGCACAATTTTTCTCTGGTAACTTCTCTTTTTCTGCAAATTGAAGTGGAATTGAAAAACAGAATTTTGTGTTGCCTGGCTCACCAGACTCAAGCCATATTTTGCCCCCCATTAGGTTAACCAGGCTTTTTGAAATACTTAATCCAAGACCTGTTCCGCTTTTATTCATTCTTGAGGGATCATCCAATTTCCCAAATCGCTTAAAAATTTGATCTTTTTTATCGTCAGCAATGCCAATACCTTCATCAACAACAAAAAATTCAAGAGTTGAGTTCACAATTTTATATCCGAATGTGATTTCTCCATCTACTGTAAATTTTAGCGAGTTGTTTAGCAAATTCGAAATCACTTGTTGAAGCCTAAATGCATCCGAAATAATGGTAAAACCTGGATCTGTAAGTGCTTTTTCAACATTCAACCTGATAGTGTGTCGGTTTTTTAAAATCAGCAATTCTTCGTACCTGCTATACAGTTTATCTAGTAGGGTGTTTATTCGAATTGGGCCATTTTCAATCTGCAGCTGATTCGATTCAATTTTCGAAATATCAACAATATCGTTTATAAGTTTAAGCAGTCCTTCTCCCGATTGTTGAATATGATCAATGTAATCAAGATGAGTCTCTTTAGAAAGTTCTTGTCTTTTAAGCAAGCTTGCAAATCCCAAAATGGCATTCATTGGGGTGCGAATTTCATGCGACATGTTTGCCAAAAAAGCTGATTTTAACTTATCTGCCTCTTCAGCCTTTGATTTGGCCTCTTTTAATGCCTGTTCAATACGTATTCTTTCTGAAATATCGAGTAAAGTACCTATTACTCTTTCTAGTCTGCCTGTTTTATCAAAATATACCTGACTTTGTGAATGGATAATCTTGCGCTCTTTTAGGTTGGTTTTGATTGGAAACTCAATATCCAGTGGTTCCTCATTTCTAAGAGAATTGATAAAGCTGTTAAGTACTTTTTCCCTTTCAAATTTTGGAATAAAATTGGCAAACCATTTTGGGTTTCTTTCAATAAGTTGAGTTTTTTCAACACCAAGTATTCTGTAAATTTCATCGGAGCACCTGAATGATTTTTTTTGAACATCCCAGTACCAGCTTCCCAATTTGGCTATTTTTTGCGCCTGGTTAAGCATGTTTTTATCACGTTCGCTTTTTTTCTCTGCTTGTTTCCGTTTGGTGATGTCCCTGATAAAAACCAGCCTTGATTTTTTTCCTTCGTAATTAACGGTTGCAATTTTTGCTTCGGCATAAGTTTCTTCACCATCAGGTTTTGAGATTTTTACTTCGTAATAGTTTTCAAGGTTTTTATTTTTAGCGTCCTTCGTATATTTTTCAATAGCTTTTTTTAGATAACTTCTTTTTACAAATTTCCTAAGTGGATGGTTTATTATATCTTCTAGTGGTTGTCCAAAAATACTTGCAGCCTGGTTGTTGGCAAAAACAATTGTTTGGGTTTGAATAATCATGATTCCATCTGTACCTCTTTCAACCAAAAGACGATATTTTTCTTTTGCTTCTTCTATTTCTCGTTCAACTCGTTTCTTATCAGTAACATCAACCAAAATTCCTAAAGAATATGTTTTCTTATTTTTAGTTTCTGTAAACGGAACTTTTGTAGTTTCATAGGAGCGTTTGTTTAAACTAAGATCTGTTCGTACGACTGACTTTATAAATTGTTCGGTTTTGTTACTGATAACTTCGCGATCTTCTTTTATAATTTCCTCACACTCGGCTTTTGATTTATGAAAATCACTGATATTTGAATAAACTAGCTGTTTGGTTGTGGTGTTGTAAAAGTCAGCGCAAGCTTTATTTGCCAGCAGGATGTTTCCGTTTGCGTCTTTTAAAAAAATCATGTGAGGAACTAAATCAAGTACTTTTCTTAATCGCTGCTGGTTCCGTTTGTATTTATATTCTATTTGTTTATTTTCTGAAATGTCTAATATTAAGCAGTTTAGGCCAGTAATTTGTTCGTTTTTTGTAACAGGTTGATAGTAAAGGTATCCAGGGAAACTTTCTCCATCTTTCTTTTTGAACTTGAGTTCAATGTATTCGTGATCTTTAAATTCTTCGAAGTTTTTTAGTAAGGATTCGGCAATAGGTTTACTACCCGAACTTAATATTTTTTTGAGATAGAGCCCTTTTGAAATATCCCCGTCAGAATATAATAGTTGTTTGGTTAAATGATGGTTGTGACTTCTAATTTGTCCATCTAAATCAATTTCGAAAAAAATAAAGGGGAAAATTTCTGTAGAAAGTTCGTTTGATGTTTGCTTTACCTTTTTATCAATAATGGTAAACAAATACAATTGCTCATTATTCGATGGTATAATTGTGCAGTTTGCATTGTAAATTCTGTCAAAGATATTAAGATTATATAGTTCTTCTTGATCGTTCTTAATGTGTTTATTATCAATTCCTTCAATGATGCCTGAAAAGTAATTATGTCCAAAGAAACTTTCAAAATCTGAGGGGAAATTAACCTCTTTCTGTAGTTCAATATAGTTAATTAGTTTCTCATTTGCGTAAAGAACTTCTTTATCGTTTGCTACAAAAACTTTATCATTACTATTTTTGTATAGCAAGTCAAAAGGCAAACTATTTCTATCAGCTTTAATTTCAGACATAAACGTTCCCTAAAAACAACACTTCAGCCAAGTTGCAAAAGTAAAAATTATTTGTTTAGAATAAATATGTATTGCAGTACTTTGATATTTAAGCTATTGTAAAACAGTTAAGTACTAAAGTGCTTTGAGGGAAATCTTTGTTTAATTAGAAGTTCAATAACTGTGCCTTGTTTAATAAAAACACATTTAATTTTAATTGATAGAATCACCAGAGATCGAATCCATTAACTGAACAAATTCAGTTCGTTTTCTTCTTGAAATTGGAAGGATTTCTGAATTATCCATTTCAACGTTCCATGTATCTGATTTTATTAGCTTTTTAACATAAGAAGTGTTGATGACGTATGAGTTGTGTATTCTGAAAAAGTTTCCAGGCAAGCGACTTTCAAACTCTTTAAGCGATTTTTTTACAGTAATTTCTTTTCCTCTCTTTAATACAACATTTGTTACTGTCCTCTCCGAAAAAAGATAGATTATTTCTTCTGGTTTCAAAAAATGGACACCATCAATTGAAGTTATTGAAATTTTATTGTCGCTGTCCGTCTGAAGATGGTTTAATGTCCTTTTAGTATTTTCTTTGTTGTTTTTAGACATTATTCTTTTTACAGCAGCAATTAGATCATCAATGTCTATTGGTTTTAAAAGGTAATTTGCTGCACCAAATTTAAAAGCTTTGATAGCATATTCATCATAGGCGGTGGTAAAAATTACATTGAAATCAAAATTCTCCAGTTTTTCGAGAAGCTGAAAACCATTTAATCCTGGCATATTGATGTCGAGAAAAACCAAATCGGGGTTGATATGAGGAAGTTTCTTTAATGCTTTTACAGGATCTGTAAAAGTATTAGTAATAACAAGTTCTGGTAAAAAGTCTTCTATAATTAACTCTAACGAATCAACTGCATCTGGTTCATCATCAATAATTACGGTTCTCATGAGTGAATGTAATGTGTTAATGCTTAGTTTTTTATATCGCCCTTCTTTACAAATTTAGTGGTTTACTTTGTCTTAGCGAAATTTATTATGCAATTTTAATTTAACTATGTTGCCTGTCTCGTTAAAAGAAACTTGTGTGTTTGGAATAAAATCAAAGATTATTTGCCCCTTATAGAATTCATTTAATAGTTGCCTCCTTTGGTCTATGTTAATTCCTTCGCTATCATCGCCTTCCAAATTTGGCACAATTCCATTATCTTCAATCAAAACTATGATATAATTCTCATCTTTTTCTATCGTTATTTTTATAAAACCATTATCATTCTTTGCTTGTATCCTTTTCCAAATTGCATTTTCGAGTAACGGTAATATAAAAAGTCCGGGGACTTTATATTCTTCTGAATCAAAAAATTCGTCCACACTAATTTCATAATCAAGCTTATCTTTTAGTCTTAATTTTTCAAGTTTTAGGTATTGAGATACTATCTTAATTTCATCATTTAGGGTTAATTTTTCTTTTTGTAGAGCATCAAAAGTAGCACGTAAGTATGTTGATAATTTTGAAAGATATTTACTTGATTCAAGTTTATCGTTTTTTAGTATTAAATAATTAAGCGAATTCAATGAGTTAAAAATAAAATGGGGGTTAAGTTGAGCGGCAATTGATTTTTGTGTATGCCTTTTAAGCTCTGTTCTTAGTTTGTTTTCTTTTCTGATTTTTTGAAGCATGTACTGCAGCGAGAGAAATAAAATGAGCGTTATCAAAATAACAGAAAGCACATAGAACCACCATTTTTTATAAAATGGGTAGTCAATGGTAAATTTTATTGAGTTGTTTACATCGCTCCACGTTCCGCTTTCGTTCATTGCCATTACTCTAAACTCATAGTTGCCAGGCAATAAACTTGAGTAATTGATTGATGTTGAGTGAGTTATTTTCCATTTTTCATCGTATGGTAACAATTGGTATTTATAAAGCATATTTTGGGTGCTTTTGTATGAAATACCAACATACGAAATCTCAATATTGTTTTGGTGACTGGATAATTGGTAATGAGCTTCTAAAACTGTGTCCAGGTAATTTATTTTTAAATTTTGGATATGAAGCAACGGTTTACTTTGGGTCCATTGCAACTTGTCCAGGTCTATGTAATTAAAACCTTCCCGAGAGGCAATGTAAAGCTTGTTTTCGTTAATAAGTATCTGGTTTATTTCATCGCTTTTAAGTCCTTGACCATAATCAATACGACTTATTGATTCAAGTTTATTGTTTAAAAATGCCAGCATGTTTACACCTTTGTTTGTTCCAATCCAAATCTCATTTTTATATTCGGCTATGCTGGTAACCGAATTGCTCGATAATCCATCATCAGTATCAATAATCTGCGTTGAATAATCATTCAGATCAAGAATAATCAATCCCTTTCCTTTAGTTCCTATAAATAGATTGTTATTATTCTTATACAAGGCATTTATTCTGTGTGAGAAAAGTTCGTTTTTCTTGCCATGATTGATGTATTCTCCATTTTTGTATTCCCATAATCCATTGAGTGTTCCTAACCAAAGACTATTATCATTGTTTTCAATAATTGAATAAACCGATTGCTGCCAGTTATCGTCTGATTCTGAGTTATATACAACTTTATCTCCTGTGATTTTATATAAACCTGAATACGTTCCTACCCAAAAATATTTACCCTTTCCTGTTGCAAGGCTTTTAATTGCGCCACCTTTAGGTTCTATCTGTTTTGTAATTGATGCGCTACCATTTTTTAAACCTCCATTAATCAAATAACACATATCATATGTTGTTGATATTAAACTGGCTAGCTCATTGTGGTAGGCAAGTTGTAACGGAGTTCCTTTTTTTGTAAAACTAAATTTTTGGTTAATTTTGGTTAAATCTTTATTGTAACATAAAATTTGTTGTTCCATCCCCAGGTAAATACTGTTTGGACCTACCTCAATTGACAGCACATTATTACTTTTTTTAGTCGGAGTATCAATTGTTTTAATTTCTTTGGTAGGAAGATAAAATACCCCATTATTGAGGGTTGTAAACCAATATCCGTTTTCGCTGTCTATTAAAACAGATGAAACGTCCTTATCTTTTAAAAACCAAAAGAGTGAATTTTTATCAGGTTCAAGCGAGTTGTAGCATTTAATCCCATTATTTCTAACACTAACCCAGTAGTTGTTATTTTCATCTTTACTAAACCATATAATATCCGATGAAAACGATTCTATTACTTTAACTGTACTATTTGATTGTTTGAAAATTTTATTGTCAACTATAAAATAAGTTTCACTTTTTAATTGACCTTGAGATGAGAAAAAGGAAGAACTGTTTCGAAATTTGAAATTAAAATCTATATTTTTACCGTTAATAAATAATCCGGGTATTTCTTCTGATTTATTTGAGTAACCAGTTAAATACTCGCCTTCTGCAATTTCATTGATTAATAAAGTGTTACCTTTTGTTGTGTCAATTAAATTTGAAATTTTTCCGTTTTCTGTGATTCTTAATATTCCTTGATTAGCAATACCTAAATAAATATTCTGTAGAGTATCTATATGAAACGAGCGTTTTAATGGAATAGCCCGGCCTTTTGTGTTTTCATCAATAAGCTGGTTGTACTTAAATTGCTTTATTTCACCATTTTTGTAGTAACATAGCCTGCCTGAAAGTGCAATAAACCAAATTCTTCCTTTTTGATCTTCATAAAGATCAAAAACGGTGTTGTTAACCAGCCCATTGTTTTTATCAAAATTTACAAATTTATAACCATCAAAACGACTAACTCCGTTATCGGTAGCAAACCAAATATATCCCTTTGAATCCTGAATCGCATGATATACTTCTACACTTGGCAGTCCGTCCTTTGTTTGAAAATTTGTATAGGTATACTCCTGGGAACAAATTTCGAAGTATGGTGCATTTAAAAGAGTAAATAATAATATGTTCCTAATTAACTTTTTCAATCTGTAATATTTCTGTTTCTCTTTTTACTTGTGTCAAGTCAAGTATGACATCCTGGTAATTAGCCAGGTGAAAACACCTGGCTGGTGCACTTGTCAGGTGTTTTCACCTGACAAGTGCACCTTGCCATGACACTAGAGGTATTATAATTTTTACTTTGGTGCCAATTACCCCAACACTTGTAATTAAATCGGAATATTCTACAATTGCTTTTTTCTTCTTTTTACTTGCAAACAAATTTAAACGTTCCCTTGCAATTTTTGCACCGTAAGACTTGTTTAAAGAGCCAATGTTTTTGGAATTTAGCATCGCTTGTTCTCGGCCAATTCCGTTATCAATTATTTCTATAACTAAGTTACTTTCTTTTTTTGAAATTTTAATTTTTATTGTGCCTTTTCTATCTAAAGGCTGTATGCCGTGCCATATAGAGTTTTCAACAAATGGCTGTAAAATTAATCCTGGCAGATAAGTGTTATGGCTATCAATAGTTTCGTCAACAGTAATTGTATAATCGAATTTTTGTTTCAGCCGCAAAGCTTCTATTTTCATGTATAGTTCCAGGGTGTTTAGTTCCTCTTCCAGGTTAATTGTGTCATACTGAGCATAATCCAGAATTTTTCGAATTAATGCTGAAAACTTTGTAAGGTATTTACTTGCCGAAACAGCTTCGTTTGAGATAATATAGTTATTTATTGAATTTAGTGTATTGAAAATAAAGTGAGGCTTCATCTGTCCCCAAAGCGTTTTGAGTTTGTAATTATGTACACTCCTTTCCAGATGCATTTTTTTTCTGGCATTAGCTTGCCATATTGAATAAATTAGAATGAGCAAAACCAATGCTAATAAAATTGAGCCAATTTTGAAAGGCGTTGTTTGCCAAAGTGAAGGGGCGATAACTATAGAGATTGACTTTTTCTCATCATTCCAACTGCCCTTCATATTTTTAACCTTTACAACAAAGTTGTATTTACCTGGTTTTAAATTAAAGTAGTTTACTTCTCGTTTTTGCGAATAGGTCCAATTGGCATCAAGTCCTTCTAATTTGTATTTATATTCAATAGGTGTGCTTGTTTTATAATTTAAGGCTTCAAAACTAATGCTTATATTGTTTTGATTATTTTTTAGATGATATTTCTCTTTGACTTCCAGGTTTTTACCATTAATTACAAAACTTGTAAAATATAATGGTTGATTTGAAACCTGGTCATCATTATGATTTGGATAACATATTACAATGCCTTCATTTGTTGCTAAATACATTTTGTTTTTACCTGATTTTATTTGATTTACTTCAAAACCAGACAGCTCAAATGGTTTTTCGACTATAAAATCATCATTTTCATCATTTGGCAGTTTAATGTAATTTAAGCCATTTAAGCTTCCTGCCCAAAGCATATTTTCGCAAATGGCTAAAGAAGTTATCATGTTTGAACTTAGACCATCTTTTTTTGTTATCCTTTCAATCGATTTCCCATCAAAAAATAGAATGCCTTTCCCTTTTGTTGCTAAAACTAAGGTTTGGTTGTATTGCTTGATGTCCAGAATTCTTGTTTTTAGTTCTTCAAAGTCATCTCCCAGGTATGATAGTTTGCCATCTTTGTATTTTCTGAGCCCATCTTTGCATCCAAGCCAAAGTGTATTGTTTTTATCAAGAAACAATGAATTGACTCTGACTTTAAAATTTTTATTTATCAGTGAATTGAATATTACCTGGTTGTATTTCACATAAAAGAAACCAATACCTCCACCTATCCAATAACCCCCGGTATTATCAGAGATCGCACAAACAGCATTAAAGTGGTTTCCTAAATATTCCGGGGCTGATGCCATGTGGTTTTTTATAGTACTTAACTGGTTATTTTTGAGTAAATAAAGAAATTTATTTGTGGCAATAACTAATTGATTTTGAGATTTATCAAAAAGAATCGCTTTAGGAAGTACTTTGTTTATTCCTGGAACAGAAAGATAGTCAATTTTCATTTCAGAAGTAATTCCTATTCCGGGGTCATCACCTCCAAAATAAACAGTATCGCCTATTGTTTCAATGCACTTAATGCCTTTATTTAACAATCCTGTTTTCTGGCCAAGTTTTTGATAATTTTCGGAGCTTAGTTGAAATACTCCGTTATTTAATGTAGTAAACCAGTAGGAGCCATGCTTGTCGTATAAAACCGAAGTTACAGTATAGCCATTTAAATGATGATGTTTTAATATAATCTGCTCATTTTTAACATTGTAAACCTTTACTCCTTCATTTATAGAGCAAACATTTAATTCACTTTTTTTATTGAAACTCATCCAGACAACCTCATTTTCAAAGGTGTAGGTTTTTATAACCTTGTTGTTTTGGATAAAGAAAACCTTATTACCAGAGCTAAACCAAAACGAAGAATCATTGATAAATTCTTCAAATGTGTGATGAGGATAGGTGATATCTTTAACAGGGAGTTCTATCATTACCTCTTTTCCAGATTTTTTGTTCAAAAGGAGGTTGAATGGTTTTTCGGGAGTTTCAATATTCCTGCTTTTAATTGCAGAAATGTATGCATTATTGCCTAAATTATAAATTGACAGGGTACTTCTGGATGGAGCTGTATTTTTAAACTCTGTAATTTTGCCGACTTTGTCAATTTTTATTAAATCCAAACTTTTAATACTTATATAAACATCTTCATTATCATCGACATAGAAGTTTGATTTTAAATAGACAGGATTGTCGGGCAATATTTTTGATAAAATGTTATTGTATTTGTATGAGATAATTTCGTTGTTAACAGAATATGCCAGACTTCCTTCAATTCCTATAAACCAGATTTTTCCAGCTTTGTCTTCGTAAATCTCTGATATTGAGGTCTCTACTAATCCGTCATTAATATCGAAATTTGCAAATTCATAGCCGTTGTATTTACTTATACCATTATCGGTGGCAAACCATATATATCCCTTTGAGTCTTGGAATACATGAAAAATTTGGGAGCTTGGCAGTCCATTTTTAGTAGTAAATTGCCTGAAAATGTATTCCTGACCTGTAATTTCCTGGTTTGTTAGGAGTAGTAACAAGGTAAATAAGAAGAGGTTATATTTAAGGAGTATTTTCAAGTAGGGTGTTTCCAATATTTCTGTTAAAAATAAGAGGCAGGCTAATTTTCACCTTTGAGCCAGTGCTCTTTTCTTTCAAGTATAAATTGGTATATTCAATTTTTGCCTGACGGTTAAGTTTTTTACTAAAAGTTCAAGCCTTTTATAGGTTATACTAACACCTGCTGACTTATTGTTTTGTTTCTTACTTTGCATAATTTCAATGGTTTTGGTTCTTCCAATACCATTATCAATTATTTCGGCTTCTAAATTACTTTCTTTTTGTGATATTTTTACTTTTATGACCCCTTTTTTGTCTAAGGGCTGAATCCCGTGCCAAATAGAGTTCTCTACAAATGGTTGCAATAAAAGACTTGGTAGCCTAACTGCCAATGGATCTATATCTTCATCAACATTTATTGAGTAAGTGAATTTGTCTTTTAAACGAATAGCTTCAATGCTTAAATGCAGTATCATAGCTTTGATTATATGCTCTGAAATCGTTTTTCCAGTATGGAATATTGTAAAACATGATTCTATAATGGCTTTGTATATGCCAATCCACTGGCAGTTTGGGTTTGAGAGCTTGCGAAGCAAACCAAATACTAGCAGCGGTCCGGTTAACAGCAGTTGTGAATATTCCTGGGCAAACATAGTGGCTTGCCATGAAAACAAAAATGAGAGGACTACAACCGAAAAAAATCTCTTCATCCAAAATCTAGCTACTCTTTGGTTACAAAGCTAGCAAATATTATCTGCTGTAGGAAAATGATTGTCACATTATCAACGAATTATGCCCGGAAGTTTGTATATTGTTGTTTGAAATTTGTTCATTTTTAGGTTTAGGCAAATGCATCTTAGGATTAAATTATTCGGGCTTATTTGGGTAAACAAAAAACAGTTTTACTGGCTTTACGGAACCATGTCTTTTATTTTCATATCGCTTACTGTTTTATTTGTTTTCATTGATATACCTGTAAAAGAGGATTATTCGAAATTCGAGAAGTTTTTTGCTCAGTACTTTTACCTTTTTTGGCTTCTGATGTTTCTATTAGCTGTTATTGAGGGACAGTTTTATTGGAACCGCTTTACAAAAACTCAAATGAAACTTATTAATGAACAAAAAGAAGAAATTGCTTCACAAGCGGATGATTTGTTAATGAAGAATGAAGAAATCCAACTTCAAAACTCAATTATTGAATCCAAAAACAGACATATTACCGACAGTATTAACTACGCAAAAAAAATACAAAAGGCTGTATTTCAGTTGTCAGAGATAGATAAGGGAATTGAACAGGATTTTTCCATATTTTTAAAACCAAAAGATATTGTAAGTGGCGATTTTTACTGGATTAAAAAAGTTGGAACAAAATCGATATTTGTGGGTGCTGATTGCACCGGACACGGAGTGCCTGGAGCATTTATGAGCTTGTTGGGAATTAGCTGCTTAAACCAGGTTTTGCAACAATCAATCACCAGAAAAAAAGAAGTCGTACAAAAAGATCATGCAAAAGTTGGAATTTATTACGAGTATATCGAAGCAGAAGATGAATTAAATTCCAGCCCGGCAGAAATTTTGGAAGAATTACGAGAGAAAATCAAAGGGGCGATGCATCAGGCCGATTTTGAGACTACTGCAAAAGACGGGATTGATCTTAGCCTCTGCATTTTTGATTCAAATATGTATGAATTGCACTATGCCGGAGCTCACCGGCCACTGGTTTATTTTTCTGAGAATGAATTAAAAACAATAAAAGCAGATAGAATGCCTGTTGGTGTTCACCTTAAGGAAAAGTCATTTACTAATCACAAAGTTAAGCTTCAAAAAGGTGACTGCTTCTATCTGTTTTCCGATGGTATTATCGATCAGTTTGGTGAAACTGGCGGTGAAAAGTTCAAAATGAAGAGGCTAATGGCTTTGATTGAACAAAATGCGGGTTTATCAACTACCGGGCAGACGAAGATTGTTGAAAAAGAATTTAGTAAATGGAAAGGAAATAATGAACAATTAGATGATGTATTGTTTGTTGTTGTGAAGGTCTGATTTTTATCAGACCACTGGTATGCCGTTTTTTTCGGTGAAAATTTTATATTTGTCAAAAATAACTGTTTGAAGACTAAATCTCTACATATAACAATAGCTTGCATGAAGAAGTTCTTTTTCATGCTTTTTTTCTTATTTACATTTTCTGTATCCCTACTTTGGGCACAACATCAAAATTATCTGGTAATTGATCAACAACTATCGCCTGAAGCTGATTTAAGTAATTATTTAGAAGTCTTGCCAGATAGCGGTCAATTTACAACTATCGAAATTGTTCGAAAAAGTGAGGATTTTAGACCCTATCATTCGGGTGAAAAACTATCCAAAACTGGTACACATTGGGGAAGGTTGAATGTTAAAAATCAATTTTCTGAAAAGCAGAAAATTATAATTCAAATTGGAGGCAAAAGAAGTTCTGATTTTGCCGAGATGTTTTTATTTAACCGAAGTGGATTTTTAGTGAAACATGCTAAGTCGGGACATTTTGAAAAAGGAAGTGAAAAGGAGATACCCACAGAACCTGGAAGTAAATTTTACCTTGAATTGGAGCCTGATGGAGTATATACTGCCTATTTTAAAATCAAAAATATTTCGGGTTTCAAACCAAATTTTGTAATCACTGTTTATGATAAGGATACATTTGCCTCTAGGCTTATTTTGCGGAATCTTGTTCAAGGAATGTTACAAGGTGCTTTGTGGATCATGTTTTTATATAATCTTTTCATTTTTGTATACAGTCGTGATAGGGTCTATATGTATTATTCCCTTTATATTATAGGGATAGCAATTAATTTTGTTGTTGAAAGAGGATTGTTTTCTGAGTATACAGCTTCCAATTATCCCACCCTTGAACCTTATGCTTTTATTTTTGCAACAGGCTTAGCAACCGTGGCTTATTTTCAGTTTATTAGATATTTTTTACATACAAAAGAGCATATGCCAAAGTGGGATCTGGCTCATTTATG
Source organism: Bacteroidales bacterium (assembly GCA_050296515.1). Taxonomy (GTDB): domain Bacteria; phylum Bacteroidota; class Bacteroidia; order Bacteroidales; family NBLH01; genus NBLH01. The sequence continues at coordinate 27,433 of JBNKRJ010000112.1, read as the reverse complement.
GGTTGTTCGGATCAATATTTTTATTACACTGCTGCTTTTTGTGGTTCTGATTTTCTCATTTAATGTTCCTGTATCTATTAATGTAAGTAATTACCTGAATCTTACCGGGTTGTTATATGGGTTTGTGTTTATCTGGTATTTAATAAAGCAAGATAATAAACTTGCTCGTTTTTTTGTTGCTGGTGCAATAGCCTTGGCAGCAGGAACAATTATATCGCTTTATTTTTTGATAACAAAAGAGTCGCTTTTGTCTGATCCTAAGTATTTTATGAATGGAGGAACTTTGATTGAGCTTTTGATTTTTTCATTAGGTTTGGGTTATCGAATTCGGTTAATTGAAAAATCGAAGCAAAAAGTTCAGGAAGAACTAATTGAACAGTTAAAACAAAACGAACGTTTAAAAGAAGAGGCCAACCGGGAACTTGAGGGAAAAGTGAAAGAAAGAACGGCTGAAATTGAACTTCAGAAAGAGGAAATTCTCGCACAATCGGAAAATCTGAAAATGGCCAATGATATTTTGACCAAGCAAAAGCGCGAAATTGAAAACAAAAACGAGGAAATTACTCAGCAGAAAAGGTACCTGGAGAAAATTCATAAAAACACTACCGATAGTATTAACTACGCAAGTCGAATACAAAATGTGATTTTGCCATCAGCTAGTCTTTTGAGCAGATTTTTTTCTGACCATTTTATTTTTTATAAGCCAAAGGAAATTGTAAGTGGCGATTTTTACTGGTATCGCTATTTAGAGCGGAACAATAAACGTTATTTTGCATTGGTAGCTGCTGATTCAACAGGGCACGGTGTTCCTGGATCACTGGTTAGCATGTTGGGGATTTCGTTGTTGAATGAAACTGTTATGCGTAATGAGGTGAAATCATCAAGCGATGTTTTAGAGGTGTTGCGCGATGAGGTAAAGTCTACTTTTAGTCATTCTGACGAAAGATTATTGACCCGGGATGGTATTGATATGGCATTTTGCTTTATCGACCTTGACAGTTTGGAAATGCAATATGCAGGAGCTAACCGACCATTACTGCTTTTTAGGAAAAACGGTGAAACAATAAGTAATGAAGAGCCAAATGGTTTGGTTGAGTATAAACCTACCAAAAATCCTGTAGGAATTTATCATAAAGAACAGCCTTTTGAAAACCACACCATTCAACTTGAAAAGGGGGATGTAATGTATTTGTTTTCAGATGGATACGCTGATCAGGTGGGCGGGCCTGACGGACGAAAGTATTACTTCAAGCGTTTTAAAGAACTACTTGCTGAAATTTACGATAAACCCATGATGGACCAACGAAAAATTATTGTTCAAACCCACAACGACTGGATTAATCATTCATTTAAAAATGGAGAATCGTTCAGGCAGGTGGATGATATGATGGTGATGGGGATTAGGGTTTAAAAAAGCCACCCAAAAAATCAGAGTGGCTTTGAATTAATTGCAGGTTAAACGATTACTTTTTCCTGGTGTAGGTAAACCTAACCACATATTTCCATGTTTTTCCTTCGTCTTGCGAAGCTTTTTCTTCTATCGTAAAGCTGTCTTTACCAGTATTACTAATCACAAACTGAGAGTATTGTTTGCTTACATCTTCTCCAAAACTAATTTTACTATTGTCGGCTACAAAACTTGTGTCATTAAAGTTGCCTTCAAAAACATCAATGTTTGAGTTTAAATCATTAAAAACAGTTAAACGGTAATTTTTAGTGGTTTCGTTGTAACTGTAATTGATTTTTCTACTGGCTGCAAAATAAAAATCTTGTTTGTACTCAATATTTTCTTCCAATAGGTTAGGAAATGTAAAAACGATTGAAGAAGAAGTTGTTGTTACAGGATACCAGCTGGCCTTACGTGTCCGGATTTCTTGTTTAACATCCCAGTTTCCTTTTAAGAAAGCCAATTTTTCCATTTCTTCCCGTTGTGGCATTTCAAGAGCAGATTTATCAAATTTTGGGTTTAATTCCACTTTTTCAATAATCAGCATACGATTTCGTTGACCGAAAGTTCTTTCTACATAGAAAGGAATTTTTAATCCTTCTACATCTCTGAAATCGTCAAAGAAAGTTTCGCAAGCATTTGGCATTGTAAAATCAACCCATTCACTTTCACATTTGTATTCAAGATATGTTTTCGCATTCAAATACCATTTTTCAATCTTCCCATTTTTACGGATTAATTGTAAAACAAAAACATCAGTTCCATCTATATTTTCTTTGCCTTTGTATTCAACCTGGCTGCCTTTTTCTTTGTAATTAAAAAATGGCGTGAAGAATTCAGCTTTCTGATAAAATGTATTTATTTCAGCATCAGTTAGTTTTCGTGCATAAGAAAGGTCCATCCAGGGATCAATGGTCCAGCCTTTTTCACCATCAAAAGCTTCTAATACTTTATGCTGACCAAGATAAAGATCGCTGTAATAGCCGCCCTTTTTTGTTTTAATACACATAAAGTCTTTTTCTTCGCTAAAGGCAGTGAACTTTCCTGTGATTTTAAGGGCTTCAACTTGTTCCCATTTTTTTAAATCACCGTGGGCTGCAAGGTGCTTGGCTATAATTTTATCTGCATCTTGAGAAAATACTTTTGAGGGTATAATCAAAGCAAGAATTGTTATTAAAATTAGGTTCTTTATCATTTTGCAATATTTTAGTTAAAGTTAAGTGTTTAAAAATTAGCCAATTTAGAATTTTAAATCAGCAACCTTTTTATAAAACCCTTCACGAGAGTCATGTTGCTGATTATTAGGTGGTTAACCTATTTCGGTAATTCGTTTGCCGAAAAACAAGCCATTTCTGTAAGATTCCGTACATATATTTTTCCATTACTGTAAGATGGAGCAGTCCAGGATTTTCCTTCAATCGCCTGCATTTGTCCTTGCTCCGTGTAGGCTTCAGGTATAGCTTTAACCTGTATTAGTTTTCCCTTATCCGAAAGCACTATCAATTTATCATTAACCAATATCAAACTTCCTTTACCAAAACCTCTTTTGGTCCATTTTTTTTCACCTGTTTTGGCTGAAACACACACAAGAGCTGCAATGTCAAAACCATAAAAATACCCATTATGGTAAACGCTGGAGCTGAAGTCATTTTTCAAAGTATTTGCTGATGTGGTTACTTTGGCAATATTGTTATTTACTTCAACTACAGAAAATCCTTTGCTGTTAAAGTTTGAAATAAAAATTTTGTTGCTGTCAAAGAAGAGGGGCATGGCTGTTGAGTTTCTAATATTTGTAGTAATTGTCCACAATGTATCTCCTTTAGTATTAAATGAATACAAAGTGCTTCTGTTTGCAAACACTATTTGAGTTACCCCATTAATTGTTGCTAAAGTAGGTGAATTGTAGAGCGAACCTCCTTTTCCTTTAGCCCAAATAACTTTGCCATCTTTTGTATTAAAAGCAACAAAAGTTTTTTCGTCTTTTCCACCTGCTTCCATTACAAGGATATCTTCAACCAATAGAGGCGAAGTTGAGAAACCCCATCGGGGAAGTACGCTTCCAAATTCTTTTACAAAATCGACCTGCCAAATAATTTCTCCATCCTTTTTAGAGGTGGCAGTCAGTTTTCCAAGGCCACTAAAGCTGTAAACATTATTTTCGTCAACTGCTGGTGTTGATCGGGGACCATCTCCCCAGCCATCTACATCAATAAAAATGGAATCTACTTTTGTTGTCCATACTTCATCACCCGTTTTTGCATCATAGCAACTAACAAATTCCAATCCGTGTATGCTGTCTGATTTTTCGCTATACATGGTGTAAATTTTATCACCATAAGCGACAATTTCAGAAAATGCCGGACCAGTTTTTTTCTTCCATAGCATTTTTAGCCCCACATCAGGCCATTTTTTCGGTACTAAGTTCTCCTGAACAGCTCCATTTTTGTGGAATCCCCTAAACTGGTTCCATTCTGGCATCATGCTCTGCTGAGCATGAGAAAAGGGTGTTTGCATAAGCATAAAAATAGCCAGCAAACTCAATGAAATAAATTTCTTCATCTGTACAAGGTTTGAGTTAACTAATTGATTTTAAATTTATTAAAACAGATTTTGCAGACATATCAATGTCTGTTTTTATGCGGTTAATGATGATACAAGCGGTAATTAGGTACATGCCGGAGACAGCCATCGCAAATTTAGCATTTCTAAAACATTTAGCAACAATAATTTAGGAGCTTAGCTTTATTTTTATGGTTTCTAAATAAGAGGTTCTTTAATTGTAAGTATTCTGATATTGTCTTGAATCTGCTCTACTAAATATTATGCTGGGATGATAAAATCTAACATGTTCGATTTCATATTTACTATTTTGATAATTCAACACTAGTGTCAAGTCAAGTATGATATTTTAGGTGTTATTTTAATATATAGCATATTTTTAACAATCAGAAGTCATTGGTCACTAGTCATTTGTCATTAATAACCAGTGACTAATGTCTAATGACTTTACCCAAAATCTGAAGGCTAATTTGTCAGGTGACAACACCTGACAAGTGCACCAGCCAGGTGTTGTCACCTGGCTAATTATCAGAAATATCATACTCGATTTGAATAGTATATTGGTTAATAAATTAAGCTGAACTAAGTAGTCTATTGTGGTGCCAGATAAATATTTGATTATGAACAGGTTGTGATGTTTTGGTTTTGTTGGCTTTTTACTTTAAACATAAATTTATACTAAGCCAGTATGGAATATTGTAAAATGACATTTTGAAATGGCTTTGTATATGCCTATCGACAGGCAGTTTTGGTTTTCAAGCTTGTAAAGCAAACCAATTACTAACAGCGGTTTGGTATAGCAGTTGTTGCAGTGAAGCCGTCATTCCAACGGAAGTGAAAAAAAGAGCTGAATTAGTGCTTCAGCTCTTTAAGTCGGTCATTTGTATTTTAGCCGTTAAATTCAACATTCCAGCTTTTTGAGCACCCTGCATCTTTATAGTAATATGTTCCATGAATCCAATAACAATTCACAACTGCTCCTATTCCAACCGCATAACCCAAAGTTTTATCAACCCTCTTTGTATTTGTACCTTGGTCTGAAGCACAATGTTCAAAAACTCCACTTGTACTGCCGCCAATCCAGTAGTTCATCCTGGCGCATCCGTCTACTTTTGCCCAATCCATATACCAATCTACCCACTTCTTTCTGCACAACCCACATTTTTTGATGTATTGGCGGCCTACAATTCTCATCCCACAAGATGCGTAAGCAACTGTTGTAATATTCCATGCTTTTAATTGTGCTCTACGATCTGTCATACCACAGATATCAGTCTTTTCATATGTTTTCCAGCCCACCCACTTTAAATCAGAATCATTTGTTTTGCGTTGTATTTTAAACACTCCAATAGCAGAATTCGCATTTTTATTTTTAGAAATATTCTCTATATCAGTAAGCTTTGAGTAATCTCCATCCCGAATAATATATTCATATTCATAGGTGATTTTATGGATCTCTCCATCAACAACATAAACTCCATCATCATTAACCAGTGTAGCTAAAACTGCATCGGGGATCAATTTCCACCTTTCTAGAAGTTCTGGTTGATCTGGCTCTTCAAGGTTCTGGTAATACTTACGCATTGAGTTATTAAATCCTATTGAATTTTCCCACTTCTCAAGTTCATCTTCAGTATAGTTCATTAATTGATCCACAGTAGTTTTAAAATTATCCATAGTGGCAAAATGGACAATATTGTTTTTTACATAAACCTCCTGGTCTGATGGTGCTAACGACTCCTTTTCAATTTTTTCCTTGTTGCACGAAATGCTTATAAACATGACTGATAATACAATTAGTGCATAATAGTTAAGTTTACTTCTTTTCATTATTTGAATATTTAACTGTTTAGTGCCTACTCTTTTAAAGTTTTTCGGCTTTCACTTTTAAACGATTAATTTTTATTAGATGTGATAATTCTCTTATGATTAAAAATGTTTTATTTATTAGTTAACTAGTTGGATTACAGTAGTGTTATGTGGCATAAAGTCTCTTTTTGTCGAATCAATTTGCTCTTTTTACTAATTGATATTCAACATCAAGATATTTTATCAGATGTATTGTTTAATCAATTCATCTGATAAACAGACTTGAACACTTGCAATCTGAAAATATAGAATTATTTAACAGACAACATTTTGAATTGCGTTGCTGGTATTATTTGAATGTTTAAACTAATTAGGATTTACAATTTCAAGATAATTGATGGGCTTGTTTTATTTTTTACTTCTTGTTTTGCAAATCGTATTGGTAATAAGGGGATGATAAAATTTGGTGATTTTTTTTTCATGCTTTGTTTTTTTAGATTAGTTTTTTCGTCTGAACATAATAACTACAATTGTAAAAATTTTGACGGAGTTTATTTTTTTAATGTTATGAATTGTATGTTTCATGTTATGAAAGGTGGTATTTATGTAATGAAAAGCTTCGCAAAGAAAATTCTTAAAATGATTAATTTGTTTTCTGCGCAAGTTGCATAAATAGTTATATCGCTGCTAAAGTTGCAGGAGTAAAAGTGTCAATGTCTTTTAGTTAAGAAAGATTTAATCAGATTCATCAGGCTTCGACTCCGCTCAGCCTTTAATTGGTCAGACGCTGAGTGGAGCCAAAGCGCAAGAAGGCTTATTTAAACGATATTGAGTAAAAGTGTTATAATACTTCAATCAGATGTTGAACATCCTGCTTAAATATCTGTAAAGCCTTATTGCTCTTGTTTTTGTAAAATCATAAACACTATATGCTACAAATAAGCCTTGCATGGTACCTCCACCAGTATATTCATCTTTAGATACCGTATTGTTTAAATTAAGTTCTGAATTATAATACTGCATCCAACTGTTCTGCGATTGCTGTAAAATTGCTTTGTCCGTGTCATTTAACTTGCTCAGCAATAACTGGTAGTAGTTGTCTACAAGCTTTTTGTATTCCGATTCTGCCGAAAGGTATGAATTATAAAGACTTGCATTAGACGGATCAATTTCCTGCTTTGCCTTTATTAATCGCTCAATTCCGAAAGTGTCAACGGTAAAATCAATAGTAATTTTCTTTAAGAAAACCGTTGAAGTTACTTCTTTTTCAAGTTTTGCTTTTAATTCTTTTGCTTCCTGTTCAATTTTGGCTTTTTCTTTCTTTAGTTTTGCTTCATAATTACCTGATTGAGAATACACTGAAGTACTGTAAATAATGGTAATTAGGATGAGGTAAATTGTTTTCATAGTATTGGTTTTTGTTGTTGTAATATGGGCGTTTACTAGAAACAAATAACTTTACGCAACATACATATAGATCGGAAATGCAAATTGCTGATAGATAATTACTTATTCTTTTCGATCTTTGCGTGAACTTTTTTCACATACAGTCTATTGAACAATCTTATTAAAATGTTTATTGATTCATCTCATAGGCTCCATTTAATGAATAAACAAATTTGTTCCAGACATCCATAAAACGGGTTTCATCAACATTTGGTTTTATCATCATTTTCTTGCAATATTCCATCTGGCTTTCAGTGCTGCTTGGTTTGTTGTAAAAATCAAGTGCAAAATTCGAAAAATCGCGTACAATAAAGTCGAAAATCTGATCAATTACCTGATAATTAATATTGTATGTTTTGGCGTTTTCAAGGATCAATTGAGCATAAGGAATCAGGGTAAACATTTCACCAATGGTAAGCATTACATCAATGTTCTTCTTTTGTTCTTCTGATGCTGGTGCTTTTACCAACGATTCTTTAAATATATTCACCTGCTTTTTGAAAATGTTTACATTTGGTAAATCATATAATTCAAGAGCTTTATTGTAGTCGCTAAACTGAATTTTTCCCAATCCTCCTGTTGGTCCCTGGTCAAATAAAAATTTATCATCAATTGCTTCATCGCGCTTAGGAATTTCTGGATATTCTTTTGGAAAAAATAGATAGTTCTGCAAAAACTTAATTATCAGTGCAATATTGACATGAGTAGTGCCTTCTAATTTGGGCAAAGCACGAATATCCCGGGTTGCCATTTCAAAAAAAGTATCCTTTTCAAAACCTTTGGCAGCAATCACATTCCATAAGGCGTCAATTACCTGTTCACCCTGGCTGGTCACTTTCATTTTTACAATAGGGTCATACAAAAGATACCTTCTGTCGTCCAATGAGGCCGAACGCATATAATCTGCGGTTCTGGATGCATACAATTTCATGGCCACCAGTCGGGTATAAGCATCAACAAATAACTGTTTAACATGCGGAAAATCCGTTACATACATGTTGTAAAGCCTTCTTTTTGAGGCATGGTTTATGGCCTCGTAAAAAGCATGGGTGCAAATTCCGATAGATGCCCAGCCCAGGTTGTATTTTCCTACGTTTACAGTGTTTAGCGCAGCATTCCATGCTTCCTGCCCGATAGAAAGGATGTCATCTTTGCTTACAGGGTAGTTTTCGAGTCGGTATTCGCCTACATAGTTTTGGCTATTGACTGTGTTTTTTACTAAATCGTAATTTTTGTGCTGATAATTCGCGATAAAAAACACGTATTCGCCAGTGTCTTTAATTTTTCCGAAGGTAGAGACCATATCAGCCTGGTTTGCATTTCCGATGTAGTATTTCGAGCCATAAGCCAGGTAGCTGCCATCTGCTTGTTTTTCCAAAGTCATTTCGGTGGAATAAACATCCGCACCATGTTCCCTTTCTGATAAACCAAAAGCGAAAATGGAGCCTTTTTGAAGTAATTCTGCTGCTTTTTGCTTTAATTTTTCGTTTTTCGACATCCAGATAGGCCCCAATCCCAGGATTGATACCTGCCAGGTATACCAGTAGGGGAGACCATAAAACCCGAGGATTTCGTTAAACTCCTGAATTCTCCACGTGTCCCAGCGTGCGTTCTCGCCACCGTACTCTTCGGGTGTCAATAAGTCGGCAAAAATTTGTTCCTGGCCAATAAAATCTAAAAATTCCTGGTACCAGGTTCTTTCCTGGTCGTCTTTTTTTAGACTTGCCTTCCCTTTTTTTTCAAAAAAGGCAATGGTTTTTTTCATGATTTCTTCAGAGCGAGCATCCTTGTAGGCTCTTTGGTGGTTTTGGGGGTTCAATAGGTTCATAGCATCAATATTTATTTTGTTAGTTGGTTAGGTTGCTTAAAATAAGCAGGTACTAATATACAAAATAATGTTATGCGGGCATAGTAATAATTGAAAACAATAAAGAAATGGGTGGGTTTTGATGGCCCCGGTTGTAATTTGTCCAGACATGGTAATGTGGTGTTGTCAGAGTTGTTCTTCGGGTCTACACCCGCTTTTTTAAGTTTTTAGGATCCCTGCTACTATGAAATATTGCAAATACATTAATTACAATATCCTTAACATAAAAAAATATGATAAATGGGAATCTGTTAGTTATCGCTTTTTTACCCCTTTTCTGCTTTTTGGAAATTGATTGGGATTCTATTTAGTGTGGTTTTAACTTCGTCTAGAAATTCTTTTCCAAGGCCTTCTTTTTGATTTTCATAATAATAAAATGAATCCTCTAAATCTTCTTCGGCAAATGGATTAATTTTTAATCTGAATCTTTTTCATTTCGATAAGAGTTTGGCTTCAATTTCTTCCCATGTTTTCCCTTCGTTTGGGTTTTTCTTAACATGTTCAAGCCGCCTGTCTGACTCTTTTTGTTGCTCTTCGCTTAATTCAAATAAATTATCCGTGTTATCAATAAATTCAAGAAAATCATAATCCTCAGCCAGTGATTTTAGCAGATTGATAATGTTTTTTGCTTTTAAACTATTATCTGTAATCTTAACTAAGCATTCCATACTTATACTTTTCTACAAAGTTAATGATTTTTTAGCAACAAAGATTATTGACATGCCTCCCATATAACCCTCAATACTTTACTAAATGGAGTTTCCATCGTTTGCGGATTGAACTTTCCATACCTGCTTTCAGCAAGATCCATGGCTGATTGGGCATCTGCCCCAAATTTCAACAAAAGCGAGGCTACTTTGGCATCAACTTCCAGTTCATTATCTCCAATCAGACAATCGGAAATGATAAAAACAAGCAAGCGTAATGGTGAAAAGGGTTGGTACTTATAATCATCGTAATCTATGTATTCTTCTTCAGAAAGCTGATAATTTGGATCTGCACCACTCTCTAAAAGCTTTTTTACTTCAGAATAATTGCGCTCACAAATTGCATTACGCAATAGTTTGTTTAACTCTTTCTTTGTTAGCTTGTTAAGATCCATTCGACTTTTTTTAATCTTTAAAATTTACCCGAAAACATGTCGCCCAATTGCCCTCCCAATAAATCTGACCTTCTCCTTTAACGGAAAACGGCTTAAATTAGTTTTCACCACTCCTTTCGTAAGCATGGTCTTTTTTGAGTAGTCAATTTTTACATCTACCAACACGGGAACATTTTCTTTTGCTTTTTCAAAAGCTTCGTCAATGCATTTCTCAATTTCGTTATCGTTTTCGAGTGAAATGAAATGAGCCCCTGTAGCAATGGCAATGCCTTCCACGTTTAGGTTACCAATTTTTGTACAGGTTTTTCTGTTTAATGGAATTGCCTGAAATTGACTGATTTGGCCTAGTTCACCATCGTGAAAAACAAAAATAATCGGGTTTAAGCTATTGGTGGTGGCTGTTAGTAGTTCCATACCTGTCATCATTACACCTCCGTCACCCACAATGGCAACTACTTGCTTGTCTTGATTTCGTAATTTACAACCTATGGAGGCAGGAACACAATACCCCATCGCATTAAAGTCAGTTGGCGAAATAAAATGGCGAGGATGGTATACATCAAACAATTCTGCGGCTAAAAAAGTGTGCTTTCCATCATCTACTACCATAAAAGCATCTTCGGCAGTTTTGGCTCGTAATGCTTTGAAAAAATGACCGGGTGAAACAATGTCTTTCTTTTTCACACTTAACCAATCCTGGTAATATTTTTCGTTTTCGTCTTTAATTAGGTTTTCAAGTTCAGCTTTATTCCTTTTTATGCTAAATTTTCTTGATTTTAATTCTTCCAAAATCAACTTGAGGACATCTTTAGCATCTCCCTCAATAGAAACTGCTGATTGATAGTTTTTATCAAACACCTCATGGTTAATATCAATGTGTATCAGGTTTTTAGGTTCTGGTATTCCGTAACTTCCGGTGGCCAGTTCTGCAAAGCGCACCCCAATAGCCAAAAGGCAATCGCAATTGGCAAAAGCCTTTTGCCCTGCAGGTTTTGATGAAGCTCCAAATCCTACTCCTGTGTACATTGAATGATTGGCAGGAAAAGCACTTTTTCCCTGTAAAGTTGTTGCTACCGGTGCTATAAGTATGTCTGCTATTTCTTTTGTATACTCTGTTGCATCTACTGATCCCCATCCTGCGTAAATTCCAGGATGCTCGGCAGCTACCAATAAATCTACCGTTTCTTTAACTTTTTCTAAATCAATATTTCTTTTTAAAGTTGTTGATTCAAAGGGTTTTAGTTTATTAATTTCCCCTTTAAACATTTGAATATTTACCGGAATTTCAATAAAAACAGGACCTGGTTCATCAGAAGTTGCTATTTCATAAGCTTTATAAATAGTGGAAACAATATCTTCGTGTTTTTCAATTTTGAAAAAGGCTTTGGTAATACCTGCAACCAGTTTTTCCTGGTCCAGTTCGTGCAACTGGTATTTTCGATCACTATCTGTTCTGGTTCCTCCACTGATGATAAGCATGGGTACACCATCCAAATAGGCTTCGCCTATTCCGCTCATGGCATGGGTGGTTCCCGCAGCCGGAACAATCAATAGGGTTCCTATGCTATCAGAAGTTCTTGAAACGGCATCGGCCATAAACGAGGCTCCTCCCTCATGAGTGACCAAAATAGGTTCGATCTGCCTGTTACTGTTCAGACTATCATATAATTCGGTATTGTGTACACCAGGTATACCAAATGTGTTTTTAACTCCTATTTGTTCCAGTGCGTAAACGGCTAATTCTGCTCCTGTTTTTTTCATGGCTAGTTTAGTTTCTTGGTTAAAGTTGTTTACCATTTATTGCTTTTGCTGCTACCCGTCCTGTTAAAATACAAGTTCCCAAAAAAGTTCCTTCAAGTGCACCCTTACCATGCATTCCACCTCCTCCAAAACCTGCGGCTTCGCCAATGGCATAAAGTCCCTCAATTTGTTCTTGTTTACCATCAAAAGGTTTTGTTAGCACACGGCAATTCAAATCAGTTTGTATACCCCCAAGTGTCTTTCTCGATAGAATGGATTCCCTGATGGCGACCAGCGGCAATGCTTTTTTGTCGTAAATCTTTTGAAACTTGCAGGTGCGTACTTTATCCCCTTTATATTGACGTGTATGTGCAATTCGTCTTAGTTGTTCATCGTTGTGGTATTTTTGTCCACGCTCAATTTGTTTATCATATAATGTAATTGCCTCTTTAACAGTATTTAACTGAACGTCGTTTGTTCCCTGCAGGGCATTCATTTTTTCAACCAGCTCCTCAATTGTGCCTGCAGTTACAAAATCTGGACTGTTGAGCATATCATTCACCAGCTTTTTATTTCCCAGCAGCAAATCGCGCATAAATGCCAATAATTTTTTGTCCCTTATGGAAGGATTACTCTCTGAACCACTAATGGCGAATTCCTTCATCATGATTTTCATATTCAACACTTGCCAGCTATATTTTTTTTCCTGCTTACAGATTTCCTCCACGGTCCATCGGGTATCATAAGATGTGATAAGTGGTTGAGGACTAAATCGTTCACCTTTATAATTTAGCCACAAAGCAGACTTTGGCGGAACAAGACTTAATCCGTGGTCTTTCCATTTTGGTCGGGGATGTCTTACCCCGGCTGCGTAGTGCCAGTGCCAATCTAAATGCGTAATATTTCCATTTATTTTTTCTACTGCATTATGCAAATCTCCTAATGCGTAAATATGAGAGCCATTTAATATGGTTTCAGGAGGTGTTCCCCAGGGCTGATACCAGTGTTCACGGACTTTTTCAATGTTCCCACCCATTCCTCCGGTGGCCACAATTGTATTTTCTCCAATTGCCTTAAATGGGATATTTTCTTGTTCATCAAGTCCTGTAACTCCAACAATTCTATTGTTTTCAATAATCAATTCCTCAGCTTTGTGACGGAAAACAATAGCTAGTAGGTCTTTACTTTTAGGATGTGCATACATACATTTAATTAGGTCATCAGTAAGCCCCTGGCCTGTACCCCAAACCATATGAAAACGTGGATAAGAGTTACCAGGTTTATGCAATCCTCTTTCTACCCAATGTACAACCGGGAAAAAGCGGGTGCCATGTTCCTTGGTCAGCCAGTGATAAACATGACTGGTACACATATTTACATATTTTTCAGCCCATGCTTTTGGTAGAACATCTTCATTTCCAAAGTCAGCTACAGAATGCCAATCGCGGAGGGCAATTTCAGGATTATCTTTCATTCCTGCCCTGCGTTGATGAGGTGAGTTAACAAAAAACATCCCACCAAAACTTAATCTGGCCAGGCCACCCAATTCTTTTTCATAATCGCGATCAATCAAAAGAACCTTTTTGTTTTCGTTCATTAGCTCTATAGCCGCAGTAATACCGGCAATACCACCACCTATAATTACCACATCAGCTTTGTACTCTTTCATTTGTCAGGTTATTAGGTTAGGGTTGTAATTTATTAATTATTTGCTAATTAACAACATCGCTAACTGCAAATAATGCATGTTCTCTATGTGTTCTTTCAAAATTTAGACTTGAGTTAAGCGGCAATAATTTGTAGTTTTGTGTAAAATTCCAAAATATATTATCGTGAACAAAGCAAAAATTCTAACATTCTTTTTTATTTGTTTTATTGTTATTTCATCTAATGCCCAGGAGGTTGGTGTGGTAGGTATGGATCCAAATCAATACGTTTTTTGGATCACTGTGAATGCAGATATAAAAATTAGTAAAGAAACGCACAAAGAAGTTTATGTAGTCAGAACTGCAAGGAAAAAACCCAAAGGCGGGAAACATATTGCTTATGAAAAGTTTCTCTATCACAGCGTATTAGGTGGGAGACAACTGCCCATTGGTCCTTTTTTGGAATACAATGATGCACAAAGAGCTGTAGGAATGTACAACCTTGCCAGAAAGACCAGTCAAAGCATGGAAAAAGAAATTCAAAATTTCAAGGATTCCACCGCAGCTGGTGAATATTACTGGTTTTTTCTTAAATTCAGTATTTCAAAAAGAACCGGAAAGTTTGAGTTAGAGCGTACTGCAGCGCGAGTTGCATCTGGTAATTTAAAAGATTTCAAACAAGTTCTATGGGAAGGAACTTTTTTTAAACAACTGGCAATAGGACCATTTCCAAGTCAGGTTGAAGCTGAAGAGTCAAAAAGACTTTTCAGATTAGAGGAAGATTAGTTTTTCATTTACGAGACTCTTTAGCAATCTCGCTGCAGACAACAGGGTATAAATTTAATACACACTTAGTTTCCTTTTCAACTAAATCTTTATACATTTGTATATGCCTGATAATAAGAACAAAATAATTGTAAATTTTCTAAGGATTGGTGCCTATTTGCTAAGAGAAGGAAACCGGATTGCTGAGAAATACGGAATAAACCAACAGCAATTTGTAGTGTTAAATTTCATTAGCGAAAACAAATTGGTTAGTCAAAAAGAAATTTGCTCAAGTTTGCTTTATGAAAAATCGAATGTTTCAAAAATTATTAAAAGATTAGAAAAAATTGGGTTGGTTGAGAAAAAAAGTTCAAGCGGTGACTTACGGTATTCACACATCAACATTACACCAAAAGGGCAAAAAGTAATTGATGAGGGAATTGTTGATTTTAATAAATTTAATGAGGAGTTACTTGGTCAACTTTCTGATAATGAGATTGAAATGACATTGAAAACAACGGCATTATTTAATCAACTAGTCAAATCAAAATAAAAAATTTACAAAACTAGTTTCCGTAGAAATTAAGATTAAAAACAATGAAAAAGTATATTTTTTTCTATAAAATTTCTGCTGCTAGTGAAGCTATTAAAGAATCAGCTCCAAGTCATGCGAAGTACTGGGCAGACAAATTAAAAATGGGTTGCCCCTTTGCTAATTTTGATGGTGGCTTTGTTATTTTTAAAGCTGGTTCTTTGGAGGAGGCAAAACGAATTACTGAGCAAGATCCATTTGTGAAAAATAATATTCTATCGGATTCAAAGCTAAAAGAATGGTTAAGTAAATGATATGGGGGCTTTTTTTTTATTTGCAAGTGCTATAGCTTTTACATTTCTGGTTTATTCTTTTATCAACAAGGATAAATTAGGAATTTCATTGAAGCATCTCAGGATAATTGTGGAGTTTAGTTTGTTTTTGATTTTTATGATATTAGGATTTGTTTTGCTCTGATACAATATGTTTTCATTTTCTCCGATTTTGCAAATTTGGCTGATTTTGTTTTAAAGTATAGTAATCTGCTAAATTCTCGAAACTTAGCGCAACAATCGCATGATCAAAGAGAATAATTTGCGAGCAAAAAATCTAGTAAGGCTTAAGTATTATCCACCAAAAACAAATATCCTTTACCCTTAAGTGTTTGAATTTCAATAGATGTATCTTCTTTAAAGTAGCTACGTAGTTTTCGAATGTAAACATCTAAATTTCTGGAGTTAAAGAAAGAGTCATCGCCCCAAACTGATAAGAGAAGTTCTTTTCTGTCAACCACTTTGTTTTTTGCATTGGCAAAATGCTCCAATACCTGTTGATCTCTTTGAGATAGTTTAATAATCTCGGTTGGACTTTGTAGTTCATATCTTAAAGGGAAAAAGGTGTATTTCCCAAGTTTAATTTCTTCGGTAATTTTGATAGTTGTTGCATGTCCATTATGAAGGTGCAATTGATTATTAATGCGAACGATCAATTCTTCAATGCTAAAGGGCTTACGGATATAATCAGTTCCTCCGGCTTCAAAACCCCTTACCAAATCCTGCGTTTCAACTTTTGCTGTTAAAAAAATGATAGGCATGGATGGAAACTTTGTCCTGATTTGTTGGCACAGTGAATAACCATCTACGTTTGGCAGCATAATATCAAGTATGCAAATATCCGGGATAAAGGAACTGAAATGATTCATTACTTTTTGGCCATCTGTTTCCCAGAGTAATTCAAAACCTTGTTTTTCAAGGGTTTCTTTGACTATCTGTCCCAGGTTCAGCTCATCTTCTACATAAAATACTTTTGTTTGCATTACTTCCTGAATTTCAATATGAACCTGCAACCTCTTTCAGGTAGGTTTTTTACTTCAATTTTGCCCTTGTGCTGTTTCATTACCATTAAAGCAAAACTTAATCCCAATCCATGTCCTTTTACATTGTGAGTATCGCCTTTTGGCACCCTGAAAAAGTTTTCGAAGACTTTTGACAGGTACTCATTTGGAATGCCGGGTCCGTTATCATCAACCATTACGTTAGTATATTTCGAATCTTCCTCAATTGAAATGATGATTTTAGGATTTGGTGCAGCATATTTTAAACTGTTGTCAATCAGGTTAATAATTACATGTTCGATGTAAAACGGGTCGATAAGAATATGACTCTGATTTGTTTTTTTTTCGAAAGAAGCAGAAGCTTTGGATTCTGCCAATTGAGCTTCCAATTTTGATAAAACAGATTGAACTAGTTCCTGCAAATTAACTTTTTCTAACCGAAGAACCATGCCATGAGTTTCTAGCTTTGAATGGCTCAATACCCTATTAGTCAGGGCATCTAACCTATTCATTTCCAAGGAAACCATTTTTAAATATTTATCAGCCACATCAGCATCCTTTTTCATATCAAAAGTTTGCAAGGCTTCTAGAGCTACCTTAGCGGTTGATACAGGCGTTTTTAATTCATGTGTGATGTTGCTGATAAAATCGGCCCTCAATATATTCAGCTGCATTTGTTTTCGAAAACTTCTGTAAGAAAACATTAGAGCAGTGCCAGACAACACAAGTAAAAACAAGGCAAAAAGGATTTGTGGAAATATTCTGCCAATAATGTATCCTGCATATTTAGAGACTGTTACCGCTGGAATGTTTTCGTAAACACCTCCGTTAATTTTGATACCCGAACGCTGTTTTTCGGAAGAATCGGTATCTATGTACCAATCCATCCTAAAGCTCATTTCTTTTACTGAAAGACTGTCGACAAATATTTTTTTAAACAAGGCACTGTCAAGTGGAAAAGGAAAAGCCCTTCTATATTGAAAAGAATCGGTATGGTTAATAATTAGCTTAACACTTCGTTTTAGAGCGTCTTCTTTTATTATTCTGTTAAAATGATAGGTGGTTTTGTTTTGTTTCAACGAATCAGGTTTGCTAACTACTCCAATGGCAATAAAATGTTTGCTGCTATCAGATTTGTTGCTTTTCGATAGATGTTGAAAATCAGGCTCTTGCTGTTGATGAGGATTGTAAACAGTATCTTTTTCAATGTTTAGAGTAAGTTGCACCGAGTCTCCTAAAGCCGGATGAATAATCTGTTTCAATAAAATGCTGTCCACTAATTGATCTTCTGCAGCAAGGTATTGATGAAGAAGATCCTTTTCGAGCTGATTTTTTTCGTTATTAAACTGTCCAACTAACCAATAGACAACAAACACGCTTAGTATTAACTGGCTTAGCACAGTCAATAACAAAATTCGTTTTCTCTTTTTTTCTCCTCTGGCTTTATTCACAATGCAAAGATAGATGGTTTTAATGTGGCTTAGCCTATCCATTAACCTTAATTAACCTTAATTGGCCTGGCCTTAACCTACTTTCAACCGGAGCCTGCGTAGTTTTGTAATGAATTCAGAACGAAATAATTAGTAATTTAAAAATACACGAAAAATGAAAAAGACACTATTTGCCATAGCATTACTTTTAATTGCAAATGCAATTGCTGCACAAAACGAGATTAAAAGCATTACCGAAGGAACTGTTTACTACCAGGAGGTGGTGAAATTAGACATTAAGTTGGAGGGTGATGCAGCCCAGTTTGCAAATGCGCTGCCAAAAGAGCAAAAATCGAAAAAGTTGCTGCATTTCAATTCTACTGCTTCACTTTACAAAAAAGACGATGCTAGTGAAGCTGAGGAAATGATTGAAAATGAATCAGGCGGAATGGTTATAAAGATGCAGCAACCCGATCAACAGGTTTATACTGACATTGCAAACAAAAAGCAATTGGAGCAACGAGAATTTATGACACGTCGGTTTTTGATTGAAAGAGAAGTTGGAAAAGAGAAGTGGAAGTTTACAGGAAACAATAAAACTATTTTGGGTTATGCCTGTCAGGAAGCTACTTTAGAAAAAGATGACAAAAAAATAAAGGTTTGGTTTACTCCTGAAATTCCAATAGCAATTGGTCCAACCAAATTTGTCGGGTTACCGGGCTTAATTCTGGCTGTGGATGTGAACGATGGTGAAATAACCCTTGAAGCTAAAAAGATAGATACCCAAAAAGTTGATAAATCACTGCTAAAAAAGCCATCAAAGGGGAAAAAGGTAACTGATGAAGAGTTCAAGAAAATTGTTGACGAGAAAATGAAAGAAATGGGTGTTGAAGGTGGCGAAGGAGGAGGCCATCGGGTAATGATTAAAATAAGTAATTAAAATAGGAAATTAGTCATTGGTCACTTGTCATTGGAAAATTTGAGAAGTGTAGTTAATGTCTTGATAGATAGTTGTTTGTGTTTGAAAGTGTGCTTGACTTTTAATGTTGTTACTCTTCTGGCTGCAGATTCCGGTGCGCTGCACCTAAGGCTTTTCAATCATCATTTCGCTACAAATATTTCGGTACTCAGTACCTCATGGATTAAAAACAAAAATAGGTGTGGTGCACCGGAATATTTATAGCATATTAAATCAAGATTAAACCGCTGGTGCCATAAATTTAAGTTAGATAAATTGGTTGTTTCCAGCGGAATAACAAAACCATCTTAAATAGGGGTAGTTTAAGTTTAATTATAAACAAAATCTCAATGAAATATCTTTTTATACTATTCATATTAGGGCTTGCAGTATCAATACATGCACAAACTTATTCGCTTAGCGGAAGGGTGTTTGATGAAAAAGGCAAGCCGCAATCCTTTAGCACGGCTGTTTTGTTGAATTCAGTTGACTCAACACTAGAGTTTTATGCCATTACAAATACCCAGGGAGAATTTGTAATTACCAATGCAAAAAAAGGTGACTACTTGTTGCAAATTGCATTTATGGGTTTCGAAACCATTTACAAACCTGTACATGTGCCGCTTGAAAAAGGCAGCAGCCTTGGAACTTTTGTGATGAAAGAAAAAGAGGTTGAACTGGGAGAAGTGACTGTTGAAGGCGATTACGTGCCACTAAGTATAAAAAAGGATACCATTGAGTTTAACGCAAAAGCTTTTAAAACAAAACCCGGTGCTGTTGCTGAAGATTTACTGAAAAAGCTTCCGGGAATTAATGTAGATAGAGCAGGAAATATAAAAGCCATGGGCAAGGATGTTTCAAAGGTTTTGGTGGATGGCAAGGAGTTTTTTGGGAATGATCCGAAGGTGGCAACAAAAAATCTACCTGCAGATGCCATTAACAAGGTTCAGTTGTATGATAAAAAATCAGATGAGTCGGAATTTACCGGGATTGATGATGGTGTTCGTGATAAAACGCTGAATATTAAGTTGAAAGAAGATAAGAAAAACGCCATATTTGGAGATGTAACTGCAGGTTATGGAACCAATGAGCACTATCAGGGGAGCGCTAAAGCTTACAAGTTTACCAAAAATAATCAGCTGGCCGCACTCGGAATGATAAACAACATCAACCAGTTCGGGTTTTCTTTTGGCGATTATCTTAATTTTAATGGAGGAATAGCAAGTATGATGCATGGAGGTGGTTCGGCAAAGATTGAAATAACAAATGACAATAGTTTCCCGGTAAATTTTGGGCAACCCGTGACCGGGCTAACTACTTCCGGAGGAGGAGGAATTAACTATTCTCATTCAAAAGATGAAAATAATCGGGTGTTTATTAGCTATTTAGGAAACGGAGCAGACAAAGATTTGATTCGATCAACAAAAACTGAAAGTTATACACAACAAGGAAATTATCTGCAAAACGATAGCCTGCTTGAAAATCGGCAAAATTTTGTTCACCGGGTTAATTTTGGTTTACGAAATAGGCTCGATTCAAGCCAAAATATCATCATTAACGGGGGATTAACCTATTCTTTGGGCAATACAAATAGCAATAGCTTTTCTGAAAGTTTGTTGGATGCTTCAATGGTTAATACACTTAGCAACCTTAACCAGTCTGATAAATCAGGCCTAACTGCTAACTTTAGCGGAACCTACCAAAAAACGTTAAGCCAAAAACGAACAGCTCTGAAACTTTCTGTTTACGGATCCTATTCAAAATCAATTGATAATACAAATTTTTCAAATTCACTGTGGACCCTTGATGGAGGAATGCAGCCTGTTGATAATCAGTTTCTTGATAACACAACCAACGAACTGAGTTATTCCGTAAAAACCGGAATTACTCAAAAAATCGGAAAGTACTATTACATTGAACCGCAGGTTTATCTTGGAACTTCTGATGAAAACCTTGATCGTATTAGAGGAAACCTTGCCTTAAGTGATGAGGTCATCAGCTCATTGAGTCCTAATTTTGAGAAAAAGTACCAATGGATAAGGCCAGGCATAAACCTTAAAAGAAATACGGATAAGACTCAGTTAAATATAGGATTACGAGCTGAAAGAGGACAAATGAACTCAAAATTATGGGACGAAGATGTTAATCAAACCAGTTTTTGGTATTTCACACCTCGTTTATCCTGCGAATATGAATACAAAACAGGGCGTAGACTGAACTTTTTTTACAGTTCTTCGGTAAATACTCCATCAAGCAATCAATTGCTTCCTGTGGTGAATAATATTAATCCATTATCTGAGTTTTACGGTAATCCTGATTTGAAACCAGAATATGCACACAGTGCTAATCTGCAATGGTGGATTTTCGATCAATTTTCGTTTACATCCTTGATGCTTTCGCTAAACGGAACCTATACAGTTGATAAAATTAACTGGAAAAGTTCCGTTGATGAAAACCTTATCCAAAGTTCTACCCTGATAAATGTGAATGATGACTATCGGGCTTCTGCTAATGTTGATTTCTCTACACCTATTAAAAAATTAGGACTTAAAGTTGATTTAAGCATTGAAGAAAGCTGGAACAAGGGGATCAATTACATCAACGATATTGAGAACGAAAACACCAACTTAAGTCACCGGTTTTCATTAAGTTTTGAAAACAGGAAAAAGAAAAAGTGGGATGTTGTCACAGGGGCAGGAGTTACTTTGCAAAACTCGTGGTACTCAGTTCAAAATTCGTTAAATAACCACTATTTTGACTTCTCTTGGTTTGGCGAAATACGTTTTAATCCCAGCGATAGCTGGAACTTTGAGGTAATTGCCGATGTGACCAATTACAACGATTTAGGTTTTGATAAATCCATCCAGGTGCCATTATTGAGTGCTGAAATCAGTTACCATTTCTTAAAAAATAAACGTGCACAACTTAGCTTAAATGGATACGACTTATTAAATCAAAATACCGGAGTACAGCGGCTTAATGAATTGAACTATCTGCGTGTTATTCAGTCAAATAGCATTGGTAGATATGTGATGTTGAGTTTTAAATTCCGCTTAAATAAATTCGGAGGAAATGGAAATGGTATTGAGGTGAAGATGAAGAGATAGAGAATCTTTATTGGAGTAGTTGTTGAATTCTATTCCAATAAAGCTATATCACAAAAATTATTCTCCAAATCTATTTGACAAAAATGTGTAATAGATATTTAAACCGAAATGTAAACCGTGCCAACTAGTTTTTACCTCAGAACCAGAAGATGGATCTAGAAGTTTAGCATCCTTTTTATTTTCAAGATGAAAAGGGGCTTTAAAATCAATTAAATAAGCTAATGAAAGGTTTAGTTTAATCTTTCCTAGCTCATACGAAAGTTGCACGTTTGGTTTTGCATAAACACTCGTAGCTATGAGCTCTATTTTATCTTCATTGCTGTCAAAATTGTTGATAATAATTGATTCCTTCATTTTTAATGAAGAAAAAATTCCTCCAAGATCTGCTTTGTAGAAAAGCTTCCATTTTTTGTTGATTGGTTGATAATTTCCAATTGAGAGACCCGCAAGATGACCTGATAACACTAGATCGTAATAATAAGATCCAGAGTAATCTGTTGACGTAATTCTAGATCCGGTTGAATTGTAAGTGTAGATAGCGCCAATATAGAATTGCTCAAATAAATAACCAACTTCTCCCTGAAAATATGGAGTTATTGGAAAGTTGTCTGTAATTTCAGTATCAAAAGGTATTGAACTTTGGATGCTTTTATTAAAAGCTTTTAATGTGTTCTGATTGTGTATCCAACCACCAGTGCCTAAACCAAATTGCCAGTTCTGTGAGTGAGCTTTCAAAGAAATTAAAACTACTAAAAAGGGAAATATTAATTTGAATTTCATGATTAATTAATTTTTAATTTGTGGCCATCCCAAGATGACTCCATGTAAATTGTGTTATAACAGAAACTAAAATTATCAGGCGAATGGGCATGCATCAATGCTGGATATTCCCATAATTTTTGCCCGTTATTAAAGTCAAATACATAGAAGAATTCATCTGTAGCTCCCAGAATTTTATTGGAATTATAGTCAATGTGATATACCGCTGGACATTCAATGTTAGATACCGAAATATTGGAAAAGTCGTTCAAATCTTTGACATATAATTGGTTATCATAATGAAGAACGATTCTTTCTGAATTTGATGGCAAAAAATCTAAATAATTTGAATTGATATTATAATCAACTTCATCCCAAATTTGAACTATTGTATCATTTTGAACTTCGTATATGCTGTAACGACCCCTATTAGCTATAAAATATTTACCGTTTGGAGAAATATTCATATTTCCAATATAAACTCCAGGTTTAATATCCATAACAACCTTTTCATTAATAAAATCATAGACAAGGAGACCATTTTCTGGCTTTTCAAAGACACCTATACCTATATCCGAGACTGAGTGATTGTATCTTGCATACTCATAACCTATTAAATCATTTGCGCTGTATGTTTTCTTGTCTTTTGTCTCAACATTATAGAGTATATAATTATTTGAACTTGTCACAGCCGTAATAAATTTTCTGTTTGGAGAAACGGAATAAGAGTCAATGCTCCCATCAGTAGCTTTTAAACAATCAGTTATTTCTTCAGTTTTATAATTGAACTCATAAATTGCAGAATAAGTTTTATAATACATAAAATCACCAATGGGAGTAAAAACAGAATAACCGTAGAACTCATTACCGACAAAACCTTCCGTTTCAGTTCCGAGGAATAATCGTTTATCCCCAAAGCCTGAAAGATAAGAAGGCATTTTTTTTGGTATTAAAATCAGGTAGAGATTATGTTTAACGGCAAAGGCTAGATTGTCTAGAACACACAAAGTATCTGTTGGATTATCTACTTGTGCAATTTTTTTATAATTAGAAGTATATGAGTTCCATTCATAAATTTCGTAATATGCTATGTTTCTTACGAATTTCGAGCGATTCCAAACTAAAGTAAACCTATTGTTATTTGTTGGACCAACAAATACTTGTGGAATTGTATCTTCATATTCCATTCCTTCTCCTCTATATTCTCTATCATCTGTAGTGTTAACGTCTACTTTATAATACACCTTTTCTCCAACATATGCGGTGTCATATATAGAAGTGGTATGTTGATCTTTAATTACTGCTAGTGTATCATCACCTGAACCATCGTATAATGATTTGTAGATAATGTATTCTTTAAAATCGAAACCATTGAATTTTTCCCAACTTATCTTTAAACTTCCATTGTCTGGTTTTATGGAATTTACTTTTAAATGATAATCCCAATGTTCTTTCATAATTAAAACCCATGTTTTCGAGAAAAGGAATCCTTCAAGACCAAAGGCATCTGCAATACTGCCACTTCCGGAACTTGTAAATGCTTCAAGTCTCATTTCATGAGTTCCAATAGAATTACCACAATCATGAGCTGTTATAGAAAATGTACCAGAGTTTTGCTCATAAGTTCCACAGCTTGTGTTATCAATATAAAGCTTTACCCAGTGAATCTCTTCATCGTCGGATTGAAATTTGAAAACTAAATTATCATAATATTCAACAATAATTGTGTCAGTTGCTAAGTTTAGTTCGATTGAAATATTTGGAGGTTCTGTTGGTTCTTTTACTTCTGGATAGAATTCACCTTTTGGTGCAAACTCACAAGAAGATAATAGGAAAGTAATAAAAATGATAAATAAGTATTTCGCATCCATCTTTATTAAGTTAAAGGTATAATAATAAGTTGCAAAAATACATAATATGTTATAACCAAAAAACGTTTGAAGTTATTTTCTCAATGTAAAAATTAAATGATCTTAATCATTATAAGAATTCATACTTTTAAAAGCTGGATAAATTGATTCGATCTTAAAATAGAAAAATGACTGAAGCCAAAAAACGAAAAATAACCAAAGACAGCCTCAAAAACCTCTGGAAGCTATACCACTATATTTTACCGTATCGATTTGAGTTTATTATAGGAATTATTTTACTAATGGCTTCAAGTTTGCCTAGCCTTGCTTTTCCTTACTTATTGGGAAAGTTGTTTGGCGCTGGTGAAAAAGCCTTGTTTGATGAAATTACTTTTTATGTAATGATTTTAGGAAGTCTGTTAGTTTTTCAGGCCCTCTTTTCCTACTTTAGGGTAGTTTTGTTTGTAAATGTGACCGAAAAGTCATTGGCAGCTCTGCGGCAAGCCACTTATAATCATTTAATTAAATTACCTGTCAGGTTTTTTGAAAAGCGCAGAGTAGGGGAGTTGAACAGTAGAATTTCATCCGATATTTCCCTGCTGCAGGAAACCATGACTACAACTTTGGCTGAATTTATACGACAAATTATTATCATTTTTGGTGGCATTGCTTTTCTGGCCTTTACTTCAGTAAAATTGACGCTTTTTATGCTGGCCATTATACCTGGAGTGATGCTGTTGGCTGTTTATTTTGGTCGCTTTATTCGGAAATTTTCCAAGAAAACACAGCAAGAAATAGCTGATTCTAACACCATCGTGGAAGAGACACTGCAAGGGATAAAAAGTGTGAAAGCTTATACCAATGAATTTTTTGAGATGCTGAGGTATAAGAAGCGCACCAATGAAATTGCAAAGATTGCCATGAAATCCGGCCGATATCGAGGAGCCTTTTCTGCATTTGTTATTTTGGGATTATTTGGAGCCATTGTTGCTGTTGTCTGGCGCGGAGCTGTGTTACTGGCGCATGGTGAATTTAACTCTGGCGATTTGTTTTCTTTTATTTTATATTCAGGTTTTATTGGTGGAACAATTGGTGGCTTGGCAAATGTAATTGCAAGCATTCAAAAGTTTATTGGAGCAACCGAGGACCTTTTCGAAATATTTAATGAGGAAGAAGAAAACATAACTTCTAGTGAAGAATGGCCTAAAAGTGAGTTAAAGGGACAAATCAACTTTAAGGATGTTTCTTTTGCTTATCCATCGCGCCCCGGTGAACATGTTTTGCATAATATTTCGATTGAAATTCCTGAAAATCAATTAATTGCATTAGTTGGCCCGAGTGGTGCCGGTAAATCAACTTTTGCCACTTTGTTACTTCAATTTCATTTACCTGATAATGGAAAAATTCTGTTTGATGATAAAGAAAGCTCTGCCTATTCGCTTTCTTTTTTGCGAAGCCAGATTGCTTTGGTCCCACAGGATATTTTCTTGTTTGGTGGTTCTATTCGTGAAAATATCGCCTATGGAAAGCCTGATGCAACAGAACAGGAAATCATAGAAGCTGCAGAAAAGGCCAATGCAATGGAGTTCATAAATCACTTTCCTGAAAAACTAGATACAATTGTGGGTGAAAGAGGTACGCAACTTTCTGGTGGTCAGCGACAGAGGGTCGCAATTGCCAGGGCTGTACTTAAAAACCCGAAAATCCTGATTTTAGATGAAGCAACCTCATCTTTGGATTCAGAGTCTGAACGTTTAGTACAGGATGCTCTGGAGAAATTAATGAAAGGACGGACCTCTATTGTCATTGCGCATCGTTTATCAACTATCCGAAAGGCTGATCAAATATTAGTTTTAGATAAAGGTCATATTGTAGAAAAAGGGACTCATGATGAATTACTTCAAATAGAAAATGGAGTTTATAAGAATTTGAGTGAGTTGCAGTATGCAAAGTGAATTTTGACAACGGTCTAGTTCACTTACAAGTTATACAATATCAATATTTCTTGTTCCGTTAAAACTCTATTATAAATTCTCAATTCATCAACTCCTCCATTAAAAAATCTTGTATTAGCATTTCTTTCTGTTCCAAGCATGAGGTTTGGGTTACCGTTAACTGAATGTCCATGCCAGGAAGAATGAGAATCAATGAGGGACCCATTTAGATAAAGTTTAACCTCATCTTGAGATTGAGTGATAACAGCATAGTACCAGATATTCGGTGAAATTGATTGTGATATATTAGATGGATCTACTTGGAAGTCCCAGACTTGAGTAACCCAAACTATATTTGCTCCTTCAAAATTTGTGACATTTAAATTTATGATTCCGTTAGTTATATTTTGGTGATCTATGGTTATTACAGAACTCCATGAATCCTCTGGATTACTAATATAATCATAAATTGGAAAACTTGCTGAATAAAACCATAAACAGATTGTTTTTTCTGGCAAGTCAAAGTCATATGGTAAAACGACATAATCATTTATACCATCAAATTCCACTGTAGAATTGTTTGAATCATTTCTATCATTTCTAAATATGGAGCCATGATTTTCACCATGATAGTTATTGCTACTTTTATTATCATAATCATTATCAAAAGGATAATAAGCTATCAGATCTTCTGAAGGATCCCATATTAATGAAGTAAATGTTTTTTCTTCTCCATAGGCTGTTCCAGCTTCGTTAGTAGCGTAAGCTCGGACATAATAAGTTGTATTAAGTTCTAAACCTGTAATATTACTTGTAAATACCCCTGTTCCTGTACCTTCGATTGTTTTATTGCTATCAATAGTAGGATTTGGAGAAGTATTCCAACATACCCCTCTTGATGTAACAGCATGAGTGCCAGTACTGATGACTTCACCTCCACTTGTGGCACTTTTGTAATTAATGTTTGTTGGTTCTGAAGTTGTCACCTCTGGTTTCAAAGCATCTAGCGTAGTAATTTCTTTTTGTTCACCATAACATATTCCTTCACTATTACTCGCATAAGCCCTTACATAGTAAGTTGTGTTCTCTTCCAAATTGGTTAATTTACTTGTATAATTGCCTGTTACAACTTTTTCGTCCAATTCTGTT
>JBNKRJ010000111.1:0-107311 GCA_050296515.1 Bacteroidales bacterium | reverse complement strand
AAGCTTTAGCGGAGGCGCAGAGGGATTAGCTTACGCTGAGCCCTTCGGGGTTTATAAAGAAACTTAACTTAACGAAGTGATCTCATAAGCAAAGCGAATAATCGCTCTACAAAAGAATACGTTTAACCTTGCGGAGCAAGCTCATGAACTCCATATAAATAGTTTAAGAAAAGTGAATAAATATCAATTACTTAACTAAAGTTTAAACAAGTGAAACCCTCATTCCGCGTGCCGCTGAAGCTTTAGCGGAGGCGCAGAGGGATTAGCTTACGCTGAGCCCTTCGGGGTTTATAAAGAAACTTAACTTAACGAAGTGATCTCATAAGCAAAGCGAATAATCGCTCTACAAAAGAATATGTTTAACCTTGCGGAGCAAGCTCATGAACTCCATATAAATAGTTTAAGAAAAGTGAATAAATATCAATTACTTAACTAAAATTTAAACAAGTGAAAAAACTAGTTGTATTAAGTGGCTCAGGAATTAGCGCCGAAAGCGGTATTCAAACATTCAGGGGCATGGGAGGTCTTTGGGAACAATATGATGTAGCCGAACTTGCAAGTCCCCAGGCATTTGCCAAAAATCCCGAGTTGGTTTTAAGGTTTTATAATGAAAGAAGAAAAAAAGTGCTTGAAGCCCAACCGAACAGTGCTCACCAAGGTTTGGCCGAATTACAAAACCGTTTTGATACACAGATAGTTACACAAAATGTGGACGATCTTCATGAACGAGCCGGCAGTAAAAAAGTGCTGCATCTGCATGGAGAAATCAGAAAATCAAGAAGCACAAAAGATCCGTCTAAAATTTTTGATATCGAAGGATGGGAATTAAAGTTGGGAGACATATGTCCATTAGGTTCTCAGCTTAGACCGCATATTGTATGGTTTGGTGAAGCTGTAACAGAAATTGAAAATGCAGCCAGATTAGTTGCTAAAGCTGAAATTTTTGTAGTTATTGGAACCTCATTACAAGTTTATCCAGCCGCAGGACTTATTGAATATGCCCCGCACAATGCTGAAAAATACCTTGTAGATCCTGACGACATGTATGTTCCAAGTGGTTTCATTCATATTAAAGAAACAGCAACAAATGGTATATCTTCACTAAAAAGTAAATTATTGAATCATTGAAATTATTGCTTCTGACTTATATTTTTCGCCATTTAGATTTTAAAGTTTATTCAAATAAAAAGCTTTAATTGTTCCATTAATCATTTAATTTAGCAGGACAAATTTATAAAGATTAAAAATGCAGGAAATAGGAGAAGTTGTGTTGAGGCACCTGAATTTTGAAGATTATCAAGGCATGAAAGAGTCTATGATAAAGGCATATGAAAACTGGCCTGGCACCTACTGGAGAGAGGAACAAATTGAAAAGCTATTAAACATTTTCCCCCAGGGACAAATTGCAGTTTTAATTGATGGGGTGGTTGCAGGATGTGCCTTCTCAATTATTGTAAATTATGAACATTTTGGAGATTCACATACATACAAAGAAGTAACTGGTAATTTTACTTTTAGCACCCACAACCCTAAAGGCGATATTCTTTATGGAATTGATGTTTTTATTTCACCACAATACAGAGGGTTGAGATTGGGAAGAAGACTGTATGATGCACGGAAAGAACTGTGTGAAAAGCTCAATTTAAAAGCCATTATTTTTGGAGGCAGGATACCCAACTATCACAAATATGCCGATGAATTTTCTCCAAAGGAGTATATTGCAAAAGTAAAAAGCAGGGAAATTCATGATCCAACCTTAAATTTTCAGCTTTCAAATGATTTTCACGTAAAAAAGGTTCTAAAAAATTATTTGTTAGGCGATGAGGAATCCTTAGAATACGCTGTACTTTTACAATGGGACAATATTTACTACGAAAAAGCTTCTAAAAAGCTTTCAATGAATAAATCAGTTGTTCGGTTGGGTCTTATTCAGTGGCAAATGAGGCATTATAAAAGCATCAATGAAATGTATGAACATGCTGAGTTTTTTGTTGATGCAGTTTCTGGCTATAAAAGTGATTTTGCTTTATTCCCGGAGTTTTTTAATGCGCCACTTATGGCTGAACACAACCATTTGACAGAAGCTGAAGCTATTCGTAAATTAGCTGAGCATACTATTGAAATCAGGGATAAGTTTCTTCAACTTGCAGTAAGTTACAATGTTAACATTATAACAGGTAGTATGCCTTTTCTTGATGAAGATGGAAACCTTTATAACATTGGTTTCCTTTGCAGACGAAACGGAACATTTGAGAGGTACACCAAAATACATGTAACTCCGGATGAAAGTAAATTGTGGGGTTTAAAAGGTGGTAGTAAAATAGAAGTATTCGAAACTGATTGCGGACCAATTGGCGTGTTAATCTGTTATGATGTTGAATTCCCTGAACTCTCAAGATTGTTGGCAGAGCAGGGAATGAACATTCTGTTTGTACCATTTTTAACCGACACGCAAAATGGCTATTCAAGGGTAAGGTACTGTGCACGTGCCCGTGCTATCGAAAACGAATGCTATGTGGCCATTACAGGAAGCGTAGGAAATTTACCCAAAGTTGAAAACATGGACATTCAGTACGCTCAGTCGGTTGTTTTCACTCCCTGTGACTTTTCATTTCCAGCCAATGGAATAAAAGCAGAAGCAACGCCCAACACAGAAATGATTTTAGTGGCCGATGTCGATCTTGACTTGTTAAGGGAATTGCACACTTACGGAGCAGTCAGAAACCTGAAAGACAGAAGGTTAGATCTATACAGCCTTTATTTAAAAGATAAAGGGAAACAGAATAATTTTTAGTGAAATGCATAATAACCTGCAGGCTAAAATAGAAAAGGCAACGAAAGCCGTAAAAAATGCTGATGCACTTTTTATTACTGCAGGTTCTGGTATAAATGTAGATTCCGGATTGATAAAATCACAGGATTATTCAAAATCATTAATATCTAAACTCTATAAATCAACTGAGAATATTGATCACCCGGTTTGGTTTGAAAAAGCCCCGGAAAAAGCCTGGGCTTATTATGGGTACTTGTTAAATAAGTACCGGCAAACAACGCCTCACCAGGGGTTTTACAAACTATTTGAACTTGCAGAAAAAAAAGAGTTCGGGTATTTTGTTTTTACTTCAAATGTTGACGGACAATTTCAGAAAGCAGGATTTAATGATGCGTTTATTGAAGAGTGTCATGGTTCCATTCACCATTTTCAATGTACAAGGCCCTGCTCAAGCAAAATTTGGGATGCAACGCATGAAGAAGTAAATGTTGATTTGGAAATTTTTGAGGCAACTGGCGAACTTCCTAAATGTCCGAATTGTGGTGGCATTGCCCGCCCGAATATCCTAATGTTTGGTGATTGGAATTGGATATCACAAAGAAGTAATGAACAGGGAAATCGTTTGCAACAATGGTTAGAAACCATTAATAGTCTTGATGCAAAACTAGTGATTATAGAAATGGGTGCAGGACATGCCGTACCAACAGTAAGGCTTCAGTCTCAACGTGTTAGTCGAAGTATTAACTCAACATTAATTCGTATTAACCCAAAAGACTTTGATGTGCACGAAGGGGCAATTGGTTTGCCATTTGGGGCGTTGGAAGGTGTAAATAAAATTTTAGAAAAAAACTAAAACTTTAATATCTTAGTGACAATTGTACACTTTTTAAACGAAAATACGGGCAACAAAAATAAAGAGTGGTAATACAAGGTACAGGAAAAGCTCCTGCCCCAATAGTTCAGAAAAATACTCAACGTTTATTTGATATAATTTTCAGGACAAAATTAGGTTGAAGTAAGATCCTACAATATTAATTAAAAGTATCTTTTACTTTTATGATTTTTCGACAAATTCGCCACAATTTTTTGAATAAACCACTTCATTTTTCCATTGACAATAATTTTTTTTACTAAAATTTCACCAATTTTTCATTAAAAAGAGTGTTTTTTTAGAAATCAACCTCTTAATTCAGCAAATAATAATCGCTCGCATTGGGTTATAAACAGGGCTCTTTTAATTACAAGACTTTTTTATCTGGTAATACCCCTTTCGAAACCCTTACATACAAAGATGTATAGAAGGTTGCAAAAATCACGTAGGCTTTGCCTCAAAAATCAAATTTTTTTTCTCAATCATTTTTCATTGCTTTGTATTTGATAATCAATTAATTTGAAAATGCAAACTTCAAGCCCTTATATACAAATAAACGTTACAACCTCAAAAAACTGTCAAAACTCTTGCTTTTTTCGTTTTCCTTTTATTAAATTGCATCTTACAAAGTCGCTTACAACACTGTAACAAAATACAACTGCCTGCGACTAATAACTAAAAAGCTTTAAAATCTGTTTATCCTAATGAAAGAACTTTTTGAATTTGCCTTTTCATCTATCAACATCATCCCGACCATTCTGTTAATATTTGTAGCCCTTTATTGGCTGGTTGTATTATTTGGAATGCTGGACATGGGAACCATTGACTTAGATGCAGATACTGATGTAGACGTTGATGTTCATGTTGATGCAGATATTGATGTTGATGCAGACCTGGATGTTGATACAGACATCGATACAGATGTTGATACAGATATTCATGCAGAAGCTGATACAGATATTGATCATGGTGGCGAAGTACATGCTGGAGGACATGGCGTTGTTATGCAATCATTGATATTTTTTAATGTAGGAAAAGTTCCACTGTTGGTTCTTCTAAGTTTTATTGCTATTCCATTCTGGGCAATGGCTTTAATAGTAAATTACTATTTGAAGGTTGATTCGTTTGGTCTTTCTCTAGTGTTGGCTATACCTGAATTTATTTTTAGTCTTTTTATTGCAAAAGTGTTTACCGAACCAATTGCCAAAATCTTTAAAAATATGGACGAAGAATTTGGAAAAGGCATTGATTACATTGGGAAAACGGCATATGCAAGATTTGATATTGAAGAAAATAAAGACGGTCAGATTGAAATTGATATTAAGAGCACCACAAATGTTTTAACAGCGCGCTCAACAAGTGGCTCAATAAAAAAAGGAGACCAGGTTTTAATCGTGGATCAGAATAAAAAAGAAGGCTATTACCTGGTTGAACCATTTAGTATCTGACTCTTTGTGGAATAATGTGTTTTCAGAATCTATAAGTTTAAATGATTAATTTATCCAAGCTTCAATTTTGATGTTACTCTTTATCGGAAATATTCTAGTAGTTGTTGTAATGGCAATTGTTATACCGATTTTTGTTTTGATTTCACTTTTTATAAAATGGTATAAAAAGCCAAAAATGGGAACTGCAATTGTCAGAACCGGTGCTGAAGGTGTAAGGGTATGCTTCGAAAAGGGAATTTTTGTTATACCAGTTCTACATCAATATGAATTGTTAGATATAACCATGAAGACATTTTCAGTTGATTTATCGGGACAAGAAGCAATTATTCTTGAAAATGGATTAAAAATAGATGTTAAGGTTGTATTTTATGTCAGAATACCAAACAATCAAAAAGATGTATTAAAAGTAGCTACAGCAATTGGCTGTGAAAGAGCATCAAAACGAGAAACCGTAAAAGAATTATTTTATGTTAAGTTCTCTGAAATGATTAAAGAAGTTGCAGCAGACCTCGAAAAACTTAGTAAAGACAAAGCAGTTTTTAGAGAAAAGCTACTTCATTCAATTGGTAATGAGTTAAATGGGTTTACAATAGATGATTGCTCGATTGAATATTTAAAAATTACAGAGCAAAATCTGGTAAATTGATAAAGTTTAAATAATTATAAACAAATAAATTAAATCACTCTAAAATCATAATTTATGTTACTATTCATTGGAAATATTCTGGTCATTGTGGTAGTTGCCATAGTTGTCCTATTTTTTGTGCTGATATCATTAATCATAAAATGGTATAAAAAGCCTATTCATGGTCGTGCCCTTGTACGTACAGGTTCCGGAGGTACTAAAATTGCCTTTGAAAAAGGAATGTTTGTTATTCCCGTGTTGCACCGTTTAGAAATAATGGATATCACCCTTAAAACTATATCCATTGAAAGAATGGGAGGCAATGGACTAATTTGTAAGGACAATATTCGGGCTGATATCAAAGTGGCCTTTTTCATCAGGGTAAACCGTGACGTTGAAGAAGCGGCTAAAGTAGCATTAAATATTGGTTGCCAGAGTGCATCAACAAAAGAGACATTGGAAAATCTTTTTGATGCAAAATTCTCAGAGGCATTAAAAACCGTTGGTAAACAATTTGACTTTGTTGACTTATACAATAATCGAGATGATTTTCGTAAAGAAATTTTAAGTCTGATTGGTCGAAACCTTAATGGATATTTGCTTGATGACTGTGCGATTGATTATCTTGAACAAACATCGCTTTCGGCAATGAAAGACGATAATATTCTTGATGCTGAAGGTATCAAGAAAATTATTGAATTAACTGCCACCCAGCAAATTAAGGCTAACTTCATTGAAAACGAGAAGAAAAAGACCATTACTAAACAGGATGCTGAAGCTCAGGAAACCATTCTTACATACGAACGTCAATTGGCAGAGAAACAAGAAACTCAAAAGAGGGAGATTGCCAATATTAAAGATAAAGAACAAACTGCTATTGTTACGGTTGCTGAAGAGCAGCGGTTAATTGCTGAAAAAGCTAAAATTGAAGCAGAAGAAGCAATTCAGATTGCAGAAGAAAATAAGCAACGACAAGTTTTGGTTGCTTCCTGGAACAAGGAGAGAACCAATGCTGTTGAACAGGAAAAAGTAGAGAAAGACAGAGCACTGCAGCAAACTGACAGAGAAAAAATTGTATCGCTTGCACAAATTGAAAAAGACAAAGCTGTTGAGCTTGAAAAAGCAAAAATTCAGGAAATTATACGTGAGCGTGTAAAAGTAGAAAAAGATGTAGTAATAGAACAGGAAAAGATCAAGGATACTACTGCTTATGCTGGTGCTGATCGTGATAAGCGAGTAGCCATCACAAATGCAGAAAAAATAGCTGAAGAAGCATTGGTAAAACAAATTAAAAACGCCGAGGCAAACTTAAAGTCAACTGAAATTGATGGTGAAGCTAAAAAAATAGCTGCTGAATTTAGTTCAAAAGAAAAAATTATTGAAGCTGAAGCTAAATATGCTGCTGCCGGAAAAGAATCAGAAGCAATTAAAACATTGGCCGAAGCTGAAGCTGCCAAAGCCTCTGCACAAGGTAAAGCCGAAGCCCAGGTAATTGAAGCTAAAGCAAAAGCATTATTACTGGATGGTGAAACTCAAGCCAAAGTGCTTGAAATGAAAGCCTTAGCTGAAGCTAAAGGTATTGAAGCAAAAGCAGTTTCCAGAGCTAAAGAAGTTGAATTAGTAACCGGAGCGGAAGCACAAGCTCTGCTACAAACAGGCCAATCTGAAGCTACTGTTATTGAGCAAAAAGGATTATCTGAAGCAAAAGTGGTTCAGGAAAAATTAACAGCAGAAGCAAAAGGTATTGAGAATAAAGCAAATGCGATGAAACTTCTTGACGGTGTTGGAAAACAGCACGAAGAGTTTAAATTGCAACTACAAAAAGATAAAGAAATTGAGATTGCTCAAATTAATATCCAAAAAGCAATTGCAGAAGCTCAGGCACAAGTTATTGCAGAGGCTGTTAAGTCTGCAAATATTGACATCGTAGGCGGTGAAACCATGTTCTTCGAGAAAATTATTGGCTCTATTACCGCAGGTAAAACTGTTGATAGCTTCATGTCTAATTCTTCCACTCTTACTTCGGTAAAAGAGAAGTTTTTCCCTTCAAAGAAAGTAGAAAAAGTTGAAGATGCAGTAGTTGAAAAGAAAGAGGAAAAAACTGTAAAGTCAACTAAAAGAAAAACTAAAAAAGAAAAAGAAG
The DNA here is from genome assembly GCA_050296515.1 of Bacteroidales bacterium. GTDB lineage: Bacteria > Bacteroidota > Bacteroidia > Bacteroidales > NBLH01 > NBLH01. The sequence continues at coordinate 99,451 of JBNKRJ010000111.1, read as the reverse complement.
AGGCACCAATAACACTTGAAGTGGTTGAAGCAAAAGTGAAACAACTTGTTGATAAGTACAAGTTTATGTTCGAAAATATTTCTGAAATGAGAGTTTTAGATGTACTTGAATTCTTATTTGAAAAAGTTCCGCATGTTGACGTTAAAGAAATGATTTCCAACTTAATTGACCAGGTAGGTAAGTTTGGAATTGGTGAATTATTGATGGACTCATTGGGAGTTGATGATTAATTTTAGTAATTAGAATCTAGATTTGAGAGATTAGACCTTCAAGTGTCTGGACCAGAACTTAGTGTATTAGAAATTAGTATACCTAAAAAACTAAGTTCCAGGTTCTAATTTCCAGTTTCTTTATAAGAATCATATTCTTAACCATTTTGGAAAACCATCTAATGGAAAGCAATACAGAACAAGATAACAACGGCAAAATAGTATTAGAAGAAGGAACCTATGAAATTATCCGAAATCGCTTGGATAAGCATGGGAAAGAACTACGTGATAAACTCCAAAAATTAAATGATGAACGTCGGCGTGTTTTTGGCTCAGCAGATGCCAAACTAATTGCTACTGAGAGAATTATAACTGACAATGCATGTATTCCTGCGGATATCGTTCCAATTGGTGACAAATTTATTTTTGGATACAACGTAACTGTTCGCCTTGCAAGCACTAACCTGAATGATGTTTTCAGTGTTTATTCATATGGAGAGCAGGCCTTCAAGAAACTAGAGCCAACTTTAATTTCTGATAAAACTTTTGTTTCCGATTTCAATGAAATGTACAAATATTTCACTGATACGCGGTTTGTAAAGTTTTCAAGAATAGGGGTGAACTTGTACATGGTTTTCAGAACCGGAAGCGGAATTAGCGACATTAAAGTCTTCAAATGGATAGTTGCCGGAGATGAATTGCAATACGTTGATAACAGAAGCACCCATGAATTCAGATACCCTGTACAGCACGAATTTAACTGGAAAAAAGCAACTCGGGATATGTTTGTGGAGGGGCAACACCCTCACGTAAACATCGAAAACATCCTTTTTGTTGAAACTACCGAAGGCGATTTAACCATCAAGGCTGAAAACAATACCGATACAGGTAAAGGAGTTTACAGTGAAGAAGTGGTAGATCCTGATCAAACTCTTGATGATGCAGAATTTTATTATTCTGTTGTGGGTGATATCATCATACTAAAAATTCGCCCTTACCAGGAGAATGATTTTCGATACATTGTATACAGTGCAAAGACAAAAAGCGCTGTCAGGATTGATGCTATTCGTAATGCCTGCGTATTTTTACCTGAAAGCCAAGGGATTATTTTCTCCAATGGATACTACTTACAATCAGGAGATTACAAGTTTTTCGACAACCAATTTGAGAATCTTATCTTTGAGAAAAGAATTATTTCCCCGAATGGAGAAGACTATATTTTTAGTTTTTATGAAGAAAACGCTGGAGCTTATATTCTTCTGAAATACAACATCATAGAGCAGCAACTGGAAACTCCGATTGTTTGTAATGGGTTCTCCATTTTCATCAATGGCGAAATGGTCAATTTCCGTAGTGATGGTGAGGCAAAAAAACATCATGTTGTTCAGGTTTGGCAAACCACATTTTTCCATGCTGATTACAATGCCGTGGTCGATGCTGAATCTTATCTGTTTAAAATAGGGAATAAGCCACTTGTAAAAGGTATTGCAGAATGCAGAGAGCTATTGACACTTCTTCATAAAGATGACTCATATACAAACTTATATCTTGAATTAGTAAAAAAAGCTTCTGCAATTTTAGATGGTCACTTCTGGATTGCCAATCCAAATACGTTTGAACTTAACACTTCGCTTTTCGCCATTAAAGAAGCAGCATCGTCTGCCATTGATGAGTTCGAAAAAGTCATCAAGATAAAACGCACAACTGCTGCTGAAACTGAAAAAGTAACAACAGCAGCTGATGAACTTTTTGAAATCATTCAACGCAAAAAGCTCGATAACATTGACGAATTTGTTCACTTATTAACAGAAATTCGCAAAATCAGGGGAGAATTGATCTCTTTGAAACAATTGCGTTATGTTAAGGTTGAACTGGTTGAAGATTACGAAAAAAGAGCCGAAGAATTCGGAAGCATGCTTTCTGAAAAATGCGTGGAATTACTTGTTACTGAAGAATCTTTGGCTCCTTACGAAAAACGGGTTGATGAAATAAGGGTAAGAGTTGAAGAATTTACCAAAGTAATTGAAGCAGATGAAATTACAGAAGAAATTGCACAGGTTTCTTCTGAACTGGAATTGCTGATTGAAATTGTCAGTAATCTAAAAATTAAAGACACAGTACAAACTGCACAGATTATTGACAATATTTCGGCAGTATATTCCAAGTTTAACAAAATTAAAGCAGATCTTAAGCGAAAAAGAAACGAAATTTTTCTTGTTGAAGGGCGAATTGAATTTGCATCACAAATTAAGCTGATTAGTCAGGCTGTTATCAATTACCTTGATTTATGCGATACACCTGAAAAAACCGATGAATACCTTACTAAACTATTGGTTCAGCTTGAAGAACTGGAGGGAAAGTTTACTGAATTTGACGATTTCATTAATGAAATAGGCATTAAACGTGAAGAAATTCAGGATGCATTTGAACAACGAAAAATTCAACTGGTTGAAAAACGAAGCAAACGTGCTGACACACTGATGCAATCATCCGAAAGGATTCTAAAAGCTATTGGTAGTCGAATATCAAAACTGAAAACTGAAAGTGAAATCAATGGGTACTTTGCTTCGGATATCATGGTTGAAAAAGTCCGTGACATCGTTAAAGAACTTATTGAATTAGAGGACACTGTAAAAGCTGATGAAGTTCAAAGCCGTTTAAAAACAGTTCGCGAAGACACTGTGAGACAGCTCAAAGACAAATCGGAACTTTTTGTTGATGGTGAAAATGTAATAAAGTTTGGTTCTCATAATTTCACGGTTAATACACAACCACTTGGTTTAACCATGGTCAATCGTGGCGATGAAATGTTTTTTCACCTTTCAGGAACCGGTTTTTACGAAAAGGTAAAAGACGAAGCATTTTATGCTTATAAAAAATACTGGTCGCAAGGTATTGTGTCTGAGAATGAGGAAGTTTACAGAGGAGAATACCTGGCTTACAAAGTTTTAACCGAACACTTCCGCAATGGTGATTTGAAACCTGAAGCCATACACAACTTAAAACACAAAGACCTTGAAGAAATTGTCAGAAATTTTATGGCTACACGCTATGCAGAGGCTTATGTGAAAGGAATTCATGATTTTGATGCAACGCTTATCCTGGAAGCCTTACTAAAAATTCGAAGCAATGCTGATTTGCTTAGATACTCCTCTAAATCAAGAGCTTGTGCAGAATTCTGGTTCAATGCTTATGTGGGTGAAGAGCAAAAGGCCGAAATACTTCATCAACTAAAAGGGATCGCTGCAATTTTGGAGGTTTTTCCTTCAACCAATGAATATGAAGGCATTATTCAGCAGATGAAAGACCTGATTACTGAATTTACTGAACAAACAAAGCTGTTTAGTACAAGTCTTGTTGATGAATCAGCCGAATACCTGTTTTTTGAATTAACCAGGGGCGATTCTTTTGTAATCAATAATCATGCTTTTGAATTGCACAAAAATTTCACAGAACATTTACGGGCACACAACCAGATAAGAAAATTTGAACAGAGCTACATAAAACTTAATGATAAACCAATACTGAAATACCAGCTAATTAAAAACTGGGTGAATGCTTTCGTTACGGAGCAAAAAAATGAAAGGTTGCATATTTTTGTGGATGAAGTTGTTACAACATTATTTGCGAAATCAATCAATAACAAACAGTTAATCAAAGTTAATTTAAACCATGATTTAGAAAATCTCGAAGGCACTCACAGCCTAATAAATGAAAGGAAGTATCATCTAGATTACATCAGTTTTATGCAGCGCCTTAAAAAATATGATACAGTAGATGTTCCTGCCTTCAATGCTTATGTTCGATTAAAGAAAAAACTCACCGAAGATTTTGAGGAAGAAATGCGTTTGAACGAATTCAAACCTCGTGTAATGAGTTCATTTGTTCGTAACCGATTGATTGACAAAGTCTACCTGCCACTAATTGGTAGTAACCTGGCCAAACAAATTGGTACTGCTGGAGAAGGAAAACGAACCGACTTAATGGGCATGCTGCTGCTTATTTCACCTCCGGGATATGGTAAAACCACTCTAATGGAATACATTGCTAACAGGTTGGGCATTATTTTCATGAAAATCAATGGACCGGCACTTGGTCATTCGGTTATTTCGGTAGACCCACTAGAAGCTCCAAATGCAACGGCTCGAGAAGAATTAGAGAAGCTTAATCTTGCCTTTGAAATTGGAGATAATGTAATGATATATCTTGATGATATTCAGCATTGTAACCCTGAGTTTTTGCAAAAGTTTATTTCAATGGCTGATGCCCAACGTAAAATTGAAGGAGTTTATAAAGGGAAGACCAAAACCTACGATTTCCGAGGCAAAAAAGTATGTGTAATTATGGCAGGTAACCCTTATACCGAAAGCGGTGAAAAGTTTCGAATTCCGGATATGCTCGCCAACCGTGCCGATATTTATAACCTTGGTGATATTTTGGGCGATACTGAAGCTGAATTCTTACTAAGCTACATCGAAAATAGTTTAACTTCAAATGCCGTACTAAGTAAACTGGCTGGTAAAAGTCGAAAAGATGTTTACACATTGATCGAAGCTATTGAATCGGGAACCAAAGAAGGAATTGAATACGAAACTAATCACTCAGCAGAAGAACTGAACGAATATAAATCAGTACTGGAAAAACTTTTACATATTCGAAATACGATTTCGCTGGTGAATCAACAATACATATACTCTGCAGCCCAGGCAGATGCTTACAGGACAGAACCGCCGTTTAAACTGCAAGGTTCGTATCGTGATATGAATAAGATGGCTGAAAAAGTAATGCCTATTATGAATGATAAAGAATTGGTAACACTTATTTTATCGCATTACGAAAATGAATCTCAGACACTTACATCTGATGCTGAAGCCAACTTGTTAAAATTTAAAGCCATTACCAACCAATTAACCAAAGAGGATGCTGATAGAAGAAAATTGATTATTGAAACTTATTTGAAAAATAAACAAACAGACTCATCGAGTCAGATTGCAATGATTGCCAACCAGATGGGAGCCATTGCTGATGGACTTGGAGGCATTAAGGAAGCGATGACAAATAAATAGAACGCAGTAATTAGAACACCGGATAAAACGGATGCAAGTGCAGCGCGGATTATCGCAAATCCTATATTCGTGTAAATCCGTGTTACGAAGTATCTGCGTCATCACCGTTCCAACAAAAAAGATGCACGATGGAATTACGACACAAAGATTTAACTGAAAAGCTCATCAAGGCATTTTATGATGTTTATAATAAATTGGATTATGGTTTTTTGGAGAAAGTATACCAGAATGCTTTATTCTTAGAGCTTAAAAGCAGGGGATTTTATGTAGAAGCTCAAAAACAAATCAAGGTATATTACAAAAGTGTTAATGTAGGTGAATATTATGCAGACATTGTTGTAAATGACTTGGTTATCCTTGAGTTAAAAGCAGCAGAACACATAGTTGAAGAGTTTGAATATCAGCTAATCAACTACTTAAGAGGCACCGAAATGGAAGTAGGTTTATTGCTTAATTTTGGAAAAAAACCGGAATTCAGAAGAAAGATATTTGAGAATAATCGAAAAAACAGAATAGAACGCGGGTAAAACGGATGCAAGCAGCGCGGATGATCACCGATTTTAATCCGTAGACATCCGCGTTATATCGTATCTGCGTCATCAGCGTTCCATAAAATAATAAACTATGGAACCAATTCAAAAAGAACAGGTAAATGGCAAAAGCCGTCGCCGACCAATTGTTCTTATTTCGCAAATTTTTGGAAAAAAGAGACGGTTATCAACAGAAAAACAGTCTATAGACAAAAAAGAACATCATGAGGCAATTGTTCGAAAGTCAAGAATAATTAGAAGAAAAGAAGACTGAGGGTTGACTTTTTGTTATTTGATACAACCTCCTTTTGATTAGACCTAAAACTACACGAAAATATTATTACCAAATTTCACTAAGATTTCCAAAATGTTTGAATATTAAACAACTGAATACTAATATCAAATAAATTCGCATTTTACCTTTAACTTAACTATTTTTATTGTGGGCTGAAAAAAATAGTTTATGCAAAGAATAGGTGCTGTTTTTTTAATATTTTTCCTCTTTATCGCCTCTAATCTAAAGGCTCAGAATGAGAAAGATACAATTCTGGATCGTATTCTGGACATGACTTTAGAAGAAATTATGAATACCCCAGTTACCATTGCCACAAAATCAGAAAAAAAATTGAACCAGGCTCCGGCAATTGTTACTGTTGTTACAGCTGAAGATATCAGAAACAACGGGGCAAGAAGTATTATGGATATCCTTCAGTTTATCCCTGGCTTTGAGTTTTCAAAAGGTCGCTTAGGATTTATTAACGTGGGTGTTCGCGGTGTTAAGGATGCACTAACAGATGCAAGGGTTTTAATTTTAAAAGATGGTGTTCCATACAATGGAGTCATGTATGGTTCAGGTCTGGGTCTTGCAAAGCTATTTGATCTTAATTCAATAGAACGTATTGAAGTTATTCGTGGACCAGGATCTGCTTTATATGGAAAAGATGCATTTAGCGGAGTAATTAATATTATCACAAAATCCGGGAGTCATACAAAAAAAGGCGTTGAAGCCTATGCCTCATCCGGTAATTTTAACACCTATGATATAGGAGCATCCTATCAACTAAAAAAAGATAATTTTAGCGGCTATTTTTCAGCAGAGAAAACAGCATCAGAACTCACCGATTCGCAATTTGATAACGGAATGGGTGGAGAATCAAGATGGAACATTGGATTTGATAATCTTTTTTTCAACTCAAAGGTTTCCTACAAGAACTTCACATTGACTGCGATGTATTCTGATATAATCAACGATGCATCAGTAGGACCTTTTATTACAGAGTCCGACAAGATATCAAAAATTGGAATTTACTCTTTATCCTACAATAAAAGACTAACAGGGAAAATGGGATTAAATTTGTGCTTATATGGCAGAAATGAGTTTCAGGCTCAAAATATAGAAGTTTTCAAACCTGGATTAATTGCTGAGGCTGGTCCCGGAACAACATATGCAGATCTATTTCCAAACGGAGCCTATGCAACTCCTGAATTTGATGCATATAGATATGGCGCTGATGTAAATATAAACTTCAATATTAGAAAAAGACATTATCTACTTATAGGTTTAGAACCAGAGTTTTACGGACTGAAAAATGTAAAATTACAATCAAGTTACGACACTTACACCGGAGCACCTTTAATCTACCAGTTAAATGGAGAAACTGTTTTCAGAGGGAAAGATTCTCAAATTGAGGAAGTTAGGGGCTGGATAGAAGGGAATGGACATGATTACTACAATCTGGCCTTTTATGCTCAAAATATATATTATCCATCTGATAATATTAGCATTACCTTAGGAGGAAGATATGATATTGATAGTGAATTTGGTAATATTTTCAACCCACGATTAGCTTTAGTTTGGGATACAAGAGGCAGACTTAACTTCAAGTTTTTGTACGGTCAGGCATACAGAGCACCAAACAGTCAGGAGCAATATCGTAAAACAGGCTTTACAATTGGAAATAAAAATCTAAAACCGGAGAAAATAAAAACGGCTGAATTATCAGTAAGTTACTTTATCAGTAAAAATATAAACTCAAAACTAACTGGTTTTTACAATGTTATTGATGATATGATTTATGCTCAGGGGATGACATCTGGTTCCCCAGGCAGTACGTATGAAAATATTGGGAAAAACATCTCTGTCGGCCTTGAATATGAATACAAAATGATTTTAAATGAAAACTTTTATCTTTTCTTAAATTATAGTTATACTTTTTCTGAAAATAAAGTTACTAAAAGTGATACTTCCGAAACCTTTATGCATAGAGATGTTTCGCCACACAAGTTAAATTTTGGAATTAACTATCAATTCTTAAATCATTTCAACCTCAACACCAAGCTTTTATATCGCAGTGAAAGAGAAAAGTACTTTGCAATTAACAAAAATACAGGCGAATATATTTTAGACAACATTGGAAACAAAACTTTTGTCTCTCAGGATAATATTGGTGATTACTTCCTTATAAATTTGAAACTCAGAATATTTAACTTTTTTAATTCACTTGAGTTTTCTAGTGAAGTATACAATTTACTTGACACAAAGTATTATGATCAGGATACAGAAAGTACTCATCAACCTCTGCGAGAAGGCCGACAATTTATAATCGGATTACGATATATTTTTTGAAAAATAATAATAAGTCTTGATATCGACTCTGATTACTTAAAAGCAATCGTTCTGGGAATTTAATGCATTAGCAGCTAAACAAGTACAGTAAAATAAAACTCAGCACCTTTGCCTGGTTCAGATTCAACCCAAACGTTTCCACCAAGATAATTAATTAGTGTTTTACAAATAGAAAGTCCAAGACCTGTTCCCCGGTATAATTTTTCAACACTACTCTCAACTTTTGTAAAAGGCTCAAAAATAACTGCTTGCTTACTTTTTTCAATACCAATACCCGTATCCTTTACAAAAAATAGCATATGAGAATCATCGTAATTTTTATAGCCAAATTCTACAAACCCGTTTTCAGTGAACTTAATTGCATTATCAATTAAGTTAATTAACACTTGGTTAAGCCTTACTTTATCAGTATATAGCATTTGACTGCCATTAACAATTTGTTTGCTTAACCTTAACTCAACATCTAAAGATTCACTTTTAATCTTTTCCTGATATAAAGTATGCAAATCGTTCATCAGGTGGTTTAGATTGAAGTTGGATTTTTTTATAACTAATTCCCCTACTTCAATCTTCGACAAGTCAATAATATCACCAATTAATCTTGCCAACGAATTAGCACTGTTATTAATAATATTCATATATTCAGCAGCCTTTTTCTTACTACCTCCTGACTCTGCAAGTAAAGTAGAGAAACCAACAATTGCATTCATTGGAGTTCTTATTTCATGACTCATGTTAGCAATAAATGCAGATTTTAACCTATCTGATTCTTCAGCCTTTTCTTTTGCTATTAATAATTGTTTCGTTCTTTCATTAACCATTGCTTCTAAATGGTTTCTATGCTTTTCAAGCTCAATATTTTGTGACTCCAATCTATCACGCTGTGCCTCAATTTTGTCACGCTGTTGCTCAATTTCAATTTTTTGGTTTTTAATGCTTTCTTCTGCATTTTTTAAATCGGTAACATTTGCTTCAATGATGATAAACTTTTTAACCTCTCCATCTTCTCCTAAAATGGGGGTTAGGCTAGTATGCATCCATAATTCTTCACCTTGCTTTGTATTATTTAAAGCGAGATATTCAACTGTCTTTTTACTTCTTCTGCATTCTTTTAGTTTTTCTTCAATTTCTTCATATGAAGAAGCTGAAATCAGATTCCGTCCAAATTTATTAACCAGTTCACCCAATTTGTAGCCAAATAAAGATGTAAAGCCTTCATTCACCCATTCAATATCAGCATCGGCATTAGTTATTAGCACCGCATTTTTAGTATTACTTGCTACAATCGAAAGCTTCTCTAGTTCATGGTTAGCCTGTTCAAGTTTAGTATATGCTATTTTAATTTCTTCTCGCTGCGATGTAATCTCTTCATTCTGAGCTAATATTTCATCGTTATAGCTTTTAAGCCTTATATTTGCCCTCTTTTTAATAATAAAACTTTTATAAATAAAATAAACTAGACTAAGAATAAGTACAAACATAATGACAAAAGCATAAAGCACATTCCGTTGATACCTAAGTTCAGACAACTGATTATCCAGTACATTTTCCTGTTTTTCAATCAATATGCGTTGTTCTTCAAGTTTCTTTTTTTGCCTTTCCAAATCAAATTTTGTCCGTCCAATATCCTCCTGTTGCTTTTTAATTTGTGCATCCTGCTTCCTTAGTACTCTTAATTTTTGCTCTAATAAGATTTTCTTTTGGTCAATCTCCTCCATTAAAGAACGCAGTTCATCTTTTTGTCTCTCTAATTCAGACTCTTGTTTTTGTATTTTTTGATTAAAACTTTGTATAATACTTTCCTTTTCAGATATTATTTTATCTTGACTTTGAATAACCTGGTTTTGTTTGACAACTTCCTCTTTGCTTCTTTTAAGTTTTTCTTTTTCATGAACAAGTTCCTGCTCCTTTTGTCTAAACAAAGCCCTTACATCAAGATAGGTACCACCCATAAGCAAAATATCAGGATGAATTATTAAATCTTCGTTTATGGCATTCCTTTTATTTACTTCAAACAAAACAGCGTCATTTTCTGCTGAAGGTAAAAAATTGATCATTACAGCTTCCTTTGTCTGGCAATTATCACTGATTATCAGTGTATTCTTACCACTCACTGAGGTAAAAACATCAACTATTTCGGGGTTATACTTACTTCCGACATAAACTATTTCAAGATTTTCCTTTTTTAACTGATTTAAAGTTGAAATTGGAATTATTTTTATTTGGAGGTTTTTAATTTTTCTATTCTGCGCTAAATAATTAAACTTCTTCAACGTCAATTCGTTCCCATCCAGAACTCCAATTGTAAATAATTTCAAATTTGTTTTGTTGTACCACTCTATGTGTTCTGTAAAACGGTAGATATATGCTACTTTCACATCAATATCAGAAACCTGAGCCTGAAGCCCTGCAACTTGATTTAAAACAAATATTAAAACAATATATATTTGTGAAGTTTTTCTCATTTAAGTCTACAAATATAGTTCTTTTTGTTTCTAATAAAATGACAAAGTACAATAAAACCATATACTTCAAGCATTTTTGACAGTCTACCCAACTGAGTATTCAAATCCTTCATAATTCTAATATAATATCACAACCCGAATAATAAAACTTGCTTAATCTTCAAAAAATTAAGAAACGATTCACGATATTGGAATGTAGTTACTGAAATATAAAATGCCTTCCAAAGTTCACCCTGATACAAACAATTGTGCTATTTCTAAATATCAGGTAAGAATCCCAATGCTTATAACACTTTTTATATTCAATTTTTGCAAACTCTTTTCTAAATTTTAAATAGAAAGTATAAATACTTGAAAAATAAATAATCATTTCAAATATTTTTTTTAAACGGTTCAAACAAAAGGAGGTAACTGATGTGTCCCAAGTTAATTTTATGAATAAAATTCAACAATTATCAATATGGATAAATAGCCCGATCGGCCTCATTGAAAAACAAAGTTAAATTTCACACAATAGTAATTATAAGTTGCTGATTATCATAGTTTATTTTTGATAATGATAATACAAGTACCTATTATTCGGGAATCTATAAAACATGGGAAATGTCAAGAGGTAATAATTAGTAGTCACAAATAAAATCATGAAATTTTAGTTAGATATACTCAATCTTCCACTTTCGCATTCTGCAAAATAATATCTATATTTAGTACATTGAGGAACCTAAATATTCTAGCCATGACCAAAGCATACCTGTTATTCATCCTTGTTTTAATGTGCGTCTATAGCAGCATTCTGTCTCAAAGTGAGAAAGACACAACATTGGAATCGGTGCTGGATTTAAGCATTGAAGAATTAATGAACACCAAAGTAAGTATTGCCACAAAATCAGCTACAAAACTGAGTGAATCTCCTTCAATAGTTACCATCTTATCGGAAGATTTCATTAAAAATACAGGTGCAAGATATTTGACTGATATATTACAATATGTGCCTGGATTTGAGTTTTCAAAGGGACGCACAGGAGCAGTTAGCATTGGTATAAGAGGAGTGAAAGATCATTTAACTACGTCTCGTTTTTTGGTACTTAAAGATGGTGTACCTTATAATGGCATTATGTACGGTACAAGCATGAGTACTTTAAAGCAATTTGACATTAACTCTATTGAACGGATTGAAATTATACGAGGTCCTGGTTCTGCATTGTATGGGAGAAATGCCCTAATTGGTGTAATAAATATTATTACCAAAACCGGTGAAAATAAAATTGATGTAGATTTATATACTTCCATTGGAAATTTTAATCATTACGATTTTGGTGCATCATGTGGAACTAAATCTAAAAATTTCGATTCCTATTTTTCTGTTGAAAAAATACAATCTGATGTTACTGATTCTAGATTCAACAACGGTATGGGTGGCGAATCTGTTTGGAATTTGGACTTTAGTAATCTATTCATTACTTCAAAGCTAAGATATAAGAATCTCACATTCAATGCAATGTATTCTGACATTGTTAATGGAATGTCTCCAGGAATATTTATTACGGAAACTGATAAAAGTTCAAAAGTTGGAATATACTCTCTAGAGTATAACAATAAAATTAGTTCAAAAGTAGATTTAACTGCCAAGTTATACGGAAGGAATGAATTTCAGGTACAAAATATTGAAATATTTCATAATCAAATAACAGAAGAACCTTATTCCTCAGTTTACCCGAATGGAGCATACGTAACTCCTGAATTTAAGGCCTATACTTATGGAACCGATGTTAATGTAAACATGAATCTATTAAAAAATAACTACTTATTATTTGGTCTACAAGCTGATAAGTATGGTATTAAGGATGTTGAGTTAATATCAAGCTATGACACTTACACTGGCGCACCATTAACGTATATGGAAAATGGATATTTAGTATATAGAGGAAAATATACACAAATCAAAGAAGAAAGAGGATGGATAGAAGGTAATGGCCATGATTATTATAATATTGCATTTTATTTTCAAAATGTATATTCCCCTTTTGACAATTTAAGTTTTACAATGGGTGGCAGATATGATATTGACAGTGAATTTGGCAGCATTTTCAACCCTAGATTAGCATTAGTATGGAATACAAACAGGAATTTAATTCTCAAGATTTTGCACGGTCAGGCCTATCGTGCACCAAACAGTCAGGAGCAGTACAGAAAAACTGGCTTTACAGTTGGTAATAAAGATTTAAAACCTGAAAAAATTAAAACTTCAGAATTATCTATTGATTATAATTTTAGTAAAACCATTAATAATAGATTAATTATATTTTATAATATTTTAGAAGATATGATTTTTGCCAAGGGGGTAACATCTGGTACTCGGGGAAACCCATATTCTAACATTGGTAAGAATATATCAATGGGATTAGAATATGAATTTCGAATGATAGCTAGTAAGAAATTCTATATGTTTTTAAATTATAGTTATACCTTGTCAGAAAATCATATAACAAGTGATACCACAGAAACTTTCAAACACAGGGATATAGCCCCACATAAAGTAAACTTAGGTTTAAATTATAAATTCATGAAGTTTTTTAATTTAAGTACCAATTTAATGTATCGGAGTGAAAGAGAGAAATATTTTGCAATTGACAACACAGGTAGCTATATTCTTGATTTTGAAGGGAATAAGACCCTGTTATCTCAAGATGAAATTGGAAACTATTTTCTGCTAAATGCTAAACTTAGAGTCATAAATTTTTTTCATTCCATGGAATTATCAGCTGAAGTGTACAATATTTTTAACGCTGAATACTATGACCAGGATACGGAATATGCACATCAACCCAAAAGGGCAGGAACACAATACATCTTCTCATTATCATATAAGTTTTAGTCATTTTTATTTCAATGAGTCTAAAATAAATTATAAAGTAGTCGCACATTTATAAAAAATTTCCTTTTGTTCCATCCTAAACCAAGGACACCATACGCTATCACGTTTAAGCATGTTTGCATTAATAAAAATGAATTATATATTTGCCAAATAATTGAGGTGCTTTTTATAGCATTGCAATTTTCGCAAAGGGAATGAATACATTGTATAAATGGGATAGCACAAAGTGATATGTTTAGCTAATGGTTGCAATACTGTTTGCCTTTTTATTGAGTGTACAAGGCTTGGTTAGCAATATATAAATCCATTTGCTCGACATTTTCTAAATTTACATGGCAGAGTTTCCAGGAACAACTATTATCATTTATACTTAAAAACAGGGAATGGTATTTTTCACACACTAATCAATCGTTTTAGGATGATTGGTTACACTATTTTCGTATTTATATTGAATTAAGATATTACGAATTGCATGGTTATTTGAAATATTCAAAGAGACAGCAATTTTCATTTTAACTTATTCGTAAATGCTAAAGGATATAGAGTACAGGGAACTTTCTGGCTTTAAAGAATTCGAAGAATGTTATGAGCTTCAGAAAAAAGTCTTAGGAGTTGCAGATAAAGATGTACTACCACCTGTCTTTCTAAATTTATTGACACGGAAATTTCCGCGAACAGGGTTTGCACTAGGTGCCTTCACAAATGAAAACAATAAAAATGTCCTGATTGGTTTTTTCTTAAATATTGCTGGAGTTGAAGAGAAAAACATATATGGAGTGATTTTGGGGAATAAGCCGGAATATAGGAAAAAAGATGTAGGATATAAACTATTAATGAATCTAAGAGAAAATGCGCTTATGCATAAAATAAAAAAATGGTATGGGATATACGAAAGTTTAGAGGGAAATTTAGGAAATTTATATATCAATAAATTTGGAATGAAAGGTATTAAATATGAGCCAGAAGCATATGAATTACCTGGAATAAACATCCCAATTGATAAGGTTTTAATCAGATGGGATCTAGATTCTGAAAGAGTACATCAAAAAATAAAAGGCATTTACAAAAAGAAAAATCTTGAAGAGCTACTTAAAGAATATCCTGTAGCTACAACAAAAAAAATTGAAAGCAGTAATAAATTACTAATCCAAATTCCAGACGACTTTTTAAAACTCAAACAGATGGATGAACAAAAAGCTTTAGAATGGCGTATGGAAACAAGAATGCTATTTACAGAGTATATAAACAAAAAGAATTATACAATTACAGAATTTTATACAAGAATAATTAACAATAAAAGGGAAAATTACTACCTCCTTGAAAAATGTAATTTATGACATTAATTACCATCCAAGACAAACAAAATAATTCAAATAGCTTTTTATAAATTCTTAAATCGGGGCCACGAATAGTTGAATAAAAATGCTACAAGAATATTATAAAAACACAAATGCTGTATTTCTTGCTCATGGGTATGTAGGAGAAATTTTAGGGAAAACAATTAACGGAGTGTTAATGCATAGCACTGTTTTTAATGTAGTTGCTTTAATTGATAAAAACAAAGTAGGTATTAATACGAGTACAAGATTACCTGGTGTTAGAAAGAAAATTCCCGTATATGCCAAATTCTCTGACACACTAAAACACCGTCCTGGAGTCGTTATTTTAATGGAAAACTCTATAAATACCAGCTTTGATGAAATCAAACTTGCCATTGTTGCTAGGATGGATATAGTTAATCCGGGGTTTAACTTATTGAATAATAATATTGAACTGGTCAACTTGGCAAGAGAAAATGGAGTTAAACTATTCGATTTAAGAGAACCTAATAAAATAAAACGAATTCCGAATGGAAAGATTTTGAATATACACGCAAAAGTAGTTTATGTTGCGGGAACAGACTGCGGACTAGGCAAAAGAACTGCAGCTTATGAATTATATATAGAGGCAAAAAAACGAGGGATCAAAGCGGCTTTTGCGGCAACCGGTCAAACAGGCATTATGCTGGGGTGTGATGGAGGAATTGTATTTGACTCAATTCCAACTCATTATGTTGCAGGAGCAATAGAAGAACTAATCTATACAATTGATAAAAAAGGGTTTGATATTATATTCCTTGAAGGGCAAGCCTCCATAATGCATTATGGAGGTTCAGTTGTGCTTTCTTTACTACATGCTGGAAACCCACATGCTATTGTTATGGTACATGACGAAAAAAGAAAAATGCATGTAGAATACGGAGACTCACCTATTTTTAAAATGAGCAAACTTAAAGATGAAATAAAAATAATTGAAAGTCTCAGCTTGCCTGGTGGGAATGATTTCAAAGTTGTAGCCATTGCAACTATTGGGGATGACAACATTGAAACACTGGAAAAAATGAGAGATAGAAATGAAATACCGAATTTACCCATTGCAGATGCAAGAAAAATTGGAGGCCCCAAAATTCTGCTTGATGCAGTTTTAAAACATTTGAAAGAAAAATATAATTGAGAACCCAACAATTAATGAATAAAATAGTCTAATCAAACTAAATACTTATTACTGAAAAAAGAAAGTCAACCCCATGCTTCAGAAAACTTATAAATTCTTCAATCAATCTACCAGACAGGCACTTTTTGAAAGAGTAAAAGGGTATGTAACAAAATCATATTCAAAAGGTGAGGAAATTGACCAGATAGTGGAAGAACATGATTTGAAACGAATCTATAGATTTGATTTAGGGGAAAACGTAATTGGCTTTTCACCATTAGTTTACCAGTTCTTGCGTCGATTAAGGAATATTCAGGAAGAAGACATGCAACTTAACAATTACCCTGAGGTAATACATGGACGAATACGAAAAAGAATTGCCGAAAAGCATGAAATTAATCCTGATTGGGTAGTAATCAGCACAGGACTTGATGCTATCCTGGACCTGATCTCTCGCGTATTTTTTGATCCGAAAGATTATTACATAAGCCTTGTTCCATCATTTTATCTTTTCGAGGACTATTCTGAGCGAATGGGAGCTATTCCAATTTTTGTAGAATTACATAAAGAGGATAATTTCGACTTAACAAACGAGAAAATTAATGAACTAAAAGAGCAAATAGTAAAATTTAAGCCAAAAATTGTTTGGATTGCGAACCCAAATAACCCAACAGGTCGGGTAATAAATGAAGACACTCTTGAAGAAATAGTTTGCCTGGCAAAGGAACAAAACTCTTTTGTGGTAGTTGATGAAGCCTATATCGAATATCTTGAGAAGATTGGTAAAAGATCTATGATTAAGTTTACCAGAAAGTATGACAACCTGATGGTTCTGCGAACTTTTTCCAAAGCCTATGGTCTAGCCGGAATGAGAATTGGCTATTTAATTTCTTCTTCAAAAGATATTGTTGAAGCAATGCTAATGCTGCGTACACATTTTCCTGTAACCCAATTGGCTTTAAACATGGCAAGCCTTGCTTTAGGTGACAGGGAATTTTTGAAATACACACAACGAACAACAAGAAGACTAGCTACTGATTTATTTAGCAAATTAGACCTGCTTGAAAGTTTTAAGTATATTCCCACTTACACAAACATATTTCTTTTAAGGAATGAATACATCTCCGATCGCGAACTTGATTATAAATTTAAGAAAAATGGAATTATAACTTCCTATGTCAATTTTCCGGCAAGAAATGGCAATCAGTTTCTACGAATAACGCTAAGAGGAGAAAAAGATAACGATTTCTTCTTTAAAGTTTGCAGAAAAATTGATGACGAATATCCACCATACCAAACTCAGAAGGATGATGTTTCGCATTCAAAAAGTCAGCACGCTTAGTTTTACTTAAAATAGATCCCCATCCGTCTTAACTAAGAGCTAACAAGCTTACTTTCAACCATATAAATATTAATCACACAATCAATTTCGTACCTGTTCACCCTTTATTCTATTCATTGGTAAAACTTGCATGTTTGTCGATACATTGTGTCCAAACATTGATTAATGTTGAAAAGAAGCCTCCTCTCCTTTTACTTTGTATTGATAATTACAAATAATACAAAAGGATGTTAGATTTAGATTTGTTTAAATAAGATTAAGTGAAATGTCGCAAGTTATACCGAACCGCTGTTAGTATTTGGTTTGCAAGCTTGTGAAGCAAGCCAAATACTAACAGTGGTTCGGTATAACACCAGAATTTCGCTATGATGAAGACTTTGCTTTGGATAAAACCATCGTTGAAACTGCGCTTGAATACGAATTACTTAGATTTCTCTCTTTGGGTGCCAGCTATCGTTTTACTGTCAATAAAAGAGAATCTAAAGAAACCGAATATCTTCACAGATATAGATTAAATACTACCTTTTAGAAAAAAATAAATCGATTTACGCCCTCATTTAGAATCCTTTACGCCAATTACAGTAATGAAGAAGATTACAAAGAAATACTCCGGTTTAAAGGAAAAATAAAATACAACATTCCAATGAACAAAATCACCCCGTTTATTGTAATGGAAGCTTTTAGATCAATAAATCTAAATGATTTTTACAAAATGCGTTATTCAATTGGGTTTGATTATAAACTTTTCAAAAGAAACTACCTGACATTTGATTATAAACCGGACTACTATTTAAAACGAATACAAAAACAGACATATCTTCAGCCTTGTTTACAGAATAAAATTTTAATGGAATCTGCTTCTCAAAATTATAAATCAATAGTAACAGTAAACCTATTTCCAGGTTTGATTATCAATACTTTTTAAATGAAGTGTTGCATTACTTTTATGTTGTTCAATTTCTTTTGAAATTCTTTCAAGAACAGTATTTTCAGTAGTTAACCAGTCATCTTCACGAACAAAATTTGCAATTTTCTGTTGTATTGTAACCTTCCTGTTATTCAGCTCCTTATTTGCTCTGTTAATATTTTTTGTTTCAATATTAATCCGTTCCAGTTCATTTTCAAGCCATTGACCTATCTGATCGTACTCCTCGTTCTTTTTGCTTTTTACATTCATGTTAGCTTCATCAGCCATATCAGCTAAAAGCTTTTCCATTTTTGCATACTGAAGATTATATTTGGTAATATCTTTATTAAAAGCATTTGTTGCACTTTTAAGATTTTGAGCATCAATATTAAAAGTGTCAATCTCAGCAAGCAATCTTTGCGATTCTGCTTTATTATTCTCCAATCTTCGATTAAAAGTGGGTACCCGTTTATTCAGAGTGTTCCTTTTTTCATAATATAATGCAACTTGTTCAGACCATTTGTAAGCCAAGCCAGTTCTTATATTTCTAAATCCCTTTATTATTTTCGCTACCTTCTCATAATCTCTGGAACCAGTACATTCAAAATGCCAGGATCCGTATTCTTCAGTTTGTGACCAACCCTGCTCTTTTAAAGCCTGCACAAGTTTAGAATCATCCGAGCGGGCCATGTCAACAGCCAATCCCCAGTTATGAAATGAACACCCAGGCCATGAAGAAGGATTTCCTTCTCCATAATAAGTGTGTTTGATATATAACTCAGCTTGTTTGTACACATCCCGCTTGCTGATATGTATTGTCATATTATTATTGGTCAGACGGTGATAAGTTTTATCAGCTTCCAAATATTTTTTTCGAGCATCGGGAGTTAATCCATTCGATTTTCTATCCCAGCTATTGTTGTAATTCAGCCTTACTTCTGCCAAATCGCTATCATTGCTGGTAACATCTTCAAATTTGGGTTTTAGCGAATTAATTGTTTTGTTATCAATCAATTGACTAATGTCGCTTAACTCGAATTTATCGATTTTTGAAAAGTTATTTTTCTCAGGTATCATTGATATTATGTTTTTTCCCATTATAAATCAAAACAACAATACTTTTTAATCGATAAAGTAATGCTGTTATAAATGGACGGTGAAGATAGTAAAATTTCAAATTTTAGTCAACCCAGAGGTTTAAGTTTCCTTTTGTACAGAACTTTTTTTAGAGCTTTTTGCTTTTGTCGTTTTGCGCTTAACACTTTGAGTTTTTTGATCAACAAAATCATCCATTTCGTTTAGAATAATTAGCTTTTGCCAGATTTTGCGACTAAAACCAGTACTTAGAACTTCAATCTCATTCACCGTACGAACAACCACCTCATTTGGTAGACTTTGGGCATATAAAGCTGCAACTTTACCAATTAGAGAGAGTGCCTCTGAGCAATAATCAAGGTAACGTTGCAATTCAAATCTGCTCAGCTTTCTTTTGGGCGAATTTTTTGTAAACTTGCTATCTGAAAGCAACATAACAGGATCCTTAGTTAACTGATGCATATCAATTACGTGGGCAATAACCCTTAAATCATTTAACAATCCTGATGCGCGATTTTTTTTAATTCTTGTCTCTATAGTGACCATAAAAAAAATAGCAGCTCCAATGAGAATCAAATCATTGAACAGTGATTCCGAAAGTGTAAGTATATTTCCTAAAGTTTTATTTTCAATATGCAGTTCAATAAGACTCAAACTGTAAATTAATGTGCCTACTCCAAGCACTAGCACAAAATAGGATAGCACTCTGATTACAATGTTCGGCTTTGCTATCCATTCTATGTTTTTTTTGCTTTTTGATGCAATTTCATGAAATTGATTCACCACCTTACGAAGTCCTGATTCAGGAAACCTGTCTGCAATTCGACTTTCTAACTTTCCGATGGTTTCAACAATCCGGTCTGATTCAAGAATAATACTACCTTTCATTAACTGCTATAGTTATTTTATAAGCCAATATACTCATTATTAACAGCTAAAATACATAAAGTTTATCTAATATGGAATAATATGTTTTTATGTTTTAACTACAACAATGATCCTGAAAGCTGATGCAATTTATCTTTTTCCAATAATTTACTACATTTTTCAAAGTTTATATTTATTTTTATGCCTTCAAACTAAATACTAAACAATTTTCGAGTTGTGCTATTAACAATTTTACTTAGAGGGATTTATATCCCCAGCATACTTGACTTCGTATTTATTCTGTTTATTTTCCTGGGCATATTCAGAGGATATACTCAGGGAATAATTGTTCAGACAATTGCGCTATTTGTTTTATTAGCAGGTATTTACGTATCAGCTGTAACTTCAATGGCGTTTTATGATACAATTGTTGACAAATCAAATGTTCCGCTTAAAAACCTTCCTGTAATTATTTTTTCATTATTATTTGCGGTAGTTGTTTTTGCATCGAACTGGGTAGCTATTTACATTAAAAAGATGGTTGCTCCAGTAAAAGTAACAATATACTCAAGAGTTTGGGGGGCTTTTTTTGGTGCACTTAAGTATCTATTTATAGCAAGTGTTATATTTTTGTTTATACAACGTCTTGATGAAAGCTTCAAACTATTTGACGAAAATAGCGAAACAAGGCTTTTTGAACCTGTTGCCAAATTTGCCCCAACAGTTATTCCAAAACTTAAATTCGAAATAAGGCAGCCTGCACCAATGGAACTTGATGATATCACAAATGATCCGGAACCAATTGAAGAGCTGGAAGAATTAGATGATTAAATAAGATAGTATATCATTTCAGCAGCTAATTTCTAACTTAAAATTTCAAGCTTTAAATAAATTGCTCAACTCTCATTTATCACTTATATTTGTGCCATAATTTTTTCAAACACCTTAATTAGTTACAGATGAATTTTGTTGAAGAGCTGACGTGGCGTGGCATGCTGCATGATATGATGCCAGGAACTGAAGAGCAACTAAAAAAAGAAATGACTTCTGCTTATGTTGGAATTGACCCAACCGCAGACTCGCTACATATTGGTCATTTAGTGGGAGTTATGATGCTTCGCCATTTTCAGAAAGCAGGACATAAACCTATTGCTCTGGTTGGCGGGGCTACAGGAATGATTGGTGATCCATCCGGTAAATCGCAAGAAAGAAATTTGCTCGATGAAGCATCTTTACGCCACAACCAGGAATGCATAAAAAAACAGTTAGAAAAGTTTATTAATTTTTCGGGAACCGAGGCCAATTCTGCAGAATTAGTGAACAATTATGACTGGATGAAAGAATTCAGCTTTCTGGAATTTATTCGTGACATTGGCAAATCAATCACGGTGAACTATATGATTGCCAAAGATTCTGTAAAATCAAGAATTAGCCGCGAAGGTGATGGCGATGAGGTAGAGGGAATGTCATTTACAGAATTCACATACCAATTAGTACAAGGCTATGATTTTCTTCATTTATACAAGCACAAAGATTGCAAGTTGCAGATGGGAGGCTCGGATCAATGGGGAAATATTACTACCGGAACAGAACTTATCAGAAGAAAAGAAGGCGGTAAAGCTTTTGCACTGACATGGCCTCTTTTAACGAAGGCTGATGGCGGCAAATTTGGTAAAACTGAAAAAGGGAACATTTGGTTAGATCCAAAAAGAACCAGTCCATATGAATTTTACCAGTTTTGGTTAAATAGTTCAGATGATGACGCTGAAAAATTTGCCAAGATATTCATGACCATAGCACCTGCGGAAATAGATTCTTTGATTGAAGAACACAAAACAGCTCCTCATGAAAGAAAGCTGCAAAAAGCTCTTGCTAAGGAAATTACAATCATGACCCATTCTGAAAAAGATTATGACACAGCTATTGCTGCCTCTGAAATCCTATTTGGAAAAGGCACAAAAGAGACTTTAGCAAAACTTGATGAAGAGGCCTTTCTGAGCATTTTCAAAGGCGTTCCACAATTCAAAGTTGAAAAAGGCCTACTTTCCAACGGAACAGCAATTTTAGATTTACTGGCTGAACAGACACAAGTATTTGGTTCAAAAGGAGAAGCAAGAAGGTTGATGAAAGATAATGGATTAAGCATTAACCAGGAAAAAGAACAAGATCAGGAAAAATTAATTAACAAAAGTGATTTAATTAACGATAAATTTATCCTTATCAGAAAAGGGAAAAAGAATTATTTTTTAATTATTGCTGAATAACTTTTGGTTATTAATCATTGGGCATTAGTAACTTACGCCTATTTTCTAATGATAAATGACTAATTTCTAATGACCAATTTAAAAATGCAGGAAGACAACCAATACTCGAACATTGATTTGCTAAAGTTTTTAATTAAAAATTTTAAGCCAATTGTACTAATTACAATTGCAGGAGCAATTGTATCTATAGTGGTTTCGTTAGTAATAACACCAAAATTTAAGTCTTCTGTGGTGATTTTTCCCGCATCGACAAGTTCTGTATCAAAAGCACTTTTAACAGATATGTCACGTGCACCAAAAGACATCTTGAAATTTGGAGAAGAAGAGGAAACAGAACAATTGCTGCAAATTTTACAATCTGATGAAATAAAAGCCCGTATTATTCAAAAATATGACTTAATGAGTCATTATGAGATTGATAAAGATGCAAAGTTTGCGAAAACAAAGTTATTGAAAGAGTACATTGATAACATTTCTTCGCGTAAAACCGAGTTTCAGGCCATTGAAATAAAGGTACTTGACAGGGATCCTGAAACGGCTGCAGCTATTGCCAATGATATTGCTGCAATTGTAGATACTATTTACAACAAAATTCAGAAGGAAAGAGCCATAAAAGCTTTGGCCATAGTTGAAAATGTTTATTTCAAACAAAAAGCTTTTGTTGAGAAACTTGGAGACTCAATTCAGCAAATTAAAAATACAAATATTTCAGGTTCACTTCAGAAGCAGCACGAAGAAGAACTTAAACAGCTGAGTCTACTAAAATCGAAATACAGTGAGGCCCAGGTTGATGCCTATAATGATTTACCTCATAAATACATTGTTAATCCGGCACAGGTTTCTGAAAAAAAGTCCTATCCTATCAGATGGCTTATTGTAAGTATTTCAACCATAGCAACTTTTATTTTTGCCTTTTTTCTTTTACTCTTAATAGAAAAGTATAAGACAATAAGAAACGAACTGATCATCAACCAATCAAACTAAAATATTGAACAAAATCCTGGATAGATGGCTTAAAGGCGTCCCTATTAGCTTTTTATTAGGGTCTATGCTATTTATTCTTTTAACAGCTATATCGTTTTATTCAAAACAATACTACCTGCTGGTAATAAGTTTTGTCCCGCTCCTATTCTACTACAGTATGTTTAGGTTTGAGATGATTTATTATTTTGTTGTATTTGCCACCCCATTGTCCATAGCGCTTGAATGGCTGGTGCCAGAGACATCATTTAACTTGTCATTGCCTTCCGAGCTCCTGCTTGCTTTAATGCTTTTAGTTCTTCTTTTTAAAGTCCTAACATCCAGTTTATTTGAAAAAAGAATTTTTTCACACCCTATTAGCATCGCGGTGTCAATTTATCTTGGCTGGATGATTATCACTACAATCACCAGCAGTATGCCAATGGTTTCAATAAAACATTTCATTGCGCAGGCGTGGTTTATTTTACCCTTATACTTTTTTCCAATTGTTTTATTCAAAAAGCGAACAAACATTTATAAGTTTTTTATTTTATATATTATTCCATTTTCACTAGTTACCGTTTACACTATTAATAAACATCTTTCATTTGGATTGTTTGACAAGGACG
This sequence comes from Bacteroidales bacterium, assembly GCA_050296515.1. Taxonomy (GTDB): domain Bacteria; phylum Bacteroidota; class Bacteroidia; order Bacteroidales; family NBLH01; genus NBLH01. The sequence continues at coordinate 75,144 of JBNKRJ010000111.1, read as the reverse complement.
CTGCCCATTTGGTAATGAGACCATTTTACAATGATCACACTTCATACGGAGCAATTCTTGCAATGTACCTTCCTGTTTTAATAGGCTTAATACTACTATTTAGAAAGCAGCTACTAAAAAGAACTGTCTTTTTAGGATTACTAGGATTATTTACCATTGCTACTGTTTTATCATATACTCGTGCAGCCTGGATTAGCCTTTTAGGTGCAGGCCTTTTAATGTTAATGCTTTTATTAAGAATCAAACTCAGAACAATCCTTCTTTTAGCCGGACTTATAATTTCAATTTTATTCTCATTCAGATTAGAGATCATTGACAAGCTGGATAAAAACAAACAGGATTCATCAACCGAGTTGAGCGAACATGTAAAGTCAATTTCAAATATAGCAACAGATGCTTCTAATTTAGAAAGAATAAACCGTTGGAACTCAGCCTTAAAAATGTTCGGAGAAAGACCAATTATTGGATGGGGCCCAGGAACCTACATGTTTCAGTATGCACCCTTTCAAATGGCAAATGATAAAACAATTATCAGCACCGACTTTGGTGATTGGGGAAATGCACACAGTGAGTATATTGGTCCGCTTGCCGAACAAGGGGTTCCAGGCTTAATTGCAGTTCTATTAATTGTCTTTACAACTCTGCAAACAGCATTTAAGCTATACTATAATGCAAAAGACAAATTAGATAAGCGCCTTGTCTTAATCAGTATTCTCTCGCTAACCACCTATTTCATTCATGGTTTACTTAATAACTATCTTGATACAGATAAAGCATCTGTCCCTTTTTGGGGAATGATTGCCATAATTGTTTCAATTGATTTATGGAAAAATAAGGATAAAAAAGATCCTCAGCTTGGGGGAGCTGAGGAAAGGTAAATTCAATATTCATTCGGTAACTTTATGAAAAAGGAAGAATATAGAATACAACAAATATAAAGATTTTTCTTTAAATTTTATGTGCGATTTTGGACATTATTTACTCATGCGGACACCTACAAACTATAATCAACTAGCTCACAACACCTTGTATGAAAATAAAATTTATAACAATTTAGATTTCCATACTAAAATTTGTTCATAAACGAACATAGCGTGTTCGTTTATGAACACGCCAACTTACTCAACCCAGACTCACACAACCCTTAAAACATTCACAATAAACAACTTAACAAAAGAGGCATATTTATTGGTACAATTACACAGATTTCATAAATAACAATTATTAGGTGGGGCTCCTTTTATAGGAAAAGGGTAAATTTCATTATTCGGTAACAAGTGGAAAACTAGAATACCATCTCACAAATAACAAATTGAGGTAAATTATAAAATAACAGCCAAAACACTTCTTTTTTTTTTCACATAATACCATTCCAACTATTTACCTGCCCCTTTTCTCAAACTTATACCGCACCGCTGTTAGTATTTGGTTTGCTTCGTAAGCTCTCAAACCAAAACTGCCAGTCGATTGGCATATGCAAAGCCATTATAGAATTCCGTTTTACAATATTCCATACTGGCTTAGTATAATAAAAACAAAAAAATACATTTTTAAATTACACTCTCAAAAAAAATTTCTCCGTTTCCTTTATTTTTCCATCCACGTATAATAAATTCTCTTTAACAACACTACAAGTTGTTCTTCAATTTCAAAATTGAAAAGAATGTTAAAATTTAAAATGTGCACGAAAAATAACACATTCACAGTTCGATTTCGTGCACCAAGTGTTCTAATTCGGACACTTTTCCAACCAGACCAATTTTGTCCAAAAACCGTATACCATTAATTATAAAAAGATTAATAAATATGGCATTTGATTTGTTAACAATCCTTAACAAAAAAAGGAGCAGTTTATTGGGGGATAAACTGATGTAAATTCGATATTTGTTTTAGGTAACTTTAAACGAAAAACCTCATTAACTATATTTAGGTTAATAAATACAAAAAACACAATCCCTAATCTCGTTTGGGTTTAAATGAAAAAGAATTTACTCTCCTTTTTTCAATCTAATGAGAAATGATTTAACCAATCATAACGACTGTGTTGATGCCTGCACTAATGGCATCTTATTTTTATTAACTTAAATTATTATTTATGAGAAAATTGATCTTTATGCTAGCATTCTTGCTTATGGCCGGGATGCATGTGGTGTATGCTCAAACCACAATTAGCGGAACAGTTACTGATGATAAAGGAGAGCCCGTTCCTGGTGCAAATGTCAGGGCAAAAGGGTACTCCGATGTTGGTACAATCACTGACCTTGATGGTAATTACAGTTTAAATGTTCCTGAAGAAGCCACAACCTTAGTGTATTCTTTTGTGGGAATGGCAACCAAGGAGGTAGAAATTGCCGGACAAACAAGTATAAATGTAGCATTTGAAGCTGAAGATGTAGGTTTGGAAGAAGTGGTTGTGACAGCATTAGGAATAGAAAGAGATAAAAAAGCATTAGGTTACTCTGTTGGAACAGTTGATTCTGAAAATTTAAATCAAAAGCCAGAGGTAGATATTGCGTCGTCCCTGGCAGGTAAAGTTGCTGGTGTAGATATTGTAAAAAATAGTGGAGCAATTGGGGCAGGTTCAAAAATCACAATTAGAGGTGCTTCTTCTATCAATACATCCAACATGCCACTATTTATTGTTGATGGAATTCCTTTTGATGCCTCAACAAACAGTATTGGAGATTTCTCAAGCGGGGGTGGTAATACAGGAATGGATCCTAGCAGATTCTTGGATATTGATCCTAATAATATTGAAAGTGTAAGTGTACTTAAAGGATTGAGTGCTGCTACATTGTATGGTGAAGCGGGACGAAACGGAGTAATTTTGATTGAAACAAAAACTGGTGCACAAAAAAAAGCTAAAGGTTTAAAAGTATCAGTTAACCAATCTTTTTACATGAATCAGGTTGCAAAACTCCCTGATTATCAGAATAAATATGGACAAGGAGGAGACAATGTTGCAAACGTTGGATTTGTTGGAAACTGGGGCGCTCCATTTTCTGATAATCTGACAGTAGCTCACCACTATAATACTGCAGCGTGGGAAACAGTATTTCCAGAATATCAAGGCGTTGAAGTTCCTTACCAGGCATACGAAAACAACGTAAGAGATTTTTTCAGAAACGGGTTTGGAACAAACACTTACGTGAATGTACAAAGTGGATTCGAAAACGGGAGTGTATCTTTTAATGCTGGTTACACTGATGAAGATGGATACATCCCAGAAAACAATATTAAGAAGTTTAATGCAGGTTTAGGTGCTAATTTCACAGTTGATAAATTCAGATTTAGCACAAACCTGAATTTTGCAAACACAAACTATTTAACTCCACCACTAGCTGCAAACAATGCTGCTAATGCGGTTACAATTTTTCAGAGGTTACTGTTTATTCCAAGAAACCTTGATTTACAAAATTTACCATACTCAAACCCAGCAGATCATTCAAGTGTATATTATAGAAATGATCAAGAAAATCCATATTGGTTACTTGATAACTCATCTCAAAATAATACTACTGATAGATTTTATGGTAATTTTAAAGCAAGTTATGACATTCTTGACAAACTCAACATTTCATATCAACTTGGTTTAGATACATACCATGATAGGAACAGATATCATATTAATAAAGGAGGAAACTCAAGTGTTTATGCTACGAATGGATATTTCAGGGAAGTGAATTCTACAAATACAATCTGGAATCAAGACATCCTGTTAAATCTTGCTAATACTAAATTAACAGAAAATATTGATATTTCTGCTACTGTCGGAACACAAATCAGGTATACAAAATATAACCGAAGCGGTATTGCAAGTTCAAATCAGATTGTTTATGGAGTTGTACAACATGATAATTTTTCAGCTGGAGCGAACATTGACCCGCTTACAGGGGTTGCCCTTGATTATGAATCAGAACAAACACTTGTAGGTTTTTTTGCTGAGGCCACTTTGGATTACAATGATTTTGTTTACTTAACTCTTTCTGGTAGAAATGACTGGTCATCGACTGTAGAAAAAGCAAACAGAGCTAAATTCTACCCAAGTGCAGCGTTATCATTTGTTCCTACATCTGCATTTGAGGCATTGCAAAATGATTACATCAACTTTATGAAAATCAGGTTTGCCTATGGTACATCAGCAGGTTTCCCTGGGCCTTATAATACACGTGAAACATATGTTTTAACACCACAAGTATTTGACGCTGGTAATGGTCCACTACCTTCAATTGCTGCTTCAACTTTCTTGGGAAATCCTAATTTAAGACCAGAGCTTCACACTGAATATGAAATTGGTTTTGAGGGTAATTTCCTTTACAATAGATTAAGCGTTGAAGGAACATACTACAATAAAGTTTCGAAAGATCAAATTACATTAAGAAGATTGGATGCTGCTTCTGGTTATACAAGTACTTATGTTAACCTTGGCGAGGTTGACACCTGGGGTGTTGAATTTAATTTAGGAATTACTCCGATAAAAACTGAAGTATTTAAATGGACAATTAATAATATCTTCAGTATGAATAGATCTGAAGTGGTTGATACTGGCGGAGACAAAATAATGTTCAACGGCTATAGCAACCTAGGAAACTTTGCTATTGAAGGGGAACCATTGGGAGTAATAGTTGGTGATTATGCACCAAGAGATGAGAACGGAAACCTATTAATTAATCCAAATGATGGTCATATTTTTAGCAGCAATGACTTAGGATTAGATGTTGATATTATTGGAGATCCAAACCCAGATTTTAAATACAATGTAATAAACACATTCTCTTACAAAGGTTTTACATTAACCGCACAGGTTGATTATACTCATGGTGGTGATTTTTACAGTAACTCAATTGTTTCCATGTTAAGAAGAGGTGTAACAAAAGACACTGAAGAAAGAGAAGGTACCTATGTTATTCCAGGCGTATTGGCTAATCCAACAACTGGAGAAGTTTTAATAGATGAGAATGGTAATCCTATAAAAAACACTATTCAACTAGGAATGAACGACATACACTTCTTAAACATGAATGATCCCTCAGGACAAGGGATTTATGATGCCACAGTAATTAGATTAAGAGAAGTAGCACTAACATACACACTTCCTCAAAGCGTGATGAGTAAAATACCATTGGGTACATTATCATTTACTTTATCTGGACAAAATGTATGGTATTATGCACCAAACGTTCCAAAATATACAAATTTCGATCCTGAAACATTATCTACAGGTGCAGGAAACGGACTTGGTTTAGAGTTTGGTTCACCTCCAAGTTCAAGAAAGTTTGGATTTTCTATTAAAGCAACGTTCTAATTTATAACTTTAAAATACAGAGATAATGAAAAATAATATATTACTTCTATTTATCATGTTGTTTGCTTTTATGAGCAGTTGCGACATGTTAGATATGGAAAACAAATTAGATGATCCTAATAACTTAACAGCAGATCAGGCTGATATTGACATGGTATTGACAGATGCCCAGATGAATCTGATAAACTTTACTGCAGGACAAAGATCTAACAACTCATTTGGATTAAATGTTTCCGCTATGAGGGCTTGCCGTTTACTTCATCAATTCGGATCATACACTGGACCGTTTTCAGACCAAAGGTCCACAGCTCTAAACCAGCTTTGGGCATGGGCTTATATGGGTGTTCTTAAAAATTGCAATTTAGTAATTGAAAAGGCAGAGGCTGATGGAAACTTGAACTACCATGCAGGAATGGCAAAAGTAATAAAGGCCTATGTAATGGCTACTTTAGTTGATTTCTTTGGAGATATTCCATATTCTCAAGCATTCCAGGGAGCTGATAATTTTCAACCGGGCTCTGACGATGATGCAGATATTTATGACGCAGCATTTACACTCCTAGATGGAGCAATTGCCGATTTTAAAGCAGGAACACCAAAAGCAAATCCAACTGACTTGTTTTACGGAAATGCAAATCCAACAAATTGGATAAAGGTTGCAAATACAATAAAGTTAAAAATGCATTTGAATATGAGATTAATTGATCCAAATGGTTCTGATGCAGCTATTAGTGCAATTGTAGCTTCTGGTGATTATATTTCAAGTACTAATGATGATTTCCAATTTCAGTATTCGCAAGTAAATGCAAATCCTGACAGTAGGCACCCAGACTTTATCGACAACTATGGTGCTGCCGGAGCACAATATTACCAAAGCAATTATCTTATTTGGTTAATGAAAGACAGTAAGGCAACAGTGGACCCTAGATTAAGATACTACATGTACAGGCAAACTGATCAGGATCCTTCTGGCGATAATTTACCTTGCGATGGTAGTAGCGCTTATCATTATTGCTATTTGGGTGATGCATACTGGGGAAGAGATCATGGTGATGATGATGGAGTTCCAAATGATGGTGATCAAAGGACGTTGTGGGGTGTATATCCTGTTGGTGGGGCATTTGATGACAATAGCTTTACTGCTGTAACAAAAAACCAAGGTGCCAATGGAGCAGGTATTTTCCCAATTCTACTATCTTCTTATGTAAATTTTATGCTTGCGGAATATGAAGTAGCATATGGAACAACTGATGACGCACAAGCTTATTTTGAAAATGGAGTATCTCAATCAATTTCAAAAGTATTAGATTTTGGAGCAGGCCAGGCTGCAGGTACAGGATATGAATTAACAATGGCTTCAACTCAGGTTACAGACTATCTGGCAGAAACAACTGCTTTGTTTGATGCTGCGGAATTGGTTTCAAAAGATGAAGTATCTGATGTTATTGCAAAAGAATATTTTATTGCACTTTATGGTAATGGAATTGAAATGTATAATATGTATAGAAGAACAGGACTACCTTCAAATATTGAAAGTTCTGTTAAATCAATTGGTGCATTTCCCAGAAGTTATCAGTATCCGCAAAATCTAATTGACAGAAATGAAAATTTCAAACAGAAAGTTGTAACTGCAACGGTATTTTGGGATAATAAATCAACAACTTTAAATTAAAACCGATATGAAAAAAATATTAGTAATATTAGTAGCACTGCTTACAATAGTATCGTGTAACACTAAGGATTTATATTTGGATGAACTTCAGGATGGAGCATATGTATATTTTGAAACTATGCCCGATGCAGTAGTTGGAGTAAGTTCAATCAGCGATCTTGTTTATTCAGGAACTCTAGTAGCAAAAGGACCTGTTGCAAGCTATGAATTAAAGGTAACATCAACCTTTTCTAATGATACTGCAATAGTTGGAACCTATACATCCTTTCCAATAAACTTTAGTTTAACAAGTAGTAATTTGGCTGGTTTACTAGGTGTAACTGTTGATGATATTAATTTTGGAGACGGTTTTTCGTTTATTGGAACTGTCACTGCAACTGATGGAACCGTGTACTATGGAAAAGAACCTAAATTTGAAGAACTAACTGATGTTAATAATAATGATTCTACATCTTACCACCCAAATGGAAATGTAGATGTAAAGGTTTTTGATCAAGCAAATGGATATAAATCAGGTTTTGCTTTCAATTTTATCATTGGCTGTCCAGAAAACTCATTTAATGTAGAATCCTTTGTTGGAACTTATCAATGGGTAACAGATCCATGGGAAACATGGGTTGTTGATGGTATATTTGAAATTGTGGCTGGTCCGGGAGAAAATCAAATAACTTGCATTGATGTTTTTGATCATCCTGTTCCTGGAGATCCTTCTGCAACGTATGATATGATTATTGATATTGATCCTGTTACTGGTGCTGCAATTGTTGAAAAACAAAGCACATGGCATCCAGCAACCTGGGGGTTAGCAGACTGGGGACAAGGATACCATCAAGGAACAGGAACAATTTTTGGCTGTGCAGATATGTTAATGTTAAATCTTACTGTTTTTGATGAAGCAGGTCATAACTGGGGAGTCAACCCATATACAGCAGTGAAGTTATAAAATATTTAGCAGCAAAGGGGAGTTACAATAACTCCTCTTTTTACATTCGTTAATGTCAAGAATTAACTTACAACCACTGGAAAAACCACCTTAAAACTCGTTCCACTTCCAACCTTGCTTTTTACGTAGATTTTTCCATTATGTTTATCTATTACGTGTTTTACAATTGAGAGACCTAAACCAGATCCCTTTGCTTTGTAGGCAAGGTTTTTTTCGGTAACCCGATAGAACTTATCGAAAATTTTCTTTTGATCATTTTCTGAAATTCCAATTCCATTGTCTTTGATCTCAACAAAAACTCCATCCTTTTGTTTACCTGTTTTTATTCCAATAAACTTTTGGCCGCCACTGTATTTTATAGCATTATCTACAAGGTTTACCAAAGCATCAGTTAAAGCTTCGGACTCAGCCATTATTTGAGGAATTTCTTCGTCAAATTCAAGTTGCAATTCAAAATTTTTTTCTTCCAAATGATATTTAAAAGTATTAACAACTTCATTAACAATGTTGTTTAAATTGGTTTTGGAAAATACGTATTTCCGCTTATCATTTTCAATTTGCGAGAAATTCAAAATCTTGTTTACGAGGTTTGATAAACGTTGTGTTTCATTATAAATAATCGAGTAATATTCTTTCTTTTTTTTCTCGGTTTTCACTCGGTCTAAATCAAGTGTTTCAATATACATGCTAATAAGTGCCAAAGGAGTTCTTATCTCATGAGAAACATTTGAAATAAAATCGGACTTTAATTGAGCAAGCTCCATTTGTTTCTTCAGGTTGCGATAAATCAACCATGCACCAAACAGCAGTACTAAATCAATAATTGCAATGATATAAATATTTTGTCTTGATCTGGCTTTTATCACTTGACTGATGCTCTGGCCTTTAAGTTCTATTCCTAAATAATAATTTGAGAAAAACCAGAATGGTTTATTATGCTTAAATTCAACCTTTTCAGCTCTTTTATCCGAATTGTAAACAACATTCGTTGAAGTATCAATAAATGCTCCAATGTAAAATTTATCTTGTGAAATTTGCTGGATTTTCGGGTCAAGTACATCTTCAATAAACTCTAATGAATTTAATACAAGGGCATTTACAATTGTTTGCTCTTCTGTCTTTATTAAAAATACAAGTACCTGAATGTTATTATTATTCACATTGAAGGGCTCAACCTTTGGGTAATTTGCTTTTATGTATTGCTCTAACTTTCTAATTATTTGAACACTATCTTTTAAAAGCTGGGTAATTTCTGTCTGAAGCTCCATCTCACTACTATCATGTTCGATATTTGACAAAGGTTCTATATCCATATTAAATTGGTACAATGCCTGAACCCCTGGTAATTTATTTTTCAGTTCGTTTAATTTATTTTTTGTTTCCTTGCTATTTGAATTACAAATAACATCCATTTTGCTTCTCCAATTACTAATTACAATATTCGAATATTCATTTACAGAATAAAGAATCGCATCTAACTGATTATCATAGATGGTATTAATAACCTTTTCGTTTTTTTTATATGAGCCAATTTCGTAGATCGAAAATATGGCAGTAGGCAGTGCAATGATTAAAAGAAAGATCAATCGTATTTTTTTATATGAGGAGTCCATTGTTTATTTATTTCTGATAAAAATAAATAATATTTATCTAAAAAGTCTAATTCGCAATGATTCAACCAGTTTGACTTTTGTGTTTTGATTAATAATCCGAATTAACTTGTAAATACACGTATCAAATTGTAAACTTGTAAACTTTTTTAACGTGTTCACAAATGTTTAAATTCAGAAAAGTTTACTTTCTATTTACCATTCTTCTATTTATAATTGAAGTACTAATCGCCCTGTATGTTCATGATAATTTTATCAGGCCTTACATTGGTGATGTTTTGGTGGTAATACTCATTTATTGCTTTTTAAGAAGTTTCTGGAATGCCAAATATTTTACTGTATCTGTCTCAGTGCTTCTTTTTGCTTATTGCGTAGAATTTTTACAATATCTTAAAATTGTTGATATTCTAGGTCTTGGCGAGAATAAAATAATGAGAATCATTATTGGAACCTCATTTTCTTTTGAAGATTTAATCGCCTATTCTTTCGGGTTTTTAATTATAATTGTAGTTGAAAAATACAGACTAAACCACGGAAAAACTAAAGCATGATTGTTTTCGATAAAGAAGCTGGTACATACGATGGCTGGTACCAAACCAAAAAAGGCAGGCTAATAGACGAAGTTGAAACCTCACTAGCCATGGAGCTTCTTCAACCAAAAAGAGGAATGAAGATTCTTGATATTGGCTGTGGAACAGGCAACTACAGCATAAAGCTGGCCGAAGCCGGATGTGTTGTAACCGCTATAGATGTTTCGCAAAAAATGTTAGATATTGCCATTGAGAAGACAAAAAGTAGAAAATTAAACATTGATTTCAGAATCGGCCAAGTTGAAAACCTTGATTTTGTTAATGATTTATTTGATGCAGTTGTTTCTGTTACTGCAATTGAGTTTTTTGATGATGTTGAAAAAGGGTTTGAAGAAATGTTTAGAGTTGCAAAAAATGATGCTCCCATTGTTGTAGGAACTATCAACAGGGAAAGTGCCTGGGGAGAATTATATGAAACGCCATGGTTTCAGGAAAATTCTGTTTTCAAATATGCCAATCTCGTTGGCAAATCGATGTTGAATAAAATCAAACAAGATCATTTGGTTGATTTTAGTGAGAGTCTGTTCTTTTTACCTGACACACCAGATGAAGAACTATGTCTTGATTTAGAAAATACGCTAAGAAATAAAAACAGAGGCGGATTTATTTGTGGACTATGGAAAAAATAATGGGGTGTGAAATTTCGTTTATTCCGATTAAAAGCAACGATTACATCAACGAAATAAATGAAGTTTTGGCAATAATTGAGGATTCAGGACTGTCATATACCATCGGTGCCATGTCGACTGCAATTAGTGGAGAAAAGGAAAAGCTTTTTGCCCTGATACAAGAAATTTACAATAAAATGGAAGATAAAACACTGTTTTCGATGCAGTTAAAACTCTCGAATATTTGTGGATGCAGTAAATAATTTAACCCAATAATCAAATCCTGAAATGAAAATAGAACACATCGCCCTTTGGGTAAATGATTTGGAACAAATCAGGAGATTTTATACAACTTATTTTAATATGAGTTGTGGTGAAAAGTATGTGAATGAAACAAAAGGTTTTTCATCCTATTTCCTATCTTTTGAAGGTTCTGAAACACGATTGGAAATAATGAACCATCCTGGCATTTCGGAAAATATTGGAGGAAATTTGGTTGGATGCGGCCTGGTACATCTTGCTATTTCAGTTGGAAACCGAACAAAGGTTGATGAACTAACTGCAAAGCTGCGACAAGATGGTTTCATTATTGCAAGTGAACCACGTATAACAGGTGACGGGTATTACGAAAGTGTAGTTCTTGACCCTGAAGGAAACCAGGTAGAAATAACCGAATAAACGTAAAACTTTAAGAATGATTAAAACATCATATTTGATTTTGGCGGTGTATTAATTGACTGGAATCCAAGACATTTATTCAGGGAACTATTTGAGAATGAAAATCAAATGGAACATTTTCTGGAGAATATCTGTACGTATGAATGGAACGAGCAACAGGATGCCGGTCTGCCATTTGATATCGCCATAAAAAACCTGAAAAAGGAACATCCTGAATATGAAAAGATGATTCAACATTATTACGATGATTTTGAAAAAATGCTGGCCGGAGGAATTGAAGAAAACACAAAGTTATTGCCACAATTAAAGAAAAGTTACCGGCTCTTTAGCCTTACCAACTGATCTGCCGAAACCTTTCCTATAGCCCAAAGTAAATTCACGTTTTTAAATGACTTTGAAGGAATTGTAGTTTCAGGTATTGAAAAAGTGATTAAACCAAATAAGGAAATATTTTATTTATTGCTCGACAGGTTTCAGATTAATGCAAATGAATCACTTTTTATTGATGACAGCCCTTAAAAATATTAAAACGGCTAATGAAATTGGCTTTCACACCATTCATTTCAGTAATGGCATTAACATAGAAAAAGAATTAAAAAAACCGGGATTGATTTGATTCTTAAACAACAACAGTAATTGCAAAGAATATTTGCCCGTTTACAGAGTGAATGAAACTAAACTCAACAGGACCATCAATGTGCTTTGCAATTTCTAAAAGTTCAATTCTTATTTCAGGGTGTTCATCATTCAATGCTTTTAGGTAATTCAACTTAATTTCCTTTTTAGTCAATGTATTAATTCTTGAAAGTTGTCTTTCAAGAGGCTCAACATGTTGTTTTTCAATAAAGTTACCTGCACTGATAATCAAGCCATTGTCCCTTCTTTTTAATAAAAAAGCACCCTCCTTTTTGTCATTTAGTTTAATAGCATATTTACTCATGTTTTGAATTAATTCAACCAATACATGATATGTTTTTCTTCGTGGATTTGCCTGTTTGTTTACTTCTTTAATGTTTTTATCGAGAATATTTAAAATCGGATTGATAAAGTTTTTTGAAAAGTCTCCTTTTTGTACCATTATGATTTCTTCAGTCATCATTTTACGGTGCAATTCCATAGCTTCTACTATTCTATAACCACTATGCTCGGCTATTTGTTTTTCATCTTTCAGCATAATCTGGTTATAAAAAATGGAATAATCATCCTGATACTCATCAACAACATATTCAATCTTTTGTCCTGATTTTCGGGCTATCTCAATTAAGCCCAGTCCTGCCCCACCCTTTTCAGAAAAACTTTTATTTTCAAGCATATCCAAATAAAGAGCTTTCAGACTTTCTTTATCAAGGCTATTTACTTTATTAAGCTGCGATTTTAAATTAGCAACTTTTCCAGTTTTTATAAGATTTGCAGAGGTTATGAAATAGGTGTCGTTTATATGCCTTGTGAGAAAGAAACCAAAATCGACTTCATTTGTTTGCGATTGAAAAAGGTTCTCACCATGCCTGATTATGTTTTGAAAACATTCGGCAAGCAAAAATGAAACCTTTTTCCTTGTCCTTTTATAATTATCCTGGCCCAGGTAGTTAAAATCACTAAGATCAATGATTTTATCAGTCACTTCATCAACAATATTTCCATCATACAAAAGACAAAAACTGTCTTTTGAAAATTTCTGATAAAATTCAAAAATTAAATCATTCATTATTCTGCCCTTTAATATCCCTAGTGGAGAATTTCAAAGGTATGACAAAAAAATTTTCCGAAGATGGCCTTATTCATTAAAGAATCAGAAACTTTGACAAATGAGTTATTTCGAGCCATCTAAGACTACTTAGCTCATTTTAAAACACTTAAGAACGCTACAATTTTAAATTTAAGTTTTTGTAATAAAAATGACATTTTTTTAACATTTAAAATCATTATTTTGTAAAAAAATAAAACTTAGTTTTAATGCAGAAAGTTTGGCTTTTAGTTTTTTCTTTGCTCATTGGTTTTGCTTCGTCATATTCGCAAGAAAGTAATGTAGATAGCTTAGAGCTAAATAACAAAAGGAAAAAAGGGTTTTCCTTTGGGGCAATCCCTATTGTTGCCTATGATACCGACATTGGATTAAAATATGGTATTGTTGCAAACTTTTATCATTATGGCGATGGAAGTCGTTACCCCTTTTACAACCATTCATTATTTGTAAGGTGGTATCAAACTACCAGGGGAAGTGGAGTTAATGAATTAAAATACGATAGTGATCAACTTATCCGCAGATTTCGATTAACTGCAAGCCTGGCCTACTATACCGAAAAAGCCCTGAATTTCTATGGTCTGAATGGTTACAAATCGTACTACAATTCTGATTTTGAAAACAATAACAGTCCAGATTATATTTCTGAAGTATTTTATCGTCATGAACGAAAAGTATTAAGATCAAGTATTGATATACAGCGAAAGATATATCCAGAAAGGATAAAATTATTGATGGGGTTTAGTTATTTTAAAAGCGAAGTAGGTTCAGTTGATTTGAATAAATTAAATAAGGGCCGAAGTGAGGAGAATCTTCTTCCTGATGTAGACGGCCTTTATGATTTGTATGCCAGCTGGCAGGTTTTGCCTGAAGATGAACTTACAGGAGGTATCAATTACTTTGTAAAATCAGGTTTTGTATACAACTCCTGCGATAACGAAGCGGATCCAAACAAAGGTATTTGGTCAGAAGCACTTGTACTATTTGGCCCAAAATCGTTTGGTTTTGATAAGACTACAGCCATTGTTTCTTTACAGCATAAACATTACATAACAATAGTAAAAGAACGATTAAAATTAGCTTATCGGCTGGGTTACCAGACAAAAATTACTGGCAGCATTCCGTTTTACCTTATGCCTTATCTTGTTGATTCACGAAATACCTATGATGCTTTTGGTGGTGCAAAGACACTTAGAGGCATTTTACGCAACCGGATTGTAGGCAATGGAACAGCTTATGGAAACTTTGAGTTTCGGTCAAAAGTTTTTGAAACGATGATTGCAAAACAGAATTTTTACGTTGCGTTAAATGCTTTCACCGATGCTGCAAGGGTTGTTGATCCATATCCCCTAAACCTTAAAAATGTCCCCAATGAATACCTTTACTGGTTCAACAATGAACCAGAGACATGGCATATTAGTTATGGTGCCGGCATTCGTCTGGTATTAAACCAAAATTTTGTAGCAGCTCTCGATTACGGCATGGCCTTAAAACAACAAGACGGCACCAACGGTATTTATGTCGGCATGGATTTTTTGTTTTAGGATATTCTTAAAACTTAAGCCTGATTCGTACATTTTTTCTCCACATACCTGGAGTTTATTATTCTTAATGTTCCCATATAATCCATTGTAAACTCAATTAAATCGCCAACTTTATAATTCTTTTTGTTATCACCTAAATCTACCACTATCATATCAGAACTTGCTCCTGCAAATTTTATCTCTTCATCTACCGGGAAAATATGCTCATTATCAACATCTAACAAACCAAGGTCGATAATAGCACGATACGAGGTTTCGCCCAAAAGACTTTGGTCAAACTCCGGAGATTCCCCTTCGACATTGGTCCCCATTTCACCCATTGGAACCATTGGTTTTTCAATTAGCTCGATAATTTCGGCATACAACCTGAAAACATCATGGTTCATCTTTTTTAAGGTGCTGTTGTGATAAACATCGGTACCTAAAAACAATGACTCGCCCACACGAAAGTGGTTAATTCCTGTTGGTAATAAATTTTGGAACATCAAAGGAATAGTTACCGAAGATCCTCCTGAGACATAAGGGATATGTTTATTGAATTTTGCTTCAATAAGTTGCTCATACAGACTTAGTTGAATCAATTTATCGTGATTAGGAAGTATTCCGTACAAACAGGTTAAATTGGTACCAATACCAACTACTTCAATGTTTTTCAATTCGAAAACTTCTGAGTAAAATTCCATCAACTCTTCTCGTAAAACCCCCTCGCGTAACTCGCCCATTTCAATCATGATGATTATTTTGTGCTTCTTCCCTCGCTTTACAGCTGCATCAGACAACATTTTAATTGTCTCATACTCAGTATTAAAACTTATGTCTGCATATTCAACTATGTCATCAATTGATAATTTGGCAGGCGGTTTAATGTAAATGGTTTCAACTGTGGGATCAATCGATTTTATCATTTGGAGATTTGTTACCCGCGAATCACATACTTGTCTTATTCCTAAATTTAAAACCTGTCGCAAATATTGCTCATTACCGCATAGTAGTTTGGTTACTACCGACCATTTGATATTATTACTTTTAAATAATTTATTCAAATAGTCGTAATTTTCCTTTAGCTTTTTCGAATCTAATGTTACAAAGGCCATAATTTTTATATTACTTTTCGTTCGATGCTTCCCGGCATATGCGCCAGTATTTCATAATTTAATTTATCACTAATATTACTAAATGCCGTCACCTTAATTTCTAAATCACCTTGCTGACCAATGATTACAACCTCATCACCAACATTAACATCAGGAACAGTGGTTATGTCAACAATTATCATGTTCATATTTACCAGTCCGATTATTCCGCAACGACTTCCATGAATAAGCACCCGCCCTTTATTACTTAAAGATCGACTGTATCCACAAGAATAACCTATTGGTACTAAAGCTGTTTTGATGTCAGACTGAGCTAAAAAGGAGATCCCATACCCCACAAATTCACCAGTTCTTACTTCTTTAATCGACATGATTTTGCTTTTCCAGCCTAATATTCGTTGTAAAGGATCTGTTTTATCTTTTTTATTTCTTGTAAAATGAATAAACGTTTCCATACTTGACCAAAAGCCATATTGCATAATTCCAATCCGTACAAGATCCATTCTGGTTTCAGGATAAACAAAAGCGGCTGCTGAATTCGCAACATGCCTGTAGCCAGGTGTAATATCATTTTTCTCCAAAACATTAAGCATTTTATTGTATCGCTTCAACTGCGTTTGTATGCGATAATGATTGGCTATACTCTCAGCACCTGCCAAATGAGTGCAAAAACCAGCAATTTTAAAACACTCACTGTTCTCTTTAATAAATTCCAGGGCCTTATTAAGTTGCCTTTTGTTCAAGCCAGAACGGTTCATTCCTGTTTCTACTTCAATATGTATTTTTGCTCTGAAATTGAGCTGTTTAGCATACTGTTTTGCCAGGTAAAGTCGCTCAAGATTGAAGACAAAAAATTCAAAGCCTTGCTCAATTGCATTTTTCAAGTCATTATCTGCAATCCACCCCATTATTACAATATCTGATTCATTTCGTATACTATTTTTCACTCTGACAGCTTCATCGTAATAAAAAACAGAAAAATGATCGATCCCTTCTTCTTCAAACAATGGAACTATTTGTTCAATTCCATGCCCATATGCATTGGCTTTAACCACAGATGAAATTCGAACATCAGGACCCAGATGTTCTTTAAGAAAGGCAATATTGTTTTTTACAGCTTTTGAACGCAAAGTTATTAATGAACCTGTAATCATTCTTCGTTTAAATTTATTTTTTTATAGATTGAATAAAAAACATTTACACCTGTAGCTATAATCTCATCAGGGAAATCAAAATCCGGATTGTGCAGCGCAGGTTGTTCTAAGCCAGAGCCTAAACCAAAAAAGCCTCCTTTGTACTTTTCGGTGTAATACCCAAAATCTTCAGACCATTTAAAAGGTTTTTCGATAAAGGTGTTTTCTGAGTTGTTTTCAGTTACGGCATGTTTAATTAAATCAATACATTCGTCATTATTAACTGTTGCAGGAAATATCTCAGAATAACTTATCTCACTCCTCAATTTTTCATCCTCTGCAATTGCAGTGATTATTCTTTCAGAATTTTTGCATAAAAGCTCCATGTCTTCATTTTCAAAAGCACGCAGAGTAACTCTTATTTCAGCATATCCAGGAGATGTTCCAAAAGAAATTTCACCAAGCCGGATATGAATAATAGTCAATAGGCTTAAATCTTTGAATAAGCTTTTGTTTTCAATTAACTGATTTAATTCTTTGATAATCTTTGAAATAGCCATTGCAGGACTGATGCCTTTTTCAGGTTCAGCGGCATGCGATGTTTTCCCGGTCAGTTTAACCGTCATTCCTCTTGAAGCAGCAGCAAAACTTCCATGTTTTAGCAAAATGGTATGCTTTTTCAAGCCAGGTACGTTGTGCAAAGCAAAAATGTAATCTGGTTTTATTTCCTGAAATCCAGGATCATTCACAACATCTCTTGCCCCTTGTTCAACTTCTTCTGCTGGCTGAAATAAGAGCACCACTTTCCCCTTACCAGGTCGATTAGCAGCCACTTTCTTTGCTAATCCTGCAATAATTGCCATGTGCCCGTCATGCCCACATACATGCGACACACCTTTATTTACCGATGCATACTCATTATTCTCATCCTCGGCAATTGGAAGGGCATCCAACTCTGCTCTGAACACAACGGTATTACCGTCTTCTCTTCCTTTAAACACAAAGGCTTTACCAGTCTTACTCAAATTTATTACCTCATCAGGTTTTAGTTTATCCATAAACAGACTAATTCTTTCAGATGTTTCGAATTCATGGTTGGAAATTTCAGGGAACTTGTGCAATTCATGCCTTAAAGCAATTATTTCATCCATTTTTTTTGTTTAGGATTAATGAAAGTAGAACATAAACAATGCCGGATGCCAGTATTCCAAAAATATTAGCATCTAAATCAAACGGCAAGTTCAATTTTAAGGTCGTCAGTACCACTGTTGTTGAGCCTCCAAGAACCATAGAAGCTACAGCCGCTGTAGCATTTGGCTTTTTTGTATACAAGGCAGCAATTACAGGTACAAAAAGTCCAGAAACCATAAAAGCATAAGAATATAACATCAATTCCAGCACATTAGTCATGCTTGAGGCTAAAAGCAATGCCAAAACGCCAATTAACAAAGTAGTTATCTGGGAAGTTTTCAATTGCGATTTTGTGTCCTTTTTGAATCTGAATAGCTTTTCAAGAATATCTGTTTGCACATTTCCTGAAGCAGCCATCAGGCAACTATCTGCTGTTGAGAGAATTGCTGAAAAATAAGCCGATAGCATTAAACCTATTAACCCTGCCGGTAAAACTTTATTCAGTAAGATTGGTAGTCCCATTTCAGCATCAATGCCAGATGCTACTGAATAGCCAATCGATTCGAACATCCCTTTTTCAAAAGCAACCCTGGAAAAAAGGCCCAAAGTAACTCCCATAAATGCCATTGTCGGCCATTCAAACAGTCCTGCGATAAACCAGGCTTTTTTTGCCTGTTTCTCACCTTTCGAAGCGTAGATTCTCTGATACAAAGTCATTCCAACAAACCAGATAGGTATAATGGTTATTCCCCAATTGACTAGTTGCTGCCAAGAAACATTATCAAGCCTGAGAAAATTATCTGAAAGAGTTTCCTTTATTGCTTCCATTCCACCAATTTTGTAATAAGCTACAGGAATTCCAATAAAAATCAAACCCGACATTAAAACAATCCATTGAACAGTATCGGTATAAATTACTGCTTTCAGGCCTCCTATTCCTGTATAAATAACAGCAATAACTCCCATGATTATCAACGCAGTAAGCAAATTAATTTCAGTAAAAGTTGCGGAAGCCAATTTAGCACCTGCAAGTAATTGCGAGCTGGTAAAACCAATGTATCCAATTGCAGAAATAATACCAGCTATTAATGCCACTTTGCTGTTATAAAAATGCTCAAAAATCTGAGGAAACGTGTAGAATTTATGTTTCTCTGATAATTTACTAATTACCGGAATTAATACTACCGCAGATAGCCAGGCACCAACCAATCCGGTAAAAAGCATCCATGAACCGGCTATTCCAATTGCAAAACCAAGACCGCCAAGGCCAATTGAGAAACCACCTCCCACATCAGTTGCCACTACTGATAGTCCAATATGCCAATGACCTAAAGAACGACCACCAACATAATAATCTTCAATATCTTTATTTTTTTTAAAAAAGTAAACTCCTATCCCCAGCATTGCACTGAAATAGAGTACAAAAATTATTATATCAAGAATATTCATAAATGGAAAGGAGGCTAATCAAATAGCTTGATGCTAAAATGCATTTAAAGAATCAAATAGAAAAAATGAACCAACTCATCTACTAAAAATTATAGACCTATTCTATTTTGATCCCCTCCATAAACAATTTAATAAAAACTAATCGTCCTATTAAACTATTTGAAAAGCCCCCGTTTAATATTTAATGGTTAGTAACTTATTTTTGTTTATATCTCATTTCCAAGTATTTGTTTGTAAAACCCACTTTCTCATACAAAAATTTAGCAGGATTATCTGGTTCAACATGTAATGCAATATCACCCTGGGCAATTTCGATGGACTTATTCATCAAATCTTTTCCAATACCTTTCCCACGGTAGTCTTTATGTGTAGCGATGTAGACCAATATATTCTCAGGAATATATCCTTCCATACCTGTTCTGTTAACAACTACTGCACCGGCAATTTCATCACCATCTTTTGCCATCAATACAAATCCACCAAGAGAAGTAGCTGATTCATGCAATGAAAAGTTCACCGCTTTTAAAATGTCTTCTTTTGGGTCTCCATACTGGTCAAGATGACTAAATAGAAAATCAACAATTTCATTTTTTTCCTCTTTTGATGGAGGATTTGCCGAATTAAAAATTTTATGGATCATAAAAATATATATTTTGATTTAGGCACATTTTAACAAAATTATTGGGACAGCCAAATTCTGCTAATTATTTCTTATTGATAATCAATATTATACATACATTATCTTTCTTCATCATTAATATTTATATCACTTGACTTTTAGCTTTTCATTCTATGGTTTTGTAAATCAAGACGTAATGAAAGGGGGCTGCTTAATAAATTAATTTAGGATCTGTTTTGAAGTTTTCAAGGCTTTCTGTTAATTTAGCCAATGTTAAGGTTCAATTGTAACAATGAAATATTCAGCACAAATACTTTTAAAAACAGAAAGCCCTGTCCATGTCCGATTTACTGATGAAGAAACCCTATACAATTATTTCAAGGAGCTGTTTTGGAAGGGAAGGGAAAGAGTTGAGGAGGAAACTTTTTCGACTCCTGATATTTTGCAAAAACTTAGTGCAGCGTTTAAAAGCTCAGGCATAACTAATCTTGTGCGCATTAGTCATGATGATGTAGATTTTTATTTGGATAAAGATAATGAGCCACATGATCTGGACAAGGCGATTGAAGATTTTGGAGAGGTTTTGCACAATGCATTTGAACGATTTTTTGAAGAAGTTACCATTGTAATGGAGACCCAGGATTCTCAAATTGATTTTATGGTTGAATTAACCATGTTAAGGGTTCATCCCATAGGTGAATATCCTATTCAAATAAACTTTTCAGGCCTACCCGAAAATGCATTGGTTACAAGTATTGAGAAAAAGTTCAACTTATTTGTGAATCGCGTAGAGCAAAACATTCAGAAATACATGGATGTAAAGGATGTAACCATAAGTTTCACAAAAAAAAGTGTTCCTACCCATTTTGAACCGGAAACCAGGTACAAAAAAGAAGAAGTTGCAAAGAAAAAAGAACCGAAAACAATTAAGGAAAAAGAAAAACCCGTAGAGACAAAAACTATCAAAACGGATGAAAAATGCATTTTTTTCCCACTGTATGGAGTAACCCTTGGCAAAACTACAGTAAAAGAACTTGAAGAAAAAGGAACCAGGGCAAAAGACAGGGATGACAAAGGCAAAAAGTATAAATATTATACGGTCAATGACATGCGATTTTGGTACAATGATGATTGCACAAATCACATTTATATGACCGACACTGATCCAATCCCACAACAATGGAGAACATGCGGATTAGACTGGAACCTTTCCTACAACGAATGGTATGAATTATTTGAGAAACTAGGATTTTTTATTTCTGTGGTCAAACGCCCTAAAAAAGAATGGTATCAGGGAAAAATGACGCTGGTAGCCCAATTTAATGCTTCAAAAAAAATAACTAATGATGTGACGCTCTCCTTTGAAATTTATTTTAATTACAGTCAAAAAACTTCGGTCAAAGCTAACGGAACAGTTTACAGCTTAAGGGTACGGGCAAATTAAGCTGGCGATTGACAAGTAAAAATTTATTTCGCGATTTGCTATTTCTGTTGTTTTAACAAAGCATACCCAAAGTTAAATCCCATTATTTCAGCGGCATCACCATGCGCTAACATGAATCCCCCGGCGCAGAGTCGATCATTGAAATTATATTGCAGCATATATTTCTGATAATAAGGGTCTTTGGCTTTATAAGGAGCATAAAAATAAACTCCCCAATTGATGGTAAAATTTACTTTTCCAAAAATCAAATCGTGCCCGATAAAGGCAGCAGCTCTTTTATAATCAGTATCTAAACCGAACCTACGAATCTCTTCTTCAATATATCTGTCATCAATAAACTCTGCTCCAAAATTTAATGCAGAAAATTTTGCAATTCGTTTATTTGCAAATACAGAAAAACCATATGCAAAACAGGCTTTCTCGTCAAATATGTCTGTTTTATTTTGCACTTTTATCGAGCTAAGAACTTCTCCTTTAAGTTTCCAAACTTTTTTTGCAGGATCAAGCTTTTCTTTAACTATTGGCCCAAGATCAATAGGATTAAAGTGATAATCAGCCCCAATAGTCAATGTAGGGAAATTCATCCCATAATTTGGCTGTTTTAATCCTCCATTTGAAATATGGTTGTAACAAATGGAGCTTGTCAACTCCAAATGCCTGTTAATTTTGTATTTTGCCTTAAACTCAACAAGCAAAAGAAAAGCAATGTGAGATGCAAAAAATTGATTTTCAGGATTATTGATTTCATCAAAAACTGTTGTAAGGTAAGATATTCCAACTCCTGATCGTATACCAAAACCAAGCTTTTTTTGAAATCGTAAAAGAGGTTCGAAATAATACCAGGCATTAACCGATTGTCCGATTTCAGGATGACCAAAATCTATATAATTGATTGCAATACCAGTATAAGAATAACAATTTAATTGCCTGATTGATTTTTCCGAATAATTCAACCAACTAAAACTAAGTTCCAATCCATAAGGATGATTAAAAGCTAACTGACGTATACGCTCCGAATGAGGCAGAATTGTTCCATAGTGAAATTTTCCACCAAATGTGAATGGCTTTTTGATGCTATCTCCTGGAGATGCAAAAAGCCTGAGTGGCAGAAAGATCAGCCACACAAGCAAAATAGTCCGTTTCCGCATTTTATACTATTGTCAAATTTCAAACGTTTTTAAATACCAAGCGATCTAAACATTTCCAAATTTCCGACAAACACTTAACAAACATTTTGAAGTTAAGGCATATTTCGAAATATACATGGATTTTTGGCAAGATTTTTATTCTATTTTACCAATAAGGCTTTTGTAAAACCATTAACTATGAAGCAATTAATCGCTTTTTCAATATTGCTTTTTGGTTTATCAATTTTATTCCTCAGCACTGCTTCTCCCAGAAACAAAACTGACAGGTATAAAATCGAAAACCAAGAGGATACATGTATTATTGAAGGGATGATTTTCAGGCTTTCAGCAAATGGTGGCCCGCAAGTATTGGTTGCTACTATTAAAAATGGTCATATAAAAGTTGTCGATAGTGATAGAAATACTTATCGTGTAATCAGGTATGTATTTTCAATCAGCCCCAATGAGCGGATAGCCTCAGTTGTAAGAAATTTTGGAAGCCTGGTCTCCTACCCTGTCATTTTAGATCTTAAACAATCATCAAACGGTGACAAGTTTTATTTTGAAGATATTGTGATTGTTAATTCAAAAAAGGAAATTTTAAACAACAAAGTAAAGCCCCTTGTTCTGGAACGGGTAAAATAAGTTCTGCCCATTATTTCCCATCTCTGTCTTTCTTTTTATCTTGCAGCCAAACTTTTACAAAATTCACATATGATAATTCTCGATAAACCCTACGTTTCTGATTTTCTGAAACAAACAATTGAGAAGTTTCAAATTAAGGTTATAAAAACCTCTCTGACAGATGACTTTCAGCTAAATGGGAAAACACAATTTATTTCGGAACAGGAAGCCACAGAGCTTTTAAAAAAGACCCCCAACACCAGAATTTATACTAACTCTGAAAATGCCATCAACTGGATTAGTCAGAACCTTGGTTTTTCTCAAATTCCTGAAAAAATTAATCTTTTTAAAGACAAATTTTTGTTCAGGGAACTAATAAAAGATATTTATCCAGATTTTTACTACAAATTACTAAAACTTGAGGATTTTGACAATCTGAACATTAACGAAATACCTAAGCCATTTATCATTAAACCAGCAGTTGGATTTTTCAGTATGGCTGTTTACAAAGTAGAATCGAATAACGAATGGAAAGAGGTTAAAACCAAAATTAAAGAAGAGTTAAAAACAGTTGGTCACATCTACCCAAAAGAAGTAATGGATACTCAACGATTCATTATCGAAGAAATAATCACTGGCGAAGAGTATGCATTCGATGCCTATTATGATGCTGATGGTGAACCATTTGTACTAAACATAATGAAACATGTATTTGCATCGGAAGAAGATTTTTCTGATCGTTTGTACATCACTTCCGAAAAAATAATCCGCAAACATTTACAGCCCATGGAGTGTTTTTTGCAGGATATTGGAATGTATGCACAATTAAAGAACTTTCCGCTGCATGTGGAAGTCCGTATTGATAAAAATGGCAAAATGATGCCCATTGAGGTAAATCCTTTACGTTTTGGTGCATGGTGCACCACAGCAGATGCAACATGGTATGCTTATAATTTTAACTCAATTGCAGCTTTTTTAAACAATGAAAAACCAAACTGGGACAAATTATTGAAAGAAAAAGAAGGGAAAACTTATGCAATGATGGTGCTTGAAAATTCTATTGGTTATGCGGCCGATCAAATTAAATCATTCGATTACGAAAAACTACTGGCTGATTTTGAAAAACCTATTGAATTGCGGAAAATTGATTATCATCAGTACCCTGTTTTTGGATTTTTGTTTGTAGAATCAAGAGATGAGAATTACCAGGAGTTAGTGCGAATACTAAATTCTGACTTACGTGAATATATTGAGCTTTATTAACTTAAAACAGAGAATTATGAAAAAGATGTTGTTATTGATTACTAGCATCTTGTTGATCACAGGATTGAATGCACAACCTTTGGCTGCCTATCATAATTATCAGCAACATTTTGTTGTTTTTGATAATGGAACTACTGTTTCAGTTGAAAACCTCCCCGTAAAATCATATCAAATCGGAAAGAATTGTGTGGCATGGGTTGCTAATTCAGGACTATTTAAGGTTTATTACAAAGGAGAAACAAAAACGCTGGCCACTAGTGGTGTTGAAAGGTACTACACAACAAGAAACCTGCTTTTTTACTTTGTATACAATCAGCTTTATGTATTTGATAAAGGAAATGCCCAAATGCTTTCCAGTAATGTAAGAAGTTTTGCAATTGGTGATGAGTTAGTTGCTTTCTACAATGAAAACAAAAGAGCTCCTTACGTTTATTATCATGGCGAACTTCAGGAAATAGAAAGTTCATTAATCGGAGCCCCCATTTCAAGATTTGTGGCTGGAGATAATGTTTTTGCCTATTTCAACGATAACACCAAATATTTAAAAGTATTTTACGATGGTGATGTTCAAAACGTGCTTCAATCAAACGGCCAGGTTTTTTATAAAGCAGGAAGGAATATTGTAGCTTACGTGGATAATTCTCAAAACTCGTTTCATGTTTTTTACAAAGGAGAAGTTTTTGATTTAGAAGATTTTAGGCCTAAATCATTTAAAGTAGGAAAAGACGTTCTTGCTTATGTGGATAACACTGGTAGCTTTAAAGTTTTCTCTGATGGCGAAGTTCAGACAATTTCATCTTTTGAACCAGATGTTTACGATATTCAGGATGAATTGGTTGTATTTACAGAACTGGAGTATTTTAAAGTTTTTTATAAAAATGATGTATACGAATTGGAGAGTTATACACCGAATAACTTCCAGGTCAAAGATGGGGCAATGGCATACATCAATGTTAATGGCTGGCTAAAAGCCTTTATAAACGGGAAACAAGTTGTTGTGAGCAAGGATTTAATACGATCATTCGTACTTACTTACGATCTGGTTCTTGCAAACACAAGTGGTAACACAGTTAAAATATTCTACAAAGACAAATTTGGAAAGTAATTCCAAATGGCAGTTCTCAGTCAACAGAGTTACCAAGGTCAACCAAAGACAAAAAAACAAGGCAGCAATTGAGATTTTATGTGATTAAGTCTGTGATATCAAATTAGTTTCAAGGACAGGTAATTAGCAACCAAATCAAAACCTTTTATTTTTGAGATAGTAAATTGATAACTTCATCGCTAGATAAATATGATTAAAAAGTGTTGGGATTAAGCCATAATACCGGCTCATGATTTTAAAACGCTCTTTTAAACTGGGAATCATGCTTTGCTTTGTCATTCCTCCTTCCATAAACTTTGAAAGTATCAGCTTTGAATTGTATACGGTGTTGGCTCTTTTCAAAACGCGAATAACCCATTCAAAATCAGATGAGTAATTATAATTAAGACGGTATGGCTCAACAAGTTCCTTTTTCACTAAAATTGACTGATGACATACTTTCATTCCAAATCTCAGGCTTCGCCAGGTAAGCTTTTCAGGAGTTGAATGGCGTCGCATACCAACCGATTGACCTGAAAAATCAACAATTTCAGTTTCGCCATAAATCACATCTGGCAAATTATCCAACTTAGAAAAAATATCCGTAAGAATATTTTCGGTATAAATTTCATCTCCTGAGTTAATAAACAACAAATAATTGCCTGTTGCCATTTTAATGGCTTTATTCATTGCATCATACAATCCATTATCCTTTTCGCTTATCCATTTGCCAATGTACTTTTCATATTTCTTTATAATATTAATGGTGCCATCGGCCGAAGCTCCATCAACAATAATGTATTCAATATTTGAATAAGTTTGATTAATGATGCTTTTAATCGTTCGTTCAATAAAGCGCTCGCTGTTATAAACAACGGTGATTATTGAAATCAATGGTTCTATTGAATTTTGATTTTTCAATTTTTCAATTTTAATTTAGAAAGGATAGCCTATACCAAAGCTAATTGTCTTTTCGCCCCAGCTTAATGCGCTTATTCCTGGCCACTTGCTTCCATTATGAATAGCAGGATCGTAAACTTTAAAACCATAATCAAAACGAATAATAAAAAAAGAAAAGTCCATTCTTAGCCCAATTCCACCACCTAGTGCAATTTCTTTGTAAAATCGGTTCAAATCAAACTTTTTTTCTTCAACAGTTTCGTATTTAGCTAAAGACCAAATATTTCCAGCATCTGCAAAAAGTGCCCCTTCAACCACCCAGAACATTTTAAATCTATATTCAAGGTTCATTTCCAGTTTTATATCACCATATTGATAAATGTGCAAAGTGTCATTAAATGAGCCTGGTCCTAATGTCCTTGCCTGCCACGCCCTCATACTACTGGCTCCTCCTAAAAAGAATCTTTTTTCTTGTGGGGAATAAAAAGAGTTGCCATATGGTACAATCACTCCGGGATTAATTCTATATACAATCTCATTTTTTGAATTTAGTATTTGATAAAATCTAAAATCTATCTCCGACTTAAAGTATTGCGCATAGGGCAAGTTAAAAAGAGTATTAAATCCAGGGCGATCATTATTTAATTGTTCAACACTAGCATTAACTTCATCACTGTCTGGCTCGCGTCCCTGCCTAACGGCTTCAACCTCACGCTTATATTCTCCATATCCTAGTTTTTCATAATTTGTCAGATTATGAATTAGATTTAAAACATTTCCAGCAGGTTCAAAACGTAACATAATATAATGGAAGTTTCTCGACTTTGCGATTTTCTGAGTATTATATGTAATGGTATAAGAACTTCCAAGTATTAAGTGATCATATTTTTCTTCGAATTGCCCAACAGAATCAAGTCTCACCAGATAAGTTGAATCAATTTTACTCACTTTAACCGAGCTAAATTCAAGAAGGTTTAGCAAATGTGTTGATTTTTCACTGGCTCGCCAATCATAACCATAAGAGCTGCTAAAAATACTCCTCCTGTAATTTGAATTGTACCTGAAATTATATCCCAGAGAGAATGCTGTTTTAGGAAAATATTTTAAATAAAAATTTCTTGTATTAAAGGGCATTAAGAGATTTGGAAATCGAATCGATGAAGTAACACCCCACTCAGTATCGCTAAAATAATTGTTATCATCAAAACCTTCTTCCTGGTTATTCAATTCAATTGATGCCTTTACGTCTAAAATTTCTGCTCCCCCAAAAAGATTCAAATTACGATATAGCAGACTCGATGCAGCACCGTATCTCCCGGAAGTCATATTTCCTTCAAGTTCTAACGTGAGTGATTGCTTGGTTTGTGGTGTTAATTTTATGTGTGGATACAAATAATTCCGACCTGTATCGCCAAAAGCTTTGTTATTTTCATTCTCTCTAAAATCAAAATTGATTAGTCGGAAATTGGACAATGAATTGTAATAAGTAAAAGAGCCTTTCGCCTTACTGGCTCGGTATACGCTATCAGTTTCCATTGTCACTCCTCTGGTTAAAACTGCCTTTGTGTATTCATTTTTTTTTGCGATTAGAAAAGTTACACCATTGTCTCCGGGTACTGTATCATAATTAATTTCTTCCTGTTGTTTTTTTTTGATAACAGATTTTGGCTCATGATCCGGGTAGATAGTCATATTGTTGAAGTAATACTTTTTGTGTGGGACTATTTTCTTTTGACCATATTCATCCGTTTCGACCGGACTTTTTATCAAAATTTTAACATCAGCCTGATTATTTCCAACAAAAGTATCAACCTGAAAAAATATATATTCTTTAGCGAATCGATAGTAGCCATTCTCCAGCATTATTTCATTTATTTTTTCACGTTCAGCACCAAAATAGTCAACATCAACACGTTTACCTTCTTTTATCTCACTTTTGCTTTCGAAATAACTTTTTAAAATTTTTGCAACTTCAGGATCTTCAATCGAATCGGTATAATTTCTAATTCGATAAGGTTTTCCAGCTTTAACTTTATATTTAACGCTGGCAGTTTTCTCTTTAAATGCAACTGAGTCAGTTGTTTCGGCATTATAATACCCTTTATTTTTTAATAATGTGGTGATTTGCTGTGATGATTTTTTCATTTGAAGCCTCTCAAAAATAACCGGGGCTTCGCCAATTTTCATAAACCATCTATCCCACTTGAAAAATTCTTTTGTCTCTTTCCCCTTTTCTAGTTGTTTTCTGTTTTTCTCATCCTCTAGAGGTCTTCTCGTTTCTTCACGTTTCGCATGTTTTTCAGGATCAACCAAATTGTAAACTCTTGCATAAAAAGCAACACCCAGCATTTTTTTGTTGGGCTTTTGTCGAATATAATCTTCAGGATAAAACTGGGCCACCTTTTTATCATCCATTATTTCAAGCTCGGATTTTACCAAAAGATGTTCGTCCTTTTTTAAGTATTTTGTTGGGCTACAGGCAAAAAAAGAAAAAAAGAAAAATGTCAGAAAAATATAATAGATTGAAAATCTTGCTTTTATTCTGAAATAGATCTTTTGAATCACTGTTTTATTGTTTAAATCCGAAAATGGAAATCGTACCGATTGCTTAGCAAAAATAGCTGAACCTTTGGAAAACTCAAAACGACCTGTCTAACAACCACTTACAGATTAAAGATAAAAAAAACCTGCCACTTTTTTGACAGGTTTTAAGGAAAATATATTTCTTAATTAAAACTTCTTAAACCCAATTACTTTTCGCATTTCATTCAACGTTTTTGATGCACTTTCTCGTGCTTTTTCAGCCCCCTGGGTAGCGACTTTATGCAAATACTCATTATTTGACATAATATCAAGTATTTTCTCCCTAAACGGATTGGTGAAAGCAATAATATCTTTTGCCAGTTGCTTTTTTAAATCGCCATATCGTATTTCACATTTATTGTATTTTTCATTAAAGTACTCAAATGTATCAGGTGTAGAAACAACATCTAAAAGCGTAAACAAGTTCTGAATTGCTTCCGGCTTTTCCTGGTTCATTTGAGTAGGTCCACTATCAGTAACAGCACGCATTACCTTTTTCTCAATAGCCTTTGGTTCATCAATAAGGTAAATTGCATTTCCTTCTGATTTCCCCATTTTCCCACTGCCATCAAGACCCGGAATTTTCACTAATGCCTCCCCAAAGTTATATGCCTCTGGTTCAGGAAACAAATCAGTCTTATACATATGATTGAACCGCTTCGCAAATTTTCTGGCCATCTCCAAATTTTGCTCCTGATCCTTACCAACAGGAACCTTCTTAGCCCGATGAATAATAATATCAGTTGCCATTAAAACGGGATAAGTTAATAAACCGGCATTCACATTATCTGGTTGTTTCCTTATTTTTTCTTTAAAGGTTGTGGTTCGTTCCAATTCTCCAATGTAAGCATTCATGTTCAACAGCAAATACATTTCAGGTATTTCAGGAATATCGCTTTGAATATAAATGGTTGCTTTTTCTGGATCCAAGCCACAGGCAAGGTATTCTGCCAATACATTTTTCACATTGTTGTGTAAATCTTCAGGAGTTGGATGAGTCGTAAGCGAGTGCCAATCAGCAATAAAAAAGTAGCAGTTGTTTTCTTCCTGCATTTTTATAAAATTCTTTACTGCACCAAAATAGTTGCCGATGTGCAAATTACCGGTTGGCCGGATTCCGCTTAAAACTGTTTCCATAATTATCTATTCTTATCAAATCAGGCGCAAAGATAAGGAAAATGATAAAAGAAGAAAGCGAAAATAAAAGTTAGAGGAATGAAAAATAAGTTTAAACCTAAAAATTCAACTTTTCCTTCAAGTTCTTAAACCCTGTTTTACTAATTTTTAGTTTAGCACCATTTTTCAAAATGGCCAGGTAACTTTCTTTTTCATAGGGTTCAAGCTGTTTCATCTCATCAATATTAACGATGTAGGAACGATGAATGCGGACAAATTTATCTGGATCAAGGCCTGATTCAAAGTATTTCATAGTAGCTTGCTTGATATAACGTTCGTCTTTGGTATAAATCATTACATAATCATCCTGAGCTTCAAGGTAGAAAATGTCTTCTGAGGGGATTAATTTGATCTGATGTCCTTTTTTAACAACTATCCTTTTTAAAGGTTCATTTGGCTTGGCAACATTATATTCACTTAGCTGGTTGTAGTCAGGCACTTTGCTTTCGGGTGACTGTTTATTTTCTATAACCTTTTCAATGGCTTGTTTTAACCTGTCGGTTGAAAAAGGTTTTAATAGGTAGTCAATAGCATTTACTTCAAAAGCTTTTATCGCAAAATCGTCATATGCGGTTGTAAAGATGATCATTGGCCTATGTTCCAATAACTCAATCAACTCAAAACCAGTTAGTTTTGGCATCTGAATATCTAAAAAAACCAAATCGGGCTTTTTCTCATTTATTGCTTTTAATCCCTCAAAGCCATCTTTGCACACTGCTTCAACCTCAACTTCTTCAAAGTCTTTTAAATAAAACTGCAATAAATCAATAGCAGGTTGCTCATCTTCAATAATTAATGTTTTAAGTGTAGTTGCCATTGCTTTTTAATTTTGAGGAATCAATAATTTAGCTGTAAAGATATTGGATTTTATCTCTGTTGTCAATAAATCGGGATTTTTATAAATAATTGCAAGTCTTTTTTTAATATTAGCAAGCCCTATTCCCTCACCTCTGACAGGCTTCGCATTCGGGTCAAAATTGTTCTCTATTTCTATTTGCAAAATATTGTTAATCGCCTTGCAGTGCACTTTTATTGTAACTGACTCTGTGCTTTCATAAATTCCGTGTTTTATTGCATTTTCAAAAAGTGGTTGCAAAATCATATTGGGTAATTCCATTTTACAACACTCTTCCGATATATTCTTTTCAAAATTTAATTTATCGCCAAAACGAATCTTTTCAAGAGCAATGTATTTTTCGATATTACCCAATTCCACCTCCAGTTTTGATTTATCGTGATGATTTGTTTTAAGCGAATAACGCATTAATTCAGAAAGCTTTACAAGCATCTCTCTAGCTTTCTCCGGGTTCGTTATTGTTAAAGAACTTATCGAGTTAAGACTGTTGAATAAAAAGTGTGGATTTATCTGATTTTTTAAACTTTGTAGTTCGGCTTCTTTAACTAATCCCTTCAAATCCCTTTCAGCTTTAATTTTTTCCTGGAAATTATCGTAGAAAATATACACATAAAAAACAAGCGCTAACAAGGCATAATAAAGCAAACCCATGGTTATTCGCCAGGTAATTGAACCTTCAAGGAACTGGCTGTAAACATTCTCCTCTATTAAATTACTAATCAACAGGTAGCTAATTCCCAGCCAGATAGCCACCAAAAAAATCATTGAAAACAAGTGGTTTAGAAAAAAGAGTGCAATGGAAGATTTTGAGAAATCATTGAAACGGGCAATGTACCAGATACTAAGCCCGAGAATAGCGAAGTTGCCGTTGAAAACCAGGCTATCAGCCATGGCATTAAAGGTGGCGAGATGGTAGACATAATGAAGTATCAAACCGTGGGTGATGCCAATTACCAGCCAAACAGCAACATAAATAGTCAGGTATACACGATTTGAACTTTCTGATGAAACCATATTCTTTTAAAAGAACCTGCTTTTACAATAGTTTACATATTTTTTACTTCGCCCCCGCCAAACAATGCTAAACCCTTAATGATGAGCCTTTTATCATTATTCACCTGAATGCTTCTTAATGTCCTTCGTTTATCTGAAAAACCTCCAAAAATAGAAACAACATCAATGGTTACATCCCAGTCGGATGGAACAATAATTTTATGGCCTCCAAATATGGCTATCACATCAAGTACCGCTTCTTTTTTTGCCAAATCGGCATTTGTAAAATTGTAATCACCACCTCCAAAAATTGCAGTTGATCTGCCACCCAAAAAGTTTTGTGAAGTGATGTTTTTATTTGAACCTCCAAAAATGTTCAAATCATCAATTATATCTTCACTATTTGTAGTTGATTTTTCATCCATTTCAGGAAAACCAAACTCGCGGTGTTCTTTATTTCGCCTTATTAAAATGTATGCACCAACTCCTACAAATACAAGTGGCCAGAGTTTACCAAGACCTATGCGTGGCATACCAAACAATCCGGGAAGTATGAAAAACACACCAATGGAAACCAGGACCAATCCTACAGTTCTATTTTTGTTTCCGGCTAGTGTGAATAAACCAATTACAATCAAAATCATTTGCCATGAAAAAATATAATGTTTCATGACGGGTGGAATTAATCCAATATTGCTAAAAATAAATACAGCCCCAATGAAAATAAAAACTATTCCTACACCTAGTCTTTTATCCTGCTTATTTTCACAACCGTAAGGTTTATTGTCGTTGAAATCATCAAGTCTTCTCATTTTATCTTCTTTTAAAGATTCTACTAATTAAACAAAGAATTTTAACATTCCGAATTTTAATTCATCAAACCAGGTTAATCTTCTATTGGTTCAATTTTGTCAATGTCAAATTCTACATCGTCCCACTTACCTTTTTTCTGTTTCTTAGGTTTTGGCTCTTTAATTTGATTCCTGGTATTTTCCGAACGACCTGGTTTGTTTATGTATCCAATTACCAAAGCCAGTCCTACGAAAATAAAAACAGCAGGCCATGCAATCTTCCAATCCATCGGAGAGAAAGGGTAGAGCATATCCCATAAAAATATAGTACCCATTCCTATCATAAACAAACCGCTGACACTTTTCTTTTTTACCGTAATCAATAAAACGCCAATTACAATTAATAAACTTGGCCATGAGAAAATAATATGTGAAATATGATAAGGAATAAAATCGAAATTACGCCCAAGTAAAATCAGACCAATCACCAGGAAAATAATTCCTACGAAGCTTCTGTTATCCTTGTCGTGTTTTTTATCTATGCAATTGTTCATGACTAAAATATTTAAATTACCTCCAGTGCTATATTTGTTTATTTTAACTGGTTCAAAACTACGAACTATATAAAAGCCAGAGAAGTCAAAATCGGTAAAGTTGGATTAAATATCGGTGAGATTAAAAGTTTGAAATTATCTATTCACCGATTTTTCAATTCAACAATCACGAATCGAAAAACTGGCTAATTTGTTTACTTTTGCCTGATGTATTAATTGAACTTAAAAGCTATATTACGTATGGCGATACTAAATATTTACAAAAAACAACAGTTCCGGCCCAATTTTCTAAGCTTGTTTATCAACCCATTTTTTATTATCCGCAGGACACTTTATAAATCGATAAAAAAAGAAGCCCCCAAATTAAGTGGTGAGATTTTGGATTTTGGATGCGGTTCAAAACCCTATCAGCATCTCTTCGTAAATGCAAAAAAGTATGTTGGACTGGATATGGAAAACGAAGGGCATTCACATGAAAAAGAGGATGTTGATGTTTTTTATGACGGTAAAACAATACCTTTTAAAAATGATCATTTTGATGCAGTTTTCACCTCGGAGGTTTTCGAGCATGTATTTGATATTGATGAAATAATCCCTGAAATAAAACGGGTTTTAAAACCTGGGGGCCAAATGTTGGTAACTGTTCCTTTTGCATGGAACGAACATGAGGTTCCAAATGATTTTGGCAGGTATACCTCGTTTGGAATTAAACATTTGTTCCAGAAACATGGTTTTGAAGTAGTTAATTATGAAAAATCAGGACATTTTGCGGCCGTTTTAGCCCAACTTATACCATTGTATATTCATGATTTAACTTCAACAGGCAATAAATACATTGATTTGGTTCGTAATTTTTTACTCATTTCTCCATTTATATTAGTAGGTGCAATTTTCAGTTTTATTTTACCAAGAAATTACAGTTTATATTTCAACAATATTATTTTAGTCGAAAAGTCACGTTGAGAAATTAGTTATAAATGACAATTTTCGACAAATTCATATCACTGACAATTAAACACATATAAAGAAATTGAAAATTCTAATCATCAATAAATCAGACACAACCGGAGGTGCTGCCATTGCTGCTCGAAGATTGAAAGATGCCCTGCAAGCCAATAATCACGAGGTTAAAATGCTGGTTCAGGAGAAACTTTCAAATGACGCCAGTATATTTTCAACCACCACCAGTAAGTTTAAAAAATACTATAATCTTTGGTTATTCATTTTAGAACGTCTGTACTTTCTTTTTTTTGAAAAATCTAAAGATATCCGCTTTGCATTTTCACCTGCAATTGCGGGCGAAGACATTTCAAAACATCTTTTGGTGAAAGAAGCAGATGTGATTCATATTCACTGGTTTAATCAGGGCTATTTATCTATAAAAAGCTTAAAAAAATTGCTGAAGCTGAATAAAAAAATTGTTTGGACTTTGCATGATATGTGGGCTTTTACAGGCGGTTGTCATTATGCAGGAGATTGCAATAATTATGAGATTAGCTGTGGAAACTGCAAATTTTTAAAAAAGCCCGGACAAAAAGATCTGTCTTCAAAAATCTTGAAAAGAAAACAAAAAATACTGGAAAACAACCAACTACAAATAGTTACGTGTAGCAATTGGCTGGCAAACACAGCTCGAAAAAGTTCTTTACTTAAAAATGTTGATGTAAAAGCTATCCCCAACCCTATTGATATCAATGTTTTTAAACCGAATGATAAATCTGAACTTCGAAATCAATTAAATTTACCTCAAGCGAAAAAACTAATTCTTTTTGGTGCTGCAAACATCATGGATGAACGCAAAGGACTAAAATACCTGGTTGAAGCATTAAAAAAGTTAAAAGAAAAAAATGCTCCCCTGGCAGAGGAATCTGAAATTCTGCTTTTTGGTAAATCGAACGAAGAATTTCTGAAACAATTACCTTTAAAAGTCAACAACCTTGGGCTTATTTTTGGCGAACAAAACATCGCCAAAGTTTATGCTGCTGCGGATATTTTTGTACTACCTTCATTGGAAGACAACTTACCAAACACTGTTATGGAATCGCTTGCATGCGGAACACCTGTAGTTGCATTTGACACCGGAGGCATCCCTGAAATGATTGAGCACCAGAAAAACGGGTACTTATCTGAATACAAATCAGTTGACGACTTATTAAATGGACTCATTTATGTTTTAACAACTGATTTAACTGGAGAAACTAAGATATTCAACAGTTCATTTTTGCAGAAGAATGTAGCTCAAAAGTATTTTGAAGTATATAAAAGTTCGAAGCCCGAAGTTGGAAGCTGGAAGAATTAGAAGAAATTTCACTTCCAACTTCCTGCTTCATTCTTCGAGCTTTCTCAGGAAAATTTCTTAATTTGGCATCACACTCAGTTACAGAATCATGAGCAAAATACTAATTGTAGAAGACGAAATACCTATGCTTCAAGGCTTAAAAGACAACCTTGAATTTGAAAACTACACTGTAGATACAGCAGAAGAAGGCCAAAAAGGACTTGACAAAGTGCTCAACAACCAGTATGATTTAATTTTGCTGGATGTGATGTTGCCAAATGTTTCAGGTTTCGACATTTGCAAAGCAGCGCGCAAAAAGGGAATAGATACCCCGATTATTATGCTCACAGCAAAAGGAGAAGAAATTGACAAAGTATTGGGACTGGAACTCGGTGCAGATGACTACATGACCAAGCCATTTAGTTTAAGAGAATTATTGGCAAGAATAAAAGCTGTACTCAGAAGAACAGCTTCGGAAAAAGGAAGTAATTCAAATGAAGATGAAATTGAAATTGGCCGATTAAAAGTAAATTTTAAAAATCATGAAGCTTTTGTAGATGGAGAAGCGGTAAAAATGTCGACCAAAGAAATTGAAGTATTGCACTATTTATACAACCACAGCAACGAAACCATTGACCGAATTGACTTGATGTCGGAAGTTTGGGGCATTGATAACGAAGTGAGCACCAGAACTATTGACAACTTTATCTTAAAATTGCGACAAAAGATTGAACTGAATCCCAACACTCCGAAAATTATTCATACGGTACATGGAATTGGATACAAAATGGTTGTTTAGAAAGGAACTCAAAGATGATGATAACGCAGTAATGGTTACACGCCTCTCAAACGATAACTTTAAAGGGGAAATAGTTGAAAGGTTTAACAATTTCATAAAAAAACTACAGGGGAACAGATAGTTTCAGCCCCCCAACAGTCTTATACAAGAACGACATATGAATAAATTGTTAGATTATTGTTAAATTCACCCTAAATTTACAGCGATTTCGATTTTACAAAAAAACCCACTCCCTATGCAATGGTCTAAAATTCAGGGCATAGCCTCTCCATGCAAACTAATTGCCTGGAATTTACAACTTGGGTAAATATGTTTCAGCTTCTTTCCCCCTTTCTTTGTTTTTTTAGTGTTTTGCCCTGAATGTTAGTGGGCAGGGTTCCTCCCGGGCAGCATCACCCCCTGACAGGATACCTGAGTTGTTTTATACCTTTAAATTCGATGTTAATTTCATTGCTTTCAATGATGCCTTTTACCATGGTACCTATCACATCTTCAATAGCAGCCAGTAAGGTCGTCCCTGATTCTTTGAGCATTTGTTTGATGCGTTCAAGCTTTTCGACCAATTGCATTATCATGCGTGCTATTTTTAAAAGATGGTAATAGTTTTGCATTGCAAAGTAATATTTCCTTGAATATTTGTGACTAAGGTCATAACCACCGTTCTCTCATGTATTAAAACCCTGGTTTTCAGACTAAAAACAAAGGCTCGAATCAATAAATCAAGACATCACCGGAAGTGAGAAACTAAACCTTGTCAATCCTCCAACACTGGAAGAAACAGTGATTGCTGATTCGTGAATATCCAATATCTTTTTGGTAATGGCAAGCCCTAATCCGGAACCTTCAATATTACTTTCTTCTTTGTTGGCTTTGTAGTACCGGTCAAACAGGTTTGGAATGTCTTCTTCATGAATTCCTTTTCCAGAGTTTTCAACAAAAACATCTACTTTGTTTGCGTTTGAATTCACTTGTAATTTCACCTTACCATTTTCAGGAGTATACTTAATTGCATTGTCCAACAGGTTTTGTATCACCCTGTCCATCATAGCAATATCAGCATTCACAAAGGGAATACTTGATGAAATATCTTTTTCGATGGTAATGTTTTTCTGTTCCGCCAGTATTTCAAAGCTTTGCGATGCATCCTGAACCAATTCATTAATTAATAAAGGTTCCTTTTTAACAGCAATTTGATCAGTCTCCAATTTTGAAAGCTCAAATAAATCGGCCACCAGTTTTTTAAGTTTTTCACTTACGTTTAAAATAATTTCAAGATACTTTTTCCGGTCTTCGGGACTAAGCGTAGCGTCTTTCATGTAAATGGTTTCGATATAGCCATGTATCACGGCCAATGGGTTACGCAAATCATGCGAAACATTTGCAATTAATTCTCGTCTTAACAAATCAACTTTTTTTAAGCTTTCAATGTTCTCAAGAATTTTATCAGCCATTGAATTAAATGTTCGTGCTAATACGACCAACTCACCTTTTGCGTTTTCTTCAGGTATTCTTACAGTTAAATCACCTCCTTCAAATTGCTTAAATGTTTTAAGAATACTTCGTAGGTTTCGGGTAAGTAACCAAATTAAAGTTAGCCCAATAATAATTGCAGCTAAAAACGTCACTGTCAATATTTTAACACTCAAAGTAATTGCATAACTTCCCAGTAAAGTGGAGGATATATTTTCGTACTTTTCACTAACTAAAACAATGTAAACATAGCCCATCAACACATCATTTTCGTAAACCGGAGTTGCAGAAAAAATAGTGGAACCTTTTGGATGTCTTGGATCATCGCCTAATATGATATTATCACTTTTGTTTTCAATAAACTTTAATACCGGTTTCATTGAAACACTTTTCAGTTTTACTTTTTTATCAAAAACCACGTACGAAAGAATCTGGCCTTCTTTATCTAAAAGGTATACTTCGAGTGACGGGTTTACTGCCATCATTGAATGCATGATTTTACCAAGTGCTTCTTCGTTTACTTTTCCATCAACAAAGGGCTTCACTTCCATAAGCAAACTCTTGGCAACATTGGCATTTAACCTTTGGGTAGTCTCCTGGAAGTAATTTTTTGCGGTAATAGCTACAAAATAGCTATAGGTTAATCCCAGCAATAGCAACACTATTACAAAGATTAATGACAATCTGATAAAAAAACTATTTTTCATGCGTTTAGTTTTTCGTTTAGTTTGTGAAATTAAAGTTCATCGTTAAACCTGTAGCCAATTCCCCAGGCTGTGATAATATATTTTGGGTTATCAGGGTTGCTTTCAAGCTTGCCACGCAGACGATTAATATGGGAGTTCACAGTATGTTCGTAACCACTGAATTCATACCCCCAGATAAGCTTTAGCAGCTCATCTCGATTATAACTTTTCCCTGGATGACCAGCCATTAATGCCAGCAAATCAAATTCTTTAGGAGTTAAATCAATTCGATTTCCATCCATTTCAACTTTTCTTTTTGAGAGTTCTATTTTTAAACCATCAAAAACCAAAACATCCTTACTCTCTTCGGCTTGTGTCTTTAAGTTTTGTTCCTGTCTTCTAAAAATGGCTTTCACTCGGGCAATAAACTCTCTGATTCCAAAAGGTTTAGTTAAGTAATCATCAGCACCCGATTCAAGTCCAAGCACTTTATCAATCTCTTCATTCTTCGCAGTAAGCATTAAAATTGAAGTGTAATTTTCAAGCGCTCGTAATTTCTGACAAACAGCGATACCATCCATTTTGGGCAACATTACATCCAGAATGATTAAATCATAACTTCCTGACATAGCTTTATCAAAACCTGTCTGCCCATCTACAGCACTATCAATTTGGCATTTCAGGTCGTTTAGGTGAATTGAAACTAAATCAATCAAATTTGTATCATCCTCAATTATTAATACTTTTTTCACGATTGCCCGATTTATATTTTACAAATAGTTTTCAGAGTATGAATTGTTATCAAAATTCAAAGTAAGACAAAATGTATCACAAAATTATCACAATACAGGTAAAGGCATTAAATTTACTAATGTTTATGGTCAAAAGCAAAAGTCTATTCCATTGGAAGCCAAAAAAGTTAGAAAATACAAAGACCTGGAAATTAGTTAGATTGATTATCTTTGGACAGATTTAGTAGAATATTGATGACAGAAAAAATTAAGAAATATTTATTTGATATAGAGAAAGATAAGGAGATTAAAATTCTCCTAGCTTGTGAAACTGGCTCAAGAGCCTGGGGCTTTCCTTCTCCCGACAGCGATTATGATGTGCGGATAATCTATAAACATAAGAAAGATTGGTACCTAAGTCTCTTTGAAGAAAAAGACTCAATTGAGTTAATGCTAGATAACAATGAAATTGATATTAGCGGTTGGGATTTAAGGAAAAGTTTAAGGTTACTGTGGAAGTCTAACCCTCCTTTCTTGGAAAGAATTCAATCACCAATCATCTATCAGGCAGATCAAGCTTTTTTAAAAGAAATAAATGAGGTTGCAAAAGAAACTTATTCAAGAATTACAACTATTCACCATTATTTAAGTATGGGAAAAAAGGCTTTTGAAGAGGTTTCAAATAAAGAGAAATACAAATTAAAAAGGTTCTTTTATGCATTACGTGCTTCTGTTGCATGCCTGTGGATACTGGAACGGGAGGATATTCCACCAATTGAATTTGGAAAGATGTTGAACGGGCTAGATATTGCATACAACCTGACAGAAAGAATTTATGAACTAATAAAGCTAAAATCAACAATTAGCGAAAGTTATCTACATGCAGAAGAGAAGGATTTGAACCAGTTTATGATTTATTGCCTTAACCGTGCCGAAAATGAAGCAAAAAGCTTACCTGCTTCCAATGGAAAAATTAATGATTTGAATTTGTTTTTTAGAAAAACACTGGATGAATAATGACCATTGAAGATTTAAGAGAAAAAGGATTAATAGTACTTGAATGTATTAGTGGCAGCAGAGCCTACGGACTAGATACTCCTGAATCGGACACTGATATAAAAGGTGTATTTATTTTACCTAAAGAGGAATATTATGGACTAAGTTATACTCCCCAGGTAAACAATGAATCAAATGATGTTGTCTTTTACGAGTTTGGTCGGTTCATGGAGTTGCTTTCAGTGAATAATCCAAATATTCTGGAATTACTAAACACACCTGAATCTGCAGTAATCTACAAACATCCTTATCTATCAGAAATTAAGTCTGAAATGATACTATCTAAACTTTGCAATGATACATTTGGCAAGTTTGCTCTTTCCCAAATAAAAAAGGCTAAAGGTTTAAAAAAGAAAATCGTAAACCCGGTCGACAAAGAAAGAAAAAGTGTGCTTTCGTTCTGTTATGTAAACTATAATCAGGGGGCAATACCATTGCTAAAGTACCTTGAGATTAAAAACTGGAAGCAGGAAAACTGTGGATTAGTTAATATTCCTCATATGAAAGATGTGTTTGGGCTGTATTATTCTGAAAATGTTGACTTTAATGGTATAATAAGACATAAAGATTCAAGTGAAGTCTGCCTGAGTTCAATTCCGAAAGACCTTGAGCAAGGAGCAATATTGTATTATAACAGAAGCGGTTATTCAAAATATTGCAAAGAGTACAAAGAATACTGGGAATGGGTTGAAAAGCGCAATAAAGCCAGGTATAAAAACACCAAAAGTCATGGAAAAAAGTATGACTCCAAAAACATGATGCATGTTTTTAGGTTATTAGATATGGCAATTGAAATTGGTAAAGAAAAAAAAGTAAACGTTAAAAGGTCAAATCGTGATTTCTTGCTCAACATAAAAGCAGGTAAATTTGAATACGATGATCTATTAAAATTAGCTGAAGAAAAACAGGTTGAAATGGAAAATGCCTTTAAGAATTCGTCATTACCTGACAAACCAGACCTGAACTTAATTAATGAACTAACTTTTAAAATAAGAGATCGGTTTTACAACACAGCAAAACACTGACTCAAAGGCCTTTACTATTAATCACAACTCATATTTTGTACTATCAATCCATATTAATATTTAGCTCCTTTATAACTAGTTACATGAACCTTTCACCTTGCTTCTGAAGAAGTTCTTTCACCCATTAGTCGAGAACATACCTATAGTTGTTTTAAATTTATTACTTTTAAGGGACTTAAGTTGAGCAATAAGGTTTCACT
The DNA here is from genome assembly GCA_050296515.1 of Bacteroidales bacterium. GTDB lineage: Bacteria > Bacteroidota > Bacteroidia > Bacteroidales > NBLH01 > NBLH01. The sequence goes on along the minus strand of JBNKRJ010000111.1, from coordinate 33,387 downwards.
CTGTCCTTCACTTAGAAAATGACAATTATATTGTATGAATCTAAAAGAACTTATAATAAACCTCATTAAAATTCCACAAACACTAAAGAAAAAATTTAAAACCCGGGAAGAAAGCTATTTGAAATGGTTTTGGACTTACATTCGATCTTCCGACACCATGTTTCTGCTCATATTTGCTAATATCATTGGCGTAGGATCTGGTTTTGGAGCCATCTTATTTCGTTGGCTAATTTCTTTCTTTCAAGAACTCTCCTTCGATAAGGCAGAGCAGGCACTATCGTTTATGGGTTCCTATTATGTAATTATTATTCCAGCGGTAGGGGGAATTATAGTGGGCCTGCTGATTTATTTCTTTTCCAGTGAATCAAAAGGGCATGGTGTACCTGAGGTAATGCTTGCCGTTGCCGCTTCAGGTGGTAAAATAAGACCACGGGTAGCGGCCATGAAGGCGCTTGCATCTTCTATATGTATTGGTTCCGGAGGATCAGTGGGAAGAGAAGGTCCTATTGTACAGATAAGTTCTGCTTTGGGTTCTACCCTTGGTCAACTATTTCACTTATCGGACAACAAAAAAAGGATACTAATTGCCTGTGGTGCAGCAGGAGGAATTGCAGCCACTTTTAATGCGCCGCTTGCGGGAATATTTTTTGCCCTGGAAATTATTCTGGGTGAGTACGGAGCGCGCAATATTTCTTCAGTTGTGCTTTCGGCTGTTGGTGCTACAGCCATTTCAAGAAGTTTTTTGGGCTCCAGTCCTGCTTTTATCACACCGGCATATGCTTTGCTTAGCAATTGGAATCTTTTGTTTTATGCAGTTCTTGGGTTTCTTGCAGCTTTCACAGGCCTTATTTTTATCAAAGTGCTTTACAAAAGTGAAGATATTTTTGATGCATGGAAAATCCCACCTTATGTGAAGCCAGCCATTGGCGGATTAGTGATTGGAGTTATCGGGCTTTATTATCCTCAAATTTTTGGTGTAGGCTATGCCGCCATAGAATCAACACTGAACGGAAATCTTGCCCCAACACTTGCTTTTGCATTAATTGGATTGAAAATTTTGGCCACTTCACTTACCCTTGGTTCTGGTGGTTCGGGAGGTGTTTTTGCTCCTTCTCTATTTATTGGCGCCATGCTTGGAAGTTCATTTGGTTCTTTGCTTTCCATTGTATTCCCCGACATTCCTTTATCCACTGGCGCCTTTGCATTAGTTGGGATGGGAGCAGTATTTGCCGGAACAGCTCAGGCTCCCATATCTGCAATTCTCATTTTGTTTGAGATGACGGGAGATTACAAAATACTCCTGCCCCTTATGATTTCGTGTGTAATTGCTACGCTGGCTGTAAAAAGGCTGTCAAATGATTCGATTTATACTTTAAAACTTAGCCGAAGAGGAATAAATATTCATAAAATGGCAAAACGCGACCTAATGGAAAAAATACCGGTTTCAGAAGCTATGTTCAGAAATGTATTAACGGTAAATGAAACCATGCAGGTAAAAGAAGCTGGCCTTATGATTAAAAACACAACACACAGGGGATTTCCTGTTTTGAACAAAGAAGGGAAACTTACCGGAATAATTACCTACTACGATATTAATAAAGCGCTCAATAGTGGGAAAAGTGAGCACAAGGTTCATGAAGTTATGACTCGTGACTTGCTTCTTTGTTACCCCGAGGAAAACCTTAAAACAGTCCTCGAAAGGTTGGGTGAAAGAAACATTGGCCGTATTCCAGTAGTCGAAAAAAAAGATTTATCACAGCTGATAGGGTTAATCACCAGAAAAAACATTATTAGTGCTTATAATAAGGAGCTGACTAAGGATACTGAGAGATAAAAAAAATTGTCACTGAGTCCTAATAATTTGCAAAAATATTTGCAGTCTTTTATTAGCTTTGATGCATGTTTACAACCGAGTCAAAAACCGGCTAACATATTAAATATAAAAACTTTAAATCAAACCAACAGAAAGCAAAGATCATAAATTAGGATCTGATTAAAAGCCAAGGTAATTGCAAAGACTTAGGCTTCTGTTGATGTAGAGAAAAAATAGTTTGTTATTAATTAGAAATAATGCATGATACACCCAAACACAGAAGTAAAATTCATCAGCAAAGAAGTTGGTCATGGAGTAGTGGCCACAGAATTTATCCCAGCCGGAACAATAACCTGGGCACTTGATAAACTGGACAGGGAATTTAGCCTCTCCGATCTTCAAAACATGGAGCCAATCTATCGTTCTATTGTAGAAACCTATACTTTCAGAAACAATAAAGGAAATTACGTATTTTGTTGGGACCATGGAAGATACGTTAATCATAGTTTTGACTCAAATTGCCTGTCTACAGCATATGATTTTGAAATTGCCATTAGGGATATTCAACCTGGTGAACAACTCACCGATGATTATGGCTATCTAAATATAATACAGCCATTTAAGGCTGAAGACGAAGGAACAAAACGAAAATATGTTTACCCTGACGATTTACTGAAATATCACAAAGTGTGGGACAAAAAGATCAAAAAGGTCTTTGGAAATATCATTAAGTTAGACCAACCTCTTAAACCGATCTTATCAAAAGAACTTTGGGAAAAAATTGAGTCGATTATTGATGGGAAAAGTCAGCTTGATTCAATCCTGAATAATTACTATGATGAGAGCCTCACTTGAAAATCTAATTCTTCTTCAAACTCTAAGTGAAGCAACTTTATAAAACAAAAGAAAGAAATGGTCCTGGTATTTAATCAGACATGATACTTAGGCAATTAGAATACCTAAAAGATATATGATTTCATGCAATTCCACTTTGTGTGAAAACTATTTAAGAATCAGTTTCTGTGCGCTTGTCAGATGCTACCTAAGGCTGCCGTGCGAATTTTCCGCATGGTTTTTACTTGTAACCCCCACAAAAAGATCCAATCAAACAAGAGGGGTCTCGTTTGCAACTTCTTTTTACATTTTCATGACAATTGGTGACATCGTTTTACTTTAAGATGACACTCGCCAACCCCGCCAACTGTACTTTTGCAGTGTAGTATTAATTAAAACCCTTTTAGTCATGAAAACAAAAAAACACTTAACAATATTGCTTGTTGCAATATTTACAATTGTCGGATTAGTGCAACCAGCTGCTGCAAAAATTACCGACAATGTAAAGTTAGGCTCCATTAATGGAAAAGTACTTGATGCTGAGACAAAAAAACCAATCGAATATGCCAATGTAAGGCTATTCAGCGCAGCTGATTCAAGCCTTATAAACGGAACAATTACTTCAGTAGATGGGGTATTTTCACTAAAAAAAATTCCGGTTGGTGAATATTATATCGAGATCAGTTTTATTGGTTTTGAAAAAATGGAGAAGGCGATATCAATCACCAAAGAAAAACTTGAATTCTCATTAAATGACATTGTTTTATCTGCTCAAAGCCAGGAGCTTGATGATGTTACTGTTGTTGGTGAAAAAACACATATTAAATACGAAATTGATAAGCAGGTAATAAATGTTGGCAAGGATGTAACTGCTGCTGGTGGTTCTGCTGTTGAAGTTTTGGAAAATACACCGGCAGTTCAGGTGGATGTCGAAGGCGAGGTTTCTTTGAGAGGCAGCAAAGATTATACGGTATTAATTAACGGCAAACCTTCGCAATTGAGTGGAACTGATGCATTAAAACAGATACCAGCCAGTTCTATTGAAAAAATTGAATTAATCACCAATCCATCAGCCAAATACGAAGCAGAAGGGCTTTCTGGAATTATCAATATCATTACTAAAAAGAACACCATGATGGGATTTAACGGGCTGATAAACACCACCATCGGAACTGGTCACAAATATTCTACCAATGGTACATTCAATTTCAGAAAGAAGAAATTAAATTTAGTGACCGGTATTGAATTTTTGGAGAACTATGAAGGTGTTGATATTGACCAGTCAAGCATCATTTTTGACCCAACCAATAATTATTACCAAAACGGAAGTATTCATAATGTGAATATGCAGGATGCACTGATGTTCACACTTGGATTTGATTATGATTTTAACGATAAAAACTCGCTTTCGATCCTTGGGAAAGGTGGAAGAAGAGGTTATGATGACAAATCTGAATCTGAGTCAAATGATTACACTGATTTAAATCCTACAAAAAACAACAAAGACAGCTACAAGTATTTTGATGTTTATGGTGATGTAATGGAGTACACGCTTGACTATAAAAACAAAATTGGTGAGAATCATGAATTTACATTGGCTGGTCATTACCAATCTTGGAACGGATATGATGCCGAAGATTTAAGAGCAACTGTTGGTGGTGCAGTTGATGAAATGCATTATTACAAAAAAACTGACTTCAACTACAATACAAGACTAAACGCTGATTATAAAAGACCGCTTGGGAAAAAAGGCTCGTTGGAAGCAGGCTACCAGTTCAAATTTAACGATAGATATGAAGAAATCAACTTCGATAATTACGATGTAAACACTGACGAAATGGTCCACAACGCTATGTTTAGCAACGATTTGCATTATTACAGGTACATCCATGCAGGCTATGCCACATATTCGGGCGAGTTTAAAGGTTTTAAATACAAAGTAGGAATCAGAGGTGAATATACAAACAGGAGAATAAACATTGATGCTGAATCTACTGAAGAACAAAACTATGTTTTAAACAATCAGCCCGACTGGTTCCCATCAATGCATATTTCGAGAGACTTTAAAAATGGTCATTCTTTACAGGCCAGTTACAGTAGAAGAATTTCAAGGCCAAATCCATGGTTATTAAACAATAACCCAAAGTATTTTGATGCAAACAACATTTTTTATGGTTCTCCAAACTTGCTGCCTCAATATACTGACTCTTATGAATTGAACTACCGAAAACCATTTAAAAAAGTATTTGTATCAATACAAACTTATTACCGATATACAACTAACGGATTTACTCAGGAACGAAAACCAATAGAAGGCACCACCAAGTTCGAACACAAATTAATTAACAACAACAGCGAGCAGGCAATGGGTGCGGAATTAATGAACTCTATTGAGGTAACTAAATGGTTAAAAGTAAATGTTGGTGGAAACTTGTTTAACAGAACTGAAGAAGGGATCATTGATGGAATTGAACAATCTGTATCAGATTTTACCTGGAATGCTTTTATGAATGCAAATTTCAACTTTAAGCAAAACACACGATTTCAGTTAACTGCATACTATTCAGCACCCGAAGATGGCTTATACGGCGAAAGAACAGCAATATATGTATTTAATGTTGGTGCCAATAAAACCTTCTTAAAAGGTAAACTTACAGCAGGTATTTCTGCAAGAGATGTATTTAATACATTAAAATTTGATTTCAGCACAACTGATGCACTAGGCAGAAGTCAATATACCGTTGAACCTGAAGGTCCGATAGTAAGTCTTAACTTATCTTACAGAATAAACAACTTTAAGAATAAGCAACGTGGTAAACAAGATGATAACGAATTTAATGGTAGTGGGTTTTAATTAATTGTGGTTGGTTTAGCTGGTTGTCTGGAACTGGAAACTGGTCACTTGTAACTGGTTTCCAGCCAGCAACCAGCAACTAGCAAACGAAAACTTTGTTATTATACACTGATCATTTAATATCGTTTAATTAGTGAACATCCTTAATTTTTTGTCATGGAACATTAGTCATTGAATACCAACATCTAATGAAAAGTGACTAACGACCTGTTTTTGAAGCGTAATCCTTAACTTAACGACATTGACTGATCTTTAGACATTGATTTTCAACAAATAATATCCAGTAAACTAATGACAAATGACCAATGACTTCGGAAATACTTTTCTTTTAGAAAAAGAAGAACCGAGTATGAAAACATCTATTAAAAAGCAAAACAATAAGCTCCATGACAATTGATGACAACCTTTTACTTTAATATGACACCTTTCGGGTTGATACACTCTAACTTTGTTATTATATTTAGATTCTCAAAACAATGATACAGATAATGAATTTTAAAATTGCAGCACAAACAGTCATTTCAACATTTATAGTTGCAATTCTTTGGGCATCTTGCCAAAGTAGTAATGCAGAAGATTTAAATAAGGTTGTTGACTTGTCTGGCTATTGGAGGTTTTCAATTGGGGATGATTCAAGCTGGGCATTTCCTGATTATGACGACTCTGAATGGGATAGAATCAGGGTGTCTACCAGTTGGGAGAACGAAGGTTATAATGAATACAATGGCTATGCCTGGTATCGTAAAACATTTATGGCAGGCCTGCTAACTCAAAATGAGCCCGTTTATTTAATGCTGGGAAATATTGACGATGCTGATGAAGTATACATAAACGGCCACCTGGTGGGGAAAAGTGGAAGTTTTCCACCAAATTTTCAAACTGCTTATAATCAGCAAAGAAAGTACGTAATTCCTTACGAAGTTTTAAATTTCAAGACTACAAACACCATTGCGGTCAGGGTTTTCGATTCGCACCAGGGTGGAGGTATTATGGGAGGCCCGATAGGAATTTTTCGCGACGAAGACATTGAATACCTCGACTACGTTTTCTCCGGTCTCTGGAAATTTAAAGTTGGCGATGATAAAGCCTGGACCACAGTAAGCTATAACGACAATGATTGGCAAAAAGTAAATGTTCCGGCCAAATGGGCAAGTTATGGATATCCCGACTATAATGGTTACGGATGGTACAGAAAAGAATTCACACTCAATAAAACCTTTTCAGACGATGAATTGTACATATGTCTGGGGCAAATTGATGATTACGACCAGGTGTTTTTAAACGGAAAATTTATTGGAGATATTTTTACACTTAAGAAGCAAAGGCGAATAAAAAAAGGACGGGAATACAGGGCAAAAAGAACTTATAAAATTCCTAAAGGTTTGTTAAAAACAAGAGGCACAAATATTCTGGCAGTCAGAGTATATGATTACACCCTGGATGGTGGAATTTATGAAGGACCATTAGGAATAATGACAGAATCAAAGCATACAAAATATACACGAAAATACTCTGGTTGGGAATATACACACGATTCCTTTTGGGAATATATTTTCAACTTATAAACCCACTAAAATCAGCCACATACTAAATTGTTTTATATTACAAAAAGAATAAGAAATGAGGTGGAATTTATTAAAACATAAAAAGGATATACTTATGTTGCTGGTTTTAGTATTCATTAGCTCAAGTTTGCTGAAAGGGCAAAATGACCTAAAAAAAGTAATTCCGCTTGAAGGTAAGTGGAGCTTTACTATTGGCACAAATCCTGACTGGAAATACGCAAGTTATGATGATAGCGACTGGGATAAAATTCGTGTTCCGTCGTCATGGGAAGATGAAGGTTTTCATGATTATAACGGCTTTGGTTACTACCGTAAAAAAATTCATATTTCAAGTGAATTGGAAGGCCAGATGCTTTACCTGATGTTAGGTTATATTGATGATGTTGATGAAGTTTACTTCAATGGGAAAAGAATTGGCTCAACAGGAACGTTTCCTCCTCATTATCAAACTGCCTACAATGCACACCGAAAGTACGTAATCCCTAATGAACTGGTTAAGTACAATGCATTGAACATTATTGCCGTAAAAGTCTACGATGCAGAGCTTGCAGGAGGTATTGTGAGTGGTGATATTGGAATCTACACCAGCAATCTTGGGATTAAAATGGATGTAAATCTTCAGGGAAGCTGGAAATTTAAAATTGGTGATGATTTTGGCAGAAAAGAAAAATTTTATAACGATTTTGGTTGGGATGAAATTTTTGTACCTGCAAAATGGGAAGATCAGGGTTACAAAAAGTATGACGGATACGCCTGGTACAGAAAAACATTTGAATACAATGCGAATATTACAAGTGGCAACATGGTGATAATAATGGGGCGAATTGATGATGCTGACCAGGTTTACATAAACGGTGTTTTGGTTGGATCAACAGGTAAGATGCCAAACATAGAAAGGAAATCATTTCACATAGATGGTCAAGAATGGAGGGCTTTCAGGGGTTATTTTTTCCCTGCCAGTTTATTGAAAAAGGGCGAAAAAAACACTGTTGCAGTAAGGGTTTTCGATGCCGGAAGAGAAGGTGGTATCTATGAAGGACCAGTTGGCATTGTTTCACAAACAAAATACATTGATTACTGGCGCAAACGAAAAAGATCAAATTGGTAAAATCCATATATCTTTTAGCAACTAATACCCCAAAAATTAAATGAACAAATAAATTAGTTGACTAAATTTCCATAAATTGTTAGGCTGAGGTTGTCACAAAAGCCGTCATTCAGAGTAAAACGAAGGAATCGCAGACTCTAACTAACTAATTATAAGATTGCTTCAAAACAAGTTTTTCACAACAACGTTCATTTTTCCACTTTTGGGACAACCTCATTAATTTTTTACCCAAATCTTTTCTTTAATGCTGAAATCACAAAATAAAGATGTTGTTCTGTTCTTGTTTCAAATTGAATTTCAAACTCAAAATTATCATTCAACTCTGATTTTAAGCTAATTACAGGAACTTTACCTGGAATCCGCCAGGGTGAATTTATCAATAGGGTGTACAAGCCTTCTTTTATTTCATCAACACTCTTGCTTTTAGAAACTTTAAAAATAAATTTATTGTGTCCAGTGTGCCCACCTGTTGATTTATGCGAAACAATTTCGTTGCTCAATCGTGAATATGGTATTTTCACCAGCTTTCCTTCGCTGGTATAAATTGATACATGCGTCAGGAATAAATTATCGAGCCTACCGGAAATCTTTCCAAACTGCACATTATCGCCAGCAGCATAGTTATTCTGCACTTTAAAAGCAATACCTGCCACAAAATCTTTTACAAAAAACCAGCTTAACGAAAGGAAAATGAGCACAATTAATGCAAAAACAATAAAATCGTAGTACGATTTATCGTAAAAAAGATAATTCACACTCCAGAAAATAAAAGCAATCCATGCAAACGGTGATATTAGAGGTTCGTAAGCAACTATTTTTTTCCCAATTGCACTACTTTCACCTGCCCTTTTTAATAATAGCTTCAATACTTTTAAAATAAAAGCAACAACTACTAAAATTATGAGTACAATAATAAATTTCACTTGTTTAAATTTTAGTTAAGTAATTGATATTTAAACATATTCTTTTGTAGAGCGATAAAGTTTCTCTATAAATCCCTCTATGAGGGTTTCACTTGTTTAAATTTTAGTTAAGTAATTGATATTTATTCACTTTTCTTAAACTATTTATATGGAGTTCATGAGCTTCGCAAGGTTAAACATATTCTTTTGTAGAGCGATTATTCGCTTCGCTCATGAGATCACTTCGTTAAGTTAAGTTTCTCTATAAATCCCTCTATGAGGGTTTCATCTCAAAATAACTTTTAACTTTATAACTTTTAACTTTATAACTTTCAACTTTACAACTAACCAGATAATGGAACCAACCAAACGAAACGATGATTCGGATAAGAAGCAGGAAATAAAAAGACGAATCCTGGCCTACAATTTCACAAGTCTAATAAAATCAGCTAAAGAATTCCTTCAGGAAATAATGTCGATTAAAGAAGGAACTGATATTGAAGGAACTATTGAAAGTATTCAAAAAGATATGGTTTTTCGTGGGCCAACAGTCTGGATACTTATTGCTTCAATATTTATTGCATCTATTGGATTAAATGTAAGCTCAATACCAGTTGTAATAGGTGCCATGCTTATTTCTCCTTTGATGGGCCCAATACTGGCAATTGGCCTGGCTGTTGGAACCAATGATTGGGAAAAACTGGTTCGTGCGCTAAAAAACTTCGGAATTGCTATCATAATAAGTTTACTAACATCTATTATCTATTTCTTAATCAGCCCGTTAAGTGAAGCATCGCCTGAATTAATAGCACGTACGAAACCAACCATTCTGGATGTATTAATTGCTATTTTTGGGGGAATGGCAGGTATTGTGGCAGGTTCACGGCGCGAAAAAAGCAATGTGGTTCCTGGTGTAGCAATTGCAACAGCATTAATGCCTCCATTGTGTACAGCTGGTTATGGTTTGGCCACCATGCAAATGAGCTTTTTTCTTGGCGCCATTTACCTATTTTTCATTAATTCTGTTTTCATCAGTTTATCAACCTACTTTGTAGTTAAATATTTGCACTTTCCTATCAAGAGTTTTGTTAACCCTGAAAAGGAAAAACAATTTAAACGATATATGATATTTTTTATCATTCTTATCATTCTACCAAGTGCTAAAATCTTCACTGATGTTTTAAACGAATCACGCTTCCAGGCATACGTAAAAAACTTTTCAGATGAGAATCTAAAGTTTGAGGATGCTGAAGTAATTAACCAAAAATCAATTTATGGAGATACTCTTTCTTTTGTTGATGTATACCTAATTGGAGAACCAGTTGAGCAAAATCAAATAGAATATTTAAATGAAAAACTAAAAGATTATGGCTTAACAAATGAAGGTGGGTCGATTAGTAAATTTTTTAGTGTAACTGATAAAACCATTTTAAGAATTCACCAGGGAACTGATGATTCCGATACACTTTTATCGCAAATGAATTACCTGGAAAAAAATCTAAGTCAGGAAGTGAGAATTGGTATTATTGAGGATATTTACAAAAAAAATGAAGAAATCATTTATTCAAAAGACCAGCAAATTAAGTTTCTTGAAGATCAAATTGTGGAACTAAAAAAAGATACCATTCCAATTCAAAATATTACAAAAGAAGTAATGATTCAATTTCCAAAGATTACAAAGTTTGGATACGGAAAAACAATTGAAGCAAATACTGAAAACGAAATGGATACTATTTTCAGCTTTTTGGTACAATGGAATGGCTATGCCTGGAGAGCCGAAAGAAATCAGCAAAGAGAAACCCTGGAAAAATGGTTAAAGGTTAGGTTGAATTTAGATACACTTCGCGTACTTGAGTATAAATGATAAAAACGATAACTTAGATATTGGAATTTAGAAAAGCCAGGTTTTACAATCTGGCTTTTTTATAAAACAATATGATGATAGTAAAAAAATAATTCTCAAATCTAAAAATTGTTCCACGTGAAACAAAAGGTAAAATTTATAGATAAGAAATTTACTTTTTTTGATCAATTAATAATTGAATTAAACTAATTATAATTTTAAAGTCATCATGAATGATGTACACAGACCTACTATACAGTTTTGAAAAAAATATTGGATTCTCAGAGGGGTAAATCATGAATAAACTGATGATAATTTGATGTATTTCAGGATAATATGAGAAGCTAAATAAGGTTGACATTTTGCTCAAACCAGGAGACAAAATGCTTACTTTTTAGTAGAAAAATAGTGTACAACAATTTTTGCCTTGTAAGCACCAATTTTTTCAGATAATTTATCCAAACCAGCTTCCTTAATTTTTTTCAGCGTACCAAATTCAGTAAATAAAATTTCTTTGGTCTTCTCTCCTATTCCTTTTATTTGATCCAAATCTGAAGTTATGAAATTTTTAGATCGCTGGTTACGATGAAAAGTAATTCCAAATCGGTGAGCCTCATTTCGGGCATGTTGAATTACTTTTAAAGATTCTGAATTTTTATCTAAATACAAAGGAACAGAATCCCCTGGAAAATATATCTCCTCTAATTTTTTTGCTATTCCAATAATTGCAATTCGTCCGCGAAGATTTAATTTTTCTAAACTTTTAACTGCAGAACCTAACTGTCCTTTACCTCCGTCTATTACTATCAGCTGAGGTAATTCACGTTCTTCATCCAACAATCGTTTGTATCTGCGAAAAATTATTTCTTCCATTGAAGCAAAATCGTCAGGACCATCAACTGTTTTCACATTAAAATGCCGGTACTCTTTTGGGGCAGGTTTTGCATTTTTAAAAACTACACAAGCTGCTACAGGATTTGTTCCCTGGATATTCGAATTATCGAAACATTCAATATGAACAGGTAAATCCTGTAAACGCAAATCTGTCTTCAGCGTATTTAAAATTCGCTTGGTATGTTTTTGAGGATCAACATTTTCAATATGTTTTAGCTTCTCTAATCGATAGAATTTTACATTCTTCTCCGAAAGCTCTAAAAGCTTCTTCTTATCACCACGTACAGGAACTAAAAATTTAACATTATCTATCTGGTAATCAAGATGAAAAGGCACAATAATCTCTTTTGAAACACTGAAGAATTTTTCACGAATTGCAACAATTCCAAGAGGTAACAATTCTTCTTTTGTTTCGTTCAGTTTCTTTTTCATTTCAATGGTATGAACCTGAATAATAGCACCATTCACAACCTTTAAGAAATTGATATAAGCAAAGTTCTCATCATCAGCAATTGAGTATACATCAACATCACTAATTGTGGAATTAACTACCATCGATTTACTCTGGTAATTTTCCAACATTTGTAACCGCTCTTTAACTCTTTGCGCTTTTTCAAATTCATATTCTTCAGAATACTGATTCATTCTATTCTTTAATATATGAATAACAGAACCAATATTTCCCTTTAAAATATGATGAATCTGATCAATACCTTCGTTATACTCATCTACTTCCTGCTCACCAACACAAGGTCCTAAACAATTTCCAATATGGTACTCTAAACAAACTTTAAACTTACCAGCAGCAATATTTTCTTTGGTCAAATTGAGTTTACAAGTACGCAGTTGATAAATCTGTTTAAATAAATCAATAATTGTTTTCACTAAAGTAACCGAAGTAAAAGGACCATAATATTTTGAACCATCCTTTATCACATTCCGGGTATAAAAAACACGAGGAAAAGGCTCCCTCTTTACAACAATCCATGGATAAGATTTATCATCCTTAAGCATTACATTGTAACGAGGTTGATATTTTTTAATCAAATTGTTTTCCAGTAGTAATGCATCAGTCTCAGTCTCTACAACAATGTGTTTGATATCAACAATTCGACGAACTAAAATCCTTGTCTTAGCGGAATCGTGATTCTTTACAAAATAAGAGGAAACCCTTTTTCGTAAATCTTTTGCTTTCCCTACATAAATAATGGTTCCTTCCTTATCAAAATACTGATAAACACCAGGTTTATCAGGGAGCACTTTTACTAATGATTGCAGATATTCTTCGATACTTTTTAGCATAAATTAAAATAGAACACGGATGAATCGGATCATCGCGGATTAGAATATATTCAAAAATAAAAAGACTTATTGAATGCGCAATAAGTCTTATCGTATTTTAATGGCCAACTGATAAAATATGATAATTATGATCAATTAAGATCTTAACAAATAAGAATAATCATAAACTATCAGTGTTCTATTTAACAAACAAACTTGTTAACTCAAACTTTTTCCCATCAAATAATCCCATATCTCCAATCTTTAGCTCTGGAATCACCAAAAGTGCCATAAACGAAAGTGTCATAAAGGGTGCATGAAGTGTACTCCCCCACTCTTTTGGTTTTGCATTAATTGCCTTGTATTTTTCAGCAACATCATAAGCATTTTCGTTCGTCATTAATCCGGCAATTGGAAGGTTTAATTTTGTAATATCATTACCATCAACAGCAACAATACCCCCTTTAGATTCAATTACAGAATTAATTGCAGACACAATATCTGCATCATCAACACCTACAGCAATAATATTATGACTATCGTGAGCAATGCTGCCTGCAATTGCACCCTTTTTCAGGTTAAAGTTTTTAATTAAACCTACTACAGGCTTCTCTGGTCTATAGCGATTTACTAAAACAATTTTCAGTATATCATTATCTACATCTGAAACTATAAAACCATTCTTAGTTATTGGCTGAACATTCTCAACACCAGTATACAAATCGCCATCAAAAGCAAGCATTACTTTAACAGTATCACCAGATGATCTAAGCAAAATATCATCAACAGAAACAGGGTTACAGTTAAAATTATTAATAGCTTCGCCTGTTATAGTTTCTAGTAATGAATTACCATTATCATAAACCAATTGACCATCAATATAAGTTTGCAAAACATTAAAGTCACTCAAATTATCAACTACTATAAAGTCAGCAGCATCGCCTACCTGAAGCATACCAACCTGCAAATCATAATGCTTTATAGGATTAAAAGTAGCAGCACGTAATAAATTAAACAAATCATAGCCCTTTGCTACTCCCCTTTTCACTTGATTCAAGATATGTTTTTCAATTAAATCATCGGGATGACAATCATCAGTACAAAGCATTACATCCTCAGGATAATCTTTTATAACACCTATCAATGCTTCGTAATTTTTAGCAGCACTTCCTTCTCTTATTTGTAGTTTTATTCCCAACTTTATCTTCTCAATTGCTTCTTCTGCAGAAGTACTTTCATGATCGGTTGTAATTCCAGCTTTTGCATATTTCTCTAAATCTCCACCTTTCAACCCAGGCGCATGTCCATCAACAGGCTTACCAAGTCTGTGCGCCACTGAAAGCTTTGCTTTAACTTCTGCATCATTATAAATAACACCAGGAAAATTCATCATTTCAGAAAGATATTTCACCTCATCCCGTTTTAATAAAGACTCAACATCACTACTATTCAACTCAAATCCTGAAGTTTCAAAGGAAGTAGCAGGCACACATGAGGGAGCACCAAAATAAAACTTAAATGGAGTTTTAGAGGCATCCTCTATCATAAAATCAACACCAGCTACCCCCATCACATTTGCAATTTCATGTGGATCTGACACTGTAGCAACAGTACCATGCTTTACTGCAACACGAGCGAACTCCTGTGGAGTCAACATTGAACTTTCAATGTGCACATGAGCATCAACAATACCTGGCAAAATATACACATCCGGGACATTTTCAATTGCTTGCACGCCCATAATTTGTTGGTTTTGAATTTCTATTTCCGCCTTAAAAATTCTTCGACCAACAACATCAACATAATTCCCTTTCAACTTCATTGGTTTATTTTATTCGTTTCACATCATTTCATTGCAAAAAAAAGAGCCACACACCCAATCTCCCTGTCTTCACCAAAATCGATCAATGCCCAAAACTCACTGCAACCCTATTAAATCCTAGTCTTAATTCAATTAAAAACTCCAATGTTCCACGTGGAACATTGGAGTTAACTTTTTCGTAAACCTGAAATGTTCCACGTGGAACATTTGTTTATCTTCCTAAAAACACAAGCAGTACATTTATATCCGAAGGTGAAACTCCGGGTATCCTCGAAGCTTGCCCAATAGTATTTGGCCTTATTCTCTCCAATTTTTGTCTTGCTTCAGTGCTTAATGAATTAATTCTTGTATACTCGAAATCATCGTGTATTTTAATGTTTTCAAGTCTCTTTATTTTATCTGCTATCAGTTTTTCTCTTTCAATATAGCCGTTGTATTTTATCTTTATTTCAACCGATTGACACACTTCCTCTTTTCTAAGATTTATTCCTTTCATAAATTCTTTGAGGGGAGCATAGTTTTCTGCGATAGAGAAAAGATTAATCTGTGGACGTAAAACAAGCGTGTTCAGCTTAACAGAATGCTTCAACCCATTAGTGTTCTGGCTTTCCAGATATTCATTTATATCAACCGCTTTTACTTTTTGATTTTCACAAAAATCAGACAGCAACTGTATTTCATTCATCTTTGTAATGAAGGACTCCCATCTGTCTTTCTTTACAAGACCTAATTCATAGCCTAGCTTGGTTAGTCTTTCGTCTGCGTTATCCTGTCGTAAAAGTATCCTGAATTCAGCCCTGGAAGTAAACATTCGGTATGGCTCATCTACGCCTTTGGTTACAAGATCATCAATTAATACACCAATGTACGCCAAATCTCTGGATAATGTAAAATCCGGAAGTCTATTTACCTTCTGATGTGCATTTATTCCGGCAATTAATCCTTGAGCAGCTGCTTCTTCATAACCAGTAGTACCATTAATCTGTCCCGCAAAAAACAGCCCCGGAATTTTCTTAGTTTCTAAGGTATGCCTTAGCTGAGTTGGATCAAAGTAATCGTATTCAATGGCATAACCTGGGCGAAATATTCTAACATTTTCAAGCCCCTCGATTAAATGTAAAGCATTTAGTTGTGTTTCCAGTGGAAGAGAAGTAGAAAAACCATTGATATAATATTCTGTTGTATCAGTTCCTTCAGGCTCTAGAAACAATTGATGGGAATCTTTTTCGGCAAATGTTACAATTTTATCTTCAATGCTTGGACAATACCTTGGTCCTACCCCTTCTATTGTACCATTAAATAATGGAGAAAAGGTGAACCCTTTTCTTAGCTCATCATGCACTTGCTGGCTTGTGTATGTAATATAACAACTACGTTGTTTCTCTAATTTCTCCTGAGGCAAATAGGAAAAACTTTCAGGATTATCGTCACCCTTTTGCTCAGTAAGTCTGGAAAAATCAATTGTTCTTCCATCAAGCCTTGGAGGTGTTCCTGTTTTCATTCTTCCGGTAGCAAATCCTCTTTCAAACAATTGCTCAGTTAAACCTGTAGATGAGGCTTCAGACATTCTACCACCCTTTAATTGTGTAGAACCAATATGAATAAGACCATTTAAAAAAGTTCCGTTTGTTAAAACCACTGAAGGAGCAAAAAAATCAACTCCCATTTTAGTTTTCACCCCTCCTATCCTATTCTCCTCAAAGATTAAACTAGTTGCTGCATCCTGCCACAAGAACAAATTATCAGTATTCTCAAGGATATTTCTCCACTCTCTGGAAAATTTAGATCGATCAGATTGCGCTCGTGGGCTCCACATGGCAGGTCCCTTCGATTTATTAAGCATTCTGAATTGAATACTTGTCCTGTCTGTCACAATTCCCATTTGTCCACCCAGAGCATCAATTTCGCGTACAATCTGTCCCTTTGCAATTCCACCAACTGCCGGATTACAACTCATTTGTCCAAACTTTTCCATATCCATGGAAATAAGTAAAGTTTTTGAGCCAAGATTTGCAGCTGCAGTTGCTGCCTCGCAACCTGCATGTCCACCGCCTACAACTATAACATCAAATTTATTTTGCATTTATAGAATATTCTTTCATCAATAAATAATAGATCTATTATCTAAATTATTGCACAAAACTAATAAATTCTTAAATATCAGGAATAACTTATTTAAACGGCAAGTAGAAAGTCTAAAATTCCGTCCAGATTTTATTATACAAAGCAATACATTCATCCTCTGCAGCGCGCATCTGTAATTTTTCTTCGTCTGATTTATCATCAAATCCAACCAAATGCAATACTCCATGAATAACAACTCTTTGAAGTTCATTATGGAAACTTACTTCGAATTTCTCGGCGTTATTACGTACCCTTTCTAAACTAATATAAATATCACCACTTACAATCTCATTTTCATTATAATTAAAAGTAATAATATCTGTATAATAATCGTGATCTAAATACTCTATATTTATTTGTCGAAGGTATTCGTCGGAACAGAAAATATAATTAATGTCCCCCAACTTTTTATCATATGAAGTAATGGTTTGATTAACCCAGGTTCTGACCTTGCGTTTAGGGATTCGTACTTCTTTTACATCCTCAGTAAAAAAATGGATCGGCATTTATTTTAGGTTAAATTGAATCATTATTATTGCTCCTCTATCTTCAAAAGAAACTTTATCAGCCAGATTTCTGATAAGAAAAATTCCACGTCCTTTGATATTTTCAAGATTTTCAGGTAAAGTTGGATCTGGCACAGATCCTAAATCAAAACCATTTCCTTCATCAGAAATGGTAAATATCAATGTATCTCCTATCACTTTGTAATCGAGTAACACTATTTTTGTTACATCATTGAAATTACCATGCTGTATTGCATTGCTTACCGCTTCAATAATGCATACAGAAATATTGCCATATAATTCGTCACCAAACTCAAGTTTCTCAGCCAAATTATCTATCAGGTTTTCAGCTCTGAAAAGATTCGACATATCGGAAGGAATTTTAACGGAACCGTGCATTTTAGTGTTTTTAAAGTGAATGAGATTACAATATAACTAAACCAGTAGCTAAAATACATTTTTTATTGAAACTATAAGCAGTTAAATTTGAAAAAAATATGAATATACTCTATTCATTAATAATACGAAAGTACTCTTTACTCAAATTTTCATAGTACTTTTTCATATTCAGATTGTTTTTTTGTAAAGTTTCTTTATAGCTGTTATTCTTTTTTAAAGACTCTTTTAACTCTTCCGGAACTACAATATCCTTTTTATTCCCTTCTTTTGATTCTCGCTTCTTTTCCTGTTCACGTTCTCTTTCAGATTTTTCAGCTTCTAACAGTCTGGTTTTAATTCTCTCGTTTCGTTTAAATAACTCAGGAGTAATATTCTTATTGATTAAATCTTCAATATTTTTTTCAGAAAGCTTCTTTATCTCCTTTAACTTTTGTTCACCTTCAGGATTTAAACCCTTACCACGTTGCAAATCGTCTAACATTTTATTAAATATTTCTTGCTCAGCAAGCGATTTAACAATTTGCTTATTCATTTCTCCACCAGGTTTTTCGCCTGGCTTTTGTTGCTTCATTTGTTCAAGGAGCTTTTCTAATTCTTGTTTCAAATTTTCCTGCTGCTTCTTTAAGTTTTGCATGGCTTGCTGAGGCATAGGCTGCCCCTTTCCTGAACCTGAATTTTGCATCTGGTTCTCCATCTGTTGCATTAATTCATCCAGATAAAGTGTTAAGGTATTTGCAGAATTAATTATTTGTCTCTGCAAGGTAAGTGCTGTACGTCGATGCCTTTCCTCAATTTCAGTATTCGCTTTTTCTAAATCAAATTGCAAAGCTTCTGATTCTTTGGCTATCATCTGCCCCATTTGAGGGATTCGCTTAGACAAAGTAGATAACGAATCTTTAATCAAAGAATAATCCTTTTTTATCTTATCCTGATGAGATATGATATTAGTAAACTGAGGACTATTTGTAAAATTCTTATTCAATTTTTCATAATTATCTTCCTGGTTAAAAGAAAAAGTTGTAAGATTATCAATTAGCTGACGTAAATCCTGCATGTTCATGTTTAATGCCTGCATATTCATTTGATTAAACATATCCTGCATCTTCTCTGACAAATCCTTCATCTCCTTTGATATTTGCTGCTGCTGCTGCTTGTTACCTTTCTTTGAATTATTTGGCATATTCTGCTGCAGCTCATCCATCTTTTGTTCAATATTATTGAATTCCTGATCGAACTGTTCAAATTTATATGGATTTTTTAGCTCTTGATTTTTATCTTGTGTGCTTTTAAACTCCTCTTTCAAATCCTGAAGTTGTTTATTCAAATCCTTTTGCTTCTCCTGAATAGCTTCTTTTGTTTTGTTATTTTGCTTCTCTTCAGAAAGTTGTTCCTGCTTATTGGATAATTTTTCCAGATCCTCAGACAAATGCATTACATTCTCTTCAATCTGATATCGTTTTAAAAGTTCAAGACTCCTATCTAATTTTTCATCCAGATTTTTATAAGATAAGTCTAGTCTATCTTTGACATCCTCGAACTTCTTTTCATCAAGGTTCTTCGAAAGTTCTTCAATTTCTTTTAGCAATTGTTTCATTTCATCATCTAAAATTTCATCAAGTAATTTTTGAATTTGTTCTTGCTTCTCCATAATGGATTTTTGCTCTTCGTAAAACTGATTATTCAAAGAATTCTTCTTTTCATTGTTCTCCGATAAATTATCAACAAGTTCATCAAGATTTTGCTGCTTTTCCATTATACTCTTCAAGAAATTTTGCTTGTCCCACTGGTTTACTTCCCCCCTGAGTTCTTTACGTTTGAAATCCTCAATTTCTTTTTGGATGCTTTTAGTTAATTCCTTACTCTTTTCAATTGCTTTGTCCGTTTTTGACTCATATTCTTCCGAAGCTTTTCTAACATCTTCGTTATTTAGTGGTTTAAATATTTTAGCAGAAGTACGGGATTTTTTAAATCCGCTTATGTAATCATTATCACTAACTTCAAAATAATATTCAATGTGACTATTATCATCAACCAATTCAACATCATTAAAATTGTAATAATAAAACACATCCTGAATTTTATTCAACTTATTTAAGCTCAGCTTTTTAGTAATTTTCTTTACTGAACTATCAGCTGAAACAATTTGTGCAACAAACTTTAAATCATTAAAACCATAATCATCTTTAACAGAAATCATATAATAATAGGCCCCAACCTTTAAGGAATCTTCAACTTGCTTTAAGAGTATTTCAGGAAACTGGTCAGGAATAACACTTATGGTGTAGCGCAAATCATTATTTGTAACAAAATTTTCATTTGCAAATAGCACCGAATAATTGGTGGTTTTAAGAATTCGCCGGGAATTAGTAAACAAATTATTCTCTGAATCTACTCTAACAGTATCACTATTGTAGATTATATCAACAGCATTTACATTTAGTGTATTAAAGTTCCACCTGATATCAGTACCAAAGGGCACTGTAATATCTCCGGCATTTAAAACTTTACTTGATTCAACTCCCGTATACGAAGGTGGAACAATATCAATTGAAAAGGATTTAAGCACTGGAGCAGGCAAAACAGTAATATTAAATTTCTGCGAATGGTAGTTATCTGCAAAAAATTGAAAGCCAATCGAGTTATTAATATTTCTAAGTTCAAATTCAAAAAAACCTAATTGTTTTGCAGGTTCCATTAAAAATTGATTATCCCCGATTTTAATATATGTATTCTCAGGAATGTATTCACCACTAACCTTTAATTGAACCTTAAAGTTCTTACCCTTTTCGCATATTAAACTGGTATTTAATAAATTAAACCGGAAAGGTGATTCGCGTTCGTAATATCCCTTATAATCAATTAAGCGGGAAGTTCCTTCTGTTAAAACTTTTGGGCTAAAAGCAAAAATAAATGTTAAAATTACGATACTTCCTGCGAAGAAAAGCAAATTACGCTTGACATAATTAAAATTAACTGCATGCTTAAAAGGTAAAGGAGAAAGTTCATTGCTTCGCTGAGAAATACTGGCTATAAGTAAATCGTCACTTATATGATTTCGTTGATTGATTTCGTACAATTCGAGAGCATTTAATAATCGATCTTTTATATCAGGAAAATGTTTACTTATAATTTTAGCAGCATCAGAATAACTTAAATGATTACGCAGTTTAAATAATGAAAGAAAAGGAAGTATAAAATAATAAATAAAAAGGAGAAGAAAAATACTAATACTCAAGTAGAAAATTAGGGTCTTAGCAACTGCATTCATATAATTAAAATACTCAACCAATGATTCGAAGAGTACCACCAAAACATACAACCCTAAAACAAATAATAACCCTTTAGCAATTTTAAATAAGTAGTACTTTTTTATAAATGCTTCGAGTTTCTCAATTATAATATTAAAACCATCCATGTTATCGTTTTTTCAACCATAACTCAGGGTTTAGCTTTTGTTTTTTGAACCACAATTGAAAATTCATTTTAGACATCTTTCCTGAACCCGTCAATGAAGCAATAACCTGTCCGCGAGTAACAACCTGACCTTCTCTAACAATAACTTTTTCAACCTTTGAATAGACACTGTAAAAGTCACCGTGTTTGATAATAATCGAAGTACCATCGCCAGGAATTGGTATTATATTGGTAACGACACCTTCAAAAATTGAATAAACATTATTACCACCTGAAGCTCCCAATTCTATTCCATCATTTTTAACAACAACATGTTGTAATGTAGGATGATGATAATCGCCAAACCTGTGCAATACAATGCACTTTTCTAATGGCCATAAATGCCATCGCTTTTTTCCCCTGAATTTACTAGTTATATTTCCTTCTAATTTATGACTTTTTTTTGAATCAGCACTTGCAGTATTATTATCCGAATTCTTAGTTTTTGTTTCTTGCCTAACTATTTCTTTGCTTACCTCTTTTTTTATAACATTGCGTTTAGCCTGATCGCTAGAAACCTGAGAATTCAGTTGAGCTATCTGGCTATTGTTTGAACCTATTAACTTATTCAGTTTCTTTTTAATAATATTTAAAGAATCTAATTCAGTTGCCTTCTCTCCCACCAAACTTTGCTTTTCAATCTTTAAATTTCCTAAATCAACTACAGTAGAATCAATAATTCGTATCGAATGTTGGATACTTTCACTGCGGTTTTTTCTAAAATCACTAAGTTGCTTCAAATATATTATTCGCTTATAAGCTTTATTAAAACTTTCGGCTGATAAAATATAAATCATCCTACGCTGAACATTCATATTTAAAGATGCAAAATAGATCAATTGTGCATATTCTTTTTTTTGCTCATTTAATTCAACATTCAATTTTTCCAATCGTTCATTGTCTAATTCAACTTCTTCATCAATTAATCTAATTTCGCGATTAATTATAGAAACAATTTCACGTTGCTTTCTAATCTGTTCACTTATAATTAATAGTCTGTCTAACTGACTTTTGTTGTCAGATTTTAAAGAATTCAATAACTCTTTCGAATAGGCAAGTGTACTTTTTTTATCCTTCTTTAATTTATCATAATACACTCTGTTCTGACTAAAAGTAATATCATGATTAAAAACAAAAAAAATTGAAAAAATAAAAAGTACAACTCTATTCATATCACAAACTTAATGAACAACTACTTTATAAGAATCGGGAACTCTAAATGGAAAGCTCAAATCTGAATTTAAGGTAACTCTGGTGTAATTCAAATTTAAGGAAATATTTTTGCCAGAATTTACACTTGCAATATCAACCCTCGAAGGAAAATTTTTAGCATCATCAAAATCCCCTCTTTCATAATCAATTTTTAAACTTCTAACATTTGGAACGTCATTGATTAAATAACTCGAAATTCGAAAATCAGAATTATTAAAGCGTAACAGATTCTCAACAGATTCTTCAGTTTTTCGATGCACAATTATCTGATTACTATCCTTTTTCAAAGAAAATTGCTTGGAAAAATCAAGCTTTTCGTCAGCGACAGTTGGATAAATAAAAAAATGATTGGTTAAGATACTCTCTAAGCTATTGTAATCAACATCAATTTTCCAAAGTTTCCTCAGAAATTCATATTTTCCTTTTGTAA
This sequence comes from Bacteroidales bacterium, assembly GCA_050296515.1. Classification (GTDB taxonomy): domain Bacteria; phylum Bacteroidota; class Bacteroidia; order Bacteroidales; family NBLH01; genus NBLH01. The sequence continues at coordinate 10,347 of JBNKRJ010000111.1, read as the reverse complement.
TACTTTTTTTCAATTTATCGATTAAAAAAAAACTATCTTTTGTACATTTTAATCTAACAGCCTCTATACCGAAAGCAGTTAGCGAAATCCAAATAACACTATCTTTTTGAATTCTCAAATTTCCCTTTAAAGTAATAGTTTTTGACTTTTCAGTATATTTAACATTACATTTTGCAGTCAAGGTTTTATAATCATACTGAAATTTATAAACACTATCATAAACCTGTTCCAGTGTGAAAGTGTCAGTATTTCTTCTTCCATTATTCTTTCTGGTTCTACATGATGAAATTAAAAAACTTACTAAAAGTAAATAAGTTGTAAAAATCATTATCTTTCTCATTCACAATATATTTAAAATTATTTTATCCTCCGGCCTCAGTAATTTTCTTTAAAATTTTATCAGATTTATTCAGATGATAAGCATCTTTCCATCTATCTATTGCCTCAACAGAATTTCCATTCTTCATTAAAATATCACCATAGTGTTCTAAAATAACCGGATTTTTGTTACCACCATATTTGTATGCTCTTTGAATATAGTTCAAGGCTTTATCGTACTGAGTTAAAGTAAACAAAATCCATGAATAAGTATCCAAGAATGAACTGTTGAATGGTTCTATTTCAATGCTTTTTCTTGATAAGTTTAACGCTTTATCAAGGCTATTATTACGTTTTGCCAAATAATAAGCATAGTTATTCATTAAATAAGCGTTTGTTGAATCTATAGCCAAATAATTATCAAAATACTTATCAGAATCTTTATCTTTTCCCAGATTGTGATAACACTCTGCCAAAGTTAAGTAAAACTGTTTTTCAAGTTCCTCGTTTTCAACAACATAATCAATTCCCATTTCAAGATACTCTACTGATTCCTTATATTTTTTTATTAAAAAATAGGAATAGCCCGCATAAAAATATACAGAAGCCTGATTTGGAAAATATTCTAATGCTTTTACAGACACCGTATTTAATGCATTTAACCTATTTAATACTAATAAAATATTGAAATAATAATCCCACGAGGTGTAATCCTCAGGAAATTTATTAATAGCTATCTTACAATATTTTTCAGCAGATGAAAAATCACGCCTCGAATACAAATAACCAACATATTCTGTAAGAAACACACTTGTTAAACCAGTATCTTTTACCAAACCCTGATAGATAAAATTTATAGAATCCTCTCCTACTCTATTGATCGTGCATTTTAGATATAAATCTGCAACTTTTAATTTCCTGTCAAATCCAATATCTTTCTGTTTGATTACAGCATTAAGATATGGATAACCCTTAGCAAAATAATTAAGCTTCCCGTATAACCATGATATTCCAACTAATGCATTCGAATTAGTACTGTCTTTTTTTAAGATATCAAAGTATATATCAAGTGCATTATCAGGCTCGTTAAATTTCAAATAAAATTCTGCAAGCATATCCGAATACTTAACACTATCCGGGTAAGATTTAGATAAAACTTTCAGTTCATATTTAATAGCATCAAAACGCTTCTGCTCATAATAAATGTGATTTTTAAGAAAAGAAATACTTTCATTTATTCCAATTCTATCTGTTAGTTCATTCAGCAATGTTAAAGATTCATTGTACTTTTTGTCATCAAAATAAATGATAGCCAATTCGTAATTATAGTTCAGGTTTTCAGGAAAAGCAGCAACCAGTTTCTTATAAATGTTTTCGTAAATATCTTTTTCATTAAGCATCTTTGCTATTGATGCTCTCAATATTAAATACCATTCATTTTCTGGTTTTAATGCCAGGCAAAAATCAGCATAATCCCTGGCTTTTTCAAATTCATCACTTTCAAAGGCCAAAATAGCTAATTGATAAGCACTTGCACTACTTTTTGGCTTTATTCTTAAACATTGTGTAAACTGATCCAAAGCCAATTCATCCCTTCCAAGCATTTTATTCCTTAATGCTTCTGAATACAGATAAGTAAACTGAATGGTATCGTTCCTCTGACCAACAATTTGCTGTTTAGGCCTAACATTGCAAGAACTAAGAATAATCAATACAAACAATATTGCTATCAAATAGCGCATACAAAAAAATTTAATGATTAGAAGTTAGTCTCAACTTTTAATCAAATTCACAAATTAACTTTTACCAGTGTGTCCAAACCCACCAGCTCCTCTTTCTGTTTCATCTAAAACTTCAACCTGAATCCAATCAACCTGTTCAACCTTAGCGAATACTAATTGACAAATTCTCTCACCTTCTTTAATTGTAAAATCATCGTTTGACAAGTTCACCAAGATCACTTTAATCTCACCACGATAGTCAGCATCAATAGTTCCTGGCGTGTTTAAAACAGTTAAACCATGCTTAAATGCCAATCCACTTCTTGGTCGTACTTGCGCTTCGTAACCATCTGGTATTGAAATATATAATCCGGTTGGAATTAAAGCTCTTTCAAGTGGTTTTAATATAACATCTTTATCAATTGATGCCCTTAAATCAAGTCCTGATGAATTTACAGTTTCGTATTGCGGTAATGGATTATTCGACTTGTTAATAATTTCAACTTTGATATTCATTTTGGAAATATAAATTATATTTATCTAGTAATTAAAGATTTAGCTATATTTCTAATATTAAATTGTTCTTTCTTAACTAACAAAAGTACAAACGATAGCATAAATACAAAGTTTAAAATTAGATAATATTCTGTAACTCTTCTTAAATAAATATTTACAGCATAAAAAGTGAGGGCGACAAAAATGTAAATGAATATTCCTTTTAAATCATATTTTATTGGAAAATGTTTTCGAAGTAAAGCAAATGAAATCAACATCATAGAGCTATATGCCGCTATAGAAGCCCATGCACTCCCCAGATAACCTATTCTTGGAATTAAAATAACATTTAAAGAAATACTAACTGCGGCTCCTATAAAGGCCAAAAGTGCACCGTAATGAGTTTTATTTGTTAATTTATACCATATTGATAGATTAAATATAATACCAAAAAATAATTTACTAATCAATAATATAGGAACAACATAAAGCCCCTCGTGATAACTTGAATTAATAAAATGCTTAGCATAATCTATAAATAAAGTAATTCCTAAAAAAACAAATAATCCAAACAATATGAAATATTTCATAACCTTAGCATACAATAACTTAGAATCAGAATTCTTTGAATAATTAAAGAAAAAAGGTTCCGCAGCATACCTAAACGCTTGAATACTAAGTGTCATAATCACAGCCAGTTTAACATTAGCTCCGTAAATTCCTATTTGGTGCATTACAAATTGGTTTGAATCATAAAGCGAACCAGGTATTAAAATAGCACTATGAACCAATTTGATTAAATAATCAGGAGCAACAAGAAAATATTTTAAAAGAATTCTATCAAGGTTTTCGCTCATCATACCGGCAATACCAGCAAAAAGCAAAGGATAAGAATACAAGAATATTTTCTTTAAAAGCTTAAAATCAAGAACATATGGTTTAAAAGCCTGAAGTATTTGAGGTAGAAGTAATAAAATAGTTAACAGACTGGCTAAGAAGTTAGAAAGGAAGATATAACCAACATCTCTGCCCACAAAAAAGTATCGGTAAAAGAAATTATCATCGCTAAAGAAATTAGGAATAATTAATAAAAAGAATAAATTCAATCCAATGTTTAAACCAATATTAATAAACTTAATAATGGCAAATAATTTTGCCCGATTTTCAATGCGCAACTTGGCAAACGGAACAGCTGAAACGGCATCTAATGCAATAGTTAATCCCAAAAGTAGAACGTAATTGGAATTTTCCTGATACCCAATTAACGATGAAAGACTTTCAACATTGAAATAAAGCAAAATGCTAAACAAAACAGATGTAAAAAGCAACGAAGAAAAAGTAGTACTATAAACTGTAGAACGCTTACTATCAGTATTTTGACAAAATCGAAAATAACCTGTTTCCATGCCATAAGTAAGTAATATTAACAACATACTTACATAAGCATAAAGCTCAGTAACAATACCATACTCACTTGTTAAAAACAAATTAGTATAAAGCGGAACCAATAAATAATTGAGAAATCGACCAGCAATACTACTTAGACCATAGACAGCAGTTTGGCCAATAAGTGACTTAATAGGGTTAGACATTGACAAACTTTAAAATTCGTAGCGTTTTTTTGCCAAAAGTAACTTTATTACCCGAATCTTTAAACCCTGCTACAGTAAAAAAAATAAAAGTGTCGTCACCGCTAATAATATTAATTTGTTTTTTTGATGGAATTAATTCTGAAAGCATAAACTTAAGCATAACAATTCCTAATCCCCATTTTCTAAAAGATTTAATAATACAAAACCTATCAATGGTAATTTCAGCCTTATCTTCCATCCACCTGGCACATCCAACAGCTTGCTTATCAACAAACAAGATATAGTGCATTGAGGTGTCATCTTTACCATCAAACTCAAGGAACCTGTCATACCCAAGTTCTTGTACAAAAACTGTTGATCTAATATCTAAAGCTTTTTGATAATATAACTTCCTTTCTGATGTAAAACCGTCAATTTTAATATCCATAGAATTAAAAGATATTAAGCATGAATAAAAAATTCTTTAAACATATAATCTGAAACAAAGAAACCTTCTCTTGTTAAAGAAAGATTATCTCCTTGTATGCTAAGATAACCTGAATGTTCGAACTGTGAATACACAGTTAATAAATGCGACATATATTCTGGTCCAAATTGCATAGCCACTTCATTTAAATCCAGCCCCCACATGGTTCGCAACCGAAGCATAACATACTCATTAAATCGGTTAATTTCAGTAAGTTGTTCAACTGTTATAAATTCTTTACCTTCTTCAATATTAGTAATGTATTCCTTTAGATTGGATACATTATGATATCTTACATTGTTAACAAAAGAGTGTGCTGATGGTCCAAATGAGAGATATGGAACATGAAACCAATAATTTTTATTATGTCGTGAAAACTTTTCATTAAATGCAAAGTTTGAAAGTTCGTAATGATCAAAGAAATTTTCATCGGCCCAGTCAGTTAAGGTATCGTAGAAAAGTTCACTTAAACTTTCATCAATTTCATGAAACCTGTTCTGACTTTTAAGCTTTCCAAAATAGGTACCTTCTTCAATTCCAAGATGGTACGCAGATAAATGTGGTACACGAAACCGAATAACTTCAGATAAATCTGCAACAAAATCAGTAACAGTTTGCGAAGGAATTCCATAAATCAAATCAACCGAAATATTCTTAAATCCAGCTATTTTAGCATACTCAATAGAATCATATGCTCCCTGAGCGGTATGCCTACGATTTAAGAATTTAAGTGTTGCATCATTAAAACTTTGAACACCAATACTTAATCTATTAATCCCTACTTTTAGAATTTCATTGTAATATTTTTCAGAAACATCATCAGGATTAACCTCTATTGTAATTTCAACATCATCAACAACATTATAATTACTTTTAATAGCTGAAAAAATCCTATCAAGTTCCTCTTTATTAAGTATTGAGGGAGTACCACCTCCTAAATAAATAGTTTCAACAGATTCTGTCAAAGTATCTTTGCGCATTGAAATCTCTTTAAGCAAAGCCTCAATATAAGCGTCTTTCAATTGCAAAGAGCCTACTTTGTAAAAATCACAATAATGGCAAATTCGCTTGCAAAATGGAATATGTAAATAAATACCTGCCAAACTATAGTACTTAAATTGTAAACCCGAAATTATAAAAAAACAAACACAATCAATAAGTGAAACATAAAATGTTATTAAATAAAGAATTAGTTTTGCAACATAATACAAAAAACAGGCAATAATGCAAGAAACAATAAAAAGATTTACTAGAAAGATATATTTTCCTCACCTATTCAGCATCTTATGGACACTTATTATACTTTACCTTAGTTTAGGAAGAATGCCTGATAGTGATGGCCTTAAACTTAACATACCGCATCTTGATAAATTTGTACATTTTGCGATGTACTTTATATACACTTCTTTGCTACTTGTTGAAAGAAAAAGTCAAAAAAAAAGTGCAATCTTTTCAATTGCACTTTATTCAGTATTTTTTGGTATTCTAATGGAAATTCTACAAGCTACAATCTTTACTTATAGAACCGGAGACTTCTTTGATTTTATGTTTAATACTTTTGGAGTAATAACCGCTATACTTTTAAGAAAGCGAATAATGAGTTTTATAAAGCCATAATGCCTTCAAAATCAGCAACTCCATCTTTAAAACTTCCAATAGATAGTGCTTTGAATTGCGAATAAAGCTCATCTCGGATTGGATCTAATTTATCGTGGAAAGGGCAAATGTCCTTTTTACTTAGATCGTGTTCGCATACTTTAACTCCAATTACACAAGTATGGAAAAAATCAAGTCCATCAATAATTTGAACTATCTCAAGCAAAGTAATATCATGAGCTTTTTTTCCTAAACTAAAACCACCATGTGGTCCTTTTGTTGAGTTCAAAATTTTGTGTTTTGAAAGAACCTGCAAAATTTTACCTAAAAAAGGTGAAGGCATATTTAAATCTTCAGAGATCTTCTTTATTCCAATCTTTGAATTATCTTTTTCATTAACAGCTAAATAGAGCACAGCTCTAATTGCATACTTACAAGTGTTTGATAACATAGTCCTACTTTTCCTATTATACGCGACAAAATTAAAAATTTAAATTAAAATTTTAATATCTATTTATCTGAATTAATGTATTTTAAGAAATTGGATAGTTATTAAACAAATAATAACATATGATAATTATTAGTAATAATCTGAATATAAGTTATTTAAAAACTAATTTGTAATAATTCTAAATTAAAGGTATTATACTATTTTATTCCTTAATTGATTTTTTATAAGTCTTTCTAAACGATTTCTTTAATGGTGGCAAGGACCGGTGTTCACTAAAAGCATTTTTGCCGAGTGTTTTTAGAAAAAGGTTCTTAATCCCATTTAAACCAAAATCAAAAGCCCAGGGTCTAAGAGCGGCAAACTTATAAGCTTTCATAGCATTACTAAACACAAAATTTTTATTATGCTCTTCTACATCCTGGTTTCTGTTATGAAGTAAAAGAGTGTGTAAATCAATCTTTGCAGGACAAACTTCGGTGCATTTACCACAAATGCTACAAGCATAGCTTAGGTGCGCCGATTGGATAAACCCCTGGTAATGTGGACTTAATACTGAGCCAATTGGTCCGCCATAAGTGGCTTCATAGGTATAACCTCCAATATTTCTGTAAACAGGACATGCATTTAAACAAGCACCACACCGAATGCAGGCTAATGAATCGCTTTGCTCAGGCTGATTAATCAGTTCGGTTCTTTTATTATCTAACAGAATAACATACATCTTCCCGGGACCAAAATCCTCATCCTTCTTTTTAGGTCCTGTAAACACAGAATTGTACACAGTAACAGCCTGACCAGTTCCATGAGAGGAAAGAACAGGCCAACATCTTCCTAAATCGGTAAGCGAAGGAATAACTTTCTCTATACCAGCAACAACTATATGAACTTTAGGAAAACCTGTTGAAAAAATAGCATTCCCTTCATTCTCTGTAACAGCTATTCCCCCGATGTCAGCCACAATAAAATTGGCACCGGTAACGCCAATTTCAGCTTCCTGGTATAGTTTACGCAATTTTACTCTGACAAAATTTGTAAGTTCTTCAGCTGTGAGATCTTCACCAACATTAAATTCTCTGTGAAACAACTCATTGATATCCTTCTTAGATTTATGCATTGCAGGAGTAACAATGTGATATGGCTTTTCGCCAGCTACTTGTACAATGTATTCACCTAAATCCGTTTCAACTGATTCAATATTATTAGCTTCAACAGTATGATTAAATTCAATTTCCTCAGTAGTCATCGATTTACTTTTGACCACCAATTTACCTTTGTTTTCTTTTATAATATCATTAATCAGAACGCCTGCTTCCTTAGCATCCTCAGCCCAATGAACAACTGTTCCACGTGAGGTAATATTCTTTTCAAACTGAAGTAAATATTTATCCAGGTTTTTAAGAGCTTCTCTCTTTCTGTAAGCCACAAATTCCTTAGCCTTCTCTATCTGTTGATAACGAAGCATTCCATTAGCAACCGCAGCATCATATTTTGACATATTAAACTTAATCGTTTTACGATGCTTTAAATCATTTGATACGCGATCTGCTTCCTTTAAGAAATGTTTGTAGTATTTATTCATGGCTATAAAATTGACTAGTTATTTAAACAGGTATTTTATCAATTCTTCGTTGATGTCTCCCCCCTTCAAATTCGCTGCTAAGGAAAGTATCAACGATGTCTTTAGCTTCGGTCTCAGAAATGTATCTTGCTGGTAATGAGCATATATTCGCATTATTATGCTGTACAGCCAACTCAGCAATTTCAGCATTCCAACATAAAGCAGCCCTGATTTTTTGATGTTTGTTTACAGTCATCGTAATGCCATTGCCGCTACCACAAAGTGAAATTCCTATTGGAGCTTTACCACTTTCAATACACTCTGCCAAAGGATGCGCAAAATCCGGATAATCAGCACTTTCATCACTAAATGTACCAAAATCGAGCAATTCAATCCCTTTCTTTTCTAAATAATCCTTCAGGAATTCCTTCATTTCATAACCTGCATGATCGGAGGCAATGCCAATTGTTGTAATATTCTTCATTTCAAAAATTTTAAAACCCAAAACTAAGACTTTTGTATATTATCAAGTAATTTTTTTTACGAAATAAAGGAAGTAACTTTGCATTTATAGTACAAGTCTAAAAGTAACTTACCAAATTAAAAGAATTCCAATTACTTAAACCTTAATTAACAGGTGTATTAACAATTCTTAAAAAAGCCTTGTTGATTTCTGTTAATAAGTGTTAACTAAAAATCAAAAATAAATTTTGAGAATTGAATTTGATAAGTGTATTATAATTTGTTTTGAAATAGAAAAATTTATTTCTGAGTTTTCATCTGAAAAATTTTAACAGGATTTAAGACACTATTGACAACTAAAAATATCAAATCAGTTATTAACTAAACATTACTAACAAATGTTAATTAAGTTTGTAAAATCTTAAATTTTAATACATTCAACTTTTAGTAACTGTTAAATAAGTATTAATTCAATCTTAAATTCGAAAAAAACAAGCAATTTTGCAGAAAAAAATCAACACTATTAACAGACTATTATTACTATCATTATTCTTTTTAAATTAATTAATATTTATAATATATAATCTCACAGAGAAATGGATTTGGTAAAGGAAATAGAAAAACTAAAAAAAGAGAAAAACGCAATTATACTGGCTCACTTCTATGTTCGTCCCGAAATACAAGATGTAGCAGATTATGTAGGCGACAGTTTGGGCTTATCGCAACAGGCTGCAAAAACCAATGCCCAGGTAATTGTATTTGCGGGTGTAAACTTTATGGCTGAAACAGCTAAAATATTATCGCCGGAAAAAAGGGTTTTATTACCTGATTTGGAAGCAGGTTGTTCATTAGCGGAATCAATTCCGGCGAAAGATTTTTCTGAGTTTAAGAAACAGCATCCTGATCATATTGTAATAACCTATGTAAATACTACTGCTGAGATTAAGGCAATGAGTGATATTTGCTGTACTTCGTCAAATGCTAAACAAATTGTTGAAAGTCTGCCTGAAGACCAAAAGATAATTTTTGCACCAGACAAAAATCTGGGTAATTACATAAATGGAGTTACAGAGCGCGAAATGGTTCTTTGGGATGGTGCATGTCATGTTCATCATGAATTTTCGTTAGAAGGGATATTAGAGCTTAAAAATCGGTATCCAAAAGCAAAGGTATTAGCACATCCTGAATGCCAAAAACCAATTTTATTGGTTGCCGATCATATTGGTTCAACTTCTGAATTGTTAAATTTTTCACAAAAAGATGATAGTCAGGAATATATAGTGGTTACAGAATCGGGTATTTTGCACAAAATGAAACAAAAAAGTCCGGCTAAGACCTTCTACCCTGCCCCATCTGACGATCCAAACTGTGTTTGTGCAGACTGTAACTTTATGAAGTTAAATACTTTAGAAAAACTCTATAGTTGTTTAAAAAATGAATCTCCAGAAATTAATTTAGATCCTGAATTGGGTAAAAAAGCTCTTGTTCCTATTCAAAGAATGTTGGATATTTCGGAAAAGTTAGGAATCTAATAACCTCTAAAAATATTTAACGAATAGCAAATAGTTTACACCAAAACCAGGAAATGACTTGAAAATCAATTTGTTTACCCCGACCCTAAAGGGAGCAAATTGATTTTACTCGCAAGCTCGTGAGAAAGTTCTTCACACCCTTTAGGGTCAGGGTAA
>JBNKRJ010000110.1:0-15731 GCA_050296515.1 Bacteroidales bacterium | reverse complement strand
GTACAGGAACAATTACTGATTTAGATGGCAAATTTTCTTTGGATGTTAATGAAAACGATATTCTGGTAATATCGTTTGTTGGGTATATTGCACAGGAAATATCAACTGCCGGAATGTCTTCGATCGATATTAAATTGGAAGAAGATGTCTCTAACCTGGATGAGGTAGTGGTGATAGGTTACGGTGCAGTAAAAAGAGAAGATGTTACCGGTTCCATATCTTCTGTTAAAGGAGAAGATTTATTAAAAACTCAGCCTGTTACCATTGAACAAGCCTTGCAGGGGAAAGTAGCAGGCATGATGGTACAGCAAACATCCGGACAACCTGGTGGTGGTATTAGCGTACAAGTACGGGGTATCACTTCTTTTGGCGCAGGACAACCACTATTTGTAATAGATGGTGTCAGGGTTAGCGTTGCTGGTATAGATGTTGGAGGCCCTAGCAAGAGTGGCATTAATCCTCTGGCTGGTATTAATCCTTCGGAAATTGAATCTATTGATGTATTAAAAGACGCTTCTGCAACAGCAATTTATGGTTCTGAGGCAACAAACGGTGTTATTTTAATTACCACCAAAAGGGGAAAGAATGCAGCTCCAAAAATTTCCTACCAGTTTACTACGGGTTTTCAGCAGCTGGCAACCAAACTACCTGTGCTGAACCTGCGCGAACATGCAGCATTCTTAAATGCCAGGGCAGCCGATCCATCATGGAGTTGGGATGCCAGGGAGGAGTTTGCAAATCCTGACTATTTAGGTGAGGGTACCGATTGGCAGAAAGAGCTGTTTAGAAATGCTCCCCAGAGCGAACATTCACTTTCTGTAAGTGGTGGTAATGAAAGAACCCAGTACTTTTTATCGGGCACTTATACTCATACCGAGGGAATTGCTTTGGGATCTGATTTTAAGAGGTTGTCTTTCCGCTTAAATGTAGATAATAAAACAACTGACTGGTTGAAGATAGGTACCAGTATTCAATTGGTAAATATAGATGAAAAGGTGAACGCAACAAATAGCAATCTGATTACGAAGGCCCTTCAAATGACTCCCGATATTCCGGTAAAGAATGTAGACGGTTCCTGGGGCGGGGCGCACACTACGAATGGATGGATTCCTATGGTAGAAAATCCTTTGGCCCTGGCTTTGCTAAACAAAGATGAACTTAACCGGAAGCAGGCTTACGTAAATGCCTATGCTGAAATCACTTTTGCCAAAGGGTTGGTATTAAAAAATACTATAGGGGGTAACTTTTCTATATATAGCAGGGAAAAGTTTAACCCAACCTATGAAATGGGTTACCTGGTAAAGGATTATAATGATGCTTCATTTGAATTTTCTCAAAATAACCATACTGAAGTAAGTAACTACCTTACCTATACCAAATTATTTGCAGAAAAGTACAATTTAAGTGCAATGCTTGGGCATGAATCGCAATTAACGCTGTCAGCCAATGAAAGTGCAGCACGCAAGGATTTTCCTACAGATGTTATTCAAACAATCGGGGCAGGTGATCCGGCAACGGCAACGAACAGTGGAAGTAAAAGTCAGGCAGCAAAAGAATCGTATTTTGGCCGGGTGAATTTTACTTTTGACGATAAATACCTGCTTACAGGTAATGCTCGTTATGATGGGAGTTCAATATATTCAGAAGCCAATCGTTGGATATTGTCTTATTCCGGAGCATTAGCATGGAAAATAAACAACGAAGAATTTTTGAAAAATGCAAAATTTATTAGTGAATTAAAACTGCGACTGGGCTACGGTTTAACCAACAGGGAAGGCGGCAGGAATTATGCCTACGCAAGTACACTTACTGCAGCCACAACAGGTTTTGGTGGCGTGGCGCTGTTGAATAACGAAGTAGGGAACCCTGACTTAAAATGGGAACAAACGAATTACAGTAATATTGGGCTTGATGGGGCCTTTTTAAACTGGCGAATAAGTTTTTCTGTAGATTTTTATCTTCGAAGAACTGATGACCTTGCCATGCAAATTTCATTGCCAATGTACTCAGGAACAACGGTTAACAGCTGGCCTCCAGGTCCATTAAAAGCACCTTGGGTAAATGTTGGTTCTATGGAGAACAAAGGGTTCGACTTTAGAATAAGTTCTACTAATATCAGGAATGATCAATTTACATGGAAAACAGACTTAACTGTGTCGCACAACGAGAATAAGGTGATTAAATTAAATGCCAAAGGAGCTTCAATTGACAGGACGTATAGCAAGACAGTTGAAGGAAGGTCATTGGGGGAATTTTATGGTTATGTTGTAGAAGGTGTTTATGCAACTCCTGCGGACTTTTTAGGCGATGCGGCGAATGGTATTGCTCCGCACGCACGGCCTGTAAGGAACGGTGAACCAATTCCTGTTGCAAATGCTTCTGGTAGTATTTGGTACGGCGATTTAAAGTTTAAAGATATTAATGGAGATGGAATTATTGATGAAAGAGATCAGGAATATCTTGGATCGCCAATTCCTAAAATTCAGTTGGGACTAAGTAACACCTTTACCTACAAGAATTTCGATTTAAGTATCTTTTTTAATTCCAGCTATGGTAACAAAATATATAACGTAACGCGTAAAATACATGAAAGTCCACAAGGAAATTATGCCTATTTTGAAGGATTAAATGATTATGCAAAACTTGGGGTTAAACCCAATGGGTCAGCTTCAAATATCAATGATGTATATGTAATTAACGCTGATACTAAGCTTTTTGGATTGAGGAATGACAATACAAATGGAAACGACCGGGTAACCGATCAATATGTGGAGGATGGTTCTTTTATAAAGTGTAAAAGTGTGTCTTTTGGCTATACTTTCTCTAAAGAACTATTGCAAAAAATACATGTGAGTTCTTTAAGAATTTATGCAACTGCTACAAACCTGTACACTTTTACTAATTATTCAGGCATGGATCCTGAAATTGGGTCATGGGATCCACTTGGTGCAGGTATTGATGATGGTTATTATCCTCAACCAAGGGTATTTACATTTGGTGTAAACATATCACTATAAAAAAGAAAAACAATGAAAATAAGATCAAAAATAATTTATATAGTGCTTTTAGTCTCTGTTTTTTTTGCATCGTGCAAAGATTCGTTTCTCGATCGCCCTGCTTTATCAGAGATAATGAGCGACCAATTTTATAAAAGTGGCGATGATTTGAAAAAAGCAACTGCATCATTATATGGTGGTGCACTATGGGGGGCATGGTCTAGTGAAGGTTATTTACCATTTGGTGATGTTATGAGCGGCAATATGGTACTTAACTATAATCCTGGTGCCATCGAATTAAATAACTTTTCCACTACTGGTTTAAATCCCAATATAGTTACAGAGTGGAGAACAATGTACAATCTAATTGCCCACAGTAATACTACTATTCATGCAATTGAAGAATTGGCTTCCGGCGATATTCCTGAAAGAGAGGTTAATGCTGCAATTGCTGAAGCAAGGTTTATTCGCGCCTATGCCTATTTTAACCTGGCGATGTTATGGGGTGATGTTCCTATTATTGAGGACAACAGAGAGTTGTTTGATAGTCCATTGGTTAATAAAAATTTCATGAGTAATGTTTATCGATTTGTAGCAAATGATTTGACTTATGCCTCTAAAAATTTGCCCGTAACTGGCGATAATTGGGAAACTGGCAGGGTAACTACATGGTCAGCTCAAGGCTTGTTGGCTAAAGTATATTTAACCTGGGCTGGTTTTTTGGGTCATGGCGGCACCAGGGATCAAGCGCTACTTGACAGTGCCAGGCTTTATGCAGGCAATGTTTGTAAGCAGAGTGGTTTATCATTGCTAGACGATTATGCAGATGTTTTCAAACTTGAAAACAACGATAACGAGGAATCCCTGTTTGCCCTTCAATGGACAGCTGATGGTGCGGGCTGGTATAATGGCAATATGCTTCAGCTTTTTAGTGGTGCATTAGAGATAAATGGTATTGCAGGGTATTATGGTATCCAGGTTACTTACGACATGTACCTTCAATATTCGGAAAATGACTTAAGGCGAAAAGCTACTTTTATGTTTAAAGGTGACACTTTCCCTGAGTTAAATACGAACAAGGGAGGTCTTATATTTAGTGGCAGTAGTGGCCTGAAGAAGCACATTGTAGGTAATGAAATAGATCTTAGTTTACCTCTTATGACTAATACTTCTTCTCCGGAACATACTATTTTATTAAGACTTGCAGATATCTATTTAGTGTATGCAGAAGCCATTCTTGGTAATAGCGCTACAACATCTGATGCCGATGCCCTCTTCTACTTTAATCAGATTCGTAAAAGGGCCGGTCTTGATCCTGTAAGCTCCATTGATGCAGATATGCTGTTAAAAGAAAGGAGAATTGAGTTGGCTGCTGAAGGCGAATATTGGTTTGATCTTGTGAGGCTTTCGTATTACAATCCTTCAAAAGCTATTGCGCTGCTTAATGGGGGTGAACGTGTTCCTGTTAAAATTGATGATGATGGAGTGGCTACACCCGATGATCCTGTTGGGGTAATTACACCTGCAACAATTTATTCATTTAGGGTTCCAATACCATCGGTTGAGGCTACTGCTAATCCATATTTATTAGAGCCTGCGATTCAGTATCAATTTTAAAATGTAAAAATATAGCTATGAAAAAGATAATTTATAATAAACTTATTTATCGTATACTTTTTGCATGCATGGCAGCAACTCTAATTTTAATGCCTGCTTGCCAAAAAGATGATTTTGGTACTCCTGTTATTAATTCTGTGAAAGTCACTGATCCCGAAAAAACAGATAGTGCTTTTACTCAGGGAGTTGCCGGGCAAATGATCGTTATTCAGGGAGAAAACCTGGATGAAGTTGTTGGCATTTCTATTAATGACCAGCCAATAAGTTTCAATCCGGTTTTCTGCACTTCGACTAATTTAATAGTACGTGTTCCGAGTGATCTCCAATTTGGAATGATGGGAGCTTCAGTGAATCACCAAATTATGGTAGAGACTACTCATGGTAGCGCAACTTTTGATTTTTATGTTGAGCCTCCTCAACCTGTAGCATATTTTTATACATCTACCAACTGGACATTATTGGATCAATTCGGAAATGAGATTGTAGGACCAGGTCAGGCAGGTAGTATATTAGGAGCTAACTTGTATGATATCGAAAGCATATATATGACTTCTGATACACTTACAAATCCTGACAAGTATGATATCACGGAATATTCAGTTAATGAAGATTTTACTTCGATTAATGTTAAAATGCCTGAAACGATTATCCCACGTGGTTTTATCGTTATCAAGTGTCAGGCTGGGACTGCAACAGTGAGATTTTCATATATCCATGTACAGGAACCAGTTATAAACAACATAAGTTCAGATATGCCAATACATGGAGATACTGTGACTATTTGGGGTAAAAACTTTGCTGAGATTGTTAGTATTCTTATTGCTGCAGATGAAACAACAAATATCGAAATTCCAGCCAAGGATATAACAGTAAATGAAGGACTCAACGAACTTTCTTTTGTATTTTCTTTTGATTCTGTTATTACTACAGGTAGTAAATTAACTGTTATAAATATTGCTGGTCAGGCATCAACAGATTTCTATACCAATGTAACGGCAGATTTTGATAATTTAGGTACATGGGCTTGGGGATTTGATAATACTAGTTTTTTAATGAATGATACTCTTGGGGTAAAAATAGCTCCAAATTATTCTGGTGATTATATTGGGGTTAATTTTGATGCAAACACTCAGACCACAAATTGGTTAGGTATGCAAACTCGTGACTTTTCGAAACCGACAACAATACCTGGTTCTACCCCAATCGATAGCATAGAGTTTCGCTTTGAATGTTTTGTTGGAGCCCCAATGGATGGAGTAAAATTTGCTCTAAGCCTAGGTGGAGGTGGTCCATCCATAGAAGCGGCTCAGTTAGTAGATAAAAATTCAAATCAGACTGAAGTGGGACGTTGGATGACCTGTTCTTTCCCGTTGTCAAGTTTAACTGCAGCTACAAAATTTGGAGACTTTGCATACGATGATTGGGGCTGGTCAATAGGAGGTGCATACATGGAGCCTAAAAACATAAGCGCCACGACACATCTTATTTGTTATTTCGATAACTTCCGTTTTTACGTTAGAAAATAATTTCAAGATTAGAACGGGCTTTATCGTAAAAGTTTATTGTGTTCAAAAGAGCAGAATGTATTAAGGATAAGCCAGAGTAATACACACTTTATGTTCGGTCGGGGAAACCCGACTGAACTTTATTCAGACTTATGACAAAATAATAGAGTAATAGTGTTCCAAGGGTTTACTTGAAATGCTTTTACTCTATTATTTTATACCGATTTTACTTTCAAAATAGTCCAATTTCAGCAAAACCTCATTCGATTATTTTCAAGAAGCATAGGCATTTACCATTGCAATTTATATTTTGCTTTTGGACTAAAATATAAATACAATTGGTATAACTTTTTTCGATGAACAAATAATACATTTATCGTTCATTTGTAAAGAAAAACATCGGATATTTTTAAAATATCCGATGTTTAGTCATGGTTATTTTTAAACCCGAATGCCTTATGTAGGCAAGTATTTAATTTTTGAAAAAAAAGATGTATGTTTGTTTTCCCAAAAAAGGAATTTTTAATGTAATACACCCGATAGTTATACCAAACCGCTGTCAAGATAATAAAAAAGGCATTGGTATAATGCCGAAGAATTAGCATGTTAAGAAAATTTATTTTCTGTTACATGATAACCATTCGGTATTAAATATTAAATAATAAAAACCAGGCATGAAAAAAACTCTACTCTTAATCGCTTTTACATTGTCAACGCTTTTAATTTACTCACAGGCGGTACAATACAGCTACGATGCTTTTGGCAATCGTATAAAAAGGACCATTGTTACGTTGACAAAATCTGAAAGGGACACAAGCTCCCTTGCAGGTACTGCAATAACTGAGAAGCTGGCAAAAACTGAGGAGCTGGCAAAAATTGAAGAACAGTTTAATTTTGAGAAGTTAGCTGAAGGTAAAATAAAGATTTTCCCTAACCCAACCCAAGGGGCATTGATGATAAGAATTGAAAATATAGCCAATCTTGAAGGCATAAACCTGCAACTATTTAACTTAAATGGAACCTTACTGCAATCCAGGCAGGTTAATTCCACTAATTTCGATTTTAATATGCAAGCTTATGCTTCGGGTATATATATCCTGCGTGTAAGCCGGCAAAAAGAAAAAAAAGAGTATAAAATTGTTAAAAACTAGTGTTATGTCAAGGCTGATTTGTCAGGTGACAACACCTGATAAGTGCAACCGCCAGGTGTTGTTACCTGGTTAGTT
Organism: Bacteroidales bacterium; assembly: GCA_050296515.1. Taxonomy (GTDB): domain Bacteria; phylum Bacteroidota; class Bacteroidia; order Bacteroidales; family NBLH01; genus NBLH01. The sequence continues at coordinate 8,387 of JBNKRJ010000110.1, read as the reverse complement.
ACCCGAAATATCCTACTTAACATAACACCAGGCAATTCTAAATCATGAAATCTTATTATTTACTGATTCTAACCAGATAAAACCTGATATAAAAACGATGGAAATGAATATAAAAATAAACGATAACAAAAATAAAAGCTCATTGAAGAGTCATACTGCCAAAAGTTTAATCATTGGTTTAATCACGTTGATTGGGCTTTCCTTTAGCACACCTTCATTTGCGGCATTATCTATTACTGGTAGTACCACAGTATGTTTAGATAGTCCTGGTGCAACATGGACAGGTACCTATAAATTGTCCGGTATAACAGGTAATCCACAATATTTTAACTGGATCATACCTTCTGGGGTAACCATTGTTTCCGGGGCTGGTTCTCCTTCTATTACCCTTGAGTTTTCATCTTCTTCATATACAGGACCAATAGTTGTAAATACTGCCATTGGTGAGGCAGTACTTGTTGTCTCTGTTTTCAAACCTTATGAAACTGTAAGCATTTCTGGTGAGTCTTCTGTTTGCAAGGGGCAGACATTAACTTATTCAATTAAAGGGAACACTACAGCCGTAGCTTACAGATGGATACCAACCACTGGAGCTTCGTTGTCAAAAACTAGCGGAAAAAGTGTAACTGTAACCTATTCAAGTACTTTTTCCGGTGGTAAGCTACAGGTATTTGGTATTTTTGCCACTTGTGGGATTGGGCCAAAAGCAATGCTAGCAATTACACCACGATCTTCTCCTAGTTCCCCGGGGAATATAACCGGAAATACCATCGTATGTCCTGGTGCTGCTGGAATTTCATACAGTGTGCCAATTGTTGCAGGTGCCACAGGCTATTCATGGACCGTACCAAATGGGGCAACCATCGTGTCCGGAACAAATACCAATACCATTAAAGTAAATTTTCCTGCTAGTTATGGTGGAGGTACCATTAGTGTACGTGCAACGAATTGCGCCGGCAACAGGCCTTCTTCCTCTTTAACAGTAGCAGCAAGTACACCACAGATAACCTCTCAGCCGGTAAATCCTCCTGGCATTTGCCAGGGGGCAGGTTCAGCTTCCATAAGCGTATCAGGGAAAAACCTTACTAATTATCAATGGTACGAGAACAACAGCCCACTAAGCAATACAGGCACCTACTCGGGGGTGAACACACCTAAACTGACCATTTCAAAACCTTCGTACAGCCTGAACGGAAAACAATATAAGGTGCTTGCAAGCAGCAGTTGCGGGAATATTTATTCAAACATAGCTACCCTGACTGTAAATAAAGTTCCGTCTATTACGCAACATTCTGTTGACCTGGCTCAAGTTTGCGAAGGGGCAGGGACTACGTCTATAAGTGTTACCGCTGCAGGTAGTAGTGCATTTACTTATCAATGGTACGAAGGAACAACCTCATTAACCAATAGCGGGGTGTATTCCGGGGGAACTTCTTCCTCCCTCTCCATTACCAATCCAGGCTATAATTATAATTACAAAAAATATAACCTGAAGGTAACTAATGAATGTGGGAGCACTACTTCTCAAATTGCTACGTTACGAGTAAATAAGCTGCCAACTGTTACCATATCCGGCAATGAATTGGTAAGGACAGGAAATATCATTGACCTGGCCGGCCCAAGTGGCATGGAAGCCTATTCATGGACAGGGCCCAACGGGTTTTCAAGTACAGTTGCAAACCCGGTTGTTACAAATAATGCTACCACAAAAATGTCTGGCACTTACAAACTAACATGTACCGATGCGAATGGTTGTTCAAACACCGGAAGTACCACCTTAGCTGTAAACGGCCTTAATACTTCATTGCCTGTTGGTTCCTCTGCTGGTGGTGCAAATGTATCGAAATCCGGCGCAGCAAGTTATCATGTACCCATTACCATATCACCCGGTACAAATGGAATGCAGCCGAATATTTCTGTTGATTATAATAGCCTTGGTGGTGACGGGTTATTGGGCCGGGGCTGGAACTTAAGTGGTATCTCAGCCATCCGGCGTGTGCCCAATGATATTTACCACGATGGTTCTGCAAAAGAAGTGAATTTTGATGCTGACGATAAGTTTGCTTTTGACGGACAAAGGCTAATAGCTACAAACGGGACTTATGGTGCCAATAATACCGAATATCATACCGAAATAGAAAGCTTTGCAAAAATCTATTCCTATGGCACTGCCGGTATTGGCCCTGCATGGTTTAGGGTAATAACCAAAGGTGGTACCATCCTTGAGTTTGGTAATACAGCCAATTCGCGTATTGAGGCCCAGGGCAGGAGCGATGCATTGATGTGGTACCTTAACAAGGTTACCGATCCATTGGGTAATTATATGGTTTTTACTTACCACGAAGATAATACCAAAGGAGAAGCCTATATCGAAAAAATTGAATATACAGGAAATGAAACGACCAGTTTGTCACCATATGGTTCTGTAAATTTCTATTACCAGCAAAGGAATGATCCGAGGTTTTCATATGTTGGTGGTTCGAAAATTACAAATAGTGTGGTATTAAGCAAAATTGTTAGCAAATATGGCACTTCGCAGGTAAGGGAATACAATTTCAATTATGCAAATGATCCATTCACCAGGCTTTTAGAAATAATAGAAAAAGGAAAAGACGGAACAGCCTATAATTCCACAGTAGTAGATTGGGGCCGTTTTGCCTGGGATTATAAGGAGGAAATCCTCGATTTAAAAGACAAAAAATTCTTTTTCGCTGATTTTAATGGCGATGGAAGGCAGGATTATATATCTTACGCTGATAAAGAAACTTATTCTTCCACAGACGAATGGAGCTTAAATATTGCCAATGCTGATGGTACCTACACGGTAAAGTCAACCGCATTATTAGGAAGTAATTTTACCTGTTTTTATATAGCCGATTTTAATGGCGATGGAATGGACGATCTGCTTAGGTATTCTTATCTTAACAAAACATACCGACCTTTATTTTCTGACGGAAATGGATCGTTTTATTCTACCAAGTCCAACATTACCTTTGATTACATGACCGAGGCTATTATTGGAGATTATGATGGTGACGGACGTACAGATTGCCTCTTCCGTAAAAGGGCAGAACAATCTGTTGGAAATAACTGGGAGATTTATTCCTACAGCTCTAGTGGTTACTATGGGAACCTTATGTCCAAAACGTATTATTACCAGGATGGCTACAGTTTCCCGTACGATTCACAAACCGATGAAATCTATCTTGATTTGAACGGCGATGGAAAAATTGACTGCAAAGTTACACCCGATGGAAAGGTTACCTATGATGAAACTAAATTTGGCAAGCTGCCTTCAACGTACTTAACCCGCACCACATTTAACCACAAGCTGTTTGATTATAATGCAAATGGCAAAACCGATATAAAATCTGATAGCACAATCATTGAATTTGACGGGCACGGATTTACAACAAGCCAAATGACTGGTGCTTTAGCTATGGATGAAGCAGGTGATTTTAACGGGGATGGAATAACTGATTTCTTAAGTAGTGTAACAGATAAGCAAGTAAAAATATATTATGGCACTGGTACCCTGAATTATATTATAAAGGATTTTTCATTTGAAGCCGCTGTTTATGGTCAAAAATCCGTTGGGGATTTTAATGGTGACGGACTCTCTGATATCATTATAAGCGGCATCAATTTAAATTATCTTTCCACCTCTTATCCTGTCCCTGCCTTTTATATTGCATTAAGCAATGGCAATGGTTTTGGTGTATTAAACAGAAACGATCCTAATGAAATTCGTATGGCAAGTTCTTTTTTGATGCCTGGTGATATTAATGGAGATGGACTAGCAGATATCATATTTAAAAATGCAGGAAATCAGGATATTTACATTTCTACCTTTTCGCAAGGGAAAAGACACCTTATGGTCAGGTCCATCTCAAATGGCCTGGGCATAAAAACAGAATTTGAGTACAAACCTTTAACCGATGCTTCGGTATATACCAAAGGTTCAGGGGCAGTGTTCCCAATAATGGATTACCAGGGAACAAACTATGTGGTAAGTTCTATAAAAACCCCTGATGGTGTTGGTGGAAAATCAATCAACAACTATACCTACAGCAATGCCAAAATACACCGAAAGGGGCAGGGGTTTCTTGGATTTATGCAAAACACGGTAACCAATGTTGCTACCAATACTGTAACTACAAATACGTTTGATTTCGACAACGCGTATAACCATGTTTACCTTAAAAAAAGTGAAACGAAAGTAGGCGGCAACCCGGTTTCCGAATCAGGCAGCAGCTTATCTTTTTGGTCATTAGGAGGCAAACGTTATCTGCCATATACCTCAAGCAGTTATAGTACTGATAAATTGACAAATACGACAGTAAATAATACATTCACGGTTGATATTAACGGCAACCTTTTAAGTACAAATAATGGGGCTTTCATTCAAACCTATAAAAATTATAATGCTTTTGGGCAACCAGGTAAGATATATAGTGTAGGTATTCCTCATGCTTCTGACGAAGTTCAATATACGTGTACAGGAAATGACCTATTATCCCAATGGTTTGCTTAAGCAGTCTGTTACCGATCCGGGGAAAACCAAAGCGGTAACCACCAATTACACCTACGACTTTGCCAACCATATCTATTCGGTGGAAGTATCGGCCACCGGACTTGAAACCAGGACATCGTCGGTAAAATACGACAACAAGAACCGTTTTGCAATAAAACAGACTAACAGTTTGGGTCATTTTACGGAAGCTACTTACGATGAGGTGCTTGGTGTGGTAAAAACCAGTAAAGATATCAATGGGCTGGAGAGTACCTTTACTTACGATGCTTTTGGCAGACAAACCGAATCGCTGGGACCAGATGGCACACATGCGGTAAATACGATGGCATGGTGCAATGGCACTCCTTCGGGGGCGCTATATTACAGCCAAACTGCTACTACTGGTTCGCCAACAGTTAAAACATATTTCGATTTTCTTGGCCGTGCCATAAAATCAGAAGCGCCAGGTTTCGATGGCCGGATGATTGTTGCTGAACAAATTTACAATAAGCTGGGGCAATTGTACAAAAGCTCTGAGCCTTATTTTCAGGGAGGTACTAAACGTTGGACCACAAATACTTACGACAGTTACGGTCGTTTGGCCCGGACACAGGCCCCCAACAGCACAATTACCAATACATACAGTGATAAAACGGTAAGCACTACAAATACCACCACGGGGCAAACAATGTCGAAAACATTAAATAGCCTGGGGCAGCTTGTATCAGCAACCGATCAGGGCGGTACCATTGCATACACCTATTTCCCTTCTGGTAAACCCAAAACTATTGTAACAAATGGTATAACTACAAGTATGGGTTATGATGAATATGGTAACCAGACCAGCCTGACTGACCCAAATACAGGCACTACAAACTATGATTACAATGCTTACGGTGAACTAATATCGCAGACTGATTCCAAAGGGGACACCTACACCCTTACTTACGATAAGCTGGGCCGCGTTTTAACAAAAACCGGCCCCGAAGGAACTACTTCTTACAAGTACGATACAGAGACCAATGGTATTGGTGCACTTGCCTCGGTGCTCGGGCCAAATGGCACCAGCATGAGCTATCAGTACGATAACCTGGGCAGGCCAAAGAATGAAACGCAGGTGGTGGACGCTGCATCCTATACTACAGGAATATCCTATACAGGCAATAAATTATCCAATATAACCTATCCTTCGGGGTTTGGTGTAAATTATGCTTATAATTCACTTGGGTACCTTGAAGAGATTAAACGTGCCGATAACAGCAACAGCATTTGGAAAGCAGAACAGTACAATGCACTGGGACAAATTGAGAAATTTCTGTTTGGCAATGGTTTGCGTACCACTAAAACTTACGATGCAGCCCATTTTCTTAAAACTGTACAAACAACCAACAGTGGGGGCACTTTTTTACAGAATATGGAATACGATTTTAATGCCGCAAACGGAAACCTGTTATCACGTAAAAATAAGCGCTATAACCTTACCGAGAACTTTGAATATGACCAATTAGACCGACTGACACAAGCAACAGTTACCGGGCAGGCAGCAATTAAAATTGCCTATCAGCCATCGGGAAACATTGATACAAAGTCAGGAATAGGCACCTATACTTATGGAGATAATGCCGGACCTCATGCCCTTACAAATATTGAAAACACAGGTGGCATAGTTTCGCCTTTAGATCAGGATATTACCTATACTGCCTTTAACAAAGTGGAAACCATTACAGAAAATAACACAGTAGCTGTTTTTAAATACGGCCCCGACCAGGAACGCCGGAAAATGACTATCGAGGGCAGTGGAACAACTATTACCAGGATTTATATTGGCAACTACGAAAAAGAAGTAAATAATGGTAATACAAGAGAGTTGCATTATATAGGGGCCGGTGGCGAAATAGTTGCCATTTATGAAAAAACAGGTACCAGCGGGGCCATGTTTTACGTACACCCCGACCACCTGGGCTCTTTGAATGTAGTAACCAATGAAGAGGGCAGCATTGTTGAAGAACAAAGCTTTGATGCCTGGGGGCGCCGCCGCAACCCACAAAACTGGACTTACAACAATGTACCGGCTGCTTATAAATTCTATCGCGGTTATACCGGACATGAGCAACTTGATCAGTTTGGACTAATAAACATGAACGGAAGGATGTACGATCCTTCGGTAGGCCGTTTCCTTAGCCCCGATATTGTGGTACAGGCACCCGATTTTACCCAAAGCTATAACAGGTATTCGTATTGCTTTAATAACCCGCTAAAGTACACCGACCCGAGTGGGTGGACAGCTTCCTCAGCAGAAGAAGAAATAAGGGATATGCTTGATGATTATTACCGATTGTATGCGGAGTGGATGGGCCGGCAGTATGGTGCTGATGGTTTAACGAATGAACAATGGATTAACGCTTCAGGACCAGGGGCAGATCTTAGCCTGGCAGGACAATATAGGTGGCAGAATAGAATAGCATATACAAATGCAATGACTGCTACTGTCAATTATGGTATTATATATCAAGGTGTAGTGGACGGGAAGGTTATAAGAACCACATATGGGCTTGTTAGGTCGGAGATAAGAATAATAATTCACTATCAAAATTCCATGAAAGGTTGGGAAAAATACCAATATTCATATGTAAATAATCGTGAAAATTTACCTAATAATGATTTTGTTATTCAAACAGTTAGATCTTTGGATTTTCTAATTAGCAATAATATCGGGACTGATGTTCTAAAAGATATCAATTCTCTTCCTTTGGGATTTGTTGTTAATATACAACCAACAGAAAATGGTTTGGTTTTGAAAGATCGCTCATATACGCAATTTGATCAAAAAGCTGGCAATACTATATTTTATGATCCTTATCAAGGACTTTATGTTGGAAATGATATTGCTAGCATGACTGGACTTATACCTCCAGTGATTGGGTTATTGCACGAATTGGCGCACTATAGAAGTTCAATATTAAGTCCTGATAGATTTTCATCATCAGATTATAATTATCAGTTTTGGAATTTAAAATGGACGAATCCAGAAGAAAAATGGGTAATTCAAAATGTAGAATGGTCTGCATGTAATAAACTGGGATTTCCGATTAGATATCAACATTCAGGAGGGGTGCTTGTAAATGTTAATTCTCCTCTTATCGGATGTTTTAATTAAACTAAATATTTTATAAATGAAAAATTTAAATAAATTCTTTTTTATTAGCATACTCTTCACATCTCTTCTTATTCAATGTAAACTTGATGTGCCAAGAATTATCAAAGTTAATGTTTTAGTTGCGGGGTTATACTCAACTAAACCAATCAATTTTACCGAAAAAATTGTTAGAGACATGTGTCCTCCAATAGAAATTACTGACCCAACTTTTTTGATTGAATTTAAAAATGAATTAGAGAAATCAAAACAAGTATTTTCATTTAATAAAAAGTTCAGCTTAGATGCAATTTGTGACATTTACTTCATGAATGGAGATTCAGTATCCTTATATATTTCTAAGTCATATATGATTTATGGAGACAGAGTTTTTAAAAGAAATGAAAATTTGGTAAATTCTATCGAGGATAAACTGAAACAGCTCAAAGAGAATTAGTTTTTCATATGGTTATGTTGATGGTAAACTTGTTGCACGTAGAAGGGAACTTGTTAGGTCGGAGTATACAGTAAACTATGATAAATCGTTGATGGTAAAGTAGTATCCCGTACTGGAGAATTAATTGGATCAAGGTATAATATTGAGCATGGTCCCATTGATCCACCTAAAACCAGGCCATGGTATAGTATATATAATTGGCCAGCTTTAGGTTCAAGTGCACGAACGATGGATGCATTATATGCCGGAAATTATCTTGAAGCTGGTATACAATTTCTTACCTG
>JBNKRJ010000109.1:0-45947 GCA_050296515.1 Bacteroidales bacterium | reverse complement strand
AGTAAATTTCAATTAAATTCGCTTTAGTATTCATAAGGATTATTGTTTTTGTTAAAATATTGATATACAGACTTTTAATATAACAATAATCCTTTTTACTACCAAAGTTTTACCTTCTTTTCTTACATCGAACTCAGGTTATTAATACTCCGGAATAATTGCAGACGGGATGTCTTTGCTGAGTAAAACATAGCGAGACACTATGCTTAGCGGGACACACTCTATTTTACCAGCATATCGTTCAAACGGGCCCATTGTTTAATATCCTGTTTTTGTATAGCAGCAGCCATCATGTCGGGGAATAAATCAGGCGTACAGGCAAAACAGGGCACATCCATTGCAGCTATTTTATCTGCGTTTCGTTTATCAAACGAAGGGGTACCTTCATCGTCAAGGGCTAACAAAACAATTATTTGGGCACCGCTCATTTTTATATTGTATATTTTTTTAAGCATTTCTTCCTGGTTGCCACCCTCGTAAAGATCGGTTATTAACAAAAATACAGTATCCGATGGCTGGCGAATAAACTCCCTACAATATCCCAGGGCTTTATTAATATCTGTTCCACCGCCTAGTTGTGTCCCAAACAATAAATCAACGGGATCGTTTACCTTTTCTGTAAGATCTGTCACGGCCGTATCAAAAACCACCATCCTGCAACTTACCGAAGGTATAGAAGCCATTACTGCCCCAAAAATGCTACTGTAAACCACCGAAGAAGCCATCGATCCACTTTGATCAACACAAAGTATAATATCCCTTAACGACTGTCCTTTCCGACCATATCCAACCAGTCTTTCAGGAATAATTGTCTGATAATCCTCCTGGTAATGTTTTAAATTTAGCCTGATTGTTTTGTCCCAGTTAATATCGCTTTGTTTGGGCCGGTAATTTTTAACTGCACGATTCAGGCTTCCTTTTATTGCGTGTTTTGTGGGATTTTCAAGCTTTTTCATCAATTCTTCCACCACTTTTTTTACTACCAGCCTTGCTGTTTCTTTGGTTTTATTGGGTATTACCCTGTTTAAACTTATCAGTGTTCCAACGAGGTTAATATCAGCCTCTACAGTTTCAAGTACTTCTGGTTCAAGTAACAATTGCTTTAAGTTCAGCCTTTCAATTGCATCCTTTTGCATCATTTGCACAACAGATTTTGGGAAATAACGCCTGATATCACCCAACCATCGATTGACTGACGGGGCAGAGCTGCCCAACCCGGCACCTCTTTCTTCACCGTAAAGTTGGTTAAGGGTTTGATCGATGCCTTGAAAATCAGGATCAAGTTCAAAACCCATTCCTTTGGTTCCATCGTTGCCTAAAACCAACCTCCATTTGGTTGATAAGTCCATAAGTTTTAATTTTTTATCGTTTACTTAAGCTATTTTAATGCTTAACATGACCAAGGGTGTCAGACTGAGCGAGATCGAAGTCTAAACCGTCAAATTAGCTGTGTCATGACACTCGTTTTATGTCAAGACTAATTAGACAGGTGACAACACCTGACAAGTGCACTGGCCAGGTGTTGTCACCTGGTCAATTTACCTGAAATATTATGGTTGACTTAACACCAGTCATTTGTCACCAGTTGCATGCTTAATGACCATTGACTTCCTATCTTTCACGTATATAAAATCAGTTCTAAATAAAACCAGAACCACTTATTTGATACCCAACAATTCCTGAATTACCGGGATAACGGATTCAGCCCTGGTTTTATCCAATTCTTTAACAGTGCTTTTCGGTTTTTTATGGCCATATTTTACCAATTGTGCTATTTGTCCGCGATCAGCAGCACTGTAACGGCTGAAACTTCTGCGCAACAAGGGCAACAGCTCTTTAAACCGTTCTTCTTTAATGCCTTCCAGCCATTCATTCAGTGTGTTCCATAACTGCCTATTATGGACAATCAAAAGTGCATTGCCCTGTAAAAACCCTTCCAGCCAAACAGCAGCCAGTACGGGATCTGCCCCCAAAGAAAGTTGCAGTTGCATTTCATTTTCGGCAATGCTGATTTCAATGGCACCTTCATCCAATAATAACCTTAAACACAAACCCTGAACCAAGGCATTAGAACTTTTGGTTCCATACGTGTCCTTTAGGGCATGCAACCAAGCTGATTTCAACTCTTTGTCTTCGTATAAATTGATACCTCTGTGAAAGGCCAACATTTTTTCAGATATTATCCTGGCTGGCTCTTCCTTCAATCCATAACAGGCATTTGCCAAACCTATGCAAACCCTTGGCACAATTCCGTGAATAACCGTTTTTACCTGCGAGGTATCTGTTTTTCTGACATTTCCGTATTGATAAATATTTACCAATTCAGGCACCACCTCTACTAATTTTTCAATATCAGTGCTTACTGCCGAGACATTTAACAACCTTTGGTTAAGTCCGTTAAGCGGGGTTTCAAGATCGGCCTCAAGGCATTTTAAAATCATGGAGCTGATTTCCAAAATATCGTTCGATTTAGTGGCAATATGCTGGATATAATTTGTTGCAGCTCCATCAACAGTGTTGCCCCAAATGGAAGATTCTATTAAAGTTATTTCATAAGATGGACGCCATTTTAAACGCCATTCTTCATGAAAGCTTCCTTTTTTTCTTCCATATCCGGCTTCCTGTTTTTTCCCCCAGTTAATATCAAGGATGTTTAACCTGTTTAAGAAATGGCTCTTGGCTACATGTAGCTCTTTCCGTAGATCTAAATCAATACTTTCGGTTTCTTCGGACAGGTTTAACTTGTAACTTTTGCATTTGGCCCTGAAATCTTTTTGTAATGGTATTTCACTTATTTCAGCATCAACTTTCCCAAATTTGTTCCCGATAATCAGCTCCTGATAGATCAAACGGACTTGTTCCTCGTACCCGTTACCAAAGATACACACGCATGTTTCGTACAATTCATTCAAACCGGGCTTACTGAGGTTCCGCACTACAGCCAGGGTTTTTGCCAGCCGTACTGCCTCAATCACGTGCGCCGAGGAGGCATCCATATCTTTTTTCCTGAGCAATTGGGCAGCTTTTACAAACCACTTTTCAATTTTATTATCATTATCACGATAAAGCAACTCATACCATGCTGGTGAAACCACTCCGGCCCCATAGCCACTCTGTGCCGCTATTTTTGAATAAGACCAGGGTATCCACGCAGCGTCAGTTTTTATCTTTGGCAAACCTTTTAACAGTTCATTATCGTCTTTAACTTTAGGCTTGTCAACCAGTGCAGGAAGGTGCCATGCCCCACATACTACAGCAATATTTTCATAGTTCTTTTCTGCATTTCTAATTTGCTTTCGCATGTAAGCTTCCCTAACCAGATCGGTTTTAGTTGTAAATTCAGGTAGCTCTTCCCGCAATGCAATCATAAGCTTTCCAATCGCACTGAAAATACTGGTGTCTGAATCACGGTTTTCCACCATCACGTCCCACCAACGCTCGCCATCTTCATATCCATCCAATTTAGCAATATAACTTAATGGATCTTTTGTTACATCAGGTAGTTCGGCGGTATCTTTATTCAAAATTTCGTTCTCATCCGTATTTCCCCCATCTGATGATATTGTTTTTTCATTCTCCAGGGTCTGTTGTACTAATGGTGGCAAATCAATAAACTCAACAGGAATGTTGTTTTCTATAGCAAAACCCATGGCCACAAATTCGGGAGAAAATTCCGTGAAGGGATAAAAAGAGGATTCTTTTAGTTCCTTTGGGTTATATACTAATAATGCCACGGGGGGCTTTAACCCTTTTTTGTTATTTACATGATGTATAAGTGCATTGCCACCAGGAGGGCCTTCGATAAGTACCACATCAGGTGTATTATCCTTCAATGCACTTTTCAGGCTTTTGCTACAACCTGCTCCGTGGTGCCTTATTCCGTATATGTTTGTTGGCATAGAATAAACGAACTTAGAACTTGGAAATTAGTGTATTTGTATATTTGCCGTTTATTTACAATAACTCTGAGCAATTCCTGTAAATATCGTTCCATTCTTTTCTTTCTTTTACAATGGTTTCAAGATACTCTTTAAAGATAAGCTTGTCCTGCACAGGGTCTTTTACCACTGCACCAACTATACCTGCGGCCAAATCTTTAGCTTTTAGGCTGCCATCGCCAAAATAGGCCGCCAGGGATTGGCCACTGTTAATCACAGAGATAGCTTCGGCAGTACTTAATGTAGCCGAAGGAATTTTTATTTTATTTTTCTTGTCCATTGTTTTTCCTTCCCGCAGTTCCCTAAACATGGTAACCAACCTTTCAATTTCTTTTTCAGGGGCTTTTTCTGCAGGCAATTGCAACGCTTCGCCTAAGGATGCCACCCTGCCTGATACTATTTTTACTTCTTCGGCAAGTGTATTGGGTAAAGGCAATACTACTGTATTGAACCTTCTTTTTAAAGCACTCGAAAGTTCATTTACTCCTTTGTCCCTGTCATTTGCTGTTGCAATAAGGTTAAACCCTTTCTGTGCCTGCACTTCTGTTTTTAGTTCAGGGATAGGGATTGTTTTTTCAGACAGGATAGTAATCAGCGTATCCTGTACATCTGATGGTATCCTGGTCAGTTCTTCTAAGCGCGCGATAGTCCCGTCTTTCATTGCTTGCATGACTGGGCTTGTTACAAGTGCCTCCATGCTGGGCCCTTCTTTTAATAAACGCGCATAGTTCCAACCGTACCTGATGCTTTCTTCGCCCATACCAGCAGTACCTTGCACCAATTGTGTAGAGTTTTCACAAATAGCGGCTGCAATATGTTCTGCCAACCAGGTTTTTCCTGTCCCGGGTACCCCAATTAACAATAATGCCCTATCTGTGGCCAACGTGGCAATGGCAATTTCAATTAACCGTTGATGCCCAATGTATTTGGGTTGGATAACCGTCCCGTCTTGAAGTTTCCCCCCTAAAATGTAAGTCAGGACAGCCCAGGGCGACAACTTCCAGTTAACAGGTTTTTCCTTGTTGTCAATTTTTTTTAATGCGTCTAGTTCAGCCGCGAATTCTTGTTCGGCATGTGGCCTTATATGAGTGTTTTCCATAATTATTGTAAGCTTTTTATTAATTTTTGTTTTATGTTTATTAATTCTTTATAATCTGCAAGTATTTCAGGTAAATCTGTTATTGTCCAGGGGATTCGTGCCAGGAAACCAGACAGCACTTTTTTATCTTCATTATAAATAAACGTATGTGTTGTTTCAATGTCTTTTAAATAAGTGCAAATTTGTTGAATCCCGGTCTCTGCATTTTTATCATTAATTTCCTGGTTTGAATTTCGTATTATTTGCCCTAATGCCTCGTTTGATTTGAATTTTTTCGGATAATCAGAAAACAATTGCTTTAATAAAGTATTGAATTCTTCATTGTTTAGTACACCGATTAAATCATCATCGATTGGAACATCGTTTTTTAATAACACCGGTATTAATTCAATAGCCCAGCCAGGGTTTTTATAAAAAATGGCTGCGTTTTGCCAGGCACTTAAAAGCATTTTTTTCCAATCTGTTTTATCAGTAAGCTTATTTAATTCGTTTATGGAAATAGCATAAAAATCTAAGGGCAAACGGCTGGTTAATTTATGCAATATAATTGCTTTTTCACCCATTTTGACACCATTATGGTTGCAACTTCTTAAATTTTTCAATATCTCATCTTCTTTCTCGGGCAAGTTGAGCTCTATTCTGTTTGATGTTAAAAAGCCGCCTTTATGGATGATTAAATATTTTGCAGCTTCTTTTTTTATTGATTCTAATTGCAGGGCATCTGTTTTTAGCAGTAAATCAAAAGCTATTTGCCTGACTAACTGTGCATTATCCTTTAAGCAATGGTTTAAGAATACTTTGTCATATTCGCCCGGGTTCACATGGAAACATTCCAGCAATTCCTGCCTTTCTTTACTGTGTTCTTCATTAAATGTAGGTTGAACAAGCCTCGCGGCCTTCTCAGGCTGAGTCTTTCTTAGTTTTTTCAGAAATGCAACCCTGTCTTTATGGTTACTGGTATCCCAATCAATTTCTCTGGTAAGAATAAAATCCCATTCACTATTAAATTTTGCCAGGAAGGCGCCCCGGTTACCGACTGCTAAACTTATTGCTTCACGAAATTCGTCACCTTGTTTTTTTCCATAATCAAGGAATTTGGGTGTCAAGGGGGCAGGTAATGTTTTTTTTGCCTTTATTAATCTTTTAAAATAAGGAAGAATCAGATAAGTGAAATCGTTTAGTAGTTGTTCAAGGAAGAATATATAGTTATCATCTACGGCATTAGTTTCATCTTCAATGGTTGGTATAGGCTTTGTTTCGTCACCTTTTTCCAATACCTTTCCTGCTATTTTCATTTGACTATCAAGATACGCGGATTGGAGCAGGGCCTGTTCGGTATTAGTAGTGTTAATTTTATACTGCCTGCACCAATCCAGTTCTACTTGTTTTACACCTTTTTTGGAGGTGCCCAATACGATTATTTCTGTTAATTTTTCCAGGCTCATAGTACAAAAAGTTTAGATTGATAGAACACGCTTTTTATAAAAAAACCATCTTTGCCATATAAACCAAAAGCCGAAAACGGGTTGCCACCGGTTATACTTAGTAGTAAAAGGTATTTATTTGTACCCATATTAATTGATCCTGTAAAACCATGCTGATCATGAATGAACATTTCACTGTCTTTTTTCACAATGGATAACTTCTCTAATAGGCATGGCACCTCTTTAATAAAAGGGAGTTTTGATTTAGCCAATGCAAATTCATTAATAACATCCTGAAAACTGGCCGAATATACAGCATGTTGTTGCATTTCTTTACTGACTATTTCCGAAGCGATTAAAGCACGAAGGGGATAAGCTGATGGATAAAAAGCAAGAGAGGTATTCACTATTTGCCCTGCCGGTAAATTGTATTCAAAAAGTTTTCCGACAAATGAAAAATCTAAAAGCAGGGCAAACTCTTTTGTTTTTAAGCCGTATAACCAAATCCTTCTTTCGGAAAGATTATCATTCATTTTGGTCGAAATATGCAGAACCAGCCAATCATCGCTTACTTTTTGCCGGGCAAGAACATCTTCTTTAGATGTATTAAAACCAAGCTGGTTAAAAACATCTTCCTTTAATGCTTCCGGCAAGGTGTCTTTATTTTTAAATGCCTGGATTAGTGTGTTAATTTCTGATAATTCAATCAGGAGCAGTTCTACCCAGTTTTCATTCCTAAGTAGTGAAGGTATTTCCGACAACCTGTTTCCAATTCCCGGGCATTGCGCATTAACCAGTTCTTTTGATTTATCTGACCAGATACTGCTATCAGTAATATCCAATGAACCAAACCCCTGCCTGATAATGTCTTCTATCCAGTTTTGAAGGTTCAACAATCCAGCCCCCATGTTTGAGAACCTTTTTTGGAGCCTTTTTTGTTTAGATTCTTCTGCCTTTTCCTGATCTACTTCTGTTTTTTCAAGTTTCTTTTTAGTGGTCTTTTTTTCTGTCCGTTTTGATAACCATTCTTCCACCCAGGCAGGCATGTCAAGTTCGGTAAAGGCCTCAATTTCATTAACGTATAAAAGAAAAAGGCCTATTCCATGTTTACATGGGAACTCCCTGCTTGGACAGGAGCATTTAAAAGCCGGGCCATTAAAATCAATAGCGGTTTTATACGGATTGGAGCCACTTCCCTGGCATAAGCCCCAGACGCCTTTTTCATTGGCACCTAACGAAGGCCACTTGGCAGTATTTGCCAATTTTTTGCCCCTGGTTTTATTACCAGTGTTTGGACTTAAACTTAAAACTTGTTCAGCTGTGTATTGCATCTATTTACAATAAATTATACGTTATGGCCTTAAATACAGTTTATTGAGATGTGTTTTTCTGCATTGATATCCAAACAATTATGCTTTATCACCTAATCTAACAATGTGGGGTTTCATAGACCAGGCATTTGCTAATATCTACAATTATTTAGTAAAGCAATGCAATACTACTACTAATATTTTCTATTTTAAAATTAATTTATACACATTTTTTCAAACATGTTGGTAATAGTGCAATTGTAGTTCTTCTTTTTGTTATATGTATTTTTCGTCCGTATTCAAGCTCAATGAAATATCCATTAATATCCTCTTCTGTAGTTTTATATATTTCTTATTATACCAGATAGCTGTTGTTCACTTTTCTACAAACATAATTAATCTAACGGATATTGCTATAAAAAAAAACAGCAGGATAGTTTGGATAAGGAAGAATGACTTGTTTCATCCTTGGCACAGAGTCTCCTTGCAGCTCCAAGTCTGCTCCACTGCTGCATCGTTCAAGTTTATAACTTAGACACCAAACACAGCTACCGCACAAGTCCCCTCATGTGGTATTTACAGCCACGCGAAAGGATTCGCGCGGCAGCACCAAGGTTCAAGGTACAACTTGCACACCAGACTCTTTAAGTCTTTGACTTGCATGTGGTATAAAGAAGACTTAAACAACATTGCCTCAATGATTGCTACGCAATGTTTGCAGTTGAAAACTGCTGGCATTTTAGGTCCAGGTTGCAACTTCTCTCACACAGCGAAGCGAGTAAACCTGAACCATAGGCAACGGCATGGAAAACTGGCATCATTAGGGGAGCTAGGGAATCCTCATAGCAAACTTGCACCATCAGGGGGCTATTCATCAATCAATTTTAGAAAAGTTTTTCTCCAATTAGGAGCATTCCATGAATAAGAAAATGACCAAGGTTGTAACTCATTTTTAATAATACCATATTCACTACTATTTTTTTCCATTAGTGAGCCTTGGTTAATTTCCAACATATTGTTAGAACTGTAAATCATGTTACCAAATTTATCTTTCAATTGTTTAAACCAATTTAATTGTTGTTTAGCCTCATCTAATGTTTCATTAGGAAAACCGTAGATTAGATTTGTAATTATCCTGATACCTGCTGAAATCGAATTAGATATAAAATTTTCTATCTGTTCAAGATTGTAAACTTTACCAATAATAATTTGATTCTTCGTATGAATTGATTCAATACCAATTTCAAGATTCGTACAGCCGGATTTAAACAAAATATCAAAATCAGATTTAGTAAAACTTAAATCCACTCTCGTTGATGCATTCCATGAAACAGATTTTGATTTAAAAAAATCTGCTACCATTAATAGTTGTTTCTTTGAAAGACTACTGTCTTTAAATGAGATGTTTACAGTTTTTTCAAATTTAAGGTTTTTAGTCAAAATTTCTAACCTATTGATAATGTCAATATCTCCATTATATTCTTCAATGTAATTATAGGTACACATTGTGCAATTCCCTTTTGAGCAACCTTGAGTTAATTGTATTGGAATAACTGGAGAATCATTAGAATATTCAGAAATATCTTTTGTCGTAATAATTAGCGGAACTGTTTCACTTTTCGAATCAACTAAATTTCTGTGATTCATTCCTGCTGTAATAACGCCATCAATTTCATTCGCTAGAAAAGACTTTTTTCTCATATCTTTAACATATCTAAAAAAAGTTTTCTCAGAATGAAAGGGTAAAAAGTAATCAAAAAACATTGAATACTTCTTGTTTGAATTGATTAACTCTCTTTTTAAGGTAATATGTGAACCTCCTGCTACAATAATCGTATCATTCCACTTTTGTTTAATTAATTTTGAAAGAAGTGCAGATAATATAAATTGTGTTGTCCCCATAATAGAAAAACCTACAATTTTTGATTTCTTTTCAACATTAAAAAAGTTCTTTTCAAAAAAATTTATCCAGTAACTATTTTGAGCTATAGCATTATCAATTATTTTTTCTAACTCTTCAAAAGAAAATGGAATCGATTTTGAGCAATGCATGCAATCTACTTCTTTTCCTAAATCGAAATTTAAATAATCAATTGAATCTTTGAAATGGCTTTCTGCAGCTTTAATACGAGTTGTTTTGTAATGGTCTCCAACAGATATTTGATTTTCTGCTTTGCCTTTAAAGTGGTTGATATATTTGATATTTAAATCAACTGTTTTAATATTTATTCCATTTTCAAGCGCATATGACTTTAATACAAGAGGGCCGGCAGGTAAGTTTGTGTCATTTGGTGAGAATGGGGTTGTAATTACGATAGCTTCATAATTATTGAGTAGAATACCATCAATTGATTTTTGCGAACTGCTATTATCATAACTTTCAATCATGTCTACACTAATAAAAGGGTAGCTAAAGACTGATAAAGGAACAACTCCTTGAGTTTTTTGAATTTTGATGGATTTTTTCAATTCGTTTATTGAAATATCAAAAAGCACACCTTGCTTGTCATAATCAAAAACTCGTGCTCTATTAAAATGCAGTGCTAAAAAGTTTGACTGCTCTATCTGAGGAACTTTTTTTATAATCTCCTCTTCAAGAATTTCTATATTTTCTTCTGAGTATACATTATTACTAACTTGAGCTAAGTCATTATTCATTAGGTTGGAGTGATTATTTCTCCAATATGGAGTTAAACATTTACCTTCTTTAATTTTATTTAAAAGTTCTGATGCAATTGGATTATTTTCTATCTCAAGAATGATTTCAGGTTCAGACAGATTAAACAGATTTCCAATATCTTTTTGCGAAAATGATAGAAGCAAAGCCTTTTTCCACATGGCTTCAGCTGATTGATTCGCTATTGAAAAAACATAGTTTTCATATACCTTCTTTTGAAGGTCAAAAAATGTGTAAATTTCAGGTAAGTTATTACTAGGTATTGTTATCTCGCAGCTTTGATGTTCATCTTTAAAATAGAACCCACTATATAAGGCTGAACAAATATCATCTAAAGTATATGAGCTTATATCTAAAATTTGAGCAGTTCTATAAATACCTTCAACTGTATCAGGATTAATCGGGGATTTTATTATTTCTATAAGTGATTTGTTAACCTTTGATAATGACTGATTAGTAAAAATACACTTGATGTTTTCCCAAACATATTGACCTTCTTCTATATTTTTTATTATCCAATCTTGTATAAATTTATCTGATAGTAAAGACTGTCCTCCCCAAGAATCATGGAATTTACTTTTTGCTTTTGATAATCTTAATACGGGCTCAGTTACATGTGAATTTGGAAGATGACCTATATCATGGAATAAATAATATAAGACCAGTACATCTCTATCTTTTTGCTGCAATTTAAGTTTGCGTGAGAGGTAAATTGCTATGTAAGAAACAGCTATTGAATGAGAAAATCTATTTGTATCTTCCTTTTGATATAACAATGATGTAATTCCTAAAAATGAAATTGTTTTTATTCTTTCTAAGGAATAACAATTCAGCAATGCATTAACTTTTTCGCCGTAAAGTAAAACTAACTCATAGGTTGCCTGTGAATCTATATGCTCAAATCTATTCATCAACTTCAATTTTACCCAATGCATTATAGAATTTTTCAGCAATTGGATTATCTAAATAACTAGATAATCCATGTAATGCCGTTTGCAAAGATAGATACTCTGTTTCTGATATTCTCGTACGATGAAAAATGGACAAATCAATAAAAGTATATATATCAAGAAGTTTAATTAATGTTGTACTATTCTTTTGTTTAAGAATCCTTTCGCTAAACATAAATTCTCTTGTCTTTTCCCAGCTATTTTCTGCATGATTATCAAGATATGGCACGTCTTTTAAATTTAAATCACCATAATAAAATAAATGATACCCTCTATTTAAATAACCATATTCATTATCACTACTTTCAAGAAGTAATATGTACTCATTAAAAGCTTTTGTATCATTATTTCTAGCACATGCCCAGTACAGAGAGTTTTTTAAAAAAGCATTTTGTTCTGAATTCAGAATAGATTGTAATACATTGTTTGTATTACAATTACATTTTGAAATTAGGTAAATGAGCGTATTTTTCTTTATAAGTTCTTTATTGTCCTCAACATTTCCAATACTATTATAAATTCTAAATAAGAATTTAGGAAATTCATCATTATCATTTATTTTATCATAGTTTAATAAGTCTATCAAATAGTGCCTTATTGAGGCTTTCATTTCTATAGTCAGAAAATTAAATGATTCATCTGTATCACCAGTAATAAAACCTAACTGAAGGTTTGAACTTATTGCTAATGAAATAATAAACTCAAAAAATGAATAGTGTGAAAAATTATAACATACGCCTAAACTATTATTTTTTACTATAAATAAGCTTTTTAGATTTCTTAATTCACTTGAAGATATGTCCTTTACCAGTTCAAGAAATTCATTTTCATGTATTAAATTATAATTTGTTCTATTATGCAAAAATGCATTAAATGCAATTTCTTTCCATAGATTTAAAATAGACTTGCTTTGAGTGATATTGTGTCGGCTTGCTAACTTGTGTAAGTAAGAAAAATATAATGTTGACCTATTATAAATATGTAATTCTTCATCTAAAGTATCACATACATATACACACATTCTTGCATAGAGGGGATTATTGATAATATCTTTAAAATTTGACGCTTTACTCAGCAAAGAATCCAATCCAATTTTTATGAGCTTATTATTATTAAGAATATCTAAGTAATTAATAAATTCATTCTCAAATTCCCATTCTTTTAGGTTGTATATTTTATCAAATAATTCAGGTGTTATGTAATTGTTGATTTTGTATTGATATTCCTCCTTTCGAGAAAAGGCTAGAACACAAAAACTTTTCATTAATTCCTCAAGAAAATCTTCGTATTTACTCCAATCGTTGTATTCATCAAGACCATCAATAATTAATACTGTTAAGTCATCCTTTACATTTTCATAACTAAAAAGATAATTATATAATGAATGGCTTCTAATATAATTCGACAAGTTGCTTTTGTGCCTGATATCAACTAGCTCGTTCATTGTAAATGATATGTTTTTTATACCAGAATTTATTAATTCTTTTTGAATAAGATAAGATGAGAAACTCTTTCCTGAACCAGGTTTTCCAAGTATTAAACTTGACTTGCCATTACTTAAGTCTACTATAAGCCGAGATAATTCGAATTGTTCATTTTCATGAACTAAAATTGGTTCGATGTACATTTTTTTTGAGAATATTTCAATAAATGAAATATCAATAGGATAAGCTGTTCTCGATTTCCCTTTTCTCAACAATGTTTCTTCCTGTACCTTTTTTATATCAAAAAAATTTATACTATTCTTTTTTAAATAAAAGGGTTTAGTAGTTTTCACTAAAGCTTGAGGTTGTTCCAATTTTAAATTTATTTGCAAATAATTTATCAGTCCCGTAACCGTAATTGTATCATTGGAATTACTTAAATAACTTACCAAAGCTTCATGAAATTGATTATCAGTAGTTGCTTCCTCCGACGCTGCAGTAATCCAGTATGAATTTAAACGACCATTTTGTCTATTTACTCCACCTGAGTGGCAGCAATCCAATATTATTGCAATATTGTTTGGTTTATCTTTTTTGTTGATACTATCATAAATATATTGAAAATCTAACTGGCTATCACTGGTTAAGAATACTGCGGTACTGCCATCTACATTATCAATGCTTCCATGACCTGATAAGTAAATTAATATATCGCATCCTGTATATTTGGGGTTTTCTAAATCTGCTATTATTTTTTTAACCTCAGCTGTGGTAACATAAGATGTATAACAGCTATGATTACTTTCAGGAAAAGAAAAAATATTTGCAATTTCTATAGCATCACTTGAAAACTGTTTTCTGGCAGAAACATCTAATCTGCTATCTTCACTTTCATAATCAACACCTACATATATATTATAAACTTTGTCTAAATCCATTTTTTTAATTGAATTTCGGAATCCAAATCACCATTCCACTCAATTGCATCCTTATTATCCAATGAATTTAATAAATTTATTATTGTATCTTTTGATAAATAATCGGAACGCTCAATTATCTGATTTAAGATAGGATTGTTTCCTGTTTCTTCTTTGTGAACCATCAAAATAGAAATAATATAAAGCTCATCCTTATTTAGTTTAGCTATCGTTGATTTAATAGTTTGTATTATACTAGCAAGAGAAAAAGCACCAGAAATAGCGGTAAATCCAGTAATTGCTGCTTCTATAATAGAAGCTGTTAATATAACCAAGCCAAATACGCTATTTTTTGTTAAAGATATAGAGTAATTTCCCACAACTGCTCTTTCTTCATTAGCATCTTTAACAAATATATCAACAAACAGCATTTCTAAGTCAGTTGATGAATCAATAGAAATTGAATTTTCCTGCTCAATTTTCTTTGTGAGTTTTTCTGCTAATCTATGCAAAGACTCTTGTGTTATCAACACCTTATCATTAATCAAACCTATAATTGGTTCATTTTCTAACCACTCTTTGTATTTGTTCTTTTTCATATAATTTAGTTTTAATCATTAGCTGTTTTGGTAGATTGCAGTCTTTTGCAAATTTTGGTCTGTGGGTCGGCTTGCGCGATTCGCAAATGTGTGCAATGTGCATTAGCTATCCTTACTGTCCTAAAGGACAGAAATGGGTTGGCAAAAACTAATTTTTTCTTGCACCAAAATTCAATCAATGAGATAATATTTTTAATTCGTTTTTTTAAATTTGATAATCAGGTTTCAATGTTCGGTTTCGGTCTTTTCCACTTGCAGCTAACAATCAAATAAAGCCCCAATGCACATTATTCCTTATTATAAATAGTTCTCTTTTTAAATCCCTAAATCTAACAACAATCCCCCACAAAAAAGAGAAATCCCCCCAGAAAATGTATTCCTATTTGGAATAATTTGACGAATGGTTTTTATATTAAAATTCTAATTCAATAAATAATTAAAATTTGTGCATTGCAGAGATGCACGGCCGTGTGTCCCTACGAGCCTGTGTAATCTCTAATTCATCAATAAATCATCCTAATATCTCCACATCTTCCTTACATTATTTTTCTCCGGCAATTTGTGATCTCATCTGCGTTTCCCAAAGCAGACTGGTCTACGATATATCTGCCGGATATTCATCGATCTGTGCCGGCTTGAAAATATCTGTGCCGGATGAGCATCAATCTCTGCCGGACGAGCAACTATGTGTGTTTATAAGGAAATATCTGTGTTGGTAAAGCATCGATCTTTGCCCCGATAGTTAAATCCTTGCAACTTTATTACACGAATATTAGTTTCAATCCTCTTTTTTGAATGATGAATTTCGATTAAAGAACAAGGAATATTGAAGTAACTTTGCCTTCAGTAAAGAACGATATTTGGGGTTTTATATTTCAATAATAATTGACTCTCCGGAGCTTTTATCACCACTAGTCCATTCCCAAAACTCTTTTAGCTTTATTTTTCCGTTTTCAATAAGTTCCGGATACGAACGACATTTACCAGTCATAATTTCATGGTTTTCATTCATGTGCTGGTAAACAAACTCAATATGGTCATCAATTACTTTCCCGATTAAAGTTCCTTTAATTATTTGACCTCCACTGTATTCTGCCCAGATAACATTGCCTTCCTGGTGATAATGAAATATCGTCTCTTCAGAAACTTCACCGTTAATGGAGTTGTATGCAGGAGTAAATTTTCTATCGTTAAGATTTACATTCATCTATAAATAAGATAGTTATACAATCTTTTGAGTTTGTACAAAAAGTAATACAGTATATTACAAAATTAATAAATTTCAAGAATCATTTTCAGAATTATTTCAGGCATTTTCCAACCTAAATGGAAGTTGAGTGACACGTTTACCAGTCGCTTTAAAAATTGCATTACACAAAGCAGGTATCATTGGAGGAACCGGAGGTTCACCAACGCCTGTTGGATTTTCATCACTGTCGATTATGTACACTGTGGTTTCCAAAGGTGCATCAGTAATTTTAGCCACCTGGTAATTATCAAAATTGCTTTGTTCAACAGCTCCATTTTTCACAGTTATTTCGCTCTTCAAAACCAGACTGATACCAAAAACTGCCCCACCTTCAAACTGGGCTTTAATCCTTTCAGGATTAACCGGAACGCCACAATCAACAACATAATGCACCATGGGTACTTTTATATTGTTTTCATCATCAACTTCTACTTCAACAACACAAGCCACATATGTTAAAAAACTACGGTGTGCTGCAAACCCTATTCCTTTGCCTTTGCCCAACGTTTTGCCCCAGCCGGATTTTTCCTTTACGGTTTGAATTACGTTTTTAAAACGACCCGTATTCCAGGGGAAATCCTCCAGCTTTTCGTTGTAGTTTCTAAAACCTTCAACCAAGGCATCAAAATCGATGTTTCGGTCTTCGCCCAATAAATCGAGAGCATTGTCGATTGGATCCATTCCTCTTTGAACGGCTATTTGGTCGAGCATAGAACCAATAGCAAAAGCATGATGAACATTTGCAACTGACCGCATCCAACCAATTCTTATTTGCGTAAGGGCTTCGTTTGTCTCACAGCTTACATTTTCAATGGCATAGGGCATATCCAGCATTCCCTGCGATAATTCACCATTAGAAGGCGATTTGGTATCTAAAGATCGTGTCCCACCGATAGATGGAAATATTGAACGATGAAGCCAGCCTGTTACTTTGTTCTCTTTGTCTAAACTGACTTTAATGTGCTGGGCACTTGTAAAATGGTAAAAATCATGCTGAATATCGTCTTCTCTTGTCCAAAGAAGTTTGACCGGCTGCCCAATTTCTTTTGAAATAAGTGCCGCCTCAACAACAAAATCAGGTTTTGATTTTCTACCAAACGCACTTCCAAGTAGGGTAATGTTGATGGTAACCTTTTCCTCATCGAGCTCTAAAGCGTTTGCTACAGCACTTCGCACCCACTGAGGAGACTGAACTGGTGCCCAAATTTCGCATGTACCTTCTTCCTTGTAATTTGCGGCAGTACAAGGTGTTTCCATTGAGGCATGGGCATAGTGAGGCACTACATAGTCCGTCTCTAACACTGTTTCAGCAGTGTTTAAAGCCTCTTTCAGGTTGCCTTGTTCTCTCCTTTTCATCCCATCTTTATGAGATGATTTTTGCATTTCTGATTGAAAAGCATTAGAGTTGTAATCAGCATTTTTCCCTTTTTCCCATTCTACTTCAAGCACTGCTTTTCCTTTTAAGGCTGCCCAGGTATTGTCGGCAATTATCACAATTCCACCTAAAGCTTTGTCAAAACCGGTTGGGAAACCTGATGTTTCCATTTTGAAGACCTTTACAACACCGGGGACTTTCAATGCTTTATCAGGATTAAACAACTTGATTCCAGCACCTGCCTCAGGGTTTCTGGTAATAACAGCCACCTTTGCACCCGGAACCGAAATATCGAACCCGTATTTTGCCTTTCCGGTTACAATATCTTCAAGATCGTAAATGGATGTTTTATTATTGATGTATTTAAACTCGTCTTTTGATTTTAGAGTAATTTCGCTTTCATCTGGTAATGGTAAATTAGCTGCTTTTTCGGCAAGATAACCATAGCCAAATGCCTTACCTGATTGATGGACTATTTCATGATTTTTGGCAGTGCATTCCGAAATATCAACCTTCCATTCTGTAGCTGCTGTCTGCCTCAGCATCAGCTTTGCCATGGCTGCTGCTTTTCGCATTTGAGGATAAAACATCCGAACACTAAATGAGCCATCTGTGTTTTGATCGCCATATTTCTTATCTCCCTGAGCCTGAATTAGTTTTACTTGCTTCCAATCCGCGTCCATTTCATCAGCCATTATAAGCGGCAAACTGGTTCTAATACCCGTACCCATTTCAGAACGATGAGCAACGATTATTAATTCGCCAGTTCCTTTTAATTGCATGTAGACATTAGGTGAGAATTCTGCATCGGGATTTCCAGTAAGTAGTTTTTTGTTATCGCTGTTGCATGCAATAGGAATGCCCAGTAATAAACCACCTGTACCAATGGCTCCAATTTTCACAAAATCTCTCCGGCTTAGTTTTACTATTTTTTGCTCTTCTTTCTTCTTCATATTACAGGTTTTTAGATGCAGTTTTAATGGCTCGTCTGATTCTCACGTACGTTCCACATCGGCAAATATTGCCTGACATGGCTGCATCAATATCTTCATCAGTTGGGGAGGGATTTTGCTCCAATAAAGCAATGGCCGACATGATTTGTCCACTCTGGCAAAAGCCACATTGTGGAACATCTTCGTCCATCCAGGCTTGCTGAACAGGGTGAAGCTTTCCATCAGCCACCCCTTCAATGGTCAAAATATTGGCATTTACCAGTCCCGAAACTGGTGTTTTGCATGATCGCAACGGAACACCGTTGACCAAAACAGTACAAGAACCGCACAATGCTTCTCCACAGCCGTATTTTGTTCCGGTAAGTCCCAGATTATCACGCAGTACCCACAATAAAGGGGTGTCAGGTTCGCATTCAACTTCAACCTGATTTTTATTAACATTTAATTTAAATTTTGCCATTTGAGATAAGTTTTAAACAATAGCTGAATTCTTTTGCTTGATTTGCTGCTTGTATTTTTTTAAATCTTCTGGTGTATTAATGTTTAAGTGTATATCATCATTGATGTATTCAATTTTCTCCACACTTTCCGGATATTTTCTCATCAATCCCCGAATTCCTTCTCCGCTAAAAGATACCATTATTTCATTAAAAAAACATCCCGGAATAAGCACCGGGTGGCCACCTTTACCATTAAAAGCAGGGACAATTATTTTACTTTTATCCTTTTGAAAATGTTGGAGCATGAAATCAATAATTTCATGGTCTAAAATCGGGAAGTCTGAAGGTACAATCAAAACTCCTTCAGTTTTATCTGAAACACTTCTTAAACCCAGTCTGACAGAGCCAATCATTTCTGTCACTTTCCCTTGAGAATCTACAAATTGAGCTTTTGGTAAAACATGTTTTCTTAGGAATGAGGAACCAACTACAATTACCTGTTTGACTTGTGCATACAATAGTGACTCTATCTGCCAGTTTAACAACGCTTTACCTTCAAGCATCAACAATCCTTTTGGGTTTCCCATTCTTTCAGATTTCCCGGAGGAAGGTATAATCGCTGAAATCATAGCTTCATTTGTTTTATGTTTTCTGGAGAAGTTTCATTAAAAATTGCCACTATTTCAGACATTACACTCAATGCTATTTCTTTTACTTTGGTTGCATTTATGTTGATTCCTATTGGCGCATGAATTCTTTGCCAGCTCTCTTCAGTAGCAAGTCCCTGTGAAATGAAATCCTCTTTTACAAGTTTAATCTTACGCTTGCTTCCAATCATTCCGATATATTTGGCATTTGAGTTGATGCAGGCTTCCAGGGCAATTGAATCCTCCTGGTGGCCACTGTTGACCAAAACAATTGCCGTGTCTGAATCAATTTTATTTTCTTTTGCAAATGAGGTGAATGTATCGATGTATGAATTGATTCCCTTTTCTGGTCGGTTTATTTCTTCCCTGGGATCAATTAGTTGAACTGAAAATCCGAGCCAGTTTCCTAATTCGGCAATAGCCATTCCGCAATGACCCGCTCCGGCAATGAAAAGTTTTTTCTTTCTTTCAATATTGATGATAAGCTGATTGTTTTCAGTACTTTCCTTAAGCGATAGTGTTTTTATCCAACCAAAATCCATAGAGTTTGAATCGACATTAATTGCAACCTTAAAATCAACATCGCTTTCATAGTATCCGCAAGCTTTATTTATTTCGGCCATTTGCGCAGCAAGATTGCTTAGAAGCAGTAATTTTACTCTTCCTCCACAAATAGGTCCGGCTTCACGAGAATAGGTGTGATTCATCTCAAAATCAAAAAGTCGAACTTCTTCATTTTCAACTATTTCTCTGGCAATTTGAAGGCATTCATGTTCAAGTAACCCTCCACCGATGGTTTCAGTTATTTGACCACCTTCGCTATAAACTATTGCTGCTCCAACTGGCTGCGGAACCGAGCCCCTTTTTTCAATAACAATGGATAAAACATGTTTTTCGGAAGAATGGTTTCGGATATATTTAAAACACTTTAAAATATCGGACATTAGGTGTTGTTTTTATTTGCGTTATTTGTAAAGTTACTAAAATATAGAAATCAGATCATTATTACGTTCTTGTTTCTAGTTTCCCATCTGAATGCAGTGCAAAACGTCCTTTTTCTCGTTGATGCACAGGATCATTTGTCTTCCATGGCCAGCCGCCAAACTGTGTTTGCTGGTAATCATTAAATGCCTCCTGGATTTCCTGCTTGGTATTCATTACAAAAGGGCCATATTGAACTACCGACTCTCTAATAGGTTTGCCCTGCAAAAGCAAAATAGAACTTGGTTTAGCTCCACTTTCCAATTCAACATCAAATTCGGGTTCTAAATCTGCTGAATGATAATTTTCAATAGGAGTATTCACAGCTATTATTCCATCACCTTCAAAAACATAAATGGTTCTGTTGATTCCTTCCGATGCTTTGGGGAGTGTCCATTTTGCCCCGGCTTCCATTTGAACATGCCAAATGGCTAGTTGGTTGTCTTTATTAGCTGCCCAGGAATCGGGTGGAGGAAGTGGTGCATCAAGTTCATCTAATTTTCCTGCAATTATTTCAATTATTGTTTGCTTTCCATTCTCATCAGCAAAAGAATATTTGGGAATTGTATCTGACCAAAGCATCTTGAAATATGGTTCAACAAATTTATTCACTTTTGGAAGGTTTAACCAAATTTGAAAAAGCTCCAATGGATTTTCTTTATCCTGGTGAAGTAATGGGAACATTTCTGCATGTTGTATACCTTTTCCTGCAGTTATCCATTGTACATCGCCATTACCATAGCGACCAGCAGCTCCCATTGAATCTGAATGATCAACCATACCAGTTCTAACAACAGTAATTGTTTCAAAACCACGGTGCGGATGGCTTGGGAAACCAGGAACAGTGCTTCCGTGATACATTCTCCATCCATCCTTTAGTAGAAAATCCTGACCAATTCTTCTTCCTTTCAAAAGTTTAGGATCAGGTGCCATTTGTTCATTTCCTTTAGGAAAATGATCTTCATGGTGCACGCAAAATAAAAATGGATCTTTTGCTTTCCATTGAAAACCTAATGGTTCAATATTTCTAACAATCTTTTTTTTCATTTTAGTCGAAAAGTTTTCAGCAAATGTATTTAAACCTAAAAAAAACGCCGAGCCAAATGCAATCAAAGTTTTCAAAAAGCTCCTTCTGTTGCTTCTGTCCTTCATTCTATTAAAACTTACTTAATAAAGCCAAATATTATGTAATGCAAGCTTAGCATTAAATTAGAATAATCTGTATCACTCGTTAATTTTTATTCTCTTAGCCTAAACAGAACATCCAAAATCTCAATATTTGGAGTTTCGATAACCCGGTATGCGGCAGGAATGCTTTTTGCCAATTCAGATTCCTTAAATGCTTGAAGCGATTCTTTGGAATCCCATACATAAATTCCTCCATATTGCCCCTCTGGATCTATTTTTACATAATATTTCTGCAATAACCCTGGGATTGCTTTAAATTGAGGTTCTCTTTCCCTGGCTCTTTTCGTCAACTCATCTTCATTAAGACTTGTTTTTAACCTGACAATTTGAATAATCATATTTTCTGATTTTTAGTTGGTCTGTATTTAATGGTCAAGATAATGAATATAAAAAAGCAAGAATATATTGTTATTTAGAAATAGTAATTGTTATACATTGAACAGGATGGGAACCAAATGTTGTAAGGAATTAAATATTGGGGTATAAGCAATAGATAGTGAACGCATTGAGCAAATTTGAAATCAATTAATTGAAGTAATCAGAAAAAGGTTCACAATCACTAAAATATTGGTCTGGTGTAAGTCCTGAAAGTGTTTTAATACATAACCGCTAACAAATTGCTTTATATATCCAGTTAAATCGATTTATCGACTTTACAGTTTTTTCATCTAACTCATTTAAAGCAACTACTAGCCTGTCTTCCACTTCTTGAATTGAGTTAAATGTCTTGTTTTTAAAATTATATGTTTCTCTGATATGGTGCCAGATATGTTCAACAGGATTCAGTTCCGGAGAGTATGGTGGTTGGAAAACAGGCACTATATTTTCCCATTTTCTGCCTTAGAAATTTGTCTACGCAAAGTTAACTACTCCACTCCTTTCTTCTCTTCTACCACCCATTTTTTATTTTTTCTCCAATCAATACCGTATTTGTTATAAGTTTGAACCTTTTTATAAATTTTAGTTGCTGTTATTCCCAGCATAGTTGCAATCTCTTCAGCTTTTTTCCATAATTTATTTGAACACAGTATATAATCTGCCAATCCCTGAAAGAACGAATATCTTTCTGGGCATTCATCGTTTTTTTTAGTTCTTCGTCTGTAAGGTGAGGCTTGATTTCTAGTATCTTCATTTTTTTTTCTAAAGATATAAATCTATTTTAAATATCTTGTTGGCGGTTTAGTGTAAGATAATAATTTACACTGTAATTATTTGATTAGGAGTATTTTAATTTTTAGAGGTTACCCTAAAGTATTAACTAGGATTGATCATCAGATATTCGAATTTTCTTCTTTCGTTTAAAAACCTTGCCAATCTTTTTCATAATATAGGCTATCCTGAAAACAAAAACTTTTCGGATAGCCTTTAAACTAAAACCCACATCGTTGATTTCTGCTTCGTTCATATTTAATACCCGTCTGAAAAGTTTAATGATTCTTTTAGGCTTTTTATACTGTCTTGAATAATAGGTCAACAATGTTCCGTCCATTTTTATCAGTTCAAGATACCATTCCGATTTCAAAAAATGACTTCGTTCCACATATCGGTTTATCTGAAGCTTTTCGTTATCACCAAGCTCATTAAAGGCTTGTATGTCAAACTTTTCATTCTTCCACAATTGCTCCATCAGCACCAAAACCGGACTGTGTTTAATGTATTTCTCTGGCGTATTGTTTTCTATCTGACTGGCTGATAAACTACTGTTTTCAATAATAATTAGCAAGTAATTAGCAATGGATAAGGGCTCGAGTTTGTCAAGGAAATAAAACAATTTGTCTTTCACCGACATTACTTTTCCCAACTCCTTTCCCAAGCGACTATTGAATTCTTTTTTACATTTTGGTAGAAACAGTTTCTCTACCAATTCACTATTATGTTCGGCAAAACAGGCCACATTCCAGCCCTCTAAAATCTCGCATTTTTC
Organism: Bacteroidales bacterium; assembly: GCA_050296515.1. Taxonomy (GTDB): domain Bacteria; phylum Bacteroidota; class Bacteroidia; order Bacteroidales; family NBLH01; genus NBLH01. Next base: position 22,852 of record JBNKRJ010000109.1, on the reverse strand, counting down.
TTTTTTGAGCAACGCTTTTGATAATCTATTGGCTTCTTCAACATAATAATGTGCTTTAATGTTACCAGAGCATCCTGAAATCCATTTTGCAAACGGAGTTTTGGTTTTACTAATCTTAAAATCTTTAGCTAATTCTATTTTGTTGTTTGATAAACGAATAAAACTGGAACCACTACCACCTCTGGGCTCCCTGGCCTGGTATGCGACAAAGCTTTTGTTGTAGTCCATCATACGGCCACCATCGTACATGGTGTCCCAGCCAATTTTTGGTTTTTGTTCGTTAGGCAAATAACAAATCAGTTTGTTTAGTAATATTCTTGTATCACTCTCTGTACCACTAACTATAAATCGTTGCTCTTTGTTTTCGGTATTTAGTGAATCAAGTAAATGCAACAATACCTGGACCTCAAAAGCACTTTCAATGGGTGGAATAGTTTTTTCAATTTGCGCCACCTTTTCAGGTTCAATTTTAATCGGGAGCATGTTGCCATTTTCTTTATTGATAAAACTACTTTCGAGCATTTCGCTTCTTGACTGGTACTTAAAATCAACAACCAATTCCATCAACTGGTTGGGCGATGGCATTTGCTGCCACAAAGCTTGTGGAAACATAAAAATCTGTGCCATAAAAATACCACCCCGGCCATGAGTGTCCACTTCACCCGGCAAAGTGTTAATATCTAAAACTACCAGGTAGGTTTCATTTTTAATCGTATTGAAATAAACCACCTGCTTGGTTGCAAATTCATCATTGCCAGGAATGTAAATATGGTTTTCAATGACCAAAACATCTGTACTGGTAAGTAAATCAATCGGGTAAAATGCTGTATGAAAGTCCATTTTTTCAAACGGACTCTGATTTGGATTTAATTTGGTGTAAACAAGTTGTTGAATTTTATAGTTCTCCATTATTAGGGCATTTTATTGTATTTTACTTCTTTAAAATTTTTTTCTAAAAGACGCTGGGTACTTTTTGTCAGGTTAAGTTCCCCGAAAATTTTCACAACAATTTCATCCATTGATTTAAATCCATTTAAATCGTTGTAAAAAAAAGCCATCATTTGCGATAATACATTGTTATAATCTTTAATAGTATTTGTTTGATATATCTCTATAAAATCATAATCACCATGTTTTACTACTTTTTTAGAATTGTCCCACAAGTTTACATAAAAGTCTTTGCTTTTTCCTGGTTTCTGAACATTTTTCCCAATTACACCAATGAGGTTGTTTGTATATTTTAGTTTTTTGTTTCTGCCACACTCACCATCTATCCTGCAAACAATGCGAATTTTGCCATCTTCTATAAACAGTGGTTAAGTGCGGGTAAGGTGCTGAGTGCAAATTAATTTTGCATACCGTTTTTCTTTTGGTTTAAAAATATCAAAAATCAGGTTGTTTAATCTGAAAACCAGAATAAAAGGAAAAATAAGCACAAGAGCGGAAGCCATAAAGCTAATAAAGAAACGAAAAGTTTCGCCCTGTGTTGCTGCAAAAAACTTATTATAAAGCAATTGCGACATCAAACAATGAAAAATATACAATGCAATGGGCTGATGAATTGTTTTTTTTATCCTATCCCAGTTTATATAAACAACCAGCAAGTAAACTGCCAGCACTAGTAAAAAAAGTATGTTCTTAAAAATGGCTACAGGAGCTACTCCCAGCAATACAATTATTAAAATAAGAGTTTTATTTACTTTAAAAGATTCCATTAACCTATTTTTATAAATACTTAATATTGGTAAAGCTTTTATCGATTAATCGTTGTGTACTGGTTGAAAAAACAGGACTGCCAATTATTTTTAAAGTTACCCGGTATATTGGAATGTATCGATCAACATCATTGTAAAACAAGGCAATTATCTTGTTTATTATTGCATCAAAATCGTTTATCTCAGGATTATTATGTATTTCAATAATATCGTAATCTCCATTTACAGCCTGTTTATTTTCAGCATCCCACATGGCTACATAATAGTTACCTCTGTAATAATTTCTCACTACCGGCTTGCCTACAATTCCAATTATTCGTTTTGCATAGGTGAGTTTCTTTTCCTGGGCGCAGTTTTTCCCTGTTCTGCATTTTATACGAACAAAGTCTTCGCCTATTACAATTGTTTTCGTACGGGTGAAATGCTCTTTGCAAATTAGGTAAGGATGGTTCTTTGCCTTGTAATTCTGCTTTTCTTCATCAATGGCTAATCCAACTTTTGCAATATAATACTTGTAAATAAAATAAAATGGCAGCGATAAAATAATAATTGTAATAGCAAAGTTCGGAATAACCATTTCATTAGCGTTATACAAAAAGTTAGAAGGACTTTGACTATTTACAACAGTTAAATAGGTGAACACCAAGCAGCTTAGAATAAGATATACAGAAACTAAAACCAGAGGATACCTGATTTTTTTCCAAATAAAAATTGCCAATATCCCGTTGCTAATTATGATAAACAAAGACAGTGGGTTCTTTATTGCATAACGGACTGCAACTAAAAATGCCAATGCTGTTATTGCAATTACGAAAAATTTATGAATCCTTACTATTTGCATGTAAATTATTCTGTTATAATGAGTAATTCAGTTTTTTGTAATTAAGTTCAAGATATTCAACCTTCAGGAACCTTTCCTCAAGCAGGCGTTTTGTACTCTCCGAGAGTGGTGGATTACCTGCAATTCGAATAGAGATTTCGCTGATTGGCTTCCGTCTTCTAATTTGATTATACAGAAAAAAAACAACCCGACTGACCGCTGCATTATAGTCTGCAATTTCATTGCCTTCACGAATTTCAATTACATCGTAGTCGCCATCATAAATTGTTTTTGTTTCTTTCTGCCAAATCATGGATGAATATTCATCAGCAAACTTTCTTGAGCGTTTATAATCCCCAATGACACCGACAAGCGTTTTTACATGAGTAATTCGCCCAAGCGAATAACATTTTTTACTTTTTCTGCAATGTACTATTTTATGTCCAAGAACTGATTTTTCAACTGTTCTTACATAGTGCATATCGCAAATTAAATCGGGGAATTTATCAGGGATTTTATAATATTCCTTTTGACTTAATGAAAGAGCTTTTATTTTTTCAAAATATTGACGAAGTAATGATAAAGGAATGAAAGACAAGAGGAAAAAAATGGTGCTGAAAAAAACTACAAATCTACTACTAACAGGTTCTTTGAGAATGTTTTTTAACACAGCAAGGTCTACTATTAAAAGTATAACTGAACCAAGAATTGAATAAATACAAAATTGTAGGAGTTTCTCATTCTTTTCGCTATTGCTGAACAAAACAGCAAGTAAATACCCAATAAAAAAGAACAAATAGAGTGGGTTGACAATTCCCATAACCACTATTGCAATAATAGTGATTCCGAAAATCACAAATTTATCCACCTTATTGTTTCTTTCTCTTAACATCTTAGTTAATTGATAATTCTTGCATTAAGTACTCTACTTTGCCAAACTGCTTCTCCAGTAATCGTTTAGTACTTTCAGAAATTGGAATATCATCTGAAATTCTGAAGGTAATTTCGTTAACAGGTTTGTACCTGTCTAATTCATTGTAAAGAAACGAAGTCACCTTATAGATTACAGCATCATAATCCTGAATATCAGAGCTTTTGTATACTTCAATAATGTCATAATCTCCATTTATTACTGTTTGGCTATCCTTGCTGAACAGCTCTACATAGTGTTTCCCATTATTTACTTTTTTCTGCTCTATTTTGCCAATAAAACCGATAAGTTCCTTTGCAACAATAATGTTTTCAGAAGAACAATCAGCATCATTCCGACAAATAGCTGCACTATAAATAAAGTGAGATTCCATAAATGTCCTTGTATGGTGTTTTGCACACACCAGGTGTGGGAATTTTTTTGCTATTCTGTTTTTTTTTGCATGGTCAATTACTTTCTGTTCAAAATCATTAAAAAAGAGCCCAAATGGTACAAGTAGCAAAGTAACTGAAACAACAACACCAAACAGAAAACTTGCCAACTTAAAGTCTTGGTTTCCTTTAAAGAAATAGAGAATGAAATTATCCATGGTATAAATCACCAGAAAACTAATGGCTAAAATAATTGAGGAAATAAAAAACCTTGTTTGTACTGGCCCTTTTTCATAGAAAACTGCAAAAAGAAGATTTGCTAAAAAAATGCTGATGTAATACCAATTATCCCTGATAATAAAAAATGAAACACATAGTGCAGCAAACAAAATCAGCACTGTAAAAATTATGTATCTGTGCCTTATAAAAATCATTTGCTTTGACTGGCTTATTTGGTTATATATTCAATTCTCATAAATCTTTCTTTCAATAAGCGCTTGGTGCTTATTGATATTTCCGGAGTCCCGACAATCCTCGCAATCATCTGATTCAAAGGCTTGTACCTCTCTAGCTCATTGTAATAAAAAGACACTATTTTGCTAATTATTCCGTTGTAATCTTCAATACCGGGGTTTTCATAAATTTCAACCACATCGTAATCCGCATCATGTATTTTTCCTGATTCAAGATCCCATAATGTTAGATAATACTTTCCGTTTTGCGGCGCAGCAGACTTTTCGAGACCAACAAGCCCAACTATTTCATCAGCACGTGTTATTCTATTCTTTTCAAGGCAGGTCCTGTCCATCCGGCAACATACACTTTTAAATCCATGGTACATTTCCTCCTCAGTTTTGGCCAGGTGTGTTTCACAAATTAGTCCGGGAGAATATTTTATAACCCTGTAATATTTTTTCTCATGCTCCATTGCATTAATCAATTCAATAAAATAAATATAGAATAGTGCTAATGGAAGCGACAAAAGGAGTGCAGCATATACAAAGTTTGTGAAACACCTTTTGCCCAGGCCCATTCTTGCATACAAATATTCATTTCCCTGTCCGAACTCAATTAAATTGATGATTCCTAAAATAATTATTACAAAAATGGCGAATAAAGTGAGCCGATGCTTTAGTCTCATTTTATTAGCAAAAGCAACCAGCGCTACAAGGGCTAATCCAAGAATGTTATACGGGTTATGAATTATATTAAACAATGCAAGGGTGCTTGCAATTGTTAGCAGTGTAGTTGCTAATCTTTTGTACTTTTTATCGGCAGGGTATTCCAAATCCACAATAAATTAAATAGTTACGTATTCGAGTTTCAAAAAGCGTTCTTTTAGCAACCGTTTGGTACTTTCAGATATTTCGGGGTTACCAACAATCCTAACAGTCACTTCTTTAATTGGCTTAACCCGGTTCAGTTCGTTATAAAAAAAGGTAATCACCTTGTTAATTACAGCGTCATAATCATTGATTTTTTCACTCTCCTGTATCTCAATAATATCATAATCACCGTCATTTATAACATTGTGCTCGTAGTCCCAAAGTGTTATGTAATAATCGTTCTCGTATTCTTCACCATTGTTTAAATCACCTATTAGACCAACCAGGTTTAGTGCTTTTACATGGCCTCTTGCAAAACACTTGGTGCTTTTCCGGCAATGCACTGTTTTAAAGCCAAGTGTTGAATATTGTATTGTTTTAGCAAGGTGCTCTTTGCAAATCACTTTTGGATAGGAATTAATCAAATCAAAATGATCCTTTTCGTGATTTGCAACAATCAAAACTTTAATAAACAAATTGTAAAAAATGGAAAAGGGAACAATTAGCAAAATTACAGTTAACATGGCACTTGCAAAAAACTGTTCAGAATCAGTATAATTCACATTCTTTTTGTAAAGAATGTACTGAAGCAATAAAAGAGCAGGAAAACTAACAATTGCGACAAAATCAATAATAGTAAGTGCTGATTTAATCCGGTGTCGGTTGTCTAGCAGGTATAAACCAAACAGTATCATGATAATTAAGCAATACGGATTCCAAATAGCACTAAATACAGATACAACAAGTGCTAATCCCGTCAAAAAGAATAAATACAAATTAAGTTTTTCCTCCATTCCTGGTCAAAATTATTATTCATTGATATACTCCACTTTCATAAAACGCTCCTTTAACAGGCGTTTGGAGCTCTCTGAAATAGCCGGCTCACCAACTAATCTCACAATTATCTCATTAGCAGGTTTGTACCGATCAATTTCATTGTATAAAAAGCTGACAATCTTGTCAATAATAGCATTATAATTAACAGCTTTACTTTCATGAATTTCAATAATATCATAATCTGCGTTTATTGTTGTTTTTTTTACCTCATCCCAGATAGGAATACGATAATCGTTATCATCATTTTCATAACTGCCATTCATTCCAATTGTCCCCACAATATTTTTTGTACAAACAACCTGGTCTTTAGAAGTGCATTTTTCACCATTTCTGCATCTAATCTCAAGATAACCTAGATGTGAAACCAATTTTGTTCGAACATTATGTTTTTTGCAAACCACATTCGGAAATTGGTTTATGGCGAAATACATATTCTTTTCGTTTCTGGCCGCTTTTATGACTCTGATAAAAAAATGAAGCACCGGCTTATAGGAAGTCGCCGGAATAAGAATAGCAGCAGCAAAAGTGACCAGAAAAGCATAAATATCCCAATAACCTGTAAATAAAAAGTTTTTTAATGCGTAGAAAATCAAAGAGATGTAAGCTGTGTAGAAAGCTGTTAAAATAGCTGAATGTAAATAGCTTTTGGTAATTCCTCCATGAATTCCGAACAGGAAAATCGTTACAAAAACAAACAGGTAAGAATCTAACCAACTATAAATCATAATTGGAAACGTAATAGCAACCAAAAGAATAATAAATATTGCGCTTTTTCTATCTACCGGGTGCATAATCATTATTGATTTAGCTTTAAACTTTTTCAAATTCAAGTACCTGGTACTCTACTTTTAGGAAATGTTCCTCCAATCTTCTTTTTGTGCTTTCAGATATCTGAGGATTGCCTATTATTTTTACAACTACCTCATTGATTGGCTTAAACCGCTTGATTTCGTTGTATAAAAAATCAATTATTTTATTGATTATTGCATTATAATCTTTAGTTTCATTGTTCTCATGAATCTCAATAATATCAAAGTCACCATTTACTATTTTTTTTCTTTTAGAATCCCAGATTGAAACGCAGAGGTTGTTTTTGTAAATTGTTTTTTTCATTTCTTTGCCAATTACACCAATTATTTGTTTTGCTTCTCTAATTTTCTTTTGTTTAAAACAAAACCAACTAACCCGACAGTTTATTATTATAAAACCCAATATGGTAGTTTTTCTTGTTCTGCAGTTGTGGTGAGCGCAAATTAAGTCAGGGTACTTATTGATTAATGCAAAATGCTCTTTTTCGTTTTTTATAATTTCCAAGAATTGCATATTTTGAAACCTTAGAAAATTAATTGAGAACAATAAGAAATAGGTAATTAATCCTAGTAAAAACCGGACAGGAACCTGAAAAGACTCCCTGAAAATGAGTCGAAATAAGACATTATCCAATACTAATACAATTATATTGGCAATAATTAAGTATGCTGCGGTTAATGCAATAATGTTTTTTATCTGCTTTCGTTTTTCTAATAAAAAGAAGATATAAGCAATTAATATTGAAACATATAGTGGATTAACAACTATACAAATTGAGGTAACAATTATCGCTAATACGCTAATTATTAAAACAAACTGTCGGTTTTTTCTATCTATTGGATGCATGCTCTCTTATCTACACATTCATTTCTTCCTGTTCGTAAACGTAATATTCTACTTTCAAAAAATGCTTTTTAAGCAAGCGAATTGTATTTTCGGATAATGCAGGTTTTCCAACAATTCTAACCTCAACTCTGTTTATTGGCTTATACCTATTGATTTCATTACTAAAAAAGGTAATGAGTTTTGCAATAATGAAATCATAATCTTTCACCTCATCGCTTTCATGAATCTCTATAATATCATAATCTCCATACCTGATTTTCCAATAACGATGGTCCCATAATGTGACATAATAATTATTATCAATTGTATTTCCGTTTTCAATTAACCCGATTAGTCCTATCAATTGAACCGCTGGTTTTATATAATTCTGAGCAAGGCATTTTTTTCCAACCCTGCATTTCACTCCTTTGTAGGTAAACGAGGCGTACTTGTTAGTGCGGGTAAAATGCTCAGTACAAATCACATAAGGATATTTTTCGATTACATCATAATGGTCTTTTTCATTCTCGGCAGTCTTTACCATCTGGATGAAGTAGATTGAAAACGCAAATAATGGAACAATTAACACAAAAACAGTCAATGTTGCACTCCTTAAAAATTGCCTGTAAGCATCATCAACAGGTAAAACGCCATCTTTTGCCAAAAGGTACTCTGTTAAATAAATTGCTGGCAGAGTAAAAATTGTTAATAGAGCGATTAAAACAACTTGCGGAGCCAACTCCATTTGCAAGGTTGTAGTAAAAATTGCAAAAAAAACAATGGCTAACAAATAATATGGATTATGGACAAGACAAGCAAGAGCTATTATCAAAGCAATTGAGAATATTACAATTGAATATCTTTTATTTTTCCGATCAATTGGATGCATAGCAAACAGTTTAAAAGAACCACCACCTGCGCGGCGGCTTAATATTTGGTGCATAAAGGGCCCACAAAAATGGATCGAGTACACATTTGGGATCTGTTGGTACTAACTCTTTTGAAAGTTTGTTTTTTATAGGAGCATCTCCCAGCGAAGATGTCATTACAAAACTTACTGAACGAAAATGGTTATTAGCTAAATTAATAAAGCCGTTACAGCCATTGGAACGAAGCCAGGATTCAATATTTGCAGAATTATTTTGCATCTGATCAAACGAATAGCTATCGAAATGCCCAAACTGCTCAATAGTCCCGTTTTTAAAATAATCGGCAACTTCATAACTCAGTGCTTTTTCGCCCTCGTCTTTGGCCAACTCATCCGACTTTGTGAAAACAAACACGATGTTCTGCTTTTTCGATAAATTTGCTCCAAACCTACTGTAAACCACATGAATGTACCTATCCAGCAGCTTCATGGTGCGCATGTTCCAGTCTTCGTAAATCTCCTCTTCTATCAAGCTCATTATAAAGAAGATAGTGTCGGAGTGAGCAAGGTAACGTCCTTTTTGGGTCATCAAATCCAGGTTGTCAAAAACACCACCACCAATATCGTACATACTCACTATCTGAGTACCTAAAACAGGCATATTGTTAAAGCGAATAAAAGCCGGTTCGGGAAAGTTGATTGGGGTACCAGAAAACAAATTCCCCTTTTTCAACTCAAACACTTTTTCAAACATGATTTCGTGCGTGAAATCATCGAGCGTTTCGAAATAATAATTATCCCAATAAGCATCTAATGCTTGTAGCTGATAGAACAACGAAGTAATATAAACCGTTTTTCCATGTCCGGTATATCCTACCATTCCAATTCTGGTGAATGGAGTATTGGGATAATCGACATAAGCCCTGTGGATCTCAGATTCGCAACGACTACAATAGTAAAGATGACGAGATTCCTTTTTTTGAACTTTAATTTTTAAATCTCTAAAACAATAAGGACATTTCATTTATAAGGGACTATTTTTTGATAAGATGAACAAGTTATTATCGGGTAGTGAAGCTAACCTATTCAATTATGGATTAAAAGTAATTTTTTTTGTTTTATTTGATTATGATTTTAAACATATTTTACGCGTTTTAGTGTTAATAATTGTTAATTTGAATCCTGCATTGCCAACAATAACGGATCAAGCACACACTTTAAATCGCTCACCTTAAGTTCTTGCTCCAGTTTTCCATTTACAGGAGTATTTCCAATAGCTGAAATCATTGTAAACCTAACATTTCTAAAGTGGTTTTTTGCAAGATTGATAAATCCATTACAATTATTTGAACGCAACCAACTTTCAACTTCTTCCGAATTGTTTTTTAACTCTTCCATCTTTCCGTTGTCAATATTTTTATACTGTTCGATGGTTCCATTTGACAGATAATGTTTCAACGCGTTTGTTAAATTAGCTTCCCCATTCAGTTTTAGTAATTTATCTGCCTTTGTAAGGATAAAAACGATGCTTTGTTTTTTCTTTGTTTTTACTCCATACCGGCTGTAAACCACATTGACATATCTGTCAATTAGTTTCATGATTTTCATGTTCCAACTGCCCAACATATCTTCTTCAGCCAAGCTGATAAAGAAAAAAACCACATCTACTTTCGCAAAATACCTCCCTTTTTTTGTCATTAAATCAAGGTTTTCAAACAAACGGCCACCAGTATCAAACAACCTTAGAAACCGGGTATTAAAATGCGGAACATGGTTTAACCTTAGAAATAAGGGACGTGGATATACAGCTTTGGTCCGCATAAACATTCTGCCAACTTCTAAATTTGGAACATCAAAGTACATGGCTCCGTGAGAAGTATCATCCAGTGTTTCAAAATAGAATTGCGGCCAGCATTCAGGTAGTGCTTTTAACAGGTAGAGCATGGAAAGGTTGTAGATGGTTTTCCCATGACCGGAATAGCCAATCATCCCAATAGTGGTATGAGGAATATCCTCCGACTCAATAAAATCTTTTGGTACTTCCGATCTACACGCAGAACAATAATAAACTATCCGAGAACCTTTCTTTTTTTGAACTCTAAAGCGGTTAATTCTAAAACAATAAGGGCACTTCATTTTTTGTTAATTCAATTTTGCGCTGCAATATAAGTACTTTTATTTAGATAACGGAAGAATGTCGGGGGTGTTATTTTTAGAATCCTATCATAAACATGTGTAGATCACACAAAAGTCAGAATATTGTCACTAAACATATATAGTCACTTTTACCAGCTCAACCAGGCGGCATCGCACTTCTGCAAGCAATTTTAAAGCCGTACTACTAAAATGAAACAGGCACAACAGAGTTGTTTGAAAACCCTTTCGCCCATCGAGCAGGTTGACTTTAATAAAAAAAACAATTATTTTTAAACACCCCCTTTTTTAATAAGCATGAATTGTTAAAAAAATATTAATTATTAAAATTACATATGAATTTTGCAACTATATGTGAAAATAAATAACTATTTTTGCGATGTTGGTTGTTTTTTTTAACGACCAATTAAAAAATATTGAAATTATTTGGTATTTTAATAATAGAAAAGGGCGAGTAGCATCTGTGTTAAGAAACTGAAGTTATTCAGAAAAGAGAATCTCCAAAAGGCGTATAAATAGATTTAGTGCTGATTCATTGAAATCAGCAAACCCCTGTTTAATAAAAATTTTAATTCTGTTTAATCCATCTCATTATGAAAGTTAAGAAGGTACTACTGTTTTTTATTTTAGTTTTATTCATCACTCCAACTTACGCTCAAACATTATATGCGTTTAATAAACAATCAAAGGAGCGAAAATACATCACTGAATATGATGGCAGCGAAAATTATCTTAGAATGGATGTCGACTTGTATCTTGGAGAAACCCTTCAATTAAGATGTGATGCGGGTACAAAAAAAGATAATAGTAACTATTTACTTGGTTTTACAAAAGATTATAAGATAAAAAAAGATAAGTATGGATATATTTATCCAGAGATATATCATCCATGTGAAAACGAAATGGGGACAGATTATTACAAAATCGAAAACAGTAACTTTGTAGTTTTGAATGTTTATCGTCATCAATGGGCAAACCAACCATCCCGCAATGGCTTTTATGACAATATTTATTACCTTAAACTTTACAACCAGACATTGAAAGATACCGTCTATTATGAATACGTGGCAGAAGATAATGAAAGATATTTTCCTTTTATAGTTTACAAGCACTATAATTATCTGAAAAAAAGACACCTAGACCAGGTTTATCAAATAAATGTCCCATTAAACGATTATATTGAGGCTACTGATTATGAAACGGGAAATCTTATTAAAATTTACAGAAAAAATAAAACAATCAGTTGGAAATGTATTGATATAATAACAAACAAAAATGATTGCAAATTAAGTATGGTACTTAAAAATGCAAGTGGCTACAAAATTATAGTACCAATTCTGAATGTTAAATTCCAGTTTTTGAAAATCGAAAAGTTCTAATTCAAAAAGCCAACGCACACTGCATTAGTTATCAATAATTTACAAATAAAGAGACTATAAGAACTGGAAGAACTCAGAACCAATGTAAATCACAAAAAACAAATACAAGCAAACATGACTATTTAATTACTTTATTTTTATCGCCTTTCTTTAACACTGCCCCCTCATTGTGCACCAATGGTTTATAAAACTCCGATGGAGATTTTACAAATGGCCCCAGATTCAATTTTTCCCAAATAACATCTATCTTCTTAATGGTTTCATCGTCCATTAAAACAATATTTGGCCAGTCCCTGAAAAATTTATCGAGTTCAGATGTTTTTTTTGTGGCATCAAAGACAATGCATGCAGTTTGTTCTTCGCTTTCAAAAATAGCAGCATCTCTTTTGGGATCAATATTATTTGTCAGAATCCATACCGAAGAGGCTGTATCAGAAACAGTTACTTCTGCATCAAAACAAGCCATTAGTTTGACACCTTTCAATAATCCAGATTCATAAATTTCCTTTGCCATTTCTTTAATTGGCTTTTCATCGTTTTTTTCAAACGCCACAAAAGCAATGAATGATTTTGCACTTGAAAACGGAATAGCAACATCATTCACAAAAGAGAATTGCTCTTTTATTTTTGAAACATCAGGTTTTTCAAAACTACTTCCCTTATTAACAAATGCAGGAAGCTCCTCCTCAAACTTTTTGGTAGCATCAAAACACACTTTACTACCATATGCATATTTCGAAGAGGAATGATCCAATATATCCAAAGGTCCCATGCTAAAATGAACATCGGTTTGAATATTTACATTTTCAAGAAAAGCAGTGACTACGGCAGGATAATTATGCACATCCACCTCATTATCAGTTACTACCATCGATTTATTAAACATCATCTGCCCGGCACCCCACAAGGCACTCATTACCTTAAGTGCCTGCCCTGAAAAGTCTTTTTTTATGCTCACCAATGTTAAATTATGCGCCACTCCGTAATAAGGTAAATCCATGTCTGTCAGCTCTGGCAACATGCTTAGCTTAATTGGTGTAAGAAAAACCCGTTCAGTAGCTTTTCCCAACCAGGCATCTTCTTGTGGTGGTATTCCTACAATAGTTGTTGGGTAAACTGCATCCTTTCGATGGGTGATACAGGTTATATGAAATTTCGGAAAGTAATCCGCCAGGGAATAAAAACCGGTATGATCACCAAATGGCCCTTCGTAAATCAGTTCCTCTTCGGGATCAATATAGCCTTCAATAATAATATCTGCATCTGCCGGAACTTCAATATCCTGGGTAATAGCTTTTACCAGTTTTACTTTTTGTTTCCGAAGGAAACCGGCCAACATAAACTCATCCACATTATCAGGTAATGGAGCTGTTGCTGAATAAGTTAGTGCGGGGTCACCTCCCAAAGCCACAGCAATGGGCATCTTTTTCCCCAGCTTTTTATATTCGTTATAATGCCTTGCTCCTACTTTATGCTTGTGCCAGTGCATTCCGGTAAGGTCTTTGTCAAAAACCTGCATTCTATACATCCCCACATTTCTAATTCCACTTAAAGGGTCTTTTGTTATCACAAGCGGAAAAGTGATAAAACGTCCTCCATCTGCCGGCCAGCATTTTAAAATTGGGAAAATACCCAAATCCGGGTTTTGATGAACAACTTCCTGAGATTTGCCTCTACCTTTAACTTGTTTTGGCATATAAGCCGCTACTTTTCCCAATTCCGGAATCAATTTTAACTTATCAAACAATCCACTTTTAGGTCCTGTGAGGCTTTTAAATAAACTCTCTATTTCGGCACCAATATCATCCAGGTTACCCACATTCAATGAAAGATTCATCCGCTTTTCTGAACCAAAAGCATTAATCAACAGAGGAAATTCAGTTCCAGTGTTCTCAAACAAAAGCGCTTTGCCTCCCCCGGGCATCTTTGAAACCCGGTCTGTTATTTCACTTATTTCAAGCTCTGGGCTAACATATTCCTTTATTCTTATTAACTCGCCAGCTTCTTCGAGTCTTTTTATAAAATCGTTCATTGAATTATAAGCCATAATATGGTTGAATTTTCTATCGTGTTTTAATTGTTAAGTAAAAAATGATTTACAAATAAATATATAAATAACAAATTTTAGAGAATGAGGTTCACTGACAAAGTAAATCAATTTTATTTTAATAAATTTGAATAACAAGGTACCATCAATTAAAGAAATAATTATCATTGTAATAGTTTACAAGGGTTAATGACTGAAAGCAGAACCAACAAAATTCTGTCAGTAAGCAAATAATTTAGTTTATGAAAGAAAAAGAAATACTTAACTCATTTATTGAGAGTCCTACAGGAACTGTTAACCCGACAGCAATAGTAGAACAGGTTGACAATATTGTTAAAGAGGGACGCATAGCAGATTACAGCAATCAATTTTGGTTTGATTACTTAAATAAATCCGGACATCCTGATTTTTTATCTGCAATTGAAGGGAACGATAAAAGATTGCAATGGGCTGAGTCTGTATTTAAAATCATACAACATACAGAATTTTCACTTCGTGATTTATTTGCCCAGCGTGTTAAAGACATTTCGCAACACATTCTGTTTCAGGACATGTCGACTAGTCCACCATCGTTTTGGACTTACGAACAAATGAATCGTCAAATAAGGCAATTTGCAGCTGTTTTTCATAAAACTGAAAACGCTGATCCAAGAGTGGCAATTTATTCAGACAATTGTGTGGAATCTGCAACCGCTGATTTGGCCTGTTTGTTTTACGATATATTTGACTCACCATTAAGTACCCACTTTAAAACAAGTACCCTTGTTTCCGTTTTCGATTCAGTTGGAATTAACATTGCACTTTGCGAAACTACAGAGCGATTAGAAATTTTAAAAGCGGTAAGAGAAAAAACAAAAAAGTACTTTGTTATCTATACCTTGAATGATGATGTTAAATTAAGTGGTAAGGATGTTCAGTTTATTGGAAATGTCACCACTTTACTGGACAAGAAGGAAGTTGAGAACATCCTGTCAAAAAGAAGAGTTAAGCCCATCAACGAAGTGGCCACCACCATGTTTACTTCGGGAAGTACCGGAATTCCAAAAGGTGTCTCCTTCTCCATCTACAACTTGGTTTCCAAGCGTTTTGCAAGGCACGCAGCCCTGCCCGAAGTTGGTCGCAAAGAAGTTCTATTGTGCTTTCTGCCTCTGTTTCACACTTTTGGAAGGTACTTAGAAATGCTGGGTGTGATTTATTGGCGAGGCACCTACACTTTTGCCGGGAATACTTCAGCAGAAACCCTGTTTACACTGTTACCTACTGTTAACCCAAGTGGTTTTATCAGTGTACCTATTCGTTGGCTGCAAATATATGATAAAATAGAGGAGTGCTTGTCTAAAAACGATGAAGAACATAGCAAAGAGCAGATAATCAGACAAGTAACAGGAAGCAGGTTGAATTGGGGATTATCAGCTGCAGGCTACCTGGCTCCTAAAGTGTTTAACTTTTTCCAGAACAATGGTGTTAATTTATGTAGTGGTTTTGGTATGACTGAAGCAACAGGAGGAATCACCATGACACCTCCCGGAGAGTATCAGAAAAACTCTACAGGGGTAATGTTGCCGGGTATTTATGGAGAACTGGAAGAAAACGGTGAACTAAAATTAAGTGGCCATTACCTCGCCAGATATCTTGACGACAAAGGTCCCGGAGATATTATCCCCTATCCTGAAAACAATGAAACTGATTATTGGATGAATACCGGTGATATTTTCAGAGTTACGGAGGATGGTTTCTATGAGATAGTTGATCGTGTAAAAGACATCTATAAAAACAACAAAGGTCAAACAGTTGCACCAAAAACGATTGAACAAAAATTCACAGGTGTGCCAGGCATTAAACAAACATTTCTTGTTGGAGATGCCCGCCCTTACAATGTTTTATTAATTGTTCCTGACTTTGACGACCCTTTACTGCAAGATGCTGTAAATAAAGGAGACAAAGAGGAGTATTTTCATCAAATTGTAATGCTGGCCAATAAAGATGTTGCCCGCTATGAAAGGGTTATCAACTTCTCTATTTTAGACAGAGAATTCTCTGCCGAAAAAGGAGAATTAACTCCAAAAGGCTCATTCAACCGGAAAGCTCTTGAAAATAATTTTAAGGATCTTATAGAATCTTTATATAAAACCAACCATGTCCGCTTGCGCTATGAGGACATGATTATTGTTATTCCAAGATGGTTCTATCGCGATTTAGGAATACTTGAAAATGACATTACTCTTACCGAAACAGGTGTTAAAATTAGAAGAACTGATAAATCTTTGCATATTGAAAAAATAGAAAACGGGAGATTTTTGATTGGTGATTTAATTTATGATAGTTCGGTTGATGTAATTGATTTAGGAAGAATTGCAAGGCAACCTAAACTTTGGCTTGGAAATCCGGAATTTATCCAATTTGCACCTGTAAAAGAAGGATGGGACTTGCCTTTAAAGAACATGACCTCACAAGTTGCCCGTTTAAAAAAGCTGAAAAAATCATATCATCAGAATGAAATTCCATTTTTGACAGAAATAAAGGATCAAAATCTTCAGTTTGTCAACAGCCTGATATGCTCTGCATTATTCTGTTCAAATGATATTGCATTAAACTCAACCCGTCAGTTGGGGCAAATGTTTAGCACCTTCGACGATCGACTTTCAGGAGTGGTTCGAAGAAGGCTTGAGGCGCTCTCTTGCCATCAGGAAGAAGAGGTGCGTGTATTGGCATACCGGACATTACTTTTAGAAGATCCGAACCCTGATTTTGCTAAAACTTTTCCTGCATTCATTCAAAGTGGCTTGTCATTTTTAACCGAAGATTCAATTAACCAGATAGCTCTAAGCAATTTTGGCAAGCAACATCTTGATTCTCTGAGAAAAAGGATGCATTATTATCGGTCTAATTTAGAATGGCCTGCTTCTAAAAATGTACTGGAACAATTTAAAAACACCTTAAAATTGCTGTTTAATTTCGGCAGTAATAATCTTTCGCATTACATTTCTATACGTTCAGAAATGGCCAGCTGGATTTTACATAAAGTTGAACCTGAGCTTTCAAAACTCGCCAGGTATTACTTTTTTAAACTTTATCAAATATTTGATGAAGGATTGCGTGCCAAAACATCTCAATATACACTCGAAAACATCCTGGAAAGAGTAGTTTATGAAAATGGTATCACAGAACAGGAAATAGAAAAATTGAACAACTTGTTTGTTGAAACCATGTTTATCGATCAATCTATCATTCTGGCATTCGAAGAACTTGATTTCAGCCTGTTCCAGGTGCCAAAAAACGGAATTTGGATTAGTCGTATAATGTCATTTTATGATTATCGACATTATCGCGTAAGCATAAACACAGTGCAGGGAAAACACTTTGAACTTCATATGGTGGTAAGTAAAGAACAGGTTGAAAACCCTAGTTACGAACCGCTATTCTGGCTTTCATCACTTTCAGGGCATCCGTTTGGTAATAAAACACTTCCAACTCTTGGATGTTCAAGACTAAGCATGGGGATTCGTTCAACCAAATTTTTAGGTGAACTTACGGTTTGGGACAAAATCAGGGAAAACGCTGAAATTGACAACTATACAGCCGGGTACATTGTTCCGAATTATTTGAGAAAGGTATTTATAAAAGCCTTTTCTATTTTTTACATGGCCTGCAAAAACAGCAATTACCGGATAGTGCCTGGTTCGGTATCGCCAAACAATGTTGTTGTGCCCGTTATGGACTTTAGGGATACGGCAAGTATTGTTACTCTTAGTGGGATGACTGATTATGTAAACACCTTGTCGCTGGTAAAACCTATGATTAATGAGTTCTACCATAAAACGGCTGCACATTATCCATGGGTAAAAAAACAACTAAAACTCGAATGGATATTTGATGCTTGCTTTGAAGCATTTAAAAAGAAAGAAGCTATTGAATTTCTACATAAACTAAAAAGTGATCTTGAAGAAACTCCTGTTTTTTACGATGAAAACCTGTCGTTATTGGAAGAGCTTGATAAATATTTACTACTAACTGATAAGTTTTATTTACCACTGGCTCTTTTTAATGCGATTAATCGTTACAAGGAGTGGGAACAACGAACACCAGCCGCAAGTGCAGAAGCCAAAGAACAAACCATTTTTGAATTGTTTGATTTATACAAGCTTCATAATTATCCACAGGTTGTAAGGTATTATTTATTCCGGGCCACCTACTTTAAAAAGGCAAACAAAAATATTAAAGCTATATTTGATGAGCTGATACAAAAAATGAGAGAAAATGTTGCCATTCTACCAATGCAATTCATAGAACTTTCTGATTTACAAGGCTTAATGCTTACAAAGGATGATAAACTCATTTTTAGCAAAATGGTTTTCCCTAAAAAGCAGGAAGAGCAGAAAATTGACATTCTGAAGATTAAAGCCGACAAAACAGAGCAAATTATTGTCCGTTCGCAACTGGTTGATAAATACGGCGAGGTTTATAACTTCAGAGAACCATTGGAGCCTAGTGAAGTTGGGCAGCTTTATCATTTATTCTACAAAGAACACTACCCTAAAACCATATCTAAAATGGATAAACATTTTGTGGTGACAGATGAAAATGATCGGGTAATTGGGGGCCTTTGTTTTAAAGAGTTGGAAGACAACGTTGTGCTATTGGATGGTAGTGCTATTACCTCATCGTTACAAGGTCGAGGTATTGGTTCAGCAATGGTTGAAGATTTCTTTACCCGTATGGCATCTACTGGTGTAAAAGTAGTAAAAGCGCATTTCTTATTGGGGAATTACTATCTGAAACACAATTTCCAGGTAGATAAAAAGTGGGGTGCACTGGTGAGGTATCTATAGAAAACATGTATCAACAGGTTTTTCCGGAGTTTTAGATTTTTATGTTTTATAATCTATTGAAAGCCATTAGTCATTGGTTGTTAGGAATATATAGTAACTAATGACTAATAATCAATAAGCTTTAAAACAATGGGATTATTGTTAATTGGCCCATACAACGGCAAATCTAAAATTATATTGTGAATCGTTTATTATTTTCTGTTTTTTTTATACTTTGCGGACAATTATTTTATAATCACTAAAATATTTAATCACAAAACATTAACTAATATTATAAAAAATGAGTCAAAGAACAATTACAATTCGAGCCTTTGAGCAAGGCGGTGAAATTATGCTTTATTTAATCGACAGTGGCGGACAAAGAGGCGTGCAAAGCATCACCACACAGGCAAATCCAGGAGATGAAATAATCTGGAAACTGGATACCCGAAGCAATATTATTCAAATTAAATCAATTTATGCAAAAAGCGTTGGTCCGGATGTATTTAAAGAGACACCAAGCAGGGTTTCTGACTCAGAATTTACTGCAGAAATTGCAGCAGATGCTCAAGGTATAGGAGGCTACAATATTGAATATGAATATAAGGATACTTCAATACATGTTGATGATCCGTTTCTTGAGGTTGATCCTCCAAATAAGGATAAAGATAAAGATAAAGATAAAGCTTAAACTTATAATCAAGATTAAAAAAATGAGAAAAAGAGCATAAAAAGCAAAATATACCGGATGTTTTTAGAATGTCCGGTATTTTTCAGTTCAAATTAACATATATAAAAAACACCTATCAACAAACAGATAACAAGACTCTTCTACCCACTAAAACTTCTCAACTTGTTTCAAATGCAATACAAACAAAAAATAGTTTTAATTATTGGTTTTATTGTTTGCCCAATTCTTATTTTATCCCAGAATTATAATAATTTCAAAAGTGATAGTTTAATTAGAGTCTTTGAGGAACAAAAAATGTCTGAAAGTGATAGTGTATTATTTGCAATTGCAACTGATATTTACCGCTTATCTTCAGATATAAATATCCGCTTAAAATACGCAACCTTATCTTTTGATTTAGCTGACAAAACAGATAATAATAAAAATCGAGCTGCTGCAAAGCTTCGAATAGGAAACACGTACAAGAAACTAGGAGATTTAAAACAAGCGTCTATTGAAATTACAGAGGCTTTAAAATATTATAAATATGCAAATCATGAGTCCGGGATATTAGAAGCATATTCTAAGCTAGCCCTTGTTTTAGCTGCTCAAAGGGAATATAGTCAAGCCATTAATTATATGAAGGAATCTCAAGCTATATATAAAACTCTATCAGATTCTATTAGGTATGCCACAACTTCATTAAATATTGGAGAATTATTTCGTTTAGATAAAAAGCACAAAGAAGCATTAAACTATTCCATAGAAGCGTTAAATATATTTAAAGAAAAAGAGCATCAAACAGGTGTTGGCTATGCCCTGGGCAACCTGGGCCTTATTCATTTAGCTCAAGACAGTCTCCAACAAGCAAAGACATACCTTAATCAATCTATATCTATATTAGAACCGCTAGGCGATAATTATTCAACCTCAGTTTACTACGAAGGGCTGGCACATGTTTATCAAAAACAAAAACAATACAAACAGGCACTTGTTCCGGCAAATAAAAGCCTGCAACTCGCTCAAAAAGACGGTTTAATTGAACAAATTAGAGACGCCAATTTGCGGCTTTCGGAGATTTATTCGGATACTAAACAATTTGAGCAAGCCCACCAATTTTACAAGGAATATGTAGTATTTAGAGACAGCCTGGTGAATGAAAAAAACATAAGAGAAATTGCTAATATGCGCCGTCAGTATGAAGTGGCACAAAAGCAGGCTGAAGTTGATGAGTTGAACAGGCAACAGGAATATATGTTTAACCTGCAAATATTCCAGGCGGTTGTTGTGGGTTTGCTGCTGGTAATTGTTTTTGTATTGGCTAAATATTATCGTCGAAAAAAGGCTGACAACAAGAAATTAGAACAACAACGAACAGAACTTAAAAAACTGAATGCCACAAAAGACAAGTTTTTCTCTATCATTTCTCATGACTTACGCAGTCCGGTAGCCTCTTTTCACAGTTTTCTTGATATTATTGACGATTTGCTTCAACTGGGCCGTGTCGATAACCTGAAAAAACTGTTTAAGGAACTTAAACGGTCAACAAAATATATCCTGGAGCTTATTGATAACCTTTTAAGTTGGGGACTTAGCCAAAAGGGAGACCTTCCTTATTCGCCACAGGCATGTAACGTAAAAAAATCGGTAAAAAAAGTCTGCGGCTTACTATCTAAATCTGCAGAACTAAAAAAGATTAAACTAAGCTTTGACCTTGATGAAAAGTTATATGTTATTGCAGATGAACACATGTTTGAATCTATTTTACGCAACCTAACCAGTAATGCACTAAAATTCACACCTGAAGGAGGTTCTGTATCAATTTCGGCAAGTCTTGTCAACAACAATGTTTCAATAGTTGTAACTGATGATGGCATTGGTATGACAGAAGAAAAAATTGAACATTTGTTTGATTTAGATGGAAACAAAAGCACTTATGGCACACAAAACGAAAAAGGAATGGGATTAGGCTTGCGCCTTGTTGCTGAATTTATTGAAAAAAATAAGGGCGAAATAAATGTTGAAAGTGAAATGGGCAAAGGCACGAAATTTCATGTAAATTTACCTATTAGCAAAAAAATTGATATGCCCCCTCAACCCCAAACACAGGTTTTAAAAAGTGAGGAGCTAAGCACCTAAAAGATGCTTAGCATTTAGAGTGGAATTAATTAATGTGAAAAGGTGGGAACATGCAGGAACAGTGTTTATTCAAGAAATTAGCTTTTTGCATCAAAATTTATCACTAATAACCGACAATTGTTTCTGAAATTCTGTTTTAAAGTTTCACTAATTTTTATCTTACTCCTTTTTGATAAAGAAATGTGCTATATTTTTTGTCGGTACCGATTATATGATTAGCAACCCAATCCTTTATAAAACCAGTTACTTCAATTGTTAAAATCAGGTCTCCGTTCAAATACCTGTTTTCAAAATCAAGTACTGTTTCTACAAACTTGTCGTGCTCAGCCTTGTGTTGCAAATATCCGGGAAACCTGTTCAGCTTCATGTATTTTTCTTCGGTTGAGAAATGATAAACAGTGTATTGTTTTAATGATTCTATTAATGATAGCATTAATTCTTTTGGGGGCTTTGTTTGTATCTTTAAGTAAAAATCATTGATCAGGTCAACCAGTTTTTTGTGCTGTTTGTCTATTGATGGAATATTTACACTTAATGTGTCGGTCCAGTGAATTGTTGCCATAATGTTTTTTTTAATTTGACACAGGTAACCAAAGAAAAGTGATGGTTGAAATTAGGTTTTTTCCCGTTGTATCCCAACCATCACATAAGAACCAGTTTTCACTAGTTTTTTTTGTTATAATAAATTTACAATAATAAATAATACAAGTCAATAGGGGAGATGATTTTAAGTAAACAGATGAACCATCAATCATTTAATCATCAAAAGTCCTTTTTGCAAAATGAGCAGCAGCAGCAAGGTATCTGAAAATATTCACAAGGGTTTCTTTTTGTTGCTTTACCACACTGGTGTACCAATCGATTAGAGTTGTCGGTCCTTTATTCTGGATGATGGTTTGTACAGCTTCGAGATGGAATGCGGTATGGTTTTCAATATCAATAGCGGCAAGTCCGCCAATTTCAATACCCCATTTAGATTTTCCTGCACAACCAGACCAGTACCAACCAAGCCTCGGGGTTTTCTTTCCTGATTTATTGATATAGCTGGGGTCAAATGCAATTACAAAACGTTTGCCTCCGTAGGAAAGGGCCAATTCCTTGTTAAATTCGAGAAAAGCAAAAGGTTTTTCAAATTGTTGTCTATACCTTTGTT
>JBNKRJ010000108.1:0-93367 GCA_050296515.1 Bacteroidales bacterium | reverse complement strand
TAATCAGTAGATTCTCCTGTGACTGCCAGACCAAATATTGGCATACTCCCAAAAGTTCCGCCAACTTCAACAACAATATCTTTAATATAAAAAGTTTCGCCACTATTTAACTCTCTAATTAAATTCAA
This sequence comes from Bacteroidales bacterium, assembly GCA_050296515.1. Lineage (GTDB taxonomy): Bacteria > Bacteroidota > Bacteroidia > Bacteroidales > NBLH01 > NBLH01. The sequence continues at coordinate 93,239 of JBNKRJ010000108.1, read as the reverse complement.
CTGCCTGGATGACATCATATTAGAACTTGTATTTGAAACTCCTGCAGAAGTTAAACTTTTAGAAACTGTAAACATTTTCAGTCTGAAAGAATCGCTCCAGCGCCAATTATTTACTGTAAGATATGGCATAGAGCCGAGTACTTCATCTTTTCGGATAATTCCTCCGCTACTCCCCAAAAATGTTACACTTGGTAAACTTCGTTTTTGAACATTGAATTCTGTTTTAAATTTCTCGCTTACTTCGCCAAGACTGTCAAGAGCGGTTACATCAACGGTAACAAGTCCTTCCTCTGCCACATAAACTCTATAAAGCCCGCCTTCTTCATCAATCGTTCCCCTGCTAATTGAAACTTCTAATTTTCCTTTTGGATTAGTAGATGATGCAATATCAATAAAGTTATCAGTTCCAGCATATAATATGTTTTGCGATTGCGTGGAGTCCAGAAGTCCTCCGGTAACTGTTGAATCGTTTACTACCACTGACATTACGCCAACTGCACATCCGGGGTTTCCATCTAAAAATGAAAGAAGCACCTGGTATTGTCCTCCTTCCTTGCAAAGGAAATCAAAACGACCAACATCTGTCTGATTTTCAAGCTCGTAAGTACTTGCATGCAATAAACTCCCTTTTCGAAGCTGTAGTATTGCCTTAGTTTGACTATGTTCATCATTCTCTATATTAAACCGATATTGAATACCTTCGTTCAAACGCACGCTGTATTTACTTACTGAAACGGCCCTTTTATCTTTTCTTCTTTTCTTTTTATCTCCCTGCTTTATCTTAAACTCTCTAATAAACAAAGCATCCATTCCACTGTTGGTGATTGCCTTGTCAACAAGCTCTTCGTTACACTGGGCAAAACTAGAACTTGCAAGCGATAGAATAAATAAACCTACCAGCAAGATTGATATTTTAATTTTTGAACTCATTTATTTTGAAATTAGAAATTAGAAATTAGAACTTTTTCAGTCACCTATTCTAATAACATTATTACCACTTTTTTATTTGTATCTCAGCTGAGATCATTACATTATAATTTTGCTCTTTTAACTGAAACCAAGTATGAGCCAACGAATAGTGCCATGTATTTTTACCATTCTTTTTACTATATCCTAGTCGCTGACCATACGAAACTGAATTTGGAATCAGCTCGTCATCTGAAACATCCTCAAATCCAACATCTTCCTGTAAGTAATCGTAAGGATAAATTCCTTCAATTGCTACAAAAAAACCATCTTCGGGTGCTTCAATGTGAAACTGCGATAAATCTACTTTATACCAGCCACCATTAATTTGGGGCTTAGCAATAATTACTTCTTTTAGCAAATCTTCTCCCGGTTTAGCACCAAGTTTTTCTCTCTTGTAAATTCGCACCCGAAACGGTGAATTTGTATTTCCCTTTTTTGATAGATAAAAGCTCACAGAACTTACTGTTCCTCTCTTTTTCTTTTTGTTCACAATAAATAAGGCAGTCTGTTGTCCCTGAGTATCAATATAAATAGAGCCAAAAGAAAGTATTCCTTTATTCCCTACTTTCACAGTTTTATAATCGGATGCCCTTACCTTCAATTCCTCCAAATCAATGATTCTTCTTCGAAGGTAGACAACATGCTCGGCTTCTTTTTTAAATGCTGAAGCCAAAAAACTCATTTTATAAAACCCCAATGAGGAAATCATTAAAGAATCGCTTAATTCTTCTTTCTTAATAATCATGTTGAACTGACCTTTGCTGTCGGTAATAGTTCCTTTTCCTGATGATTTTAACTGAACACCTGCAAACTCGACAGGCAAACCATCGTCCAAAGTTTTTATAGTTCCGGTAATTAACAGGTTGTCAAGATTTTGAGGCTTTGGAAGTAAAATTATCATCTCTGCTTTGAAACTATAAATCACATCTGACTGACGAAAGATATCGTCTAACAAAGCCTTCAATTCAACATTATTGTAACTTCCTGAAACCTTTTGCTTTAGATTAATTACATTTCTGCTGTAAGAAAAGGGCACCCCGTGAAAATTCTGTAAGTATCTCACCACATCTTCTATGCTTTTTTGTTTAAAAGATATGCTGATTTTACGCGATAGTATGCCCTGTGCTTTCAGCTCGCTTTCTGATGCAAAAAAGAGAAAAGAAAAAAGTAATACACCCAAAACAGCCTGGCTAACTTTATTACACTTCATAAATACTAGTTCGTTTTCCTTTTTAGCCAGTAAGTTTCACCTTTTTTCTCAATTTCAATGTTAAGCACCATTTCAAGTACTTCTGGTAATTCTTTGGTACTCAAACTTTTTTCATAACGGCCACTAATCGTATAACCGCTTAACAATGAGTCTTTTAACTGAAAATCAACATTATAAAAATCTGACAATACTTTAAGTGCTCTCACTAAATTTTCATTATCAAATACCAGAACCCCGGTCTTCCAGGCCATAAAATTTAAATCAGAATTTTTTTCTTTTTTTAATTCTGATGTTAAAACTCCCTTGTCCCCTTTTACCAAACGAACAGGGTTTGTCGTTTTTTCAGTTTTGCCCGAAAACTCAACAATTCCTTCTGTTACTACAATACTTTCTGTTTCGCTACCAGTCAACGCCTTTAAATTAAATGCTGTACCTACAACCCTGGTTTCCGATTTATCAGTTTCAATTATAAATGGTTTTGATTTGTCAGGAGCCACTTCAAAATAGGCTTCGCCCTTAAACTTTATCCGTCTTTCGTTCCCCTTAAAATTTTCGGGGTATTCGATTACGGATGCTGCATTCATTGTAACCACAGAACCATCTGGTAATGAAACTGTTTTAAGGCTCTCAAAACTTTCAAGTTTCACCATCGTTTCTTTAGTCAGATTAGTTCCTTTATCTTTAAAAATAAAAATCAAACCCAATGCAATTATCAAAACAGCTGCAATTCTCATGGCTGAATACAATGGCCTGATTTTAGTCTTTTGCTTGCCAAAATCAATTCGTTGTTTCACACTTTTCAAAGAACCTTCGGTATCAATTTTCTGATACTCTTTCATTTTTGAACTCGTTTCGTAAACCGATTTAAACTTTTCAAAGTAATTACGGTTTTCTTCGCTCGAATTCATCCACTTTTCCATCTCAATTCGTTCATCTTCAGTCGCAAAACCGATTAAATAACGAATTAACAGCCCATCAATACTATTTTTGTTAATCTCCTCCACTTGCTTAAATTGTTATAAATGTTTGAATATCCATTTTTCAATTTGTATAAAAAGGTTTCTTTTTGTAAAACCTCTGTGAGGTTCATAATTGTCTCTGAACCTAAGAGGAAAAATTAAAATGTTACCCCTACAAAAATTATTTATTTTTTTAGAATAATATGTAATGTCAACAATATCAACAGTTTAATGTAGTCGCTCATGTGCTTTCGTAAGAATTTTAAGGCTCGCGACATTTGTGTCTCCACAGTTTTTATTGAAATTTGAAGTTGCTCTGCAATTTCTTTGTACTTTAATTCTTCGAACCTGCTTAATTTAAAAATTCGTTGACATTCGGTTGGCAACTGCTCAATCAAACCAAAAATACGGGTTTCTAATTCACTTGTTTCCAGAATATTATTAAAATCTTCTGTCAACTCATTAGCAAGGGTTAGTTCATTATTATTGTGTAACTTCTCACTTCTGCTTGCATGAATACAATTGTTGTAAACAGCCTTGTATAAATAGGCTTTTATTGAAACTTTTAAATCCAAATCATGTCGTTTTTCCCAGAAATTTACGAATAAATCCTGCACCACTTCCTCTGCAGTTTCACGGTCCTTTACCATTTTCATGGCAAACCAGGTGAGGTTTTGAAAATAGGTACGAAAAAGCTCATCAAAAGCACTTTCCTTGCTTTTCTTTAGGTCTGCTAATAGTTTTTTGTCTTTCGGGTTCAAGGGTTTATTTATTGATTCGAAAGGCTAAAATAGAAAAAATGCTTAGTTTTAATAAGTATGAAACGCTTATTGAGCGATTTTATAAGAAAACGAACTTAACGAAGTGCTCTCATGAGCGAAGCGAGTAATTACTCCATAAGAAGGACAGTGTTAATTTTCAACAACTTAAAAAAAATTCAGACACATGAAACCCTCATTGAGGGATTTAACAAGAAATCTAATTGCTCCACAATAAGGATATGGCTAAACTTAATACACTTAACTAAAAAATATCAGTGTGAAATTATAAATCTGTCTAAAAACATACTTCCAACAGTTCTTTAAATTTGAAACATTTTCTATTTTTGCAGGCGTAAATTAAAAAACGATAAATCATGGGAAGAGCATTTGAATATCGCCGGGCAGCAAAAGAAAAAAGATGGGACAAAATGTCGAGGGTTTTTCCGAAATTGGGAAAAGCAATAACCGTTGCAGCAAAAACTGGTGGTTCTGATCCTGAAATGAATGCTGCATTGCGCACAGCCATTCAAAATGCAAAAGCGCAAAACATGCCCAAAGATAATATCGAAAATGCTATAAAAAGGGCTTCAGGAAAAGACGCAGCTGATTATGTAGAAGTAAACTACGAAGGCAAAGGACCTCACGGGGTATTAGTATTTGTTGAATGTGCTACTGATAATACTACCAGAACAGTTGCCAATGTAAAATCATATTTTAATAAAGTAGGTGGTTCGTTAAGTCCAAACGGTTCATTAGAATTTATGTTTTCAAGAAAAGCGGTTTTTGAATTCCCAAAGTCAGACAGTATTGACTTGGAAGAGCTTGAGTTAGAGTTAATTGATGCCGGACTGGAAAGTATTGAAACTTATGAAGAAACTGTTTTTTTGTATGCTGATTATACCAGCTTTGGAGAATTATCAAAAGCACTGGAAGAAAAAGGAATTGAAATAACCAAAGCTAACCTGCAAAGAATACCAACAACTCCTGTTGAATTTACTGAAGAAAAATTGGTTGATATTGAAAAATTGATTGACAAGCTTGAAGAAGACGATGATGTTCAGGCTGTTTATACGAATATAGCATAGCTTTAAAACTTAGAAATTAGAAATTGGAACTTAGTTTTAAAAGCCAATTTCTAAGTTCTAAGTTCTAATAAATCTGCAACTACAAAAGTACTTCCGCCAACAAATATAAAATCCTCTTTTTGAGCATTTTGTTTTGCACTTTCTAATGCTAATTCAACATTTTTGAATGAATTGCCTTTTAAATTAAATTTTGCAGCTTTTTTGTGTAGAATTTTCTCGTCCAAAGCTCTTGGGATTGATGCCTTGCAGAAATAATAGGTGGCTTCTATAGGCAACATCGCTAAAATTGAGTCAATATTTTTATCATCAACCACACCAAAAACCATGTGAAGGTTTTTATAGGCTGTTGATTTTATTTGTTCCAAAATCTGGGTAATTCCTGCTTCATTATGCCCCGTATCACAGATAATTCGGGGATTGTTTCCAATTGTCTGCCAACGCCCCATTAAACCTGTTAGACCAGTCACATTTTCTAAACCATCATAAATATTCTCTCTGGAGATATTAAACCCTTTTGTAGTAAGAATTTCAATAGACTGTAAGGCAGTTTTAATATTGTGCTTTTGATAAATCCCCGGCAAATCAATTTTTAAATCCGGATAGATAAGTTCTTCGCCTTTGTAAACCTGGAAAATTTGTTTTTCATCAATTGTTAGCATGCTATAATTGATAGCAAACTCATTACTTGCAAATATCAAAGGTGAATTTTTCTCAGTTACCTTTTGCTCAAAAACATGAGCTATATCTTCCTGATATTCACCAACAACCACAGGAATGTCTCGCTTTATAATTCCGGCCTTTTCTGCTGCAATTTTATCAATGGTATCGCCCAAAAATTGCATATGATCTTTGCTTATGTTAGTAATTACAGACAGTTCTGGTTTGATGATATTTGTCGAATCTAACCTTCCGCCAAGCCCTGTTTCAATTACAGCTACATCTACATTTTCATTGGCAAAATAATCAAAAGCCATGGCCACTGTTAATTCAAAAAAAGAAGGTTTGATTGGAGCAAAACCATCTTTATGTTTTTCTACAAATTCAACAACCTTTTCTTCAGGAATTTCCTTGCCATCAATCTTAATCCGCTCCCTAAAATCTTTTAAATGTGGCGAAGTATATAAACCTGTTTTATAACCGGCTTTTTGTAAAACGGCTGCAAGCATATGTGAGACTGAACCTTTTCCATTCGTTCCAGCTATATGAATGGTTTTAAATGATTTATGAGGATAGTTAAAGTATTTATCAAGTGCCAGTGTATTATCCAGGTTTGCTTTGTATGCGGCTTTCCCGATTCGCTGAAACATTGGTAACTGGCTAAATAAAAATTCAAGAGTCTCTTTGTAATTCATACCAAAAGCAATAAACTAATTTTAAGTTATTTATAAAAAGTGCGTGCAAAATTAAGCTTTATGTGGCATTATCTGCTAATAGAAATGAAAATAAATTTAGTATCTTGTCAATAAATTAAACGAAGACATATGCCAGAAAAGAGTAAAATATTTGTATTGGATACAAATGTAATTTTGCACGACCATAGATGCATTTATCATTTTGAAGAAAATAATGTAATTGTTCCGATAGTTGTACTTGAGGAGCTGGATAAGTTTAAAAAAGGAAATGACCAGATAAATTTTCAGGCGAGAGAATTCATGCGGGAACTTGATCGTTTATCGGGCGAAGAATTGTTTAATGGTGGTGTTCCATTAGGAGAAGGAAAGGGAAAACTAAGTATTGAAACCATCAAGCAATTCTCGGATAAACATTCTGCTTCATTTATGGAAGATACCCAGGATCACCGAATACTGGCAATTGCTGAACATGTAAAGCTTTCAAATCCAGACAAGGATACTATTTTGGTCACTCAAGATATCAACCTAAGAATGAAAGCCAAAGCTCTTAACATTCTTTCGCAGGATTACAAAACGGGAAAAGTAAGTAATATTGAAAAACTTGAGCACAGTATTGAAACAATTGAGGGAATGGATGATGCCATTATTTCAAAATTGTATAAAGCTGATGAAGGTATACCTGTAGAGGAATTCAACTTTTCAGCCGAACCTTTGGCACATCAATACATGATTCTAAAAGGAGAAAATTCCAGTGCCCTGGCTCATTTTGATCCTTTTCTAAACGTAATAAACAGGGTAATAAAGGAAAAGGCTTCAGGAATTACACCTAGAAATGCTGAACAAACATTTGCACTTGATGCTCTTATCAGACCTGAAATTAAACTCATTTCATTAACTGGAAAAGCCGGAACCGGAAAGACTTTGTTGGCATTAGCAGCTGCGCTTCAGCAAAAGAAGGATTTTGAACAAATATATCTTTCAAGACCAATTATTGCCCTGGGTGACAAAGACATTGGCTATTTACCCGGAAGTGCAAAAGAGAAGATTGGGCCTTACATGCAACCCTTAATGGACAACCTGAACGTAATTAAAAACCGCTATGGAAAAAACAGTAAAAACTACGCCCGTATTGAGGAAATGATTGAAGATGAAAAACTTTTAATTACTCCACTAGCTTACATTCGGGGCAGAAGTTTATCAAACGTGTATTTTATTGTAGATGAGGCACAAAACCTAACTCCACATGAGGTGAAAACAATTATCACACGTGCAGGCGAAGGAACAAAAATGATATTTACTGGCGATATTCAGCAAATTGATTCGCCTTACCTGGATGAAAAATCAAACGGGTTATCTTATCTGGCAGATAGAATGAAAGGACAGGAATTGTTTGCCCATATTAACCTGGTAAAAGGGGAAAGAAGCTATTTGGCGGATTTGGCTAGTGATTTATTATAAATGAAAAGTGAAAAGTGGAAAGTAGAAAGTTTTACGTACTACTTTCTACTTTTTAAACTTTCAAACTTTATAAACTTTTAACTACTATGAACTTATTAAAATTTGCAGCTATTGACATTGGTACCAATGCCATGCGATTGTTATTGGCCAATGTGATTGAAGATAATGGAGAAACTTATTTCAAAAAATCGGCACTTGTACGTATGCCCATAAGGCTTGGGGAAGATGTATTTGAATATGGTGAAATAAGAAAGAAAAAAGCCATCAACCTCATTCGGATTATGAAATCGTTCAATCTGCTAATGAAGGCAAATGATGTTGCACGATATCGAGCCTGTGCAACTTCTGCTATGCGCGAGGCTAAAAACGGCAGCAAGCTCATAGATTTGATTCATAAAGAAACAGGAATGAAAATTGAATTGATTAGCGGTGACGAAGAAGCTGAAATAATTCGAAGTACTCAAATTAATCAATACCTTGAAAAAGGAAAAAATTGGCTGTTTGTTGACGTGGGTGGTGGTAGTACCGAAATTACACTTTTTGAAGATGGCGAGGTGAAAAAGTCTCACTCGTTTAGAATGGGTACTATTCGATTGTTAAAAAACATGGTGACCGAGGAGGAAAAAAAATACATGAACGAATGGCTTTCTGAAATAAAAGATAAGTATGATGATGTTAAAGCAATTGGCTCTGGTGGTAACATTAACAAAATCTATAAGTTTTCTGAGAATAAAGAAGGAAAGGGGTTGTTTTATCACGAACTAAAACAGATTTACAACGAAATAAGAGATTACAGCTATGAAGACAGAATGAAAATTCTTGGTTTCAATCCCGACCGTGCGGACGTTATTATCCCTGCTGCTGAGATATTCTTAAATGTTATGAAACAAGCAGATATTGGAAAAATTCATGTTCCAAAAATTGGTTTGGCAGATGGCATTATTCAACTGGAATACAGGAAGTTTAAAGAAGAAATTGGAAATTAGAAATTAGAAATTTGAATATCCCCCCTAAGTTCTAGTATCCTAATTTCGAAGTTCTAAACCGCAAAATACTCTTTCAATTCGTTCAAAGTATTTTCATTTGTCGGTTTATCTTCAACAATTTTTCCCTTTTCAAGAATGACGATACGCTCACATACCTCGGTTACATGATCTAAATCATGACTTGAAATTAACAAAGTAACTTGTTGTTCTTCCTTTAATTTATTCAATAAGTTTTTGAGTCTGATTTGGGTTGTGGGATCAAGGCTATTGAATGGTTCATCAAGTATAACTACTTCTGGCTTTGCCATTAAAGCAGCGGCAATCCCAATTTTTTGTTTGTTCCCGCTCGAAAAATCTCGAATGTATTTTCGTTTGCCAAGTATTTCGCCATTAAAAAACTCATCGAAATTGAAATAAAACTCATCCAAATCACCTTTTGAAAGCTTATGAACTCCCATCAGAAACTCAAAATACTCTTCGGGTGTTAAATAATCAATCAAAAAGCCATCATCAAGGTGAGAGCCGGTATAATACTTCCAATCAGTGCTTTCTTTTACATCAACATCCTTGGACAACACTTTTCCTGTGGAGGCTTTAATCAGGTCAAGAATTAAACGGAAAAAAGTGGTTTTTCCTGCACCATTATTGCCGACTAGACCAAAACTTTCGCCTTTTGCAATGGTTAATTCTTCAATATCTAAAACTTTGGTTCCTGAATAGGCTTTTGAAAGTTGAATTGCCTTTAACATCTTTTTCTTTTTTTACTTATTAACAATAATTATGTTGAAATGCTCCAATTATTTGCTCCAGTTATTAAGTCATTTTGTCACTAGTCATCAGTGACTAATGACAAATGTCCAATGGCTAATTTTAAAAATCGCTACGAAAACCGGCAGCCATTTCGTATTTTCTCTTTAAGAACTGTTTTTTTACCATTTGCATTAATGGCTTATATAGAATTAATCCCATAAAGCCCATTCCTCCAATCAATATAAATCCTCCTGTTGGATATCCTGCTATTGAAAATGGCCAGTAAAACAACAGGGGTAACAAGAAAAAAGGAATCATCGAAAACCAGTGCGATGCCCCCATTCCCTGGTAGTTAAACGCTGCACCTTTGCTTAAATCCATTCGCTTTTTGCTAAAGGCAGCTACATAAAGTAATAAATATGATAATACCCCAATATTATAAAACCAACACATGGTATTGACAAACAATATTTTTAAATCGAAAAACAAATACGGAATAGTAAGCACGTAACTCACTGTGGAAATAACCACTCCAAAAATAAATTTCTGCCTGAGGTATTGATCAAAATCTTTGTAATTGCTTAAAATAAAATCAAAATGAGCACTTTCGTAACTGAATGCATAGTTTAAATAGTTCAGCATCATGCCACCCACCATAAAAATACCGACAAAAATTAAGAAACTTGTCTTGTCGCTATACACAGGATTAGGGTAAAAGAAAAAACCGTAACCTAAAAATATAGGTGCCATGAAAACAATTGAGCGTGTGCGCTTGTGCCGCCAAATTAGCTTAATATCCTTAATGATTAACTGCCCCATGTGTCCGTATTGCCTCAAATACTGAAAAGCCTTAGAAGAATCGGAAGCGATCTCTGTTTTTCGGGCAATTTCTTCGGGGTAAAGCTTTGATTTTAAAAAGTAAAAATTAAGTAAATAGCTAAATACCAATAATGCTGCCGGAATTAGTATTCCAATTGGGTTTTCTAATAAGCCATTAAAAACTAGCCTTGAGACGGAAGCAAACGAGATAATTTTAAAATAATCAAGCAGAATTAAAGCAATCAGCGTTAATCCTGCAATACCAGTTATCATTGGTTTGCTGGTCATTTGGCGCTTGATGTAAATAGCTAAGAAATTGTTTGCTAAGGCAATAAAAAACATCGAGACAATCCATATCAGGGCCACAAACCCATTGTAATCAACAGCAATTATTTTTACTCCAAATGGAATAAAAACCAGCAAGGGCAAATAGTTACCTATTGCCAGTAACGATTTAAAATTTAAGAAGTTAATGATGACTGCTTTCTTTATTGGTAAATGCAGGTACGATTCGATACTTACCGTAGGTAAATTCTGCATCATAAAGCGCATCATCAACTCAAAGCCAAAGTAGTAAAGAATGATTCCATTAAAAATATCCAGCGGGTTATCGTCAGGCCTTATTTCCTGCAATACCTTGTCGATAAATAAACCTAGCATTAGCAGGTAAAGCAGCATGATAAAAATGAAAAATCCGATAACAATATTTAAAACCAGCTGTTTTTGCCAGAAATTTGAACGGGTAGCTTCTTTTATCTGGTGACTAATTAGCCATTTATAGAGCATACATTTTAGTTTTTGGAAATTTAATGCAAGTATAGGGAATTTTTAGAAAAATAGAACACAGATAGCACAGATTAAACGGCTTTAAACAGAATTTTTCTTGTACCGCTCAGTTCTACAAAGTTGTTCACAAGGTTGTACAAAGTTTATCATCTAATATACCAAGTTCCAACTTCTAATACCCAACCGTCCTATCATCACCTCTCGGGTCAGCACCACCTTCCAATCGTCCATCAGGTAAAACTAAAATAGCATCTACCCTGCCTATTGAGCTTCGCTCTTTTAGTTTGTGTCCTTTTTTCTCCAATTCGCCCAGCAACTCAGCAGAAAACCTGGTCTCTTCATAAAAAATCTGGTCGGGCAACCATTGATGATGAAAACGAGGAGCATCCACTGACTGTTGCATACCCATTCCTTTATCAATTACATTTACAATGTTTTGAAATACAGAAGTAATAATTGTGGAACCACCCGGGCTTCCCACTACCATAAATAATTTACCGTCTTTTTCAACTATGGTTGGTGTCATAGAACTAAGCATTCGTTTATTGGCTTGGATGGCATTAGCTTCGCCACCTACCAGTCCGTACATATTTGGATAACCGGGTTTGATGCTGAAATCATCCATTTCGTTGTTTAATAGAAAGCCTGCTCCTTCCACCACTATTCTTGAACCGAAGCTTCCGTTTAAGGTAGTGGTGCACGAAACAGCATTACCCCACTGATCAACTACTGAATAATGAGTTGTTTCTTCACTTTCGGCAGTGGTGAAATTACCCGCTTTTATATTTTCAGATAATGTTGCCTTTTCAGGGTCAAAATCCTTCATTCGTGAATGTAGATAGCCTTCATTCAATAAATTCTTTATGGGCACCTTATAAAAATCCATGTCCCCTAAATGAGTAGCCCTGTCAGCATACACTCTTCGTTCCGCTTCAACCATTAAATGAATGGTATTCAAGTCATTTGCTGCCCATTTTTCCAAAGGATAAGGCTCCACCATTTTAAGCAGTTGCATTAAAGCAATTCCACCGCTGGATGGTGGCCCCATTGATATAATTTTATAGCCTTTGTAGTTGCCAGTTATTGGTTCGCGCCAAACTGAATGGTAATTCTCAAAATCTTCAAAAGTGATTAAACCATTTCCTTTTTGCATTTCAGCAGCTATCTTTTCAGCTGTTTCTCCTTTGTAAAAACCATCTCTGCCTTTTTCTTTTATCAATCGTAAGGTATTTGCCAACTCTTTTTGAATAAGCAGATCTCCCTTTTTCCATTCACCACTGTCTTTAACAAAAACAGGCAAAGGATTATTTAACCGAACAAAATGCTCTTTTGCGCTATTGAGCTTACCTGCTTCTTTTTCAGTCAGTTCTACGCCATTTTCAGCCAAATCAATAGCAGGTTGAATCACCTTTCCAAAAGGCAGTTTTCCATATTTTTTATGGGCCTCAATCATTCCATCCACACTTCCTGGAACTCCTGAAGCTGCATGCGAATAGAGGCTCATGTCTTCGATTACATTATTTGTCTTGTCAAGGTACATATCACGGTATCCCCCAGATGGTGCTTTTTCGCGGTAATCAATGGTTGAGGTGCTTCCATCGTTAAATCTGAATACCATAAATCCTCCCCCACCAATATTTCCGGCCCTTGGATAACAAACAGCCAAAGCAAATCCGGTAGCCACAGCTGCATCAACAGCATTTCCGCCCTGTTTTAAAATGTCCACTCCCACTTTTGATGCAATAGGATGAGCTGAAACCACCATTCCTGAATCAACCGACAAGCTGGCTGTTTTCTCTGGTTGTTTAGTAGTTCCACATGAAGCTAAAAAGAGGAAAATGAGTGTAAAAGAAATGATTACTCGCATATTGTCGTTTTAAGTTGTTTAGTCTCACAAAAATATCATCATCGATGGTTTTATAACAAAAAAAACACATATATTTGAAAGAGTAACCCAAACAATTAATAATATGACCATCTTATTTATCTCCCTGGCACCAATCCTTTTAATTCTTATTTTTCTATACAAGAGAGATAAATATGAAAAAGAGCCAATAGGAATGCTCTTAAAAGCATTAATTTCCGGGGCAGTAATTGTAATTCCTATTTTAATTGTTGAAAGTATTCTCACAAAACCAGAGGGTTTTTCGAACAATTTTGCCAGTGCTTTTTACGAAGGCTTTTTTGTTGCAGGGATGACAGAAGAAGTTTTTAAATTTTTGGCATTTTTCATTTTTATTTGGAGAAACCGAAATTTTAATGAACTTTTTGATGGAATAATTTATGCTTCCTATATCTCTTTAGGTTTTGCTGCTGTTGAAAATTTATTTTATGTGTTTGGATATGGATATGGAGTTGGAGCACTAAGAGCATTTACAGCCGTACCGGCACATGCATTGTTTGGAATAACAATGGGGTATTATTTTGGATTGGCTCGCTTCAATGATAAGAAAAAATCATTTTATATCTGGCTTGCAATATTAACACCAATTCTATTACATGGATTTTATGATTTCTGCCTTATGTCAGATAACGGACTATTAATGTTAGTATTCCTTGTATTTGTAGTATTTATGTGGATTGATGGTTTCAGAAAAATGAGACGACACTCCAGAAATTCCGTTTTCAAAAACGGCCCCGAACCTAAACCCGAACTTGATTTGGAGAAAATTCAGCCAGAGGAATAACTTGGTTACTAGTGTCAAGTCAAGTATGATATTCCTGGTAATTAGCCAGGTGACAACACCCGGCTGGTGCACTTGTCAGGTGTTTTCACCTGACAAATTAGCTTTGACACAACATTAGTTACTTGTTAATGGTTGCTCGTTTCTTTTATAACTTCTAAAAAGACTTCTCCATTTCATTGAGATAACACCCCAAAGAGCTTCACTGAAGATACCACCACTCATTTTTGATTCACCCAGTCGTCGATTGGTAAATATAATTGGCACTTCAACAATTTTAAACTTGAATTTATAGGTGGTAAATTTCATCTCTACCTGAAAAGCATATCCCTTAAAGCGAATCTTATCAAAATCAATGGTTTCCAGAACCCTGCGGCGATAACATTTAAAACCTGCTGTTGTATCTTTTATATTCATTCCTGTTATAATCCTAACATATTGCGAAGCATAATAAGACATCACTACTCTGCCAATCGGCCAGTTTACAACATTCACCCCGGTGATATAACGCGACCCAATTGCTAAATCGGCACCTTCTTTCTCACAAGCTTCCCAAAGCCTTAATAAATCTTCAGGGTTATGTGAAAAATCTGCATCCATCTCAAAAATGAACTCATACTTCCGCTCAAGTGCCCAGTTAAAACCTGCGATATAAGCTGTACCAAGTCCAAGTTTTCCTTTTCTTTCCAAAAGGTGTATTCTTCCTTCAAACTCCTTTTGCAATTCTTTTACTTTCTTTGCGGTTCCGTCTGGAGAATTATCATCGACAATAAGTATTTCAAAATCATCTGATAATGATATTACTTTTCTAATTATTGCCTCAATATTAAGGATTTCGTTATAAGTAGGTATAATTATTAAGCAGTCCGACATTCTTAAATTTTATTACATTAATACACTCTTAAAATGATTGGTTCAAAAATTTAAGTCACTAAAATTACGTCTTTTTTTCACAAAATAGCTAAAAACGATGCTCTTAGGATAAATTTCTTTTATTTTATGCATCTGTTGCAAATTATCTTTTCTCTTTTTTCGCATTTTATACTGCTGCTTATAAAAACTTAAATGAGCCTTAAAAACGGCTGTAAAAGAGCTAAATTTAAAAGTAGCAACATACATCATAGCAGATACTCCATCTAAAATCATCCTTTTAATCAAAACCCAAATCATTTGCGAAGAATTCGTATTTTTTAATAAAAGAAAAAGGTTGTTACGATAATTCAGAGCTAGTTTTCGTGGACTATCATTAGGCAATGCACCACCACCAACATGATACACTATGGATGAGGGGTGATAGTATATTTTATAGCCACTGTTCTTTAGTCGCCAGCAAAGGTCAATCTCTTCCATATGAGCAAAGAAATCTTCATCAAAGCCTCCTGAATTTTTAAACAACTCACTCCTTACAAACATACAGGCACCAGTCGCCCAGAATATTTCCCTGATATCATCATATTGACCTTTATCTTCTTCCAGTGTACCCAAAATTCTCCCCCTGCAAAACGGATACCCATATTTATCAATAAAACCACCAGCGGCTCCGGCATATTCAAAATACTCTTTTTGTGCATATGATCGTATCTTGGGTTGGCAAGCTGCTACATCCTCATTTTTGTCCATAAACTGAATGATAGGTTCCAACCAGTTAGGTGTCACCTCAACATCAGAATTTAAAATGACAAAGTATTCAGCATCAATTTGTTCAAGTGCCCTGTTATAGCCTCCTGTAAAACCGTAATTTTCGTCAAATAGAATTAGCTTAACAGAAAGATAGTTTTCTTTTAAAAAATTAACAGAACTATCAGTAGAACCATTATCAGCAACGTAAATTTCAACCCAGTCACGCTCTGAGTTTTCAATTAGTGGAGGTAAAAACTGTTCAAGATACTTTTGCCCGTTCCAGTTTAAAATTACAATTGCAACCTTCTTTAACTTATCCCCCACCTCGCTCATTTACAAAAGTTACTCCATAATATTTTTAACATTGCCTAAAAACTCATCAAAGATATTTAAGTTGGTGGCAATAATTTCTTTTCCAAATATGTAGTTATTCTCTCCTGAAAAGTCACTCACTTTGCCTCCCGCCTGCTGTACAAGAAAGGCACCTGCAGCAACATCCCAAGGACTTAAACTGTATTCGTAAAATGCATCAAAACGACCACAGGCTACATAAGCCAAATCTGTGGCAGCCGACCCTAAACGGCGCAAGCCATGAGAATTCTGCATAAAAAAATCAAGGGTTTTCATAAACTGAGGTAATCGATCGTAATCGTAGTAAGGGAAGCCTGTAGCTATTAATGAATCTTTAACCGTTGGAGCATTGGTTACCTTGATTTCATTTCCATTTAAATAAGCCTTGCCTCCTTTCCAGGTATAAAATGCCTCATCTCGCGAGATTTCATAGACAATGCCTATAATTACTTCATGTTTATCCATTAATGCAACGCTTATTGCAAAAGGCATTAATCCGTGAATAAAGTTGGTGGTACCATCCAATGGATCTATCACCCATTTAAACTGAGCCTCAGATTGGGCAACAGTTTGTTCTTCTGCAATAAAACCAGCACTTGAAATCAATCTAGACAGCCCATCAACCAACTGTTTTTCAGCAGTTTTATCAACAAAGGAAACAAAGTCATGCCTACCTTTTGATTCCACCTTTTTCTTATCAAAAGATTGCATTTCGCCAGAAATATAATTCCCTGTAGTTTTGATTATTTCAATTGCATCAAAACAAATTTGTTTCAAATCCATAACTAGGTGTTTTTTTGTTCTGCTGGTTCCGTAATTTTCATCCTGGCATTCAGCCATGCATTTATCTGATGCCCCTTTTTGTAGAATAAAATGATTGCTGCAATTCCGACAATAATCATGATACTTGAAATAATTTCAGCCTGGGTAATTCCATAGCCAAAAATATTGTATTCGTTGTTTATCCTGATTTTTTCAATAAAAAAACGCTCAAAGCCTGCAAGTGCAATGAATAATGAGAACATAATTCCAGGAATTTGAATTCTTTTACGAAGCCCCCATAAAACAAAGAAGATAATTACCATCATTGAGGTTTCGTAAAATGGTGTTGGAAAAACCGGAACATCTAATACGTGGCAATGACTTGAAGAACAGTTTTCAACCATTTTGCTTCCTGCATTGATCACATTATGCGGATAATCAAATGACCACATCCAATCTGGTAAAAAACTCAACCAATCTGGCTTAGGGTTCGGATTGGGAACTCCCCAGCAACCATCACCAGACACCTGGCAACCCAGTCGACCAACTCCATAGGCTAAAGCCAAACCAGGCGCAGCGGCATCAACTAAATGCAAAGATGGAATATTATTTTTTCTTGCATAATAAAGTACCGCAGCAACACCAACAATTAAACCACCCAAAAAAGTCAAACCGCTGAAAGAAATCAGAGAACCAATTGGATCTGCTATAAACTCATCAATATTTTCCAGGTTATGAAATAGCTTTGCTCCAAGTAATCCAAATATAGCAGCTATGATCAAAATATTACCTGCAAGATCATGAGGAAAAATAGTTTTATCCACCCATTTTGGTTTATCAAGCTTTTGTTTTTCTTTATCTTTCCAGTTTAGATAACCAGATAATGCAGCACCAATAATTCCGCCTATGAAATTCCCTCTGGCGGAAAGTATAAAATCCTGTGGGTTTTTCACTAAATCTGAATAATGAAGAATGGCTTCCAATACTTTGAAACCAATAATAAAACCTCCAATAGCTGCCAAAACAATGGCTGATGCCTTTGCTGATTCTCCAATTCTTACTCTCTTGGTAAGAGCTGTCAGCAATCCCTGTTTTTCTTTTCTTTTTAACTCTCTTGATAAGAAAAATATACCAGTCAAAAAAGCCAGGGCAACAAAAAAACCGTAGGTTTGAACTGGTAGTGGTATGTTTACTCCTAAAACATCTTTAAAAAAATCGGTTAGTGTTGGATACATTTGAATATTGAATTAAGATTTTCTTAATAATTAAAACACAACTTGTTAACTAAAAGTTGCAATCGTTCATTTAAACTTTCCAAAAACAGTCAAATTTCATTATCTAAATAAGACAACAACGAACAGCACAAAACTCTGATTATCAACATTCAACAATCAGAAAAACAATGCAACAAAAGTATTTGAACTTAACGAGCAGCGAAAATATAAATTATTTTGCAGAATGTAGGTCTAAGCCTCTTTAATCTTAATTGTATTTGAAGAAGTTAAATCCTGAAGAAATACATCCTCGATTTTATTAATTCGATTTTCAGAATATGAGACTTCCACCTTTAAGTAGTTTTCTGTAAAGCCAAACATTCTTCCATTTTCATTTTTAGCTTCAAACAAAACCTTCGCATGTTTATTTAAGTTTCTTTGGTAAAACTCACGATGCTTTTTATCTGACAATTCGTGCAATGCTTTGCTTCTTTCCTGTATTGTCTCTTGTGAAATTTTACCTTCCATATCAGCAGCCGGGGTTCCTGGTCGAACAGAATAGGAGAAAACATGAAGAAATGAAATATCTAAACTATTCAAAAAATCATAGGTTTCCTGGAACTTCTCATCCGTTTCACCAGGAAATCCAACGATTACATCCACCCCAATAAAAGCATCCGGAGTAATCTCTTTTATCTTTCTAATCCTTTCGGCAAAAAGTTCACGCCTGTATCGCCTTTTCATCAGTCCTAAAATATCATTCGAGCCACTCTGCAACGGGATATGAAAATGAGGTAAAAACTTATTTGATTGAGCACAGAACTCAATGATTTCGTTTTTCAACAAATTAGGCTCGATAGAAGAAATTCGGTAACGCTCAATTCCCTCAACTTTATCAAGTTCTTTTATTAATCCAAGAAAGTCTTCATCAGTACCGCGACCAAAATCACCAATATTAACACCTGTAAGAATAACCTCTTTAAATCCTTTTGAAGCAATCTCAACAGCCTGTTTTACAGTTTCTTCAATGCTTGCATTTCTACTTTTACCTCTCGCTTTAGGAATTGTACAGTAAGTGCAAGGATAATTGCATCCATCCTGTACTTTTAAAAACGAACGGGTCCTGTCACCGGATGAATAAGCAGCATCAAATTTTATAACAGAATCAATTTCGCAGGAATGTTCCACAGGTTCATCCTTTTTATCGCGTTTTTCGATGTATTCAAAAAGATTGAATTTTTCATTGGCCCCTAAAACAATATCAACGCCTGGAATCTGCTTAATTTCTTTCGATTTTAACTGGGCATAACATCCTATAACTGCAACAACAGCTTCAGGATTATGTTTGATGATTTTTTTTACGGCCTGACGGCATTTTTTATCTGCCTGATCGGTAACAGTACAGGTATTTATTACATAAACATCGGCATGTTCATCGAATTTTACACGCTGATATCCTTTTTCTGTAAAGTCCCTTGCTATAGTTGATGATTCTGAAAAATTCAGTTTACAACCTAATGTTTGAAACGCTACTTTTTTATTGATATATTTTAATTCCATGTGTTATCATAGCTTACAATTCAGTATCCAAAAATTTAGAAAATCCAATTTTTTATAGAATGATCAATTCAATACTGAATTAAAAAATAGTGGCGGCAAAAGTAAATAAATATCAAAGAAAAAGAGGTCTTTTATTTTTAAAATTAGGTTCAAAAACGCTGTTTTAGATCTTTTTAACAAAAAAAAGACACAGAGCATTCACCTGATAATCAAATTATAATAAATCAAAAAAGAAAAAAATCTAAAAAAAATCCAAATCTTATTTGGAGTGTAAAAATATAAATCATACTTTTGCAACGCTTTTGAAAAGCACACATGATGACTCGCTAGCTCAGTCGGTAGAGCAACGGCCTTTTAAGCCGTGGGTCCTGCGTTCGAATCGCAGGCGGGTCACATCAAAAAACCCTTACCAAACGGTAAGGGTTTTTTGCTTTAAATGCGTACAATATTAACCACATTTAGCGCCCAAATAACCTCATCCTTAGATTGTTGCTTCATTATATTTTAACCAACATTTTGCTGTTCTAGACTACTACCAACAATACCTAAACCTTTATCTATACAATTTACTTTGTAGAAGTCTGGCATCATCCACATGACAATCCAACAAGGAAGATGGAATTATTAGAAAGTGAAAAGACTTTGGATTTGTATATTGGGTTCATGAATAAATAGCAATAAAAGAGCCCATAAATAGAGGCTTTTGTGTTATTTTAGATGTTAAATTCCATGACCTCGTAAAGTAGGTGTAGGTATCATTATCAATCGATTGTTGCATTCCTCATAATTACCTAACTAATGTTAAACTGAGTGCATTTTGTCATCATTTTTGCAACAAATTGATAATTATTACGTATATTTAATAAATATATTTATTATACTTGTAACAAAATTAAGCTAAAACCCTACTCAAATGAACTGTGTAGCATTTCAAGATGTCTCTTGGTCAGACACTGTAAGTGGTTTGATGGATTTTTCTTTTACAATAAGGAAAAGCCGAAATCTTACTGCAGAAAAAATGGAGCTAGAGCAAACCATTAGAGAAATGTTTATTGAGGCAAATAAGAGATGCGACAAGCTTTTATCATGGTCAAAGGATTTTAAAAAAATACATTGGTACGATGAAATATCTGAAGAAGAATTGAAAAAAGTTAATAATATTATTGTTTCTTCTAGAGATATAATTCAATCATTTTGGGATGAGTATAACATCTTTACCCAGTTACCAACTAAAATACTTAATAAGAATAAAAAATATGTTGAAAGGTTTAAAGATATTGTTGAAGAGTTTGAAGAAGCTGTTGACGATATCGAGGTTATATTCTTTCACCTTCCTGAAAACAAAGAGTTTATTGAATCTACTAAGAAACTTGCCATCCTTGAATAATGATTTTTTATTGTACGAAAGATTTTAAAAACGAATTTGCCAAACTCCTAAGAAAGAATTCTTACAAAAAATTAGAGAAATTATTCATAAGTGACATACTAAAAAAGACAATGCCAGAGCTGATATCTGGCACAAAACTTTTTTCAATAAAGAAACCGCATATATTAAAAATCGTGTTGGTGGCAGAGGGGATTTTAGAATCTATTATTATATTGTGATTACCTCTGAAAATATTTATCTACTTTTTATTCACCCTAAAACTGGGTCAAAAGGTTCTTCTAATACAACACCAGAAGCGAGAACTCGCTTTTATAAAGAAATAATTGAAAAAATAAATGTTGATGACGATTTCTATATTGTAAGTTATTCAGGTAAAAAAGTAATCTTTACAGAAAAGGTGGTTGATATAGTTAACTAACCGTCCTTTTCCATCCTCTCCATATCCTCCAAAAACCTATCCCTATCTTTCTTGATTTTGTTTTTGGTAAATTGACAAATGTGATTTTATTTCTCTGGAATCTGATTAAAAGTCATGTCAAAAAGAATGACTAAAGATCATAAATATAGAAATTATTGACAATTATTCAAAGGTCAGTAATCAACTTGATATTTCCTTCCCGGAAAGTAGCGGATCATTTATATTGCAATTCAAGTTTACATGCAACCCATGAAACATAAATCGCTAATAAACAAATATTTACAAACTAGCAATCTAGCTACAGGCGAGTCATATGAAAAAAACCCTCACCAAATGGTAAGGGTTTTTCATACTATCAACCTGCATAAATGAAAGGCATATCAACTCAAAAAGCCCCCATTTAAATCTTAACTATGTGCTTGTTGGGGGACATTCTTCTGTCTGTCCGTTAATATGATAACAATACACATATTTACTATCTTTATTTGTGTTTACTGGCGCACCATTCATATCAAGTGTAAACAACTCTTTGTATGCTTTTTGAGCCTCTTTAGCAGAATCGGCTTCCATGTAAACATAAACTCCGTCATCTTTATCCACTTTGTGCTCCAAAAACAGCCTTTTTTGGGGGTTATCTGTCAAACCAACAAAAAAGTCCTGCACTACATAATCTTTTTCTTTTACAATTTTATTCAGAATCGCTTTTGCAATCCGTGTTTGTGTATTTTTCATGAGATGGTTTTTAAAAAATTAGCATTTTATTAAAGTTACTATTTTTTTTTGAATTTTCACAGCTCACTTTACATTTTTAACAAAAAAAATACACAAAAAAACCCCAGTTAAAACCGGGACTACAATTTTCGAACCTTTGCTGCTTATTCCTGCAAAATTGGTTCTTCAAGCGCATTAGGAAGCATCAACGAAAAGTCCAGGGCATTTTCATTATTAACGTTGGCAAAGACCTCCCCTATTTTCCCAAAATTCTCATAAAAGGTTTTTACGTTATTATAATAAAATTTTTCAGATGGAATCAACCATGCCCTGCGATCCAGCTTGCTGGCTAAAAACCACTTTTCAAGTAACCTTGCCATAATCCCGTTCACCTCGAAAAAAGGAGAAACCTGGAGAAAACCAATATGCAGGTAACTTGCATAATAGAAACATAAATTCAGCCTCATTTCCCGCTTGAAAAGTATTTGTATGTCATTTAGCAATGAATCAAAGTATTTTTCAACCAATTTATGCGAAGGGGCTTTATAAATTTGTTTCGAATCAAAATCCTTAATTTCAAGATCCACGGTTCTGAATTGACCTCTTTGTTTTGGAGATAAAAAGGATTTGCTGAGCATAGAATGTGCTCTTATAATATTTGCGCCTGTCAATTCTCTTTTTTGAGCAAACTCATAAACTTTTACTAAATCGTCAAGCAAGGCAACTTCTTTTCTATTAACAGCATCAGGATTTTTTACAAACTCAAGGTATTTTTTCAAATCTACGTCTTTTTGCTCAAGAAGTATCGAACTGGCTGCGGCTTCTGCATTAAACTCCCTTAAATTATACTCTTCTTCATTTAGTTTATTGTAATGAATTTTTATGGTAAAGCTATAATCATGAGCAAAAAGTGCGTAATATGTTGGTGTTAGTATTTTTAATCGTTTCACAGTAGGCTAGTATATTTTAGTGATAAATAGTCCCGAAACCCTGAATACAATTCCCTCTTCTTAAGCAAATTACTATCAGAAATCAGAGATTTTAACAACAAAAAATCAGAATTTTAGGACACTCGTTTAATTTTAAATTATTTAAAGAATTCTTCGAAAGATTTCAATACGTAATAATGATCATCCACACCGCCTAATTCACGGATAGAATGCATTGCTAACATCGGATTACCAATATCTACCGAGCGAAAATCCAACTGCCCCGAAGAAATTCCACCTAAAGTAGAACCTCCTGCAATATCAGAATGATTTACATACCTTTGAACGGGAACATCGGCATTTTTGCACAACATATCGTATACTGCAGCAGAATCCCCATCAGTTGTATATTTTTGGTTGGCATTTATTTTAATTACTGGTCCTGCGTTCATTGCCGGACGGTTAATTGTATCATACTTTTCGGTAAACGCAGGGTGTAACGCATGAGCCATATCAGCACTTATCATAAACGAATGCTCAATTGCCCTGTAAAGTGATTCCTGATCATTATCTAATTGTAAACAAATACGAGCCAATGTGTTCTTAAGTAGCGGTGCTCCGGCGCCCTGCTTCGAAAGACTACCAACCTCCTCATTATCAAAACAAACCACAACTTTTGTTGCATCTCCGGCCTCACTATCAACCAGCGCCTGTATACTTGTATGGACCATTGCCAGGTTATCAAGCTTACCACATGAAATAAACTCATCGTCATTGCCAATAATTTCACCTTTGTTGGTGTCGTAAAGAAAAACATCAAAATCAAGAATTTTACTAATATCTACCTTTAATTCAGAGGCAATTACTTCGTATAAATAATTTTTCTTTTCAAGTTGCTCTTTAACAATGGAAAGAACAGGTAAAAGCATCTTTTGTCGCTCTATTTTAATCCCATCATTGATTTCCCTGTTAAGATGAATAGCCAAATTTGGAATGATACAAATTGGCTTGCGCACTGTAAGATATCTGGTTTCAGGTTTTAAAGGATCCTTGCTTTTCAACGAAACCCTTCCGGCTATTGACAATGGACGATCAAACCATGTATTTAAAATGGGTCCACCATAAACCTCGGTATTTAAAATTGTATATCCGTTTGAGTTCTGAACACCAATATTGGGCTTTATTTTTATTCCTGGAGAATCGGTATGCGATGCAATGATTTTGAAGCCGTTTTCCTTCAATTTGCCCTTTCCGGTAATAAATGCAATCACAGCGGTATCATTTTTCGAAACAAAATACTTAGTTTCTCTCTCTAATTCCCAGTCATCACCTGCATTTAATTCCTGAAAACCTTGCTTTAAAAGTGCAGCTTTTATATTACGCACCACATGAAAAGCACTTGGGCTTGCATGAATAAAATCAATTAAGTCGTTTGCTAGTTTAATTTTGTCTTCGTTCATAATTTTTGAGATTAGAAATTTGAAAACAGGCTGTCTTTGGACAGCTAATAATCAATTTCTTAGTTAATAATTAAATTTTTACACCAAGTATAGTAATATCATCCAATTGGTTGTACGTTTCGCCCATCCAATCGTTTAATGTTTGTTCCAACTTTTCTTTTTGTTGATTTAATGGTAAATGAGAGATTGTTTGAATTAACTCTCTAAACCTTTTCATTTTAAACTTGTCACCTTTTCCTCCTCCAAATTGATCAACATATCCATCTGAAAATAAATAAATTATATCTCCTTTGCGTACTTTTATTTCATGATTGGTAAATGATTCTTTTTCTTTTATATGGATTCCGATTGGCATTCGATCAGCTTTGTATTCCTCAAGCTTATATTCTTCGCTCCCGTTGTTGTTTCGAACGATGAACATTGGATTATTTGCGCCGGCATACTGAAGTTTCATTTCATCATAATCAAGCATACATAAAGCCGTATCCATCCCATCCCTGGCCATTCTATCACCAGTTTCCTGGTGCAGGTGCTCTTTCACCAGCTTTCTCAAGCCATTTAAAATTTCAGCAGCATTGATTCCGGTTTTATTTTCATTGGCAATCTCGTTTAAAAATGATGTTCCCAACATACTCATAAAAGCCCCTGGAACACCATGACCTGTACAATCAACCGCAGTAAAAACACGATATTTTTTATTGTCAACATCCAGATTTCTAAACCAATAAAAGTCACCGCTAACAATATCTTTTGGCCTGTAAATAATAAAATATTCAGGTGTTACTTCCCTTATCTCATTATCAGTTGCAAGAACAGCCTTTTGAATCAGACTTGCATATTCAATACTACTCGTAATTTGCTTCTTTTGATGCGAGATTTCATCTCTTTGTTTTGCGAGGTAATCATTTTGAGTTTCAAGCTCATCATTTTGAGATTTTATTTCTTCATTCGCATTTTTCAACTCATCCATTGTTTTGTTTAACCGATAATTGGTCAATAAGAACTGAAAAATAAAACCAGAGATATAAAGATTAAAAAAACCAGAAAGCAGAATAAATGCTGAAGTATAAAATATAAGCACCAACTGGCTGCCAAACCAGGAATGAATAAGCACATTTAAAGTAATGCCCAAAAGCGTACTAAAAACTATTACCTGTTTTTGAATTTTTAAAGCAGAAAGTGTGTTAATCGTAATAAAAAGAATGGTAACAATAAGAACATATTGTTCTAAAGTTATGTTGGTAGCACTCACTAAAATTTCCCTGGCCTCCATAAAACCACCAAAAATAAAAAGGTAGTCCACAATAATTGTAATGTATTTTAAGGCAGGTCTGGGCTTGTCTTTTTTTGTTATCAAATGCAGTTTATACAAAGCAAAGTAAAGTACAATAACACCAGGAATACCCATAAGTAAATACATCCCGGACAATTTTCCTGATAAATGTATTGTAATGGTATCTGCAATAGTAAAAAAAGTAATGAAAAAAATCCGGTACCTGTTTATTAGGTTTTCCAGTTTTAATTCACGTTTTTTAATTTCCTGATGAACTTCAGGTTCTTTGCAACGATGTGCTTTAAACAAACTGCCTGCCTTCATTCTCTGCTAATAGTTATTGCATAGTGCTACAAATATAGCTAATTAAGTAAGCTTCTACAATCAGTTAATAAAACATTATGAAATAACTCAGAAATTTTGATTATAAGCTAATTACAGAGTAAAACTTATTTTCCAGCTCAAATTTTTCCTTAGTGATTTCTTCAAAAAGTTTACTGAAATCCAGGTTTGTATTTTTATCGTTTCTTTGATAGTGCCTCAGGTAATTTAAAAGAACCGCCCTATCGTGCCAGGTTCCTAATAGGCTACCAAGTTCTTTATATAATTTAAGCTCTGAAGAAAACGCTGGTAGTACTTCGATTGACATTTCCATCAGGTAACTAATGTCTTTTATCATTTTTCTCACCTCGTGCAAGTTGCGCCTTTCATTTGATTTATCAGCATAAAATCTCATTTTTTCAATTCGGTTCTCCTTGTAATTCAAAACCTTAGAGCTTAAATCATCATGTGTTTTATTTTCAATATATTTTTCGATAAGTTTAAAGTTTCGAAGTATTGTATGATATCTAAACAGTTTTATAGAATTACTGAGTTCTGAAATTTCATATTCAATACGCTTCCCACAATAATCAATTATTGCACTTAAATCAAGTTCCATCTTTTGCTGAAATTCCTTTACCAGCGCAGCTAGAACCTGAAAGTCGCGTATTTCACCAAACTGTTTGTAAACAAAGCGTATTGGAACAAAACTTTTCTTCAATCTAAAATTTGCTTTTTCATTGAAATTTAGCATTCGTATGGTGGTATTCAGCCGCTTTACAGCTACTCTCATATCATGCACAGTATCAATATCTTGCGTCTTAATTACTGTTTTATAATTAACTACAAAATTTCTTTTCTGTTCAAGTAAATAATCTCTTACAAATTGCTTCGTCATTTTTAATCTTTTCTGCTATTCTGACTACATGGGAACCTGTCGTTCAATTTCGGGAACTTTCTTGCAAACTGATGATTATAATGCCACCACTCCAGGCGAATTGTTACAAAGTTACAAGCATTCATGGTTTCTCTCAATAGTTTTCTGTTTTGTAAAATGGTATCGGGGAAACCGATATATCCATGATTTGACCTTACTGTTAAATCATCAAATTTAGTTCCCATATCCAGCTCGTTACCAAAGCTATCTACAAGAGTTAAGTCAACTGCAGTTCCCCGGTTATGAATAGAACCGCCAATAGGATCAGCAACATATCCGCTAACTGGAAAAGCTTCGTACAACACCTTCTGCACGTCAATAGGTCGGTAGCAATCAAGCAATTTTATTCGAAATCCTCTTTTTCTGAATATATTCTGGGCTCTCATTAAATCCTTTACAGTTTGGTACAACAAATAACATTCGTTGCACTCGTAAAGCTTTTGCCTGGTAATATTGTTAGTTGTTGAATAAGGAACATCAATAATAAAGTCACTATTGAAATTCTTTAGATCAACCATTACCCAATTCGGAAGATCAAGCATTGTACCATCCAAGAAGTCATTGCTTCTAATAATATTCAAACTATCAATCAGTATTTTATTATGATAATCAACTACTTCGTATTCGCTTTCTCCATTTTTTTGATGGTGCACAATACCTTGAAGCTCAATTTCAGTTTTGTTTCTTAAACGTTTTTCAGGATTCCATGAACCATGCAAGAAATAGCTATTTATTATTTTTTTGTGATCTTTTTTTCCTTTAACAAAACTCACAGAAAAGGTTCCATCTGATTTAAAATCAGTAAATTGCTCAATAATTTCATCTTTCATTTTGGCCTTAAGGTTAATAAGGCAGTGTTTGTCAACAAACTCAAACGAATTGCCTGCTAAATATGAGTTTATTTTCATGTTTCGCTTTCTAAAAGGCTTTTTTAGTCTAACATTTTCCAGTTCTGAAAATTTGACACACAATTTTTGGTTCTTGTCATCGGCAGAATCCTTTACAAAAGTATAATCGTAATCTCTATCCCAGCCATTAACAACCAGCTCATTTCCTTTTTTTGAGATAACTATTCTGACAGCCTTGACTTTTTTTCGAATACCCACTTTTTTATTTGTTTCGCCTTTGCCCGCATATTTACTATCCAGAAAAACATTGTAGGTAAAAGAAATTTGGCCATCGCTTATAAATTCAAGATAATCAACACTTTTTGGTTTAGAAAATTCAAAATATAGCGATTCACCGGTTCTTAAGCCTTGCCGGTTCTTTTGATTCAACTCAACAATATTTTCAGAAGATGGATGTATTTCCCATGAAGGTGAGAGCTCTGCTAAATGCTCTATGATGAAAAGGTTTTTAGCAACCTGCTCATTATCAGAGTTAGAACAAGAAAGAAGTATACATAAAAACAAAGCTGTTCCTAAATTATACAGTTTATTAGTAGTCATAGTAAACCTTAAAAAATATTAAAGTTGGGGAATTTTTACGGAAATTCGAAAAAAAGAACAATTTTTGAAGTAACCATTCGGGAACAAGATGCTGGATAATTTAATTTATTATCATGTGTAATTTTAAGTATATTTGCTATAAATAGGACATTTTTATGACTTCAGAAAAAAGATTCAAGCCTGAATGGCTAATTATTATAATACTTGGTATGGTAATAATTGTGGGTGGAATTTTCATACTTTCAACGAATAAGGAAGAACAGCCATCAGAAAATCAAAGAGCCGATTCAAGTTCAGTTGAAACAACCGGTGAACAAAATGAATTGATACAGAAATATGAAAAACTGGAGCTAGCATACAATACAACTTTAAGCGAAATTGAAACTGTAATTGAGGACGATAATATGAACCTCAATATTCTAAAAGAGAACCTCACACAAATATTGGCAAGTATTAAAGAAGAAAAACAAAAAATTAATCAGGGAAAGGATAGTTCTGCAGCCGAAAATAATGTCCAACAGCTTGAGCAACTACTGGATATGTCGAAAGAAGTACTGGCAGAACGTTTACTTGAAGAAAAAAACAAGAATGAAAAACTGACTATCGATAACCGAAAACTGCATTATAATTTGAAAAAATCGATGGATCATTTTGAGAAAGAAAAAACCAAAAATGTCAAATTAAACGCAGAGGTCTCACAAATAAAAACCAGAATAAAAAGCCTGGAAACAGAAGGAGAATCAGCAGTTAATGAACTAAAACAGCTAAAAAGACAAAAAAATGAAGTAGAAAGAAGGCTAGTTGAAAGCAACAAAACAATAAAGCAGCAAACCGAACAAATACAGGAACTTGGAGAAATTATTCGAAAAGTGAATGTGGATTGCTATTACTTTTTTGAAAAAGGCAACCCCACAGATGAAGCCAAAATTTACCTTACATCACAAGGGATTTCTGAAAAATATGTAAAATATTTTGTACGTCAAAAGCCCGATATTTATGTTGAGTTTAAAATAACCAAAGATTTCTTCGACTACAATATTGAAAAGGTTGATTTAAAGCTTTACAACTCATTAAATATCGAAATTTACAGTGTTTCCAAAGTAGTTAATTCGGAATACCTTAAAATCATTATTCCAAACAAGAACTATTCACCCGGGAAATACTCGATATCGCTTTATGCAGGGGATGAAAATTTATTGCTTGACGACAGATATTGGTTTAAAATTGTCAACTAAAGTTTGGCATTAGTATTGCTTTCTTTGCTTAAGTAATAGTATTAAGCAGGTAAAATGAAGCACCATCCTTTTTTAGTATTAAAATTTATAATCTTTTTAAGCACATTCCTTTTTGCAATTAGAATACAGGCACAACATCCTGTTTTCCAACAAATTGAACTGCCAAATGAAATAAGATCTGTTAATGCTCTTTTGCCTGACAGGAACGATAAAATATGGATTGCTTCAGCACAGGGCTTATACAATTATTCGAATAACCAATTCACAAGGTTTTATGAAAAAGACAAGCCTGAGCTTTATCAAATAAATGCCTTAGTACAAGATAAAGAGGGTAATATTTGGTTTGGCACGTACAATGGAATGCTAGTTAAATTTTCTGGTAATAAAATTTCAGAAAGCTATGATATCAAACCCAAAGCAACCATTGATAATTACCTAATTACCAGCATCACTATTGACAATAACGACCAGTCAAATGAAGAAATTCTTTTGACAACGTCAGGAGGAGAAATTTTTGAAATAACTCCAAAAACTAATTCCATTAGGAAGATTGAAAGCCCTCTAAATGAAAATGGAACTATTTATTCAATTCTGTACGGATTTGGCCCAACTGTTTGGCTTTGCACCTCGGATGGTTTTTATACAATGAATAAAAACTCCAAATGGAAAAAGAAATCTGACATGTACACGGCTTATGGGCTTACTGAAAACGAAGGTAAATATTGGGCAATTGGGAGAGACGCCCATAAAATGGCAGTGTTAATGCTTTACTATAATGATAGTAATAACCCAAATAAAAGGTTTGTTTGGAAAAATTTTGATTTAAGCAGGCTACCAGATATTTATACAAGATTTTATGAGCTGGCCTTTACTTCAGGTGAAATTGCCTGGATCGCATCAGAGAGCGGTTTGGTCAGGTACCATACTAAGAATGGTTCAGTAAAAGTTTACGAAATGGATAAGAAATTAAATATAAAAGCCTTGCAACATGTTGTTTCACAGAAAAAACTAATTTGGGCAAGTTCTTCTGGTAAAAGGTTCTTCAGGATTGAAGTAAAATAAAAACAAAACTATCCTCATTTTACGATAACGTCTTCCTTAAATGCCATTTTTTTTTATTTTTGGCTCAAAATTAAATACTTAAACCAAATGATGGAAAAACTAAAAGAAACGGTAAAATTTATTAGAGATAATGGAATTGAGAACCCCGAAATAGGAATTGTTTTAGGTACTGGTCTGGGAAAAGTAGCAGAAGAAATTGAGGCTGAGCAAATTATGGAATACGAATCGATTCCAAACTTTCCTGTTTCAACAGTAGAAAGCCACAGCGGGCGATTGATATATGGAACATTAAAAGGCAAAAAAGTAATTGCCATGCGAGGAAGGTTTCATTTTTACGAGGGCTACTCAATGCAGGAAGTAACCTTCCCTATAAGAGTAATGAAATTGTTGGGCATCAAATATTTATTATTGTCAAATGCAGCAGGCGCAATGAACCTCGATTTTAAAAAGGGCTCATTAATGCTTATAAACGATCACATCAATCTTTTACCAACCAATCCGTTAATTGGAAAGAATATAGATGAATTAGGACCACGCTTTCCTGATATGAGCCAGGCCTATTCGCTAAAAATGAACGAACACTTTAGAACTGTTGCCAAAAAGCAAAATATTGTATTAAATGAAGGTGTTTATGTGGCTGTTCCAGGTCCAAACCTTGAAACTCCTGCTGAATATCGGTTTTTGCGTATAATAGGGGCAGATGTAGTGGGAATGTCGACAGTACCAGAGGTAATTATTGCCAACCATATGTCAATTCCATGTGCGGCTGTATCGGTTTTAACAGATGAATGTGATCCCGACAACTTAAAACCTGTTGATATTTCGGAAATCATTAAAGTAGCAGGCCAGGCCGAAGAGCAATTAACAAAGCTGTTCCTTGAATTTATCGGAAGCTACTAATCTTCACTGGTACTTTTAATGATGTTGTAGTTTTCCCAAAATTCGGAATCGTATTTTCCAAGTTGTTTACTTAAAGAAACATTTCGCCAAACAGGTTTAAACAGCTTAAACTTTTCAATATTCTTCTCATCGATTTCTGTCACCACAAAATCGATTGAGTTGGATATTTTGTAAGTTTCGCCACCAGAAAAAGGAATAAACTGAAAACTGTAATCCATCTTTGAATTGCTTATAATACAACTGTTCTTGAATTTCTTAAAGTTTACCCTACAATGATAATTTAGTGCTTTTGTGTAAAACCCCTCATTATTAATGTATTGCTCATTTTCGTAAGAGATTAATCTGGCATCAGCCAAGCGGTTTTCACTTATCCAGAATTCAACCAATACAGGTGCAAGACTTTGTTTATCTAAAACAATCTTGCCCTGAAGCAAAGCCTTTTTTGTTTTTGGTTGAAACGTAATGATATAGTTTTCATTGGTACTTCCATCAAAAACAGCTTCTTTAAAATCGTAAGTATAATGTTTGAAATGCCTGTAATTCAGAAAGTTTGCGGAGTTATCCAAAACATTGATAAAACCTTTGGGATATTTGCCAATATCAAGCGACAATGATTCATAGGGCCCATTTACGAAATACAGGTAATTAAAAAAAACGGAGGGTTTAAGATCTGCTTGTTCTCTTGCTTTAACTATTCTAATTCTGTCCCTGTCTTTTTTGTTGTATGCAGCCTTATAAATTTGAATAACAGCCTCAATAAACTGTATTGGTTCATTATTTTCTGTCACTTCTTCTCTGTAAAAGGCAGTTAGATTTAAAGGGTAATTCGGAAAATTATCCGAAACGGCATTTAAAGCTGCAACAATTAAATCTTTTGGGCCCCTGTATTTCACATTTACAGCCTCTAATTCAACTGGCAATACTGATAATTTTATTTGAAGATTTTTACCAATGCAGTCCTTAACAGGAATTTTACAGGTTTTATACCCTAAGAATGAAAAGATAATCTTTTCATCAATTAACTCTGAAGGAATTACAATTTTAAATTCGCCCTTCTGGTTTGAAATTGTTCCCAAACTACTTTTTGATAATCCAATACTTGCATAAGGCAAAGACTGTCCTGTGTGTTTATCAACTACTCCTCCTTTAAGTAGAATATTTTGTTGAGAATCAGCAAGATAATAACAACAGAATAGAAATCCCCAAATTAAAATAGCTTTACAGGTTTTTTGTAAAGATCCAAGTATCGATAGTAGCATAATTAGCAAAAATAAAAAACCTTAAAGACAAATAAAGGCCTTTAAGGTTCAATCAACTATCGAAAAATTATCAGATCAAAAACTCAATTATAATTAGAAAACTAACTTTTGTTTTAAGCAGAATATTCCTTTTTTATCAGAGCTACCCAGTTTTTCACTCTATCAACTGTCAATTCTGGCTGTGTTTCTTCATCAATTAACAAGCCCATGAATTTTCCATCACGAATCGATTTAGATGCCTCAAAATTATAACCATCTGTAGATGTAAAGCCAATCAGATTACCACCTCTTGGCTCTAAAACATCTGCTAAAACTGCAATAGCATCGCCAAAATTTTCCGGATAACCTTGCTGGTTACCAAGACCAAAAATGGCTATTTTCTTATCTTTTAAATCAGCATTTTCAAACTCAGGTAAAAAGTCCTCCCAATATTCAGGTAAACCTCCGTCAAACCACGTTGAAACACCAATTATAATCAGATCGTATTCTAAAAACTTTGCGCCCTTAATTTCTTCTATATCGTTAATTTCAATATTGTCTCCAAATTCTCTTACAATACGCTCACCAACTGCTTGCGTTTTGCCAGAACTAAAGCCATAAAAAATTCCTGTTTTCATTTTTTATTAATGTTAATTTGATAATAAGATTAGAGTTACACCATTTTTTGAGTGTAAGACAAAAGTAAATAAAAAAAATTTATTTAGACTAATTCTAAATAAAAAATTAAAAAAACTTGTGTTAAATCAGGTATGATATTTCAGGTAATCTGGGGTTGTATCAAAAGTCTAATTCAATGCAATTTTACTTTCATTTCAACAACAAAAGAGCGTATTTCAACAAGATTGAAAGCAGATTGATTGGATTAATGCAAGATTGAAAGAAAAATTTATCACAAAACTAGTTTTGATACAGCCCCGAATTAGCATTGACACTTCACTAATGCAGTATCTTAAAAATCAACTCCTTAAGCAAATCACCTGGTCCGGCACCGGCATTATTGTAACCTTTTGATTTCATATCGTACTCACGTAACCAGGAAATTATGGCCACCGTTTTTTTTGCGTTGTAACGTTTAGCCGCCAATTGGTAATCTTTTACAAAATAAGGATTTATTTGAAGGGAAGCTGCAATGCTCCTGGGGTTTTTATCTTTTAAAAAATGATAGATTAACAACCTTTTATAAAATGTAAAAAGGGAACTAATTGTTAAAATTATCGGATTTTCTTTCTGGTTTTTATCAAAATAGTTTACAATCTGATTGGCTTTTAATACGTCTTTTTTCACCAGGGCATTTTGCAACTCAAAATTATTGAAATCCTTGCTTATTCCAATGTTTTCTTCAATATGTTTTGCAGTAATTTTTGAACCTTTTGGCAAAGAAATAATCAGTTTATCCAGCTCATTGGAAACTTTACTTAAATTGGTTCCCAAAAACTCAGTTAGTAAAGCAGAGGCTACCGGATCAATTGTATAATCTTTGTTTTTTAGATACTTATTTATCCAGTCAGGTACTTGATTGTCATAAAGCTTTTTGGATTCGAAAATAATACCATTGGCTTCAATTTCTTTATACAACTTTTTCCGTTTATCCAATGTCTTGTACTTATAATTAATCACTAAAACAGTGGACTTCAATGGATTACTTGCATAATACTGAAGCTTTTCGATATCCTTCAGGTTCTGCGCTTCCTTTACAATCACAACCTGATGACTAGACATCATTGGAAATCTCTTTGAGATATTATCAATTGCCAGTGCATCAGTATCGCGTCCGTAGACTATTGTTTGATTAAATGCCTTTTCGTTATCTGCTAAGACTTTTTTTTCAATATATTCAGTAATTTTATCAATATAGAATGACTCCTCCCCCATCAAAAAATAGATCGGTTTATAAATCTTATTCTTTAAATCTGTCATTATTTGATCAAAAGTCATTCTGTTAGCGGCTTTTTGTTAGAATTTTAGATGTTTTACAGATTTTCCATCTTCTTTAATCTCAGCTAGCGATTCAATACCAACTTGCAGATGTTCTTCCACAAATTGATTAGTAACAGCCTTATCGCTGGCAGCAGTTTTCACACCTTCAGAAATCATTGGCTGATCAGAAACTAGTAACAATGCTCCTGTAGGGATTTCATTTACAAAACCTACTGTGAAAATTGTGGCAGTTTCCATATCAATTGCCATCGAACGGGTTTTTACCAGGTATTTTTTAAACCGGTCGTCGTATTCCCAAACCCTTTTGTTTGTAGTATATACTGTTCCAGTCCAATAATCACGTTTATGATTTCTAATGGTTGATGAAACAGCACGTTGTAAATTAAACGCTGGTAATGAAGGAATTTCTGGTGGTAAATAATCATTAGAGGTTCCTTCACTTCTAATAGCTGCAATTGGAATAATCAAATCCCCTACTTTATTCTTCTTCTTTAAACCTCCACATTTTCCGAGAAAAAGAACAGCCTTTGGATGTATTGCACTCAATAAATCCATAACGGTGGCGGCATTCGGACTACCCATTCCAAAGTTTATTATGGTTATTCCATTAGCAGAAGCATTGGGCATTGGACTATTCATCCCCCGAACAGGAACATCAAATTCTTTGGCAAACATTTCAACATAATTCTGAAAGTTGGTTAACAGAATATAAGGTGTGAATTCATCCAAGGGCCTATCTGTATACCTGGGCAGCCAATTTTCAACTATTTCTTTTTTCGATTTCATCAGTTTGTTTTTTAATTATTTTATTGGTCTGATGGAACATCCACAATAAGCGCCCCCTTGATTCATGTAATTTATTTTTAATAATTATGTCCTTGGTATTAAAAATTCACCATGGATGATTCATCTAACTGCATTTTACAACAAATTGACTATTAGTAAATTAAAAGCAAAAGCCAATTTTAGTTTGGGCAACAAAAGTAGTACAATTTAATGATTATTTTCCTATTTTTATCACCAAATTTGAAACAAAGAACAGAACCGGTTTGAATACTAATAAGCTTAAAATCATTGAAAAAGAAGGAAAAAGGTATGTGCTGGATGTGATTAGAAAAAAGCATCTAGTACTAACGCCTGAGGAGTGGGTTCGCCAGAACTTACTGCTGTATTTAACCGAAGAAAAAGGATATCCTAAAAACCTGATACGTGTAGAACAGAAGCTTGAGGGAAAACAACAGTTTTTCAGGGCTGATATTGTCATTTATGATAATTTAGGAAAACCCAGAATGATTGTTGAATGCAAAGCAGAAAATGTAAAGATCACTCAGGATGTTTTTGAACAAATTTCGAAGTACAACCTCCAGTTTAAAGTTGATTATTTGCTGGTGAGCAATGGCAAACAAAACTATATTTGCAAAATTGATTATCTTAAAAAAAGCTATTCATTTTTAAAGGAAATACCTGATTATAAAGATATTATTAGTGCTAAAGGTTAATAAAACAGACGAAAGATTGGGTAAAGATTGAATTTTAATTTTATATATAAGAAATGCTTGTAAACGGTAAAAACTACGAAACCATTTGGATGGAAAGTGAAAAAGTTCACATGATAGAACAAAATTACCTTCCTTTTGAATTTAGAATATTTACTGCCAATAATTACCTTGATAGCTGCCATGCCATTAAAACAATGATAATCAGGGGAGCTGGTGCTATTGGAGCCTCTGCTGGATTTGCTATGGCCCAGGCAGTTATGGAAGCAAAAGAATCTAATTATTATGAATTTATAAAAAAAGCAAAAGAAGAAATTGAAGCCACCCGCCCCACAGCAAGAAACCTTTTTGCAGCAACTGAAAAAGTGTACAGTGCAGCTTTAAAAAGTAAAGAAGAAGCAATAAAAGCCGCTTATGAAGTTGCAGAAAAAGACAAAGTTGACAGTCAAAAAATTGGAGAGTTAGGTAATGAATTAATCAAAGACGGCTTCAGGATAGAAACACATTGTAATGCTGGCTGGCTAGCTTTTGTAGACCATGGAACGGCACTTTCACCAATATATATGGCAAAAAAATCTGGTAAAAATATTTTTGTTTATGTCGACGAAACCCGTCCGAGAAGTCAGGGAGCCAGATTAACTGCCTGGGAACTAAAAAATGAAAATATCCCACATGCAATTATACCTGATAATGCAGGAGCTTACTTAATGTCTCAAGGAAAAGTTGATATGATGATTGTAGGAGCAGACAGAATCGCTGCAAACGGCGATGTTGCTAATAAAATAGGCACTTTGGAGAAGGCAATTGCAGCAAAATATTACAATATTCCGTTTTATGTGGCAGCACCTCTATCTACGTTTGATTTTAACTGCACCGATGGCAAACAGATACCTATTGAGGAGCGTAGCCAAAACGAAGTTTTGTACCAGGAAGGACCTAATAAAGATGGCGCATTGACAAAAATATTAGTTGCATCACCTGGTTCAGAGGCAATTAACCCTGCATTTGATGTTACTCCTGCAGAATTAATTACAGGAATTATTACCGAAAAAGGAATTGTAAAACCAAACTTTAAGGATATTGAAAAACTGAAAACAAGCTAAACGTGGAAATATTGTATTTCATTGTTTAGTTCTTCAGCAATTGCCTTAATTCACTAGTGTTTTGATATAAAATACGAGCTTATTTCTAATAGACCAGTTCTTTATCATTCCAGTTTTTTATGACACTAGCGGTTAAAATCTGGCAGGGAGGCTCTTATCTAAAGCATACAGTGAAATTTGCTTTGCACTTTCAAGCTCATAATTAAAACGACTCACAAGTTGTTCAAGTAACTGTTTTACATCTTTTTTTAACCTTGAATCATATTTCTTAAACAACGATGTATTATAATCTTTAATTGCCATTCTAAAACTGTCATTATTTATGTATGGCACAAGGGCATTCTCTTTTAAGCTCTTTGTATATTTTTCGAACAAATTCTCAAATTGCTCGGTTTCTTCTAACTTTTTGTTTTTTACCTGAATTTCAACAGAGAGGGTTTTGGTTACATATTCACTTTGAACACTCTCCCTGAATGAATCACGCATTTTTTTTGTACTTGTAGCTCCTAAAAAGATGGCTTCAAAATTCTTGAAGAAGTCTTCAGTAACCTCAATTTTATCTTTCGTATATGGCGATTCAACTGTTGTTCCGTCCTCAAAGTTAGCGCAATACAAATAGTTCATTATATCGCGCGAAATCTGCTCTTTATTAAAAAAGTAAATAGATTCTCTTATTTCCTGTAATACATTGTAATCATACTGATTAACCAATGAATCGACAAATCCTTCTGGTAGCCAGTTTTTTACTTCGGTATGCTTTGCGTAAAACTGCTGAACATCATCCATTCTTATTAACTTGTCGCCCTCAGCATACTTATTCAAAAAATTGTTCAACAGATATAGTGATTGTCTTCCTGAAATCCCGGTTTTCCCCTCTTGCTTTGATGCTCTAAATATTTCCCGACGAGTTTCATTATTCAAAGCTTTCTCATCCTCTTCGCTTATCCAATCGGGTATATTATCTGCATAAAGCTCCATTTTTAAAATCAAGAAGTCCTGATCGGTATATTTCTCGTATTTAGTATGAAGTTTTAACCAGTTTTTAATGGCCAATGATTCTCTTTTTAGCCTGCTTGCAATGATGATTTTTGCCACATTTTCAAGCACTCTCGGAAGAAATATTCGTTCCAGCTTAGAACCAAACTTGTTTTTATAAATAAGCACTTCTGTCTTATAATCAAGCACATAAGGAACAGAAACAGTAATTACCCTATCCCTAAATGATGGAACTTTTTCATAGTGTTGCTTATCTGCAGGGTTAATTAATCCAACAAATAAAGTTTTAATTTGTTCTTCAATATAGCCCACCTTATGAACACCATCACTAATAATACCATGCAGATCCATCAATCGCTTGATGTTATTTTCCTTAATATCCATTAAAGCATATACCCCATTATTGGTTTTTGCCAGATAAGAAAAAATATAATTTACCGCATCGGTTTTAAGAAGATCGTTCAGCATACTTTGAAGATGTGGTTGTTCCACAGGACGCTCAAGTATAGGATCTCCCGGGTTAAAAACACTGATTCCTTCGCCAAACTGTCTGCTGAATTTAACTTTTCTGGCATTAATCATGTTTAGTATCTCCAGAGGTTCGCCAATATGGTCGATTAATACTTCATAAACCGAATTACATATACCACATGGAATATCTTTTAGAATCCACTCGTATTCTTTATTATTAAACAGCTTATACTTAAACTCTTCATCTTGAATCAATTCATCCAAAAACTGCTTGCGATAAGATTTTGGAATTTGCAAAATAGGATGATCGTGACTCGGACATGAAAACTCAAGGTATTTTTTTGGAAGTTTATCAGCCTCTATCTGGGTCGAAATAAGTCTTTCTACCAAGTCTGCATCACCAGTTTCCAAGGCAATTTTATGCAGCTCTCGTTCAAAACGCCTGAACCCACCTAAACGTTCAATATCCAATCTCCAGTGAGTTTCGTAAATACTTCCTTCCTGTGTTAAGGTATATTCTTCCAGCTTACGAAGTAAAATATTTAAGAAAGTACTCTTCCCACTTCCAGGTGGGCCTTCAAACAGAAATATTCTATTGTTTTGTGAAGCTTGTTTGATGTCTACAGCCAATTTCATGAACCTGTTGGTAAACAACCTGTCAGGAAAAAAAGGATCGTCGCAATCTTTTTCGAATAAGTTAGAAAAATCGTAATTAACAAACCCAACCGATTCATCATCCTTATTTTTCCCATCATCTACT
Organism: Bacteroidales bacterium; assembly: GCA_050296515.1. GTDB lineage: Bacteria > Bacteroidota > Bacteroidia > Bacteroidales > NBLH01 > NBLH01. The sequence continues at coordinate 53,809 of JBNKRJ010000108.1, read as the reverse complement.
CTATGCACATAATGCTGCACCATGTCGTAGAACAACTGAAAAACATTACGAAATGCATGACCAGGTTTTCGCGAAGCCAGGTTCAAAAAACCATTAAAAGACATAGGAAGTCTTCTTTCTTCATCTTTTAATGACTTACTCAACCGAATTAAAGCTTCAAGTCTTTCGCCCTTTCGTTCTAATTCCTCAATTAATTTATGTAGTTCGCTTTTATAGCTCATTTCTGTTCCTTGCTCCAAGTAGCTGACGCTTATTTTGTTTCACTCTTATAACTGCCTCTTCTCTACCTTCCTGTCTTTTACTGTATAAAGTACTTTTTTATACTCAAATTCATTTTTACCATTAACTGTTTTCTTAAAAATCTCAGTAGTTTCTAACTGAACCTGATTACCCCATAAATACTCAATCCCAATCATTGTATCTGGAATAAAATCCTTCACCAGTTGCTTGTTTTCAAATTTATGAACCAGGTAAAGGCTTGATTCGTTACTTTTTTCTAAATCTACATGTATTGATGGCGGATGATATTGAGAATCAATCAACATTTTTTTGTAATCTTCTGCCTTCCGGCTTTTTACATAATATTCATACGTCTTACGTTGCTGATTGAGTCGTTTCCCAACCACAAACAAATCGTATTCAGTTACAAAATCCTGATCAACAAAGGTGTTTATAAAACTAAAATCTGAAAAGTTCTCACGAATCCTGAAAATAAATTCTTCACCTTTATTTAGGTTCTTATTAAACTTCTGCCTCTTTTCAATATCACTTTCAAACTGAAACTTGTAATTAAGCCGTCCCATATCAGCCATTTTATGAACGTATTGAAACAATCTGAGACCGATTGCATAAGGATTTAAACCAACCCGACTTACAGAAGTAACAGCAGCATTGATTTTAGCGTATGAAACTTCATGGCCTTTTATCCTGTCATCCCTTCTGAAAAGTTCATCGTGCCAGTAACTTGCCCAACCTTCATTAATCGTTTTTGTCCTAATTTGCGGAGCAAAATACAATGCCGTGTTTCTGACAATATTTACCACAGATTTCATCCACAGGTTCTTTTCCTTGTTTAAGAACGGAGAATGTTTTACAATGTATTCCATTACATCAACACACTCCTCGGCCGGATTGGAAACCTTCTTTTCGTATTGTTTTTCAAACTCAGGGTACTTATCTCTAAGTTCATTTAGAAATAAAGCCTCTCCTAATTCAGCGTTTCTTTCTATGTATTTGTTATACCTATTTATTTCATTAAAAACAAAATGCTCAGGTTTTTTAAGTTCGTCCTGTAAAAAAACATCAAAATAATAGTTGATAATATCTATTGGTCCTTTCTTTATTTTATATTCTTTTTGAACCAAAATATTGAAGTAGCCAACCAGGTTGTTAATTCCCCTACTGAACTCAATTACGTAATCTACCCAGCGTCCTTTTTCCGCTCTAAGCTTATCTATCAGTCTTTTATCAGCCAACGCCTGACCAGCAAAATCATCATCCCACGTATTCTTAAATAGAATATTGTTTTGAAAAAAATCGATGTGGGCCAGCACATGATAAAATATCATGATGTTTAACCAATCCGGATTATTATCGTTGTAAAAAGAAATTGCAGGACGAGTGTTTATCACCGTCTCATATGGATTATGAGGGTATAATTTATACTTTCCTTTTTCTTTCAAAATCTCCACATCATGAACCCAGTAATCATACATTGTTGGAATCATGCCCTTTGGAGACAGCTCAATCATGTTTTTATTAGTAACAATGTACTCAAGAGTCTCATTATCAAACACAAGACCGGCATCAAGCGCCCGTTCCTTGCATTCTTCCATGATCTTTTTAGTATGTTGACTTATTAGTTCCAATGTCAATTTTTCTCAATGTTTCTACAAAATCGCAACTATTATCCTTGTACTTAATAGTTTTCTATATCTAGCTGACCAGTCTCCTAATTCCTTCAATAATTCTATCTTCTGTACCCTCGTTTGCATCCATGGCATCCATCTTTATCAAATCAGATTTTGTTTTTAATAGATCTGACTTGTTAATATACTGTTCTACAGTAGTTTCACGGCCTGAAGACCAGTTGTTTCTTGCAACCGTTACGCCCACTCTGTTTGAATAACCAAGCATCGTTTTTAATGCAGGCAACATTTGCTCTCCTTTTGAATCCCAGTCATCACCATCAGTTCCATAAAACACGTAAATATTGTAATCCTTTTCAAGCTGCTCTTTTTCTACAATCTCATTCACTAATTCAAAAGCCGGTGCTACCTGTGTTCCACCTGCAACCTGGAGTGTATAATAATTTTGAAAATCCTCAACTTCCTTTGCTTCAGTATCGTGCAAAATAAACCTGCTTATCACATTGTTTTTATACTGATACATCAGCCAGCTAAAAATTAACAAATGCTGTGTGGTTACAATTTCAGATGGTTTTCCTTGCATTGAGCCAGAATAATCTCTCACAAAAAATACAACAGCCTGCGATTCATAAGCTTTCTCCTTAGATAGTATGCGGTATACTTCATCCCTTGGGTTAATCACTAAATCCTCAGGTCTAAAACCTTCGCCACCCTTTATTCTTCCAAGCAAAATATTGGTTTGAACAACCTTTTTTAGTGTTGCTTTTTTGTCGAGGATTTGTCCAAATCCTCTATTCTTATCCGTTAATTCATATTGGTATTTTGTAACTGCTCGCTTTTTCCCTTTATCTTTTAAATTAGGTAACTGAAATTCTTCTGTAAGTACTTTGCCCAAATCGAAAGCATCTGTGCCAATATCATGCTCTGCACCTTGCCCCTGACCAGCACCTTGGCCTTCACCTTCTTCTGGTTCAGCCTGTTGTTCTCCAATAACTTCACCTTCTTCGCCATCACCACTACCACCAGTTTGATCTTCATCCTCATCTTCGCTAATAGAATCATCATGGTAAAACTTGGGTTCTGTAGTAGAAGGAACGACCACAACCCTGGTCCCATTTGCACCACCCGGACGAATAAATTTACCCAATAAGATACGTCTTCTAAAGCCATCTTTTTCACGCATACTGTCACGCTTAAGAAGCTCTTCAAGAGTTTGCAAACCCATTATTGGGTTTTCTGGTGGTGGACGAAAGTCCTGAAGGAAAATTGAATCGCCTGGTTCATAAATATCATGCAATTTCGCCTTGTTCCTCTCAATCTCATTTGTTTGCAAGCCATTCTGCATCAGCCCTAATTCGTAACGCATCAGTTCCTTTTGCCTATCAGAAACTTCCTGTGACAAACAAAATCGTAATATTTTCCGTATTTTTTTGTGCATGTTTTTTTAAATCTGACTGATGGCTTTTAGCTAATGACTGCTGGCTACTTTTTTTTCAAATTCTTTCAAATTACAAAGTTCTAATTTCTCATTACTAATTAGCATCCTCTTGTGTACAGAAGTATTCTATGGTCTTCATTGCACAAGTGCTGCAATAGCCCAACTTCTTGGTCATGGTCTGAATCATTCGATTAAAAAGCTTCTGATTTTCTTCGTTTGTTCTGTTTGATAAAGCCCCAACCAGACTTCCAGCTCCTGCCACATCTGATTTTAGTCTCACGTCTGTAACAGCTTTAACCAACTCATTGTTATCCATAAAGTTATAAGTAGGATCCTGAACCATTTTTTGACCATATATCTTAGAAATCGTTGTTCTAAAGCTCTGCTTCTGCTCTTGGTTTTTCAGTCCAAGTCGTGATTCTACACTATTAATGAAGGTTTCGTCAATTTTAATAGGTATTAATTTATTGGTTTGAGGATCACGGTATGTCCAAATCTTATCAGGCCCTAAATTTTTAGCGTCTACACCAATAATCATGTTTACGTAATTCAAGACATCTTTCTCAATAGCATCCGGCTCATCCATGTATGCATTAAAAATAGTTGTCATCACCTGCTTTCGATACAAACCTTTAGCAATTTTGAGATCTTTTAAATATTTTTCCCTGTCGCTCGAATCATGAACATAATCAATAATTACATTCTCCAAAGCCACAAAAACATCACCCGCATACATACATTTACCTTCCTGAGTTTCGGAGCGTTCCAATAAAATCTGAATAGAACGACCTAAGTTTCTATGTCCTAATCCTTTTTGGCCAAAGCGTTTGGTGATATCCGGATCAATGTTTAGTTCATTAATTACTTCCGTTAATGTTTTAATACTCTTTTCGCCGGCCACCTCACCAGCAGATAGTTTCATCATTTCAATAGGTGTTAACTTATCAGAGTATGGCATTCTCGATAAAGTAACAGATGCAGAAACAGCATAATTAAGATTCGGATCAATATGGAGTTTTTCACTTGAAAAGGTTGTTTTTTCCCTACTACCAATTGAATACTTGGTAAGTTCTTGTTGCAAGCGATAATTTGTGTTGTGTGCCATGTAAGTCACCCTGCAACGGTCAATAATCGGAGCTTCTTCTTTTTCTTCCAAGAAACGTGCAAACTCTGAATTGTTACTTGTTGCAATAATTAAGGTATCAATAGGCCACTTAAAACCTTCCATTTCAATAGTTCTGTTCTGAATTACACCAAGGTAAACCTGAACTAAATCTCGTTTGTTTTTGAAAATTTCATCGGCAAAATGAATTCCACCACCAGCCACCCTGGCTAAAGCACCACGCCGTAAATCGAACCGATAAGGATTTGCTGTATCTGAAATATGAAGCAACCTTGTAATAGACTCTTCTCCAAGCAAATCTACAGCCGAAGAAGTGATTTTATCTTTGGCGGCATATTTTCCTGTTAAAGTTCCTCTTGATTCACTTAAAGGAACAGGTATTACTTCAATAAAATCTTTTATTTTCTCGTAATCGTAATTACAATATTCTTTTATTTCGCTCAAAATAAAATCACTGCATGCTCCAAGAGGTCGATAATTTTTATAAAAAAGATCAGTTTTGTTTTTATCAGCACCCAGGGTTTTTAAGTAATAATGGTTTTCCCCTTCATCCAGACTGAGGTTCATGGCCAGAATCATTGGATCTTCAAAAGTTTGAGATTCAATTGATTTTATACTACCATATCCACCCAGCTTATCTAAGTTATTGAACCTGAAAGTATATCTCCGGTTTTCTTCCTGAGCAATAAACCCCCTGTATAATTTACTTAGGTAATCGACGAAAAAGGTTTTCCCATTTCCTGGTTCGCCAATCAGAACAAAAGCCATTTCGGCAGATGAACCGCCTTCAGCTGCATCTTTAACAAAAGAAACAAAACTGTTGATTTCATCAAACATTCCGATAATATGTTTGCCCTCTTGCCGAAAGACCTTAAAATCATAGGTTGAACGCCCATTTACTGTCGTTCTGCTAATCTTTTTCGAATCGCCAAGTATCATTCTACTAATTGACTGGAAAACGTTTTCAAATTTACGTTTACCTGAAATTACTTGTGAAACATGAAAATCTAAAGTGTTTTTTGGTGCTTCAGGAATTTTCTTTTTTTGAGTTGCCATAATATGCCTCCGAATATTTGATTCAAACTCCTTTTGCTTTCCCTACTAAACCATCTGAAAAGAGATTGAGTGATGATTAAAAACCAAAATTTATTGAACTGTTACCCTTAGCTAAAAGTACAAATTAAAAATTGTTTTATCAATACTTATTTTTAAGAAAATTATACAAATTGTATCGAAAACATGCTCAATTCAAGCCGAATCAAGACAATTATAAATTTAAGATAAGCCTAATGTAAGTAAAGGAAATAACAGCTTTGATACAGCAAGGATTTTTTTCGGGACTGAATTCAGTTACTAAATTTACTAATGATTTTATTAAATCGCTCATCACTAATCTTGCTACCACTGATAATTGCAATATTCTTTTTTGGTCCAATACCCTTGCTGTGTTTTAAAACAGATGCAACTGATAAAGCTGCTGCAGGTTCCACTTTCATTTTTTGAAATTTATAAATCAGATAAACTGCTTCAGAAATTTCATCCTCGGAAACAAGAACTACCTCGTCAACATACTTTTTACAAAAATCTAAGGTAATGGTATCAGGATCAAGGCCGCCGGCTGTTCCATCGGCAATTGTTTCAATAGTTGAAGGCTCAACAATTTTTCCCTTTTTAATCGAATCATACATCTCTGAGGCATTCTGCGGCTGACAGCCAATAATCTCTATTTCAGGCTTAATTGATTTTAAATAATAAGCAATTCCTGAAATTAATCCCCCTCCACCAATAGGAACATAAACCGCATCAAACCTATCAACTTGTTGCATTAACTCAAGGGCAATTGTCCCTTGTCCTGCAATTATATCCAAATCATTGTATGGATGAACAAACGAAAGTTTATTTTCTTTAGCAAACTGTCTGGCATATACCTCTGCTTCAACACTCTGATTCCCGTAGAGTCGTAAATCAATATTTTGCCTCTTTAAATTATACTTTTTTGATTCACTAATAGAGTTTGGAGCAAAAATTATTTCTTTTAAACCGAGTTTCCATGCAGAGTATGAAACTGCAGCCGCATGATTTCCAGTTGATGCAGTTACAACTTTTTTAATATCAGGATAACTTTGGAGCAAAACCTTAAGTTTGTTTAAGGCTCCTCTTATTTTAAATGATCCGGTTAATTGTTTATTCTCAAGCTTCAAAAACACATCAGAATCAACTCTTTTACTCAGCTCATTTGAATAAAGTGCTTTTGTGAAATAGATTTCACTTTTAATATTATTGTAAGCAGTTTTTATATCTGGGTACTTCATTTTACGTTAATTGGTTACAGGTAGTAATTTTATTATTAAATTAAGTTTCTGTTAGTTAACTGCTAAAAAAAGTTATCATAATACATTAATTAACAAAACTTTAACGAGTATAAAATTAAGAAATATGCACTTTCAACTTATAAAATAAGTCTGGTTTCCATTAGTCAAATTTAAGGCAGAAATATTAAAGCACACCCATACTATTTTATTTATTCCTACATTTTAAATCTTTTGATTGATGCTATAAGTGATTAACTTTGTGCAAATTACATTGCTCACAATGAAAATAAGCCACCTATAAATGTTTCTTCTTATTTCCAATAAGCACAGGTTTATTTGGAAAAACCTCAACTACTTTCCGGACTACTTCAATACCTATATGCTTTTGGGCATTTCAAACTTTGACAGCAAACGCACATCCATTTAAGCAGCTATTTTGCAGCTATAAAGCACCAATCAACTTTCAATAAACCTGCACAATAAGGAGGCTTTAGTATGGCAGAACCGGCAGACTAATTGTTAAATCAAATAAGATTTGGCAAAATACAACATTGACGTTCAAAACTAAATTTGAACATTGAACTTGCCAAAGTGTAAATTGATTAACAACAACTTATTTGTTTCGACAATCTTTATATACCCAACAAATATGAACCATTTAAGAAAGTCCCCAATTGTTCTAAATATCATTCCTCGCCAGGCACGAGCTCTGAGTTTGGATACAATTCTAACAAACGATGTTTATACTTTTCTTTAACAAATCGTCTTTTAAGTTTAAGCGTTGGTGAAAGCTCACCATTCTCAGGTGTCCATTCTTCACAGACCAGCCTAAATTTTTTGATTTGCTCAGTTTTACCGAATCGTTGGTTGTACTTATCAACCTCCTCCTGGTATCTCTCTATAACCTCAGGAATTTGAACCAGATCCTTATTTTCTCTGTAGCGTATTTTTTTCACATGGCACCAATCATGCAAAAACTCAAAGTTTGGAGAAATTAAGGCCGCAGCAAACTTTTCTCCTGCTCCTACCACCATTATCTGCTCAATAAAAATTGATTCTTTAAAAACGTTTTCTACTGGCTGTGGAGCCACATATTTACCAGTTGAAAGTTTAAACATTTCCTTCTTTCTGTCAGTAATTTTTAAACACTGCCCATCAACTATTTCACCAATATCACCTGTATGAAACCAACCTTCTTCATCAATTACTGTTGCAGTTTTTTCTTTATCCTTAAAATATCCAAGCATTAAATTTGGTCCCCTAAATAAAATTTCACCGTCTTCTGCAATTTTTACCTCCTGCTCTTCACCTAGTTTGGGGCCAACAGTACCAATATTCAATCCTGGAAATTTTTCCCGGTTTACACAAATCACTGGAGCAGTTTCTGATAAGCCATATCCTTCCTGCACAGGAATTTTTGCAGCCCAAAATATTCTGGCTAATCGTGGTTGCAAGGCAGCACCTCCTGAAATTATCAACTTTATATTATTGCCTAAAGCTTCTCGCCATTTCTTAAAAATCAGCAAATCAGCTATTTTCAATCGTAAATTGTAATAAAAACTGTTCCCTTTTTCGTTATAGTTAAAACCCAGGTTAACAGCCCAGAAAAACAAACTCTTTTTTACAGGACTTAATTCTTTTCCTTTAGCGATAATTTTGTCAAACACTCTTTCGAGAAGTCGTGGAACAGTAACAAAACCATCAGGTTTAATTTCCTTTACATTATCTGCAATTGTATCGGTACTTTCGGCATAGTAAATTGATATCCCCATATATTGGAAAACATAACCACCTATTCTTTCAAGTACATGGCAAAGAGGCAAAAAGCTAAGAATGCGATGTCTGTGGTCAATAGTTATAATTTTTTTAATTTCCTGCACCTGGTACATAAAATTCCAATGTGATAACATCACCCCCTTTGGCATACCTGTAGTTCCTGAAGTATAAATTACAGTAGCAAGATCATCCTTTGAAATACGTGCTTTGATATCCTGAACTCTTTTTAAATAAACTTCATCATCAAGGTTCTTTCCCTTTTCAATAATTTCTGTCCAATGCCTGGCCCCGCCAATTTTATCAAAAGTGTACAATGCCTCAACACTTGCAACTGATTTTACAATTTCTTTCAGCCTCAAATAAAGTTCTTTATCAGAAACTATTACAATTCTGGCTTCTGAGTGTGCCAGAATAAATTTGTATTCATTGTCGCTAATGCTTGGATAAACAGGTACATGCACTGCTCCTATCTGCAGCATACCCATGTCGGCAAAGTTCCATTCAGGCCGGTTGTTTGAAATAGTAGCAATCTTATCACCAATATTGAAGCCCATTTCAAGCAGCCCAAAACTAAAATAATTAGCATATTTAATATACTCTTTGGTGCCGTATGTTCTCCATGTGCCTTCCTCCTTGGCTCCAAAAACATTACTTTTATTTGAAAATACGCCATTGCACCTATCCAGCAAATCAAAAATGCGGGTCTCTTGCATCAAAATAATTATTAGTTAAGTAGTTAGATTAAGGTTTTCTAAAATACTAATAATTAAATTATCAACAAAGAGGTTAAATAAATGTGATTAAAATTTTTAATCGTCATCAGTTGGGATATCATCAAAAATATGTTGTATGATATCAGTTTCATCAAGCATTTCGTTGAAATAATCAAAGCGATCGATTACAATTGCGGTGGTTGCAGTTGTTGATTTCAACTTTTGTATTGACTGATGCAAATTTATTCCATGGGTAATGATGTAGTTTTTCTCAAATTTAACTGGCTTGTTATCAAAGTCAGGTCCTTCAAGTTCTCCTTTAACAAGAATTATCACATTATTACTGCCATCCTTTTTCACTATGTCCAATTCTTCTCCGGCCTCTAATGTTACAATTCTAATCAGCTTGGCTAATTCAGCTAAATAATTTTCTGGTACCCTAAAGAAAAGAGGGTGTTTTTTCAGCACTTTAATTCTATCAGCCAGCATGTTACCATTTCTCGATAAGTCCTCCAGCAGTTCCTTTTTCTTTTCCGACATCCTCTCCAGGTAATCACTACACTTAATTGGATTTTCTTCATAAATTACACGGGCTGCAGTTGAATAAACAAGCTCATCAGAATGAAATAAACAAACAAACACCTCATCGGGCATTTCACTACGCCGGATTCTATAAAGCTGCTTCTCTACTTTTTCTTTTGTCCATATTTCAATATCATCGTAGCTTCTCGATTTATCTTCTTCTTCCTGGGAGGCTCTTTTTTTACTATGAATTTTTCCGATTAACTCTATCGCTTTCGAAATTGTCCAGGGCCCAACTTTATCAAAATCCTGGGTAATTATTTCGTTTAACCGGCTGTAGAAATTCTTTTTCTTCTGTGGGTATAAATAGCTTAACTTCCTGATTTTCTGGCTCACAGAAATGTCGTCAAACAACGGAATAATCAATTGCTTAATTTCCTGATTAATGAAATTATCAACAATCTCAATGGCAAAAATTGTATTCTTACCAATAATGTTTTTTCGAATCAAATTGATAATCCTTGGCTCGTACATAAAACTGAGCAATTTAAACAGCAACTCAAAATTAAGCTCGCGCTCCATATCAACTGCCTGCATCAACTTTAGTGTATTTCGCTCTGTTTCAATATCTAATATACAAGCATAAATCCAAAGAATATTACCAATAACAGCTTCCAATTTTTCTTTTATTATAGGCAACTCTTTATTATCAGCCTGGAACTTACAAAAATACAGTGCTGAAATAATTTCGTGCTGAACTTTTCTATTTGGATAATTAATATGATTAACCAGAATTGATTTTGCTCTCGAAGATCCAATTTTTGCAAGTATCTCAATAAGGCGAAGAAGAATTTTAGGATTGGCACCTTTCTTAAAAAAGTTCTCTAAATTTCCTAATACTTTATCTCCGGTTTCAAGCAGTGCTTCACCACAGATGTGATAATATTCATCTGAATGTAAATATTCTACTAACTTATCAATCAATAAATTTGATTTGCTTTTACTAGCCAAATTGATTGCTGCTGTTTTAATTGTTTTATCATCATCATTTAACAGATTTAGAACCAGCTTTTCATCAAATGGAATGACTCCTTTAATCAATAGTTTTTCCAGGAAAAGTTTATCCTCAAAGGTTTTTGATTTCTTTAATCTTGTAAGTTCCTTGTCGTCAATCTCTTTCGGAACAACATTATAATCCAATATGTTTTTGACCTTTAAGGCAAGCTGCCTGATGTGCTCCGATTTATCAGAAATATAGATTTTTTTAACCGTATCCAATATCCTTGTACGCCACGAAGCATCAATTTTACTTAAAATAGCTATTTTGATACTGCTATTGCGCATATTCAACAGCGAAGAAGCATAGGGCTCCATTACCCTGGGATTAGTCTCAGAGAGTAAACTAACACTCATTTCTACCACATTCTCATTGAACATTTTGAACTTCTTGGTCAAAAATTCGCTACCATATGAATACCTTGAAGAATCTCTTTTTTTCTTTCTGCCAATATCAATAAGAATCTGTCGAAGTTGTCCTTTATATGCCAGGTATAAACGTCTGGCAATGAACACCCATACAAATAATATTGGCAATATCAGTAGAGGATACCATTCAAGGTGATAACCATCCGCCCCTTTTAACGCAAGGTTTAACAATAATAAAAAGCCTCCACCGAATGCAATAGCCCCCTGCATTACCATTCCAACTTTGGTTTGAACCACCATTTTTTGACTGGCAGGAAGTGGCTGGTATAAAATATTGAAAGCAGGATCATCCAACCCACGACGTAGTATACGTTCCATTGACTTGTTCAAAGTCATTAAAGCAAGGAATAATATTGTGGAAACACCAACTGTTAACCCTACTACAGATGAGATTAATACAATCAGAGTGATAGAAAGTGGTAATATTGTTAGTCCTAATTTAACCCCGTACTTACTTAAAAGTCGGCTGGAGAAATAAGAAATTAGTAATTCGCCAATTTTTAAACCCCCATATACAAATGAAATATAAGTAAGCACCGAATCGCTAAAAAACTCTTTTGCACTTGATAAAAATCCAAAGTCAACCACATAAATAGCTATCATTGAAAGTGTTGCAGAGGCAAATATCAGAACAAAGTACTTATCCTTAATTAGCTCTGAGAACTTTGTATTTGTTTTAGATGCTTGTTTAACTACATCTTTCTGTGAAGTTCCAACAAGCGTTTTATATAACATAATCAAGATAAAAACAGCAGCAATTAATCCGGCATCACCAACAAAAAACAGGTCGTAAGAGTGTCCGATAAAAGTTAATAATACAGGAGTAGTTAAATAACCTAATATTGAAGCAATCACGCTACCCATATTCATTAACCCGTACAGCCTTTTTACCTGTATAAGATTTAAAAACTGTAATGCTAAACCTCCTGAAACAATTCCTACCAGTGAGATAAATGGCCACGCCCAAACAAACACAAAAAAGCTTAAAATTTTTGGGTCAACAAAAGGCTGTGCAATTCTTGATGCGAGAGTAACCACAAACATAAAAATCACCGCCCCCATAAACAAGCTCTTATTGTTTACTTTTTTTTGCAGTGCGGAATATATAAATGAGATTAAATAGCCTGCGGCACCAGAAATAATATAAGCAATTGGTAAACGTTCACTGTGATACTGAAGAAACTCGGCGTTGGCAGGACCAAAATAAAAGGCTATAAACAGACCTAAAAAGAAAGAATGGAAAAATAAGAGGGTAAACTTCACCCCTTCTTCCTGTTTTAATCCAAATGATTTTATGAAAAATCCGCTTATGCCCATATAATCTACAACTCTCAGTTAATTCAAAAATGCGTAAAAATATAAAGAATTAGTTAATATACTCATTTATTTTTAAATCGAAGAAGTCATCCTCCTGTATAATTAATCTTATTCTTTGCTTCTTAAATTTTCTTATAGCAAGAAGGATGCCGCCACTTATAACAAAACTAATAATTGCTATAACTACCACCACATCATCTCCCAGTAAATCCTGATTTCCAGTAGCTTTTCTAATAGCTCGTATGATATTAATTGTTCCAATAATTAAAGTTACCCAAATTACTAACGCCATCAAAACATTTGAATACCATTTGTTGGTATTGTTTTCCCCCATTAAAAGGGGATCGTTTATTACATATATTAAAAAGATACTTACAAACGGTAATATCAATCCATTCAATGCCTGCGCAAGAATAATTGCCGGAATTGGTTTTACATCAGCCAACCCAAAAATTAAACCAACTAATAAGACTCCTAAATAGATCAACCTGAAATATAAACCCTTTGTTTTCCATTTTGGATTAGATTTCGTATCAAAAAGGCTCCGTGCAGTAATAGCTGAGGCTAAAGGCGCTGTGATTGCTGATGAAAATCCAGCAGCAAACATTCCAAAACCAAATACATATACTGCATAAGGGCCAATATTATAAGTTAATGCTTGTGATAATACCGAATAATCTTTAAATTCTGTGGTTATAACAGTTCCTACAGTCATAATTGCCATGGAAATAATTCCTCCCAGGATAACCGCCACAGATAATCCAAACCGCATTTCGCCAATGGCTTGCTTTTTATCAAGGACTCCTGAGCCTAAAAATAAATCGTAAGGAACAACAGTAGTTCCTATTAAGCCAAGAATCAATAAGCCCGCTCCTTCGGTATTAGGAATTGATGGAATAACGCTTCCTTTTATTATGGCTGGAATTGATGGCCCCAGTTGGATGGCTGTTGTAAAAAAAGCCAATCCCATTAAAAAAACAATCCCACCCATTATTCGTGCTATCAAAGGAATTGATTTGAGACTAAGTGCCAAAAAAGCAAGAATTCCAATTCCTATGACCATAACATCTTCAGAAACGTCAAAGATTAATGAAAGGCCTGCAATTGAACCCAATATATTACCTGTTTCATATGCTGCTGAGCCTAAAACAATTGCACCAATTACCAGCATTAAAGCTAACATTCTGGTTGAGCGACCTTCGAATTGTTTAGCAATGGCCTGCCCCAGATTTAACCCGGAATTAATTGTGATTCTTGCGCTGGCTTCCTGCAATAGTAAACATGCAAAGGTTGAAAAAACCAATGCCCACAATAAATCAAACTGGAAATTTGCTCCGGCTTTAGTTGCAGTAGTAACCGTTCCTGGTCCTATAAAAGCAGCTGATACAACCGACCAAAATAATATGTTTAATAATCTGGATTTAAAGCGACTCATTTATAAATAATGCAAGTCAGCATTGAAAGACTCATAAAAAACCTGTCAGGTTTGCACTCATACTATACCAGCTGTTGTTTGTAATGCTTTTAACGAAGAAACCTGACAGGTAAATACAGCTCAACACTAATTATTTACGAAAATTTAAATAGTCAATTATATGTTCTAGTATATTGTTTTCCGAAACTACTTTAGCACGCTCACCAACCAGGTACTTTTCAATTTCGCGGATTGGGGTTGTACGGTTAATCCAATCACCCGAATGAATTTTCACAGGTTCGCTTCGTCTACGATAAAACAGAGCCAATTCTTTTTTGCTTTGGTCAAAATCAATCGATTCTTTCGAATTATAAGGCCAAACAGGCAACAGATCAATATCATAACCAGTTGGGAACTCACCAGAAACACTCTCAAGGTGATTGATTCGTTGCAGACAATAGAAATTAACGGTATATAGCTCGCCAATGGTGTAAGCATCATCGTATTTAAATTCAATGTATGCGCTTCCCATTTCTGATTTCATCAGTTGACCTTTGGTGTAATACATACCATGAAACTGTGAGCCTTCCATGTAAAAATCAAGCCTCCCTCCTTTTCTGAGGGTCCCAAAAACAAAAATTCGGATATTGGGGGTCGTTAAATTGTTGTTCATAAGTGATAAAATTAAAGTTATGCATTGTGAACAAAAATCTAAACAAGAAATAAGCCAAAAGAGGTCATTCAGAGGTATTAATTTAAATAATTGTTACGAATTAAGATTGAAAAGCCAATAGCCAACAACAAGATAAAAGGTTCAGGTTGAGATTTTGGTTTTTAGTGTGCAGCAATCAGTTTGCAGTTCTCAATCTAAAGTCTGCTATCACCATATCGCAAACCTGCAATCAGCAACAAGAAAAAAGATTGAAGATACGATTGATACTGAACTTTAATTTTTTGATTCTACAGAAGTTTATTCCAACCGCAAATTACTTTTACTAGCTTCGCTCAGGAAGGTAAACATTTTTAGAACGGTTGCTCACTAAGGTGCAAAATACAGCATAATTGTATTAATGTTCCACCTCTTCACTTATTACTTTCTACTTTCCCTCTCTTATCAAAAGTTTGCGGCCATATTAAATACCCCGCAATAGCTCCCAAAGTTAAAAATACCAATTGGGTGATCAATGAATCTCCATTAATAAAATAGTGTGAAAAATAAATCAGAACAGAAAGAACTACAATGGTAATGATTGCTACCAATTCGCTGTTAATAGCTCTTGATTCCCGTGTAAAAAACATATGTGAAGCCAATACGCCCCATAAAAAGCTAAAAACAAACCAATTGCCATAGGCAAGTTCATTAAAGTACTGGCTAATAGTGGTTTCGCCAGAGGAATATAAAAACACATCGAGAAAAACCAGTACCAGCGTAATTGCAATTACAAAAATTTGCGTAAACCTTATTACTTTGTTAATACTTTTGCTTTCCTGAAGAGTTTTTGCAATTATTGCTATTGTTTTAATGGCTTTCATAAAAAGATTGAGATTAAGGTTGAGATATAGGATTACCCTTTGGCTTCAGGGTTCTGTTTTGTTTTAGCTTAATGACCAGAAAAAATGCCCGATGGCGCATCCGCCTGTGAATAGCAGAACTTTTGGCAACAGGCTTATTGGTAATTTTTTTAATGATTTCCCAACTACAAACAACACAATTGCAATTCCTAAAACAATAACTGCCCCGCTAATATCTTGTGGAACATCATTGTCTGTTTTGCTTAGGAAAAACCTCCCGGCCAGTGCGCCCCATAAAAAGATAAGAAAGAAGGCCCTTCCATTCACCCAGGTTTTGATGATATGGCTAATGGTATCA
Organism: Bacteroidales bacterium; assembly: GCA_050296515.1. Lineage (GTDB taxonomy): Bacteria > Bacteroidota > Bacteroidia > Bacteroidales > NBLH01 > NBLH01. The sequence continues at coordinate 37,971 of JBNKRJ010000108.1, read as the reverse complement.
TTATCAGTACTGTTTGTGTAAAGAATAATGTCAACAACTATGATTGCTGCCACTACAATCAATAAAATTATACCCAGATAATCCAGGCTTCCAAGTTTGGTAAGTAAAAGCATAGTTAGTCTATTAAGTTTTTTTTAGATGTTTAAAGTAATAATTCTTTTTGAAAGTACAACTACCTTTTTCCCAAAGCAAAAATTAACTTGACCCTAGTTTAGAAAATCAAGATCCTTCTCGCTACATAGACATGATCCCGACCGCTACACGATCATGATCCCGACCGCTATATAGATAAGATCCTTACCGCTATATAGTCGCGATCTTTTTTAACAAGCTTTTTTGAGAATTAAGACTTATTAGTTTCAACTAAAAACAAACAATACAAGAAAAGCTCAAAAAAGTCACTTTTAGGAATTGGAATAATTACTTCCGCGCTTACAATACCACCTGCCTTCAAACTTGACAGGTTTCTTTCTCAATCCTTAGTAACCGCTTTAAAAGTCCAACTAAGCCATCAATATCTCATTTCCCAAGGTTGATTAAATTTAGTAAAAACTACAATTTAACAACCCTATTCTGTCTGAATACAAATGTAAAAGCCTGGCATAACACCAAGCTCTTTATATGTTTTACGATGGAACACGAGATAAAATCTCGCGCCAGCAGGGGAAATCTCGCACCAGCGGCGGAACTACATGCTCGCACCATCCGGGGGGGTACATACAGGCAAGATGCCTTGGTTTAGATTAAACGTTGCGATGACGCAACGCCTAACACTGCCGTTCTTTTAATCAGATGCTACGGTTAACAGGGGTACAACAAGGCGTTTTTAAACATATACTGATTGCTATTGCTGACATTGTAACTGCAGCCATTCAATTGATTGCAGCTGTTTTTTACGCAATATTTTTATTCATTCAGTTTATTTATTTGTTACTAACAAAAGGACCGGTTAAATAGTTTTGTTTATCGAACCTGCACCTACAAATATTTTAAAATGGTTAAATTAACAATTGCTTCAATAATATTGGCATTAGCTTTTCAGGGGATAACTAAAGCACAAAACACCATGCAAGATAAATCGATAAAAAACGAGTTTTACAAAAATGAAAACCTTGAAACTTTGTACAAAGGGAAATTTGCCGGGACTTTAACCCAAAATGAAACAGAGTATTTTCATTTTCAGTTTGATGGTGTTTTAAAAGGCAATAAACGTTTCTTAAACATCTATTTTGAGACCAATAAGGATAAAGAAAAGGAAAAGACCACTTTTTTTAATGAAACCAATACAGCAACAGAAGGCTCCATTGCCTACCTGTTATTTAAACTGGGAGACCAAAGCTCATCTGACCTGAGTTACAAATTACAAAACAATCAATTTGCAAATAGTGGTAACAACAATCGATACGATTTTTCGAAATTACCACCATTGCCCGATAAATTCTTTGAATATGCCAATGCCGAAACAGAACCAAGAACTGATACTGTTTTTGTGGTTTCAATGGTTGGCAACCAACATAGCGAATTTTTTACTATTGAATTAATTGCCTGGATTAAAAATAGTGAAGGTGCATATTATCCTGAAAGGTATAAAACCTTTGTTGATGGGAATAATGAGTTGGTGCATATTAATATTAAGGGGCAATAGGAGGCTGTTACTACTTACCAGGATATATTCTTTTAAGCAAAACTTCTACTTTGGAGGCTACGCAATTATAGCAGACACAATTTGCTACCATAAAAGGTTCAGGTAGCTTAAGCTAAACCTGAACCACAAAAGTTTTTTTGTATACCTGTACCAGAGGTATAACTACAAAAAGTAGTTTTGATACAGTCCAAATCTCTGAATTATCAAATTTGATATATTTACTTAAATTGATACCAATTTTTCATTTCGCGTTGTAGCTATTTAATTCTTTATTGATTAATTAGAACACAACGTCCGGTTGTCATATTACATTTCCACCCACGTGGACAAGGATCTCCACATCCAGGAGCTTCGTAATAGCCACCTTTAACTTCTTTTTGCTCTTTTTTACTTAACTGTTTGAATTTTTTTAGATTTTTCATTATAATAAATTTTATGGATAAAAATAACTCCTGAACATTTTAGGTCATCAGGATTTTGACCTATTATTGCGCAATAAAATTTTAAATATTTTGTACTTCTAATGTCGTTTCTTTTTCATACTCAATTAATTCTTCAAAGAATAATCTTATGTCGTCCCGATTATATTCCTTCGGATAGGATTTCCCATTAATTAAAAACATTGGCGTAAAATTAATATCACTCCTTACACACCAACGTTTCTCATCTTTCAATACATCAATATAGTTATTGTTATAATATGCTCCCCACTTATTGAGCCAGTCTGTTCTTGAAGTCGTAGAAGAATGAAGTTCTTGCAATGCAGCTGCAATTAATGATTTTTCTGAATGATAAATATTAATTAATGTCAAAGCTATTTTTGGAGCGTCCCCTTCCATATCATTAATATTCACATTAAAGCGAATGCAGATTTGTACATCCTTATTATTTAATTTCAATAGTGGTTCAATAGCGTGGTAGGCATCTATACAATGGCTACACAACGGATTGGTTACCAGTACAATTTTCAGCAAAGAATCAGAACTTTTATTGCCCAGAATAATTTCATGTTTATTATTAATGCCTACATTATAAGTTGGTTGGGTTGATAGTAAAGCATGAAATAATTCAAAATTATTTTTAAACCTGTTATGTTCTATTTTTAGCTTTTTATGCTCATGATCCGATTTTAACATAGGATACAGGTAAGTCCATAATAGACCAACTATGATAAAACTAAAAATAATGGCTAAAATACTGTTTGAATTCAGTTGATAGAAGCTATTATCTAATTTGTATAAAAACAGACTCGCTCCATGTGCCCACAAAACAATCAATGTACTTAAACATAATGGGCACCATTTTTTTACAACAAACCGCTGATAAATAAGAGAATAAACAGTAAACGGCATGGCAGCTAATGAAAGTGCAAATAACAAATTTGCATTTGGGCTTTTAATAAACGACAACAAAAACCACGATAATACAACACCAACGAAATAAACCAAACCTATATCACTAAATTTAATATTTCCAATAACCGTAGCGCCTTTGGAATTTAAAACATCATCACAACTACTTTTTTCATTGCTACCAGAACAAAATTTATCAATAACCACAGAATGCACCCCCAATTCATGTTGTACAATTACTACACTTATTATTACACCTACTGCAGCAATTAACAAATGAACAAGCCCGAACCTGCTAATACCATTTTGAAAAAGGATAAGCAGTGCAATTATGGCTCCGGTAATATAAATAGCTTTGATATAAAACCGTTGTTCTTTACTCTGAATGAAATCTTCTGGTTTTTCGACCGCTACCATAATCCCTGTCCAAGATCGTAGGAAAGCTTCTTTGGTTATATTTTTCTTTAATCCTTTATTAAAAACCAACTCAATACTAATACCCGATTGATTCACCAAAACAAAATGTTCACCTTCCACATCTTTTGTATGGGCAATAAATGAACCTGGTAATTCATCCAGGGTTTCTTCATTTGTTGGCACCTCAATTGCTAAATTATCAATATTAAAATGATTCAAAACTCCTGTAATTGAATGCAAGCTTGGATATGAAGGATGACTTTGGTATTGAAAATCCAATTCTGCTCTGTCTACTTTGATTGAATTTAATTCCAATAATTTGTAAAGAAGGTAACTAGTTGGCTCTACCATATATCAATATCATTTCTTTCAAATAATAATTATCAATGTTTCAATGTTGAAATTCCAGTTCAAAATTATACCTTGCGCACCTATTACCCAATACCTTAAAAGGTGTATTTTAGTACCCTAAATGAGTGACAGGGTATCATGAATAAAAACGCTCAATTAAAAAACACAAACAACTTATTATGAAAAGATTAACCGTTTTATTTTATTTTATTTTTTTTGCGAACATTTGCATTTTAATCTCACAAGAAAATTCCGATGCTTTGCGTTTTGAGAAAAAAGCTGAAATGCTGGAAAAGGAGTCAAAACTTGATAGTGCTGTTTATTACTTTTTAAGAGCTGCCGAATCTTATAATGAAAGAAAAGAATGGGTTGATTATGTAAGGAATATTCGGCAGGCAACATATGTATATATAAAATTATCCAAGTTTAAAGAAGCAGAAAGTATTGCAGAAAAGGCAATTAATATAATGGATGTTTATTTCACCAGTAATAGTGAGCAAGAAAAAAATGAAGAGTACGAGCTATTTAATGAAACTGGGGCTGTTTACAACAGGATGGGGCAATATCAAAAAGAAATTGAATATTATGAAAAGGCATTAAATCTATTGACAGGAACTGATAGTACTACAACCTTAAAAAAAGCTAAGTTGTGGGGCAATTTATGTAGTGCTTACATATTTACAGGCGATTACAATAAAGCAATACAATATGGTGAAGAATCTCTAAATACAAAAAAAAAATATTTAGGCAATGATCATATCGACTTGGTAACAAGTTTGTTAAATTTAGGAATTGTTTATTCAACTATTAGTCAATATGAAAAGGCGTTGGCATATTTTCAAGAAGCTTTAAGAATAAATATAAAGGAGTATGGAGTCGAGCATATTAATGTGGCAGGTAATTATTTGCACTTGGGAATTTTGTATCGGAAAATAGGCGATTCTGAAAATGCTTTGAAATTTCAGAAAAAATCACTCAAAATAAAAGAAAAGGTTTATGGTAAAATACACGATGAAGTAGCAAGAGATTATATGAATATTGGGGTGGTTTATTATAAAAAAGGTGAATTTGATAAAGCCATAGAATTTAATGAGCAGGCACTAAATATTAGCATCCAGGTATACGGAAAAATTCACCCTGAAACTGCCAAATGCTATAATAATATGGGTATCTATTACCGACATAAGAAACAATTTAGCAAAGCACTAACTTATTATAAAAAAGCAGCTGAAATTAAAGAGAAAATCTATGGTGCATCACATTTTAGTTTAGCTTCGACCTACAATAATATTGGTAATATTTTGACTTCTCTCCAAAAATATGATGAAGCATTAAGTTATTTTAATAAAGCAATGAGTATTGGTATAGAACACTATGGAAAGAACCATCATGGAATTGCTCTTGTTTATTATGGCATTGGCATGCTTTATGAAAAAAAAGGTGACTTTAAGAATGCTATTGATAACTATTTTACAGCATTAGAAATTTATAAGAATATATTTGGCAATAAACATCCATTTATAGCAACCATCTATGATGAAATTGGCTTTAATTATTATCACCAAAAAAAGTATAATGAGGCATTAAATTACCATCAAAAAGCAATTTTATCAAATCACATCACTTTTAATGATACAACAGTGGAAAATAACCCAGCCAGCTTTGACGTATTAAACTCAAGAGAGTTACTATATAGTTTTTATGACAAAGCTAGAGCTTTTAATGCTATTTCCTTAAACTCAGATGAATCTAATAAATATTTAGATTTATCAATTAAATCTTATGATGATACCTACAAATTAATAAACAAAATAAGGAATGATTTGGATATTGAAAGCACTCAAATACTATTTAGTCAGGAAACCAGAGAAATATTTAGTGATGCAATAAACACCTCTATTAGACAGGCGAATTCAAATAAGCAGTTGCAAAACAAGCCATTTGATTATCTTGAGAAGTCGAAATCCACTTTACTATGGGCTTTCTTAAATGAGCGACAAATAAAGATTTCTTCAAACATTAATGACTCATTATTAAAAAAAGAGAAAAAGATACTTGATAATAGAAAAAAACTGGAAACTGAATTACAAAAAGCCAAGGCTAAGCAAGAGAACTATGACACCCTGTTTGTTCAAGATTTACAAGATGAGTTATTTAACCTAACAAGAAGTTATGATAGCTTAATGGTTTTATATAACTCTAAATATCCTGATTACTATGAACTAAAATACCAACAAAAAGTAGCAAGCATCGATGAATTGCAACAACAATTGGATAACAATACCACTTTGCTTAATTATTTTGTTGCAGATACTTCGCTTTTTATTGCCGCAGTTACACGGGATAGCTTAGTATACAAAGTAGTTAAAACTGACAGTTTGTTTAATCAACAGTTGATTGATTACCGCATTGATATTGAATTTGATTTTACCAAAGGTGAATTGCAAGCTAGCAAAAAGCTTTACAATTATTTAATTGCCCCGGTTGAAGGTTTAATTGAAGGCAAAAATAAGCTAGTTATTCTACCTGATGAAAAACTGTACTATGTACCTTTTGAAACATTGTGTAAAAAAGGGGAAGATTTAGCACAGCCTGATTATTTAATTAAAAGCTACGCAATTAATTACCACCATTCAGCGACTCTTTGGTTAAATAGTAAAACAAAAGAACGAAAAAGTGTGGCCAGCAATAGTTTTATTGGTTTTGCACCTGTTTTTGATCCTCAGGTAAACAATGGAACTATTCTTTCCAACGAGTGGATTGCAGATACTACGCAAACAGATGTGGCAACCCGTTCGGTAAGTACAGACTTTAATCATTTTAATGCTTTGCCAAATTCGGAGAAAGAGATTAAATCGATTCTAAAACTGTTTAATAAAAAGGATGGAAAAGCAGAAGGTTATTTGCATAAAGAAGCCACTGAAGAAAACTTTAAAAATAATGTAGGTAATTATAAATATGTGCACATTGCCAGCCATAGTTTCACCAATGATAAATACCCTGCATTGTCAGGCATTGCTTTTTCACAGCCAGATACCACAAATAGAAAAGAAAATGATGAAGATGGCATTTTATACGCCGGTGAAAGTTACAACCTTAATTTATCAAATGCAGATTTGGTCGTATTAAGTTCTTGTAAAAGTGGACTAGGTAAACTTATAAAAGGAGAGGGTTTTCTTTCACTTTCCAGAGGGTTTATTTACTCCGGGGCTCCAAATATTGTTTATTCGCTTTGGAGTGTAAAGGATGAACCAACTAAAGATTTGATGGTGCATTTTTACAAGCAGCTTTTAAGCGGAAAAACATATGCAGATGCTTTGCGAGAAGCGAAACTAAAAATTTTAAGTAATCCTAAAACTGCTCAACCACAGTATTGGGCAGCATGGGTATTGCTTGGTAAATAGGATTGGAACACAGATGAGACTGATTTAGCTGATTTTAACAGATTTTTTTGCAGGGGCACAAAGGTTATTACTCCTCTGTGGAACTCTGTACGCCTCTGTAAATCTCTGTGCAACAAAACAATAATTTGCTAAATATGCGTCATCAGTGTTCTATTCCTTAGGAAACAACCCATTCATTTTTGCAAAAGCAAATAACTCCGAAATACTATGACATCCAGCTTTTTTCATAATTCGTTTTCGGTGGGTAGACACTGTATTATGGCTAATATATAATTGATCAGCCACTTCTTTATTTGAGTAGCCATTTAAAAGATGTTTTAGAATTTCAAGCTCCCTGTCGCTTAACAATTCATTTGTGTTTTCCCTAGGCTTTGCATTTGGATTATATTGAACAATTTCAAATAGATTTTCGCCATAATAGTAGCCATTGTCCATTACCTTACGAATGGCTTCAACAAATTCTTTTTTTGTTACTTCTTTTAATAAACAACCATCTGCGCCTGACTGCAATGCCCTTTTTAAAATTTCTCTTTCATTGTAGGCTGTCAACAATATAACTTTAATCCTGGGGTACTTCTTTTTTACTAATTGAGTTAACTCAATCCCGTCCAGAGCAGGCATGGTAATATCCGAAATAATCAGGTCAATTTCTTTGTTTTCCAGAATTAACAAAGCTTCTGCCCCATTGCTCGCACCATCAATAATTTCCATTCCTTCCACATTGCCCAATAGGGCCTTAAGTCCATTCAGAACAACCGGGTGATCATCTACTAATAAGGTTTTTACCTGGTGAAATTTATTCATTAAGTATTTGGTTTTGTAGTCTGTAAATATAACTATTTCGTAATTGCCATAAATACTTTCGGAAGATTCAAGCCATATTAAAAGGAGTTTTCACGCGAAGAACGCAAAGATTTGAGCAAAAATCGCAAAGAATTATTACTTATTTCTAAGAACTTTGCCTTCTTTGCATCCACTCTTCTGCGCACTTTGCATGAAATTATCCAGCTTTTAATTATATCATCCTTCATTTTCATCCAACTGGCAAAACAATTCTAATTTCTGTTCCCTCTCCAGGAGCAGAATTAACCTCAATGGTTCCTTCCAGCATTTCCACCCTGGAGTAAATACTTTTCCAGCCAAGTCCTGCACTGTTATTTTTTTCAAATTGCTCCATACCTTTACCGTTGTCTGCAATTTTAAGATTACAGTTATTTCCATTCAGTATCATATTTAACTGAATTTCAGTAGCATTCGCATGTTTCACAATATTATTTACAGCTTCCTGAATAATACGATAAATACTAATTTCCAGGTTTTCATCAAGCCTTTTATCAAATCCGAGGTTGGTAAACTGAAACTTAATCTGATTGCTTTGGTTTATTTTATTGCCAAGCTCATCAATAGCCACAATCAAACCATACTTAATAAAAGATCCTGGCATGATATTAAATGAAATGTTCCGCAATTCACCACGCGAATCATCAATCATCTTCACCACACTATCGTACATCAGTTTATTGTTTTCTTCCTGTAGCTCCTTTACTTCTTCCAAACTTGATAAATAAAGCTTGGTGATGGATAACATTTGTCCTAAACTATCATGCAAATCAACAGCAATTCTTTTTCGTTCACTTTCAATGGCTTCTATCACTTCTCTGAATCTTGATTTTTGCTCCTCATTTAGTTTTCTTTCATAAAGCTGCCTTTGTTTCACCTTATTTCTGTAATAAACAAACAAAAAAATAGAAAGTGATAATGCCAGAATAAGAATAAATAGCACTGTTCGACTGTTCTTTTTGTATCTTTCTTCCGAAAGTTCTTCATTTTTCTGCAAGGTTACCTCATGCCGGGCAGACATCCGGATAATTGAATCCTGCATTTCATCTCCGGGCAGGTATTTTCTTGTTTTTAAAAACAAAGTTGCGTAATCTTTTGCATGTTCAATAGAATCCTGAAAACCTGAATACTCCAGATATAGTAACTCTGCAGCTTCTGCCATTTTTGATTTGGCTCCCATTTTATTTGCTAAATCAAGTGCTGTTTTAAGTGCTAAAACCTTTTTTTTCTTCTTGTTTTGGTAATGATAAAGCCTTGCAAAATTCAAGTTGATTACTACCAACCCCATTTTGTTAGATTCATAATTATCCAACTTCTGAGCCTTTAAATAATATTCTTCTGCTTTCTCAAAATCCTTTAACTTAAAGTACACATTCCCAATAGCAAGTACAGTTTGACTCTCATAAAACCTATTTTGCTCTTTAACAAATATTTCCAAAGCCTTTTTCAGGAAATTAAAGGCATTTGAAGAATCACTTATTGCATTGTAGTAGTTGCCCAATGAGAGGTAAATTTTCGCCTTTCCAATCTGATTATCAACAGAATCACTCGAATTGGGTTTCAACATCTCGTAAATTTCCAAAGCATTTGTATAATATTCATATGCTTGATCATATTTCTCGGCCTGCATATAAATATGTGCTATATTATGGTACGAATTAGCAACTCCTACAAGATTTTCATCTTTTTTTTGCAGCTCGAGTGATTGATAAAGTGTGTTTAAGGACTGTACATAAAGTCCTGATTTTTCATAAATACTACCCAAAAGATTTAAGGTCTCTGCACTAATCTTTTTATTACTTCTTTCAATTGAGTCAGTTCTAAGTGCAAAGGCATGAGCCTCTACAAGATCTCCAAGTTCAAGATAATTTAAAGCGATTTTATAAGCAATGTCTGCTACTAATTGAGATTTATCAATCTTATTTCTATGCTCATATGCTTTCAGAAAATATTCTAAAGACACTTTGTAATCATAATTATTCCGAAAGCAATTTCCCAATTTTATGCTTGTAACAATAATTTCTTCTACCTTACTATTTCTCTCAGCAAGTACAAGTTCGTTTTTCAAACTATCAATCAGCCTTTCTGCACAAGTGTAATTATTTAATTTGGTGGTAACATCCCAAGAGTTATTTTTGCTAATTACTAAATAAACAATCAAACACAATAAACAAAAAGCAACAAATAGCGGGTATTTTAGATTATTTTTCAATTCCTAAGGTTTATCTATCTTTGTTTTGACAAAATTGATTATGCGGTAGTTAACTCCAGCCGCAAATTGACTTCCTTCATTTACCCCATCCCTACGGGGAGTGAAGAAAATCAATTTGCTCCCTTTAGGGACGGGGTAAACAAACTGATTTTCTTTACAGTTCTTTAGTCATGATGTAAACTACCGCTTATTCATCAGCAAATTTATCATATTATGAAGAAGTTCATTATTTTTTTCATATTAATTAGCTCTGCATCTATAATTAATGGGCAAACTGTATCATTCAATAACCAGGTAATGTTATTCCCAACAGAAAAACCTGTTGTAATAGAGCTAAAAGGGGTGCAAAAAGAGCTAAAACTAGCATGGACATGTAATGAAGTAACTGATATTAAAATTATTACAGGAAAAATTTGTTTAGTAACCATTAAAGGAGAAGAGGTAATACTTGACGCAGGCGCAAAAATTAAAGTCACCAAAGTGGATCCGCGTGATAACTCCTTACCTCTAAATAAAATATCCAAATATTTGAATGAACCATCGGTTTATTTTCCTGTTTTATATAGTGATAAAAGAACTGATGCGGTTATTTTCCCGGTTCAATCCAAGATTACTAAATTAGAAAACCTAAGGTTTTACTATAATGATAAAGACAAAATTGAAAATGCAGCGTTTAAAATATACTTAAAAGAAACAAAAGAAGTGGTCTGGGAATCATCTGATTTTATAAACGAGTTTGCTGGTGAAAAGATTAAATTAGAAAATGGCAAAGAATATTGTTGGAGAATTTATAATGAAAGCAACAGTGCAAAAGGAACATTTCAATTGTTAGATGAAACTCAACTTAAAAATTTGAAATTCCCCGGAAAAATTAAGAATAAAAGGGAAAACTACATCAACTGCTTTTTTTCGTTAATGGAAAACCACTGCTTTTTTGACGCTGCAGCCATTCTACAACAAGCCAGTGAAAATTTTCCTGAAAGTGAACTATTCAAAAGCTTAAAACAAGAAATACCTAAATTATCGACGCCATAATTCTATTTTTAAAATATGCTAAATCGAAAAATCCTACGAAAATTTGGTTTCAAAACCGACCAGGAAGGCATTATCAATCGATACCTTCGTGAAGAAGGTGGTTGGAATGAACACTTGAAAAAAACCAAAGAATACATTCTACAAGTTGCTGGTACTAAGCGAAAAGAGAGTGTTATAATATTAGGTAGTGGATGGCTGCTGGATGTTCCAATTCATGAATTATCAGAGCAATTCGAAAAAGTAGTTTTAATAGATGTAGTCCATCCCAGGCAAATTGAACATAAGGTAAAAAAAATGCTCAATGTCGAGCTTCTAAGCATTGATGTAACTGGCCTTGTAAACCCTATATTTGAGACATTAAAAAACAAGAAAGCATCAAAAATTCCATTGATTGAAATTGAACCTAATTATGATAACCAATTAATTACAGAACTTGAGAATGCGGACCTCGTTGTTTCAGTAAACCTATTAAATCAGCTGGATATTTTAATCTGTGATTACATTAACAAGTTTAACTTATACAGCAAAGAAGAAATCAATTTATTCAGGAAACAAATCCAAACTAATCACCTGCAATTACTGCCTACCGATAAATCTGTTTTAATTACTGATTACGAAGAACTTAATATTGATGAGAATGACAAGGTAAACAATAGAAAAAAGCTGGTATACATTAACTTACCAAATGAAAAAGGTGCTGCCAAATGGAAATGGAGTTTTGATTTAAAGAAAACCTATCATTCTGATTCTAAGACAGTTTTTAAGGTAATGGCAGTGAAAGTGTAGAGGTAGAGATTGAGATTGAGGCTGAGATAAAGAAACCAGCAACCAGCTACTGTCCGTTCGAACTTTGATCCTCCTGCTTATAAATTTCTATCTCCTGAGTCTTAAAATAGCCGTAGAAAGAAGTATACGAAGGCAATTCATGAAACATCCATTTTGAGCGATCAAAAATAAAGGCCTTAAATCCTATCCACGGGGCTTTGTAAGTATCTGCACTGGCAGAAAAATCAACAATTATTCCGGGTGTACTGGCCTTATTTACATTTCTAAGCCCCCACTTTTTACTTACAGCTCCAATTCCGACCTTCCCACTCACATATTTATTTTCTGCTGTTAGCGTTACTCCTTTTATCTGATGATTGCTTTGTTCAACAAAAACAAAATAATAACTAAAGTTTACACCGGTCATAATATCTTTTATCCGGTATACCCCAACGCCTAATTCTAACCCACAGTTTATGCCAGCACCAAAGGTGTAACCTATATTGATCCTAGGTGAAAGCATCACATCAAGACCATCTGGTTTTTCCTGAGAATATGAACTATACGGAGTCGAAATTAGAAAAAACACAACGAAAATATATAATATACGATATTTGCCTGAACCCATTTACTTCAAATTAGAACCTAATATTTAATACGCGAAAATAGTACTTTTATTATTCATCTAATAAATCTTATCTGTGGCAATTAAAGTGCCAAAAATCTATTTCATAATGCCTCTAACCTATAGCTATTTTTTAACTGTCATTTTGATTCTTTTCATTTTCAGACAAAACTATATAGTGAAAATAACCTGGTGAAGCATTTTCTCAAACTTGCAATAATTATTTTTATCACACTTGCTTCAATTTGTTTGTCTACTCTTTAAAATAGTATTATTTTTAGATTATGTATTTAGTCTGGGGAGTTTTCATATTATTTGTAATTCTTATGCTGGCTCTTGATTTAGGAGTCTTTCACAAGAAAAATACTGCTATATCGATGAAAGAGTCGTTAATCTGGACGGCTGTCTGGATTGTTATGGCCGTACTTTTCAGCATTCCTCTTTACTATGTATACAAAGCTGATATTAAGCACATTGACATAGACAATCTCCATGAAAAAGAAGCTGTTATCAATTATTTGACTGGTTATGTAATTGAAAAATCATTGAGCCTTGACAATATTTTTGTAATTGCCCTTATTTTTACCTACTTCAAAGTTCCATTAAAATATCAACACCGGATTCTGTTCTGGGGTATTCTTGGTGCAATCATATTCAGAGGGGTAATGATTATCCTAGGTGCTTCATTAATACATCATTTTCATTGGATTACTTATTTCTTTGGAGCTTTACTCCTTTATTCGGCCTGGAAAATGTTAAAGTCAGAGCCAGAAAAAACTGATTTTAAACAAAGTTCTGGTATTAAACTATTATCGAAGTTTTTCCCTATCTCATGGGAATTGCATGAAGGGCGCTTCTTTGTAAAAATAAATGGGAGAAGCACAGCTACTGTTTTATTTGCATGCCTTATTGTTGTAGAGTTTTCAGATGTATTATTTGCAGTAGACTCCATTCCTGCAATTTTTGCAGTTACCACAGACCCTTTCCTGGTATTTAGCTCGAATATCTTTGCGATTCTTGGCTTGCGTAGTCTTTATTTCTTTCTTGCAAATATTCTGGACAGATTCCATTATCTTAAATACAGCCTGATTTTTATTCTTTCATATGTAGGAGTCAAAATGTTATTAATTGATTTCTATAAATTCCCGGCTATTCTCTCACTTGTAATTATCCTGGTAAGCATTGCTGCAGGAGTCATTTATTCAGTAATACAAAGCAGAAAAGAAACTGCTAAACAATCATAAAAGAACAATCAATCTCGTTATTTAGAATTAGTCTAAATAAATTTATATCTTTACGATCAGTTTGGTTATGAATAAAATACTACTGCCTATAATAGTTCTTATAGTGAGTTGCAATGGCAGTTCACAAAATAAAACAGAAAATCATATGGATAAACACAAATACACAAACAAGCTTGCTGAAGAAACAAGTCCTTATTTATTACAACATGCCCACAACCCAGTAAATTGGTATCCCTGGGGTGAAGAAGCACTTAACAAAGCCAAAAAAGAAAACAAACTAATCCTGGTTAGTATTGGTTATGCCGCCTGCCACTGGTGCCATGTTATGGAACATGAATCATTTGAAGATGAAGAAGTTGCTGCGGTTATGAATGATCAATTTGTTTGCATAAAAGTAGATCGAGAAGAACGGCCTGATATTGATCAAATTTATATGGAAGCAGTACAAATGATGACTGGTGGTGGAGGCTGGCCACTTAACTGCTTTGCTCTGCCTGACGGAAGACCAGTTTATGGTGGAACTTACTTTAGAAAACAACAATGGATGCAGGTTTTGTATAGTTTGGCGAACATGTATCAAACAGAGAAACAGAAAATGCTGAATGTTGCTGCTGACCTATCAAAAGGACTTTTGGAAACAGAAATCATTAGCAGTAAAAACGAGGCACAGGAATATACAACTGAGGATTTGTTAGAAATTGTTGAACCTTGGAAACCTTATTTTGATAAAAAAGAAGGAGGAAATAACAGGGCTCCTAAATTTCCATTACCCAATTCGTATGAATTCCTGCTAAATTACAGCTATTATACATCTGATCAGGAAACGCTCAATCATGTATACAACACTCTCAATAAAATGGCGTTCGGAGGCATTTATGATCAGGTTGGTGGCGGATTTGCACGCTATTCGGTTGACAAATACTGGAAAGTGCCTCATTTTGAAAAAATGTTGTACGATAATGGACAGCTTATCAGCTTGTATTCAAAGGCTTACAAGTTTTCTAAAAACGAAGAGTACAAAAGAGTGGTCTATCAATCACTTGAATTTATTGAAAGAGAACTGACCTCTTCTGAAGGTGCATTTTTCTCATCATTAGATGCTGACAGTGAAGGAGAAGAAGGCAAATTTTATGTGTGGAATAAAAAAGAACTGGAAGATTTATTGGGCAAAGATTCAAAACTGTATTGCGATTATTACCAGGTAAATGCTCATGGCAACTGGGAGCAAGAGAAAAATATCCTTTATAGAGGTGAAAAAGAGGAAGAAATTGCCCATAAATTCAATTTAACACCTCATCAACTAATTGATAAAATTAAAGAACTTAATAAGATTACATTAAAAGAACGCGAAAAACGAATTCGACCCGGATTGGATAATAAAATACTGGCCTCGTGGAATGGTCTGATGTTAAAAGCTTATGTTGATGCATACCGAACGTTTAACAATCCATTATTTCTTGAAAAGGCATTAAAAAATGCGTCCTTCCTTTCTGAAAAAATGATTGAGAAGGATTCTAGAGTATGGAGAAATTATAAAAACGGAAAAGCAAGCATCAATGGTTTTTTAGACGATTATGCATTTGTTATTGATGCGTATATTGCTCTTTATCAGGCAACTTTTGAAGAAAAATGGATTATTCTGGCTAAAAGCCTTACTGATTATGCAATAAAACATTTTCATGATGAAAAGTCGGGAATGTTTTTCTACACCTCAGATCTTGACCCAAAACTAATTGCACGAAAAATGGAACTTCATGATAATGTTATTCCCGGCTCAAACTCTGCCATGGCAAGAAACCTTTATTATCTGGGACATATTTTTTACGATGAAAAATATCTTGAAATGGCATCGCAAATGCTTCACAATGTTAAAGATGACATAAAAAGAAGTGGTGCCTACTATTCCAACTGGGGAATATTACTCACTCATTTTGTTTATGGATTAAAAGAGATTGCTATTTGTGGGCATGAAGCAATTGAGTTCAGGAAAAAGCTGGATATGAACTATTTACCTCAATGCATTCTTGCTGGTAATATTGACCTAAGTGAATTGCCTATTCTAAAAGACAGGCTTCAAAAGGATAAAACAACTATTTATGTTTGTGAAAACAGAGTCTGCAAATTGCCTGTTTACAAGGTCAATGATGCTATTAAAAATATTGAAAACAACTAGTAAAGGCAAATATGATATTTTAGGTAATTAGCCAGGTGACAAAACTCGCTGATCCAATCGTAATGTATTACCTGACTAATCAACCTTGACAAAAAATCAGGTCTCATCACTCCACAATCACAGTCCCGGTCATTCCTGCATGATAAATACAATGATAAGGAATAGTTCCAGCAGTGGAAAAAGTAAATGAAAAGGTTTCTGAATTGCCCATATCGCCACTGTCAAAAAGAGCATTATTACTTGTAACAGTGTGTGTTACGCTTTCTTTGTTTACCCATGTAACTTTTGTTCCAACAGAGACTGTAATTGCAGAAGGAGAAAATTTTAAATTTTCCAAATAAACTGTTTTACTGGGTGTTGTATTATCGTCCTTTTTGCAACTACTAGTGAATAAAGTACACAATACCATAACTAATACAAGAATGTTTATTTTCATTTCATTAAGTTTAAATTACCCCTACTCATTTGGCTTTTCGGTGTCGCCCTGTTTTTTATGTGGTTGCCAGACTCCACTTTTGTTCTTTTAGTAAAACATATTGAATTGGGATAATTTACTCACTTTATAAAAAACTCACTCTGTCTAATCTTTAATGAATGATAGATTCTATATAAAATTTATGCAGGATAATTTAAGAAAATTGCTAAAAACACTTTATTGCCCCCCTTTAAATAATGGAAGAAATAGAAGCAAATGAAAATAAAAACAATTTAGAGAGAAGATTCTATCAATCAATTGAGAAGGAAGGATTTTTTATGTTTGTGGGGAATTCTAAGCTTCAGGAACAAAGCTATTGAAGCCCTAAAAAATTCCACTGGCATAGCCAAAACAACTTCTGCAGAAGATTTTCGACTTATTCCTCTTCCCCTTTCATGGTCAGCTTATTGTGTATCATCCTGTTATTATACTGCTGAATAAATGCTTTGAGCAGTTTCTCCATCTTCTGCTCTTTTTCAGGCATTTTACCTAAAATATTATTATTCAAAAGTGGATCGTTCACATAATCATAAAGTCCAATAACTTTTTCTTCCAAAAACTGCAAAACATAGTTGTCCTGGATAATTTGGTAGGTGCTATTGTTGTAGTTGACTGCAAAATGATTTTCGGTACTGTCAAGCGCATTCACTCCAAAAGAAACGTAAGGCCCATCATAATGCAAATAGTGCATTACTGTGGGCATAATATCCATTTGCTGCACCACCGTAGAATCCATACCTTTTAAATC
This sequence comes from Bacteroidales bacterium, assembly GCA_050296515.1. Classification (GTDB taxonomy): domain Bacteria; phylum Bacteroidota; class Bacteroidia; order Bacteroidales; family NBLH01; genus NBLH01. The sequence continues at coordinate 20,685 of JBNKRJ010000108.1, read as the reverse complement.
ATCGCCACCAGGGTGATAAAACAAAATTGGAACAGAAAAATCACCAATGGAGGTTTTATATTCTGGGTGCCATGCATGATTTGAATGATCGGCAGTTAACACAAACAACGTATTTTTAAACCAGGGCTCTTTTGAGGCAGTGGCAAAAAACTTTCTCAGCGCCATATCAGAATACTGAATAGGAATATGAAAATCGAGCGTTCCTTTTTTAAATTTTCCTTCGTATCTCTCTGGTATCTTAAACGGATGGTGCGATGAAACAGAGAAAAATGTAGTCACAAAAGGTTCTTGTAAGTCATTGATTTTGTGCGCCATAAATTGCATAAATTCTTCGTCCCAAATGCCCCACGAACCATCAAAGTCGGCATCGTTTCCATATTCTGTCATGCCAAAATACTTATCGTAACCGGCCACTTTCACAAACGCATCAAAACCCATTGAGCCATTTGGAGCACCATGAAAAAAAGCAGTCTCGTAGCCCTTCTTTTTCAATAAACTTCCAATACTATTAATATCATTCGAGGCATACACCGAAGTAACATACGGATTCACCATCGATGGAATACTTGCAATTACCGAAGGTAAACCATCTATTGATTTTCGCCCGTTAGCAAAGGTATGCCAGAAACTTCTGCTCTCTCCCAAAAGCGAATCTAAAAACGGGGTATAACCCTCGTAGGTGTTATTATCAAGATTTCGGTTCAAAGCGCCTACATATTCTTTGGCAAAACTTTCCATAATCAGCACTACCACATTCAAAGGCTTAAATTCACCTGTGGTATCCGCAAGGTGTATAGGGGTGTAAATGCTGTCAAGTTCTTCTTCGGTAAAATACTGTTCTTCTTTCAGTGGGCGTTTATTCAAAGTACGAATAATAGTAAATGGTGTATTTAAAACAATAGCCATCTCAATGGGCTTTTGTGTATAAGCTCCGGCATTGCCCAAAGTAATTGGACGCGTTGTTCCGGTAAACCCACCTCTTATTCCAATAATTGTGAAATAAACGCTAATCAATAGCCACGCTAAAGCTGATGCATAAAACGGTATTCTTTTTGGTCGAACTTCTGTCAAAAGTTTAACTTTATTATACCCCCAAACCAGCAAGACCATTTGCAAAATCCAAAACACAAATCCCTGCCAATAATCAATTATAAAAAGACTAAAAAGAGTTAGAATGTTTCCCTCTTTAGCAAACATAAAAACATCAGCAGTAGATCTCTTTAATATAAAGTCGAAGTAAAAAAAGTCGCTCACATTTGCTGCTAAGGCAATTCCATTGGTAATAAAAAACAACCATTTTAAAACCACACTATAAATTTTTCCATTCCTAAAAGGAAGTGGCAAATGGTAAAGCAATATATATAATGCATTTACAAACAAAATTCCCGAAACATCAAACTTAAGACCTCCCAGCATAATGATCATAAGCCGCCCAAAAGTCATGTCGGGGTAATGTTCTGTGTTGAAAAAATAAAACCCTAGTCTTGAAATTGTAAATAAGGCAATCAAGAGCAAAAACCTATAAAGAAGAATAAGCTGATAATTGATATTATAGGTTTGATATCTATTCGATTTATGTGTAATATTGTCCATTTTTATGATTTCTTATTTAGCGTGCAAAGCTAAGAAAATCATTAATTAATTATTACCAGTTTTTTAATTTTCTCTTAATTTAGATAATGAGAGCAATCATAAAATTTTTAGTACGAAAAATCCCAAGACCAATTTTAATAAGGTTTAGCTACTTATTTAGCAAAATAATGATACTCTTTTATAAGGGTAATAATGTAGAATGTCCCATTTGTAAAGGGCATTTTAGAAAACTATTGCCCTATGGCCCCAAAGGATTTGATAACAGACTGTGCCCCAAATGCTTATCACTTGAAAGACATCGCCTGATTTGGTTATTTTTAAATAAAAAAACAGATTTCTTTAGTGCTAATTTAAAGGTATTGCATATTGCTCCGGAACAGCCATTTTTAAAAAGGTTTAAAAGTTTGAAAAATCTTAAATATGTAACCGCTGACTTGGAATCACCAATTGCTGATGTAAAAATGGACATTAGAGAGATGCCTTTTGAGGATAACAGTTTTGATGTTTTGCTTTGTAATCATGTGCTGGAACATATTGATGACGAACAAAAAGCAACATCCGAAATTTTCAGGGTTCTAAAAAAAGGAGGTTGGGCTATTTTGCAGGTTCCATTAGATGCCAGTCTTACTGAAACCTATGAAGACTTAAGTATCACCAATCCCAAAGAAAGAGAAAAACTTTTTGGACAATATGATCATGTAAGGCTCTATGGTAGAGACTATCCTCAAAGACTTGAGAAATCTGGTTTAAAAGTATTGCCAGACAATATGGTTCAGGAAATTGGCAATGAATTAGCAGAAAGATATCGCTTAGACAAAACAGAATTGTTGTATTATTGTGTAAAAGAATAAGTGTTTTAGTTTCAATGTAATATCTTTGTTTCAAAATCAAAAGTTATCTGTTATTGACGGGACTTTGATTCATGGTAAATGAAATTTAAGCCAAAATTGTTATCTGTAGCTAAAAATATAAAGCAACTTGATAAAGCCGCTTTTGAAAAGCTTTTTAGAGAGTATTTTGTACCCTTAACAGCTTTTGCAAAAAAGTATGTTGGCGATGTCGATTCTGCAAAAGAAATAGTGCATGATGTTTTTGTTAATTTATGGACAAAAAGAGAGACCATAGATTTAGAAAAAGCAGTAAAATCATATTTATACACTTCGGCCTATAACAGAAGCCTGAATTACATACGCGATCATAAAAAATTTGACAACAATGTTTCGGTTGAAGATAATTTTTCAAAAGCTTCGGATTGGAATTTCGAAAACAATGTAGATGCATTAGAACTGGAAGAAAAAATAAACAGGGTAATAAACTCATTACCAAAAAAATGCAGGGAAGTTTTTTTGATGAGTCGCTTTGAAGGATTGAAGTATCATGAAATCGCAGATAAATTAAATATTTCAGTTAAAACTGTTGAAGGGCAAATGTCTAAAGCTTTAAAAGCTTTAAAAGAAAATTTAAAAGATTATCTGACTGTTTTAATTATACTATTAATGATAAACTGATTTGGGACTTAGAACTTGGAAATTATAAATTAGATTATTTACAGCGAGCAACAACATACTAAGTTCAAATTTTTAATGTATAATTTCTAACAAAGGAAGTAAGGGTAAACGAAAAACAATGTGTATTATTGTTGAAGGATAACCAATGAGCAACAACGACCAATATATCGCACTTATTATTAAGCACTTGTCAGGTGATGCAACAACTGATGAAGAGCAAATGCTTTCAGGCTGGCTAAACGAAAATGAGACCAACCAAAAGCAGTTTAATGATACCCAAAGTGCCTGGGAACTGGCAAATGAGAATCTTGATCCTGAAGTTGCTCTTATTAATATTGACAATGAGTGGGAGAAATTATCATCGACAATTAGTTTTGATGAGAACGATAACGTTGTTGAATTCATCCATAAAAAAGAGAAATCATCTTTTAATTGGATGAAAATTGCCGCTGCTATTATCATCTTTGCTACAATAGGAAGCGTTTGGTATTTTTTAAGTCAACCAAAAGAAACTGAGCTTGTTGCAACCAATAAAATAATTGAAAATAAATTACCTGATGGCTCAAACATATCAATAAAAGAAAAGTCCAGCATTGTTTATAACGAGAAGTTCAATCAATCAGAAAGAAGGGTTATTTTAAAGGGTGAAGCATATTTTGAAGTAAGGCCAAATAAAGAAAAACCTTTTATTGTTGATGCAGGAACCATAACTGTAGAAGTTCTGGGGACTTCATTTCTTGTAAAAAACGATGAACAACAAAACTTATCAGAAGTAATTGTTACTGAAGGGAAAGTACTGGTCTATAATACAGAAAATAAACAAGATAGCGTTATAATTACAGCTGGGCAAAAAGCTAGTTTTGAAAAAAAATCAACTGCTTTAATAAAAGGTGAAAACCTTGACCCGAATTACATGGCTTGGAAAACAAAAAATTTTAACTTTGATAATACAAGCTTAGACAAAGTAGTAAAAACCATTAACCATGCTTATAATTCAAATGTTGTATTAAAAAACAAAAAGCTAAGTTATTGCACACTTACCTTAACTATTGAAGATCAAAGCTTAGAATCAATATTAAACGTAATTGAAGCCACTTTAAATTTAAAAGTAAACAAACAAGGAAAAAAAATCGAAATCAGTGGAGAAGGATGTGAAAACATACAAGCAGAATAGTGTTTCTGAGCTTGTTTTTGTATTTTTTCTTGTTTTGATTTACATGCACCTTCCGAAAAATACTTTTGCACAAGACAACAAGCTCGAAGAAAAAATCACTATTGTTTCGCGAAATAAAGAACTGTCATCCATTTTAAGCGAGATTGAAGCAAAAAGTGGAATTTTATTCTCCTACAGCAACCAGCAGATAAATGCCAACCAGAAAATAACAATTATTGCCAGAAGAAAAAAGGTGAAAAACATTCTTTCACAACTATTTAGCAAAGCTTCAATTGATTATATTCAGCTTGAAAAACAGTTGATTCTTAAGCCAAAAGTTCTAATTAAAGAAACTACTGAAATAGAAGACATTAAGCCTAAAAAATTCACCATAAGCGGTTATCTAAAAGATAGTGAAACAGGAGAAGCTCTGATAGGAGCAACTATTGCCATAAAAGGAACATCAACAGGAACTATTACAAATAATTATGGTTTCTATTCATTAAGTCTACCTAAAGGAAATTATTTACTTCAATTCTCCTACATAGGATACGAAAGTAAGCTGGAAGAAATACAATTAAATAAAAATCAGAAATTATCGCAAACTCTGAAACTAGATGAGACTGACTTAGAGGTTATTGTAATTTCAGCCACCGAAAACGATGACTTACATACAGCTAATCCACTTAAAAAAATAAATCTTCGCCCTCTTGAACAGAACCTGAAAAAAGGAATCTCCGGAGAAATGGATCTTTTTCAATCAATTCAGTCTATTCCGGGTATTAATTCAACAAGTGATGGTTCTGTATTCTTTTTCACACGAGGAGGCAATAAAGATCAAAACCTAATTCTGGTAGATGAGGCTCCAATTTACCATCCTTCTCATCTTTTTGGTATCGTTTCGGCAGTTTCGCCAGAAGCGATTAAAGATGTTGCTATTTATAAAAATTATTTTCCTGTTCAGTACGGTGGACGACTATCGTCAATTATAGATATCAGTATTAAAGATGGAAACATGAATAATTGGGGGTTTTATGGTTCACTAACTCCTATTACCACAGGACTTAATGTAGAGGGGCCCATTATTAAAGAAAAATCATCTTTTCATCTTAGCCTAAGAACCTCTCATTTTAATTGGATAAATCGTGCTTTTTTGAGCAATCAGGAAATAAACTTTGTTGATCTACATGCAAAGCTGAACTTTAAAATTGGGAAGAAAAACAGGCTTTATTTTTCATTTTATAGTGGAAATGATGATGTTAAAGATTTTGAGACAGGTATTAGCTCCTCTTATGCCTTAAAATGGCAAAACTTTGCAAGCACTTTACGTTGGAACAGGTTATACTCCGACAAACTTTTCTCCAATCTCATGCTCTTTACCAGCTTCTTCGATTATTATTTTTATACATCGGTAGAAGAAAACCGATACTGGAATTCTTTAATTGGGAATCTTACTTTAAAATCAGATTTCACATACTATGCTGGTGCAAGAAATACTATTCGATTTGGAGGTAGCCTAAACAGTAACTATTTTAACCCAGGCAACATAAATGATGAAGTTTTTAGCCAAACGGTGAAAGCCAGCGGGGCTTTGCAAGCGAATCTATATTGGGGGCAGGATTTAAAACCATTTAATTCATTATCAATCAATTACGGCCTTAGGCTTTTGAGCTGGAACAATTTCGGCCCTACTACAATCTATAAGTTTGATGAACTTCACCTACCAGTAGATACGATCAATTATCCGGAAGGAACCTTCAATAAATTTACAAACCTAGAACCCAGAATTGAGATGATTTATACATTTAATAAAATACATTCGTTTCAGTTTAGTTATAATCACAATGTGCAGTATCTTCACCAGCTGTCAAATTCAATTAGTCCTTTTACAACACTGGATATCTGGATGCCAAGTGGTCCAAACATAAAACCTCAGATAATGGATCAATTTGTATTAGGATACCTTGTGAAATTATCAGAATTTGATTTTTCTCTTGAAACTTATCGTAAAAAAATGCAGAACCAAATCGAATATGTTGAAGGAGCAAATATGCTGCTTAACCCATTCATTGAAAACGAATTAAGATTTGGAACATCAATCTCCTATGGTTTAGAACTTGGCATAAAAAAGATAAAAGGTGATTTTACCGGTTGGTTAAATTACAGCTATTCTAAAACAACTAACCACTTTGCAGAAATTAATAACGGAAACTCGTATTCACCATATTATGACAAACCACACAGAGTTAATTTTTTTCTCTCTTACCAATTAGGTGAAAGATGGAAACTATCAACAAACTGGATTTACAACTCAGGAACAAGGTATACAAAACCTACAGGTTTCTACAATTATAACTCTTACTCAATACCTGTTTACACCGAAAAAAACAACGCAAAACTGCCAGATTATCATCGTCTGGATGTATCGGTTAGTTTTCGAATAAATAAGTCAAATACAGTCAAATACAAACACCTGATAACCATATCAATCATTAATTTGTACAACCGTAAAAATCCGATTTCAATTAATTTTAATAAAATCCAGAACGAGGATGGTGAATTTTTGATCCCAACAAACTATATTACTGAAAATCAACTGTTCCCAACCAAAACCTATTTATCAGGAACTATACCAACAATAAGCTATCAATTCAGTTTTCAAAACAAAAAGCATTAACCTTTTATGAAGTTTTTGAATAAATATATATTCTTTCTACTTTCCATTTTTCTTTTATCTTGTGAAGAGGTAACAGAATATGAGTTTAGCACAGAGAAACTGGATTTTATTGTTGTAAACGGAAACTTAACTAATGAAATAAAAGCTCATAATATCACCATAACTCGCCCTGTTAATAGTCTGAATGAAATACCATCGCCCGTTTCAGGAGCCTACACATATGTCTATGATGGTGATTCATTATATGTTCTTGAAGAAGATTTATCAACCCCGGGTGTTTATAAAACTGACGAAAATTTTAGCGCTGTAATTAACAATCCTTATACACTTTCTATTGTTATTGGAGATAACAAATATTTTGCAACAACTCGTATGCTTCCTGTTACACCATTCAACCCTTTGAAATACGTTTTTGACGAAGAAAAACAACTATTCTCTATCGATTCGGTAAATCAGGCTTTTGACAGGGAAGAGTCTGCTATATACGAAATACAAATAGACTGGACCAGTGTTAAAGGATACGATTCAATTGAAGAAAATAAAAAGAAAGCATTATTATACTATTATACCTTATCAACCATTGATATTAGCGAAGTTTTTGCCCCAGAAAAAGAAGTGGTGTATTTCCCGGCAGGAACCACTATTGTTGAGAGTAAATACTCAATAACTCCCAAACATGCCGATTTTATTCGGTCTATGCTTCTTGAAACAGAATGGCGAGGTGGCCTGTTTGATGTTGCACAGGGTAACCTGAAAACAAATTTAAGCAGGGGTGCTTTTGGTTATTTTTCGGTTTCAACAGTTATTCGTGATACAATCATTGTCGAATAACCCACTTTTTTCAACCATTGTAAAACACTCATATTCAATAAATTACACAAAATAGTTATTTTTTTTGTTTTTGTATAGGGGTGATATCAAAATCCTGTGTAATAGAACTGTATAACGAATAAAACTTAATAAAATAAAAGATTAGCAAACTAAAATTGGAAATTATGAAAAAATTTAATTTAATCTTAGCAATTTTCTTCTCAATGTCACTGATTTTTACTTCGTGCGAAAAAGATGATGTTTTGCCCACTGATGAAAATATAATGCCTGATAATTTCAGGGTAGAAATACCAGCTTCCTTAATGTCAGATAATACCAAATCGGCAAAAAGTACTAATGGTGGTGTCTTACAAGGGAACGATATTTATGTAAACCTGACCCTTTTTATTAAAGCAGGAAACGACGCAGCAGAAATAGTTTCAGATATTATTAAAGCGATTCACCTGTATAACCTTAGCAAGCCTCAGGAATTTGATTTCAAAGGTGATGACGATAGTCGAATTAAGCATGTAGTAATTACTGAAAACTCAAGTTATGATGGTACACTATGGCAATACCAAATGACAATTACTGATAAAGAATCCGAAGGTAATGAGGATGGCGGCATTGGCCTTCAAATCTTCTGGAACAAGAATCCTGTTGAGGGAATAGCAATTATAAAACCATACAACATTGACAGAAGCACTGAAGTTGTATTTGCTGATGCAATGTACAGAATTGATTACAGTGAAGTTGGTACCAATTATGAACAAGAAATGACTGTTTACATTGCAGGGCTTAATCTTGATTTACAAGACAAATTTGGCATTGAGACCTTAAAAATGAATGTAGGTAAAGATGGAAATTTAATTGAAGTTTATGGAAACTCAAATCACCCAAATGCCAACTTTTTTACAGATAATATTGGATTCAACTGGGCTTTCGTAGCTGCTGGTTCTAATGTTTCAGAAATAGGAGTTGCAGAAGTTGCTCTTCCTCCCAGCACCTTAAATTCACATGATCGACAAGTAATCTTAAAAGACTATTCACTAAAAAATGTTTTCACAGAGCAAATCAACGAAGCATATCCTGGAATTCCACAAGAAACCATTGATTTGTACCTTCAAAATACAGAAGCCCCTGGATATTTTAATAACAATGGGTTTGTTCAGGGAGGAACTTCTCCTGGAGCAGAATACGATGTTTTCGAAAACGCTATCAATGGTTTAACACCATATAATCCGATTGAAGTTTCAAACCTAACTATTACTTTTAAAACAGAATAATAGATCCCTTATAATTATATTTCAATGCTTGAGCTGTGCATTATTGCACGGCTCTTTTTATTCTACTTCAATCTTTCCAATTCCTGTTTTTAAAAATATATTTATAACAACATCAGAATTTTCGTAGGCTTTGTTTACATATACAGAATTCTTCTTCTTGATAAGGTTTTTCACATCAACCCCACCAATCCCCTTTGTCACCTCAAGTTTAACTCCAACATTATCAGGAATATAAACCTGGCTCAACCCAATTCCTCCATCGAGGTAAATCTCGGTACTTTGCTTCCATTTCCCTCTTAAATCAATTTCTGTTTTGCCAACACCCATAACCATATGAAAATGCTTTAAATTAAGTTCACTTAAAGCTATTTCACTTAAACCTGCCCCTAATTCAATATCAAAGTTCAAAGGTATATCGTTATTGAATTTCAGATTCCAAACATACTTATCATCATCATTTATTGTAAAATCACCATTATCTGGTTGCTCTATTTTCAAAACTCCCTTGCTATTCTTTACTTTATAATTAATCTCTGGTTTCCATTTTTTGTTTGAATAAATAAAACCGCCTGTAAGTAACTCACTTGCACCACCAGAAAGTACAAGTCGACCTGCACCTATATTTAAATCAACTTCAACATTTTTAGCACCTTTTGACTTAACAACTGCAACGTCTTTTGTAACTTCTGCATCAGAGTCATCTGATTCATACATGATCTCTTCCATTTTATCTTCCAACTCATCAAAATCGGTAGTCACAAGCTCTTCGTTGTTTTCAACGTTTTCAACTTCAGTATCTGTAAATTCATCGTCATCATTCTGTTGTTGATTGCATGAAAACACAATCAATACTGCCAGGCCAATAATAAAATATAACTTCCTCATTTTCTTATAATTATTTTTCGCTTTTTACTTCAACGGACTGTTTTCTTTTAAACAAATTACCAAACCATGAAAAAAATCGACCAAACATGCCTTTTTTCTTACTTTCCTTTGCTATTTCCTTTTCACCTTCTTTCTTTGCCTCCTTTAATTCCTTTTTCCTTTGCTCCTTTTCCTTTTCTTCATTGGTAATATGTTTTTTTAGCTCTTCTTCTGAAACATTCGTGAACTTTAGTTTTGTGCCTTCTGTATCGACCAAAATAATTTTTTCCTTACTGACCTCGTCATTCAATATCTTTTTCGATAATTCGTTTAAAACAAATCTTTGAATCGATCTCTTTATAGGCCTCGCTCCAAATTGAGGCTTGTATGAATGCCTTGTTAACCAAACCACTCCCTTTTCTGAGACGTGAATATTTATTTCTTGCTGCATCAGTTTCTTTTTTAGTCCCTTAAGCTGCAATTCAACAATCTGCATAATTTCGTAAACCGATAATGGTGTAAACATGATAATTTCATCAATTCGGTTCAAAAACTCAGGTGCCATTTTTTCTTTTAGCACTTTCGAAACATCTTCTTTCGCCCCTCGAATTACTTCTGCTCTATTAGAAGGATTCATTTTTTCGAAATGATCCATAATTTTATCCGAACCAGCATTGGAAGTCATAATGATAATGGTGTTCTTAAAATTAACTGTGCGCCCTTTACTATCAGTTAACCTACCATCATCAAGTACTTGCAACAATGTGTAAAAAACATCTTTATGGGCCTTCTCAATTTCGTCAAAAAGTACAACAGAATAAGGTTTTCTTCGAACAGCTTCAGTTAATTGCCCTCCTTCATCATAACCAACATATCCCGGAGGTGAACCAATCAGCCTGGCAACAGTATTTTTCTCCTGATACTCAGACATATCAATCCTGGTCATTGAATTCTCATCATCAAATAAAAATTGTGCAAGAGCCTTAGCAAGCTCCGTTTTTCCTACACCTGTTGTTCCCAGGAAAATAAATGAACCAATCGGTTTTTTATCGTCGTGCAGTCCTGCCCTACTTCTTCTAACTGCATCTGAAACAGCAACAATTGCTTCGTTTTGGCCGATGATTCTTTTGTGAAGCTCTTCTTCAAGATTCATCAACTTTTCACGCTCGCTTTTTAGCATTTTAGTAACAGGAATACCAGTCCAATTAGCTATTACCTCAGCAATAAGCTCCCTGTCAACAAATTCTTTAGCCAAAACAATATCCGATTGATTATTGGCCATTTCTTCCTGCAGTTTATCTAGTTTTCTTTTTGCTTCCGGAAGCTTAACATACTTAATATCAGATGCTTTATCAAAATCCTCCTCTTTCTCTAACGTTTCAACGTCCAAATTCAGTTGTTCAATTTCTTTTCTTGTTGCTACTACATCTGCAATCAGTTTCTTTTCCGATTCCCAGATAGCTCTTAACTTCGTACGTTCATCTTTTAAGTTTACAATTTTTTCATGTAGGATTTTCTCTGCATTTTCGTCACCTTCTTTTGTGACCATGCTCTTTTCTGTCTGTAACTGAACAATTTGTCTTTCCACCTCATCAATTTCTTCAGGAAGCGAATCCATTTCAAGTCGCAATTTAGCAGCAGACTCATCCACTAAATCAATTGCTTTATCTGGTAAAAATCTGTTCGTTACATATCTTCTGGAAAGTTCAACTGCAGCAACAATGGCTTCGTCTTTTATTCGTACTTTGTGAAAATTCTCGTATTTTTCTTTTATCCCGCGTAAAATAGAAATTGTATCATCCACACTTGGTTCATCAATCACCACTTTCTGGAATCTTCTTTCGAGTGCTTTATCTTTTTCAAGGTATTTTTGATATTCATCCAAAGTAGTGGCTCCAATTGCTTTAAGCTCCCCTCTTGCCAATGCCGGTTTTAACAAATTTGCGGCATCCATTGAACCTCCTCCTCTTCCTGCACCTACAAGCAAGTGAATTTCATCAATAAACAAAATCACATCTCCGGCAGCCTCTTTAACTTCTGCCAATACTGATTTTAGACGTTCCTCAAACTGACCTTGTTTACTGGCACCCGCAAGCAATGATCCCATATCCAGGGCAAAAACCCGACTATTTTTCAAGTTTCGGGGTACATCTCCCTTCACAATACGATGAACCAGTCCTTCAATCACAGCTGTTTTACCAACTCCTGGATCACCAACTACCACCGGATTATTCTTCCTTCTCCTTGATACAATTTGAAGAATTCTACGAATCTCTTCAGTTCGCCCTACCACAGGATCCAACTTTCCTGCAAGTGCTTTTTCGTTCAGATTGACGGCATATTTATTTAAGTTCTCAAACTCTTCTTTGTTCCTTTGCTCAACCTTAACGTCTTTTCTTAATTCTTTTATGGCTTCTTCCAGTTTGGTTTGGTTAATTCCCTTTTCCTTCATTAACGAAGCCACCAAATCACCAGTTACTAAAATACCTGAAAAAATATGTTCTATTGAGATATATTCGTCCCCCAGACTTTTGGATATTAATTTCGCAGTTCTAAGCGATTTATCAACATGCACAGAAACCACAAGTGCCTCATTTTCTTCAAGCTGCGGATACTCATCAACAATTTGAGCTATTAATCGGGCAAAAGCTGCAATATCAACATCCATCTTTCGGAGAATGAATGGTGCAACATTCTTATCGGTTTCAAGAATTCCTTTTAAAATATGTCCGTTTTCAATTGCTTTATGTTGCTTTTCTTTTGCAATATCAGAACCTTTGCGAAGTGCATTTTGAGTAACAGAGGTAAAGTCTTTATAGTCCATTTTCAATTATATGGCTTGATTATTATTTATTTAGGAAATATACAAATAATCAATCGAAAATGGCATAAGTTTCCATATAATTCTATATTGCAACTACTTTTAACACTAGGAAAAAGAGAAGCCATCGACCTAAATTACGGAATGAAATCAACCTCAAACTTTCATTCCAATTACCAAAATATCATCCACTTGTCGATACTTTTTACCGTCTTCGTCTTTATAATCTTGCCATTCGGTCAAGAATTTATCAAGTATGATTTTTTGTTGATTAGCAGGCAGTTGGTGATTTTCGAGTAATAACTTTTTAAACCTTCTAATCATTAGTTTGGAGCCTTTTTCTCCTCCAAACTGATCTGGATAACCATCGGAAAAAATGTAATAATTATCACCCTTCTGCATCTTAATAACATGATTGGTAAAGCTTCCTCTATCCTTCACATAAATACCAACAGGCATTCTATCAGCTTCGTATTTAATCACCTCACCTTCGCGAATCAATAACAAGGAATTATAGGCCCCGGAAAACTCCATTTCCATTTTCTCAAAATCAATCATACATAAAGCCATGTCCATTCCATCCTTAGTTTCATGATCTTTGCCTGTTTGCCTAAGTGATTTCTTTACGCTGTTCCTTAATTCATTTAAAATTTGATTTGCATGCAATCGTTCAAATTTATTAATGATTTCGTTTAAGAATGAAATTCCCAGCATGCTCATAAATGCTCCAGGTACACCATGCCCAGTACAATCAGCAGCAACAATTATAGTTCTGTTATTTTTTTGAGAAGCCCAATAAAAATCACCACTAACAATATCCCGAGGTTTAAACAAGATAAAATGTTCGGGCAATACATCCTTGAGAATTTCTTCTGGAGGCAACAGTGCTGCCTGAATTTTACTGGCATAATGAATACTATCTGTAATACTCTTGGTCTGCTCAAGAATCATATTATGCTGAGCTGAAATTTCATCTCTTTGAATTTCAATCTGTTCCTTTTGCTCCATAACATGGTCTCTTTGAGCTTCAATCTCGTCCCTTTGAGCCAATATTTCTTCTTTCTGCTGCTCCAACTCTGCATTTTTCATGCGAATTTCTTTGGTCCGTTCCTCAACAATTCTCTCAAGACGTTCCTTATCTTTTTTTAACCGTCTTACATTCAATCTGACAATTAGCCAAACGAATCCAATAGCCAATAACACAAATAACATAGAAGCCCATACTGTTCTATACCATGGTGGACGAATCTTAAAAGAATAACTAACAATATTGCTTTCTGTTCCGTAAATGTTTTTGGCTTTTACCTGAAAGGTAAAATCTCCTGGGGGTAGATTAGTAAAAGGAAACTTGTTTTCCTTTTTCCAACCTGACCAATCATCAAATAATCCAATCAGCCTGTAGCTATATTCAATATTTTCTTCTTGTTCGTAAAAAAGTGCTGAATACTCAAAAGTAAGTTGATTATTTTTATAAAGCAGTTCTGGTATTAATTTTTCATTCTGCTGAAGTGAAATATAAATGATACTATCCTTCATCTCATAAAATGTTCCATTAAAAAGGCTTGAGTCTTTTCCATTAAATGAGGTAGTGATTTTCAATATATTTAGATTATAAGGTGCTTTATAATCAACTTTCTTAGAATTATCAAATTTATAAACTCCCTTATCATTAGTAATCCAAAAAAAGTCTTCATCCTCATACATTGAATAAGCAGCAATTTGGGGAATGCTTTTAGAAAAAGTTCGATCAACAATGAAAGAATCTGAAGATGATTTCAAAAAACGAACAACTCCTGCCCATCTACTTTTTTTTCTATCATTGGAATAAAGACTTAACAAATAACCATCTTTCACTTCTAAAATCTTATAAATCCCTAACCCTTCCGTTGTAAAGTCTAGCCCCCAGTTCTTAAGGGTATCCACCTTATTTGTTTCCTCATTATATCGAAACAATCCCATCGCTTCTGAGATTACCATGTTATTATCAATTTTGTAGACCCCATATTCAGAACCATACAATGGTAATCCTTGTACAGAATCAATAATCAGAGGCTCTGGATCTTTTGGTCTCTTAATCTTTATTGCACCAGATGACCAAGTTCCCAGATATAATGTTCCATCTTCCGCTTCATAAATTCTTTTTATAGTATTTTTGATAGAATCATTTCTTACGAGTTTGCTCCAACCCTTTTTCTTTTTATTGTACGAGATAAATCCAAAACCATCTGCAAATCCAATCAGAAGTCTGTTCTTTTCAATTTTTGACTGGAATAGTTGCAATGCTATTTGATTATCGATGATATTTCTAACCTTCTTTTCTCCTAGTTCAAAAACTCCACCAGTTGTGGCTACAAGAAGCTTTTCGTCCTCATCAACCTTAAATTTTAAAAAGTGCCATGCTTCATAAGGAATTTCTGGTACTACTTCAAATTTAGAGAATCCATTCTTCTTTTCATCAAGTATAAATACACCTGCGTTGGTTGCCACATAAACCTTATTCTTAAAACTAATAATATCTACTGCTGCTCCATTTAAACCATTACTTTTATTCCAATATCTGAATGGGCTGCCATAGTTCATATTGTATATTCCGTTTACTGCCCCGGAAAACCATAGATTTCCAAATTCTTCATCGTAATAAATCGACAAAATCATGTCTTCATCAATTCCTGCTTTGCTATTTATTTGCTCAATAATTTTTCCATCTTTGTTAAAGATTACGACACCATTTTGAAGTGTTGAAATTGCATAATTGTCATCGGGCAACTTCACCCCACCATATACAACACTCTCAATCAGTACCTTAGAGGCTTCGCATTCCAAACTAACAAATGGTTCCTCTAATTGATTAGGATTATAGATAACAACCCCTTTATTTCTAGAACAGATTAATATTTTATCATCAACATATGGAAGCATCACATAAATCCTATCATTGTCAAATATTTCACTACCAGCAACTAATTTCAGTTCATCATTTTTTTCTACTAATATACCTTTTCCCTGCTCTCTGACATAAAATTTATTTTTTACTTCAAACGACCAATGAAAAGAGGTCTCCGGGGAATAAACTTTTACAGATGCCCTGATCTTTTCCACATTAACTGTATCAAACGGACCTTCAAACCTGAATATCTTCTCCTTTGATTGAAAGTATATTTTATTCCCTATATTTTTAATATTCCAAATGGTGTTAAAATCTGCATTACCTGGATTATACACTTCATACAACGAAAAAAAGCCCAAATTACCAACAGAATCAGGAAGTAAAATACCAAAGTCCTGAGAGGCCCCATAGTATACAAATCCATCATTATCAACTAAAAGAGAGCGTACTGTAGCACTTCTATCATTATCATACAATTTCCAAGTAGCACCGTTATACTCCAACAAACCATGATTATTCCCAAAGTACATCATTCCTCGCTTATCCTTAACTATTGACCAATTTTGCGGATGTTCATTGTATTCTTCTGGGGTATAATTTCTTATAAAGGGAAGTCCATTGCTGTTGATTTGGGAATAAGAAGCATTTATCCCAAAACAAAATAATGCTAATGAGTACAATATTCTACATCTTTTAAATATAGTAATCAGATATCGCATATTCTTGAAAGTTTGTTTAGATAAAAATAGTATAAAATGGCCATTTAGATTTTAATTTCTATTGCAATTTAATTCAAAATAAAATAGCCGGCAAATTCCTTGCCGGCTATTTCACACAGAACAATAATTTTATTGAAGTACTATCTTTTTTGAAATAGTTTTTTGATCTGAAGTAAGTCTCAATAAATATATATCAGTTTGCCTATTCAAATTAAACTCATAATGAAGTGCATTTGCAGGTTCAATTCCTTGAATAAATTGTCCTAATTTGTTAAAAATCTCTATCTTTTTTATTGGGAAAGAACTTTCAGCATCAATAACAACCCTGTTACCATCAACTATAACCTTTATTTCTTCTTCTGATACCTCCTCAACTGATAAAACAGACTTTTCACCACCTGTAAATTGAGAAAAGGTTTCAACAGTTCCTGTTATTTGGTTCAGCGACAAGTCATTTAATGGCGTCCAATAACTACCATTCCAGGCTCCACCAATCATTTGGCTTTCGTTTCCAACAATATCCTCATTTGTATAATTCAAAACAATATTGCAACTAAAACCTGACAAACCCGTTTGAGAGACATCCCAGTAACGATTCAGGTAATTTGTAGCACTAGAATTATTTGGATGCTTACTATTTTTTAAATGAACTGCCAAAATAGCGTTATCATAACTACCAGATGTAAATGTAAACTCAGCAGGAGTATATTCATCTACTCCTGAAGTATCACCTACCGGGAATAGATAATTTCCATTTCCTCCAATACTCATTTCTAGTTTCCCATTTCCTTCAGCAACAACCATTGCGACTTCAGAAAATGTTCCAGTGATAACTGCACCATTTGCAAGGCTCAGATTATTATTATTCAAAAAAACAAGGCCATTTGTTAAATTCATCTCCTGATCAACAGTAACGTTATTCATTAATGAGAGAATTGCACCATCCTGTACACTTAGTTTGGCTAAATTTATTGGTTGCTCGCCTCCAATTGCCTGAGGAAGCGGTCCTTTAAATATAATATTCCCATCAAAAGTTCCAGTGGTTGAATTGTTAACCAGGTTCATTCCATTTCCAAAAACAAGTTCTGCATATGGAGAAACAATTAAATTTGCTGCATTTCCAATAACCAGCTCCTGAGCACGAACTGATAGACCAGACACAAACAAGCAAATAATAAAAAGTTTATAAAAATAATTCATATCATTAGTGTTTTTAATTTTATTCCTTTTGTTCCTTTTTTATCAAAGTCTTCAGTTCTTCAATTTCAGACTTCATGAGTTCTATTTCTTTTAGTTTGTCCTTCAGTACAGTATTCTCTTCTGTTAGGGTTTCTACTCTTTTTTCAAGCTTCTCAATTTTAGAGTTCTGCTCCTTAATTGCTTCTATCATTACAGGGGTAAGTTTTGAGTAGTTAACTGATTTATACCCTTCTGGTGTAATATCAACAATATTTGGCAATACTTTTTCAACTTCCTGGGCCATCACACCTATTTGTCTTTTAGTAGAAAAGTTGTCTTTAGAAATAATTTCATCTTTCCAATCATAATAGTAACCATTAAGCAATATAATCTTCTCTAAAGCAGTGGTTATTTGTTCAATATTGGTTTTAAGTCTCTTGTCTGATAAAGTACTTATCTCACCTGTTGCAAATAAATCACCGTTTATCTGCACTTTTCTTTCAAAAAAGTCACCAAAAATTAGTGGTTTGGTTGTATTTGAGTTAGATATGTATAACTTATTACTTCCCGTTTCATAATATCCTGCATGATCACCAATAAAGACATTTCCTTTACTACCAACAGGATCTAGTCTGTACCCTGCCTGTGCTCCAATCAGTACATTATTAGCTCCAATCCCGGAATAACCAGCCTTGTATCCAATTACTACATTGCTATTTAGGTTCGTTCCAGAACCAGGCTCATATGCTACCGATATACCGGCCTGATTTCCTAGAATGACATTATAGTTTCCATTATCAGTATTTACGCCTGCATATTTACCAATCATCACGTTTCCATATCCGGTAGTCTTATCTCTCCCTGCACCAGCCCCAATGAAAACATTATAATGTGAATCTTCGTTACTATGCATACCGGCTTGGTGCCCTATAAATACATTCAGATCTCCATTTGTATTACTTTGACCAGTTTCATATCCCATGTAAATATTATTGCTACCCGTGGTATTTGCCACACCAGCCTTGTATCCAACAAATGTATTTGCAACCCCTTCAGTATTTCCCAAACCACTTTGGTAACCAAGGAATAAATTATATAACCCCGAAGTTGTTTTTCCACTTCCATGTCCGATAAAATAATTTTCAGGAGTCAAATCCATAAAATTTTCAATTCCACCTGACTCTGATGCCCCAATTTTTCCGACACCAAATCCATCCTTACTAGATTCTCGTACATAAACCCTTGTGCTATCTGGTTTAACTATTAAGTAATCCTCATCTCCAGTACTTTTACCAGTAGATAACCTCCCTACAGAAAATCCACCTCCTGCTGCCTTAGCATATTGTTCTGGAAGATTCACTCTAACATCCCCCGGATTTACTGAAAAATAATCTACAGTATTAAGGGTTTTTCCTGTACTTAATCTTCCAACTGAGAAACCGCCTCCTGCTGCCTTAACCTCTTGTTCATTAATAAAAATTTTAACGCCTCCCTGATAAACAGCAAAAACAATTTGCCCCTGATCATTTTTTACTGCAAATATGGGAGCATTGGGATCATTTTGAGCCTTAATCTTCTGATTAAAAGATATTAAAGCAAAAGACAAAAACATGGGTAAAAAAAGTTTTTTCATAAGTTTTAAATTTTTAGTTGTACCTATTCTATTTTCTGTTAGATCTTTGCATGTGCTAACAATAAGTTACTAAAATTTAAACACTAAGATTATCATCAATTTTATTTGGGCTCTTTTCTATTTAATAGCTGTTCTGATAGCTCTTTTGTAATTTCTTTTAGGATTTCAATCTCTTTTTTTAGGTCATCAATTCCAGATACCTGTTCTTTCAGTTCTCGATTTTCAGATTTCAATTCATCTATTTGCACTTGTTGTTCTTTGACTGCTTCAATTAAAACAGGTGTTAATTTCATGTAATCAACAGATTTGTATCCGCTTTTTTTATCAGTTAAAACAGCTTCGGGAAGAACTTTCTCTAGTTCCTGGGCAAGAACACCAATCTGTTTTTTCTTTTCCAGTCCCAACTTATCAGTAGCGATATCATTCCAGTCAAAATAATAACTATTAATTGCTGAAACAACACTCAGACCACTTGTAAATTTCAGGATATTTTCTTTTAGCCTGACATCAGAAGGGCTAATTATTTCCCCATTAACTAACAAACTTCCAGTAATATTTACACTTTTATTTAAAAAATCGCCATAAATTAATGGGTTGGTAGTATTTGAATTTGCTATGTATAATTTGTCCGAACCTTCTTCTTTTCCACCTGCACCAGTACCAATAAATATATTGTTGCTACCTGAAGTATTTGCAACACCAGCATAAGCACCAATAAATACATTAGAACTACCACCCATATTTAATCCGGCAGCAGATCCTATTAACGTATTTTCATTACCAGCTACTCCTAAGGAACCCGTTCTATCTCCTATAAAAGTATTGCTATAAGACTCTCCACAATTATAACCAGATCTTGTTCCGATAAAAATAGAATTAGCTGTAGAAGTGCAATTATAGCCAGCACTATTTCCAATATAAATATTTTCCTCAGCGTCTAAATCTTGACTTTCTCCAGAAAAATTTAAACCGGCTTCATTACCAATAAAAATATTTAAAGCACCCAATGTGTTTCTTCTACCTGCATTAAATCCTAAAAATACATTCCTGTTAGCCGAAGTAGTGTTTACGCCTGCCTGGTATCCAATAAATGTATTGTAAAGTCCTGAAGTTATTGAATCTCCTGCACGATGACCAATAAAATAGTTGTCAGGAGTCAACTTTAAAAAGTCGGTAGAACTGGTTTCACCAATTTTACCAACTGAAAAGCCATTAGTACTTGTCTCACTCACATAAATTCTGGTACTATCTGGTGTAACTTTTAAATAGTCTTCATTGCCTGTAGCTTTGCCAGTACTTAACCTTCCGACTGAGAACCCGCCACCAGCTGCTTTTCCAGCATCGCTTGGAATGATAACCTTTACATTACCAGGATTTACAGTAAAATAGTCTCCATCAGTTGCTTTTCCAGTACTTACTGAAGTTTCGCACATTTTTATAATATCTTCTCTTTTAGAGGGTTGCAATAACACTCTTTAATTTAAAGTACAGATAATCAAGCTGATACAATTTCCTTTTCTTCATTAAGCTGCTATTTTCTCCTCATTTGCTATTA
>JBNKRJ010000107.1:0-43761 GCA_050296515.1 Bacteroidales bacterium | reverse complement strand
CCAGGTGACAACACCTGGCTGGTGCACTTGTCAGGTGTTGTCACCTGACAAATCAGCCTTGATATGACACTAGTTTATTAAAGCGTTGTTCTTCTACCTTTGTGTGTGTCTTGGTGTTTTAGTGACTTTGTGGCTATTTTATTCCTGCAATTAAGGCACCAAAACACAAGGAATCTCCAAAAAATGAAAAGTGAATTTAAACTAGAACTAGTCAGATTTCTTTTTGATTGGAAATGAGTTAGTTGCATCTTGGAGTAGACCAATTACAAATTGAAATGAAGTAACTGTAATACGGAATGAGGTTACTGCAAACCGGAAAGACCCTTCAACAAGTTGACAAGACCCAACTGCAGATTGGAATGAGACTACTGTAACCTGGGATGGATTAACTGCACACAAACATGAGCCTTTTGCAGTCAGGAATACTATTACTGCAAGGCTGAATAAGGCAAACTACTACACTCTTAATACTTTTTTACTCCATCCTTTGGTTACCCGAATGCTTTCGAGGTATATCATTCCCCTGTGTAAGATATCATATTGCAACAACACATAAAGTGTTGTAGACATCATCCATATTATCATTAAGTTAAACCAAAAGGTTCCTATATAGGTATTTCCCAACTTTTTAACCGGGGCATAAAAATGAGCCCTTCCAATTTTTGAACTTGGCAGTCGATAGATGGGATCTTTTACCTGAATGATTTTTCCACCGTGAACAATGATTTTTTTATGAGAGTATCTGTTTGTGACTAAATCTGCAATAGATTTGTTATGATTTTTTTGCTGAAGGTTTAGAAAAGCACTTTCTCCTCCTAAGTCATTCAATAACTTATTATAGACTTTTTCTTTTTTATGCTTACATATTTCCAGTTCAGTAAGCAGATCTTTTTCCAGCTCATCAAAACTGGCATTAAATTCCTCTTTAAATTTTTCTGTATTGTATTCGCCAGCCAATCTTGAAGCAAGATCGCTGAATTTTTTATTCTCTCTCAGTTTTGAAAGTTTAAATAATTCACTTTCTAAAAGTTTTAGGTTTTCATTTTGCTTAAAATCAGAATCATTTGCACTCGATACGGTCAAATTTACATAGAGCGACTGCATTTTTTGTCTGTAGAAAGTATTAAGATAGTTCAGTTGACTTAAATTTTGCTCAACATCATAAAAGTGCTTTTGAAAAGGATTGTCTTTAAACTGCTCAACAACAAGGCCTTCGTATGCCCACCTTGAGGTCATGATATCACCAAAAATAGGCGTATAGTCCTCTGATTTAATGGATTTATGAATCTTATTAAAATCAACCACAACTCCGCTTAGTAAAAGTTGAGGAACTAATATGAATGGTATCGCTATGTAGCTGGATACTACTGTGTTAAAAGCTGATGAAATATTAAGCCCAATGAGATTAGCACATACTGCTGTGCTAAAAAACATCAGCCAGTAATAGAAAAATAAACCATTGATTTCAAGTATAATGTCACCGATTAACACAAATAATAGTGCCTGAATTGCAGATATAACAACGAGGAACAATGCCTTTGAGTTAATATAACTCCACCTGCTTAAGTTTAGGAACGATTCTCTTTTTATAATCTTTCGGTCGCGAATAATTTCTTCTGCGCTTACAATCATTCCCAGGAAAAGGGCTACCACAACACTCATAAAAATATAAGCGGCAAGGTTTTCATTATTAGCAAAAATGTATAAATCAGGATTGCTTTCTGGTCCGTTAAAATCTTTAGTAAACAGTCCTAAAATAATTGCCAGAATCGGAGCTTCAAACAAAATCATCAAAACATATTGTCTGTTGCTAAGTTTTGAAAGTAAATTTCGCCGAAAGAATATTTTAAATTGCTCAAATCTCCCCGGAGTTTTGAAATTAGTTTCAGGAAGTGGTTTTTTATCAGCTGGAATTTCTACAGTTTTGTTGCCTATTTCGTTTTTATAGCTTTCTTCCCATTCTTCCGGAAGTCTTTTTCTTTTCCTGGTTAATTTTCCAAATTCATTTACCAATCTTGCTTCAACAATCTGCAAAATTTGTTCTGATTTTATATTTCCACAGGTTACACATTCTGTTTCCTGGGGGTTAATAAAATTTGCACTTTTCCTGAAGTAAGCCACTGCATCAAGTGGATTACCTGAAAATATAAGCCTTCCACCCTGATCAATGACCAGAATTTTGTCGAATAATTTGTACAAATCTGATGAAGGCTGGTGAATAGTCAGAATCACCAATCTATCTTTAAAAGTTTGCCTTTTCATCAGGTTAAGTATCTTTTCGGAATCCATCGATGAAAGTCCTGATGTTGGTTCATCAGCAAACAATAATGCGGGTTCACGCATTAGTTCAAGAGCAATATTCAGCCTTTTTCTTTGTCCGCCACTTAGCACTTTATTAATTGGATCCCCTACCTTTAAATCACTCGCTTCTTTTAAATCAAAATCGACAATTGTTTTTTGAACCATCTCATCAATCTGCTCTTTTGTAAAATCCTTAAAACAAAGCTTTGCATTGTAATAAAGGTTTTGATATACAGTAAGTTCTTCAACTAAAAGATCTTCTTGCGGCACATATCCGATTATTCCTTTAAGGCTTTCCTTATCCTCATGAATATCGTATCCATTTATAGTGATTTTGCCGGTTTTTTGGGTAAGGTTTCCATTCAGAACATTTAAAAATGTTGATTTTCCAGAGCCACTTCCACCAACGATTCCAACTAATTGGCCTGATTCTGCTTCAAAATCAAACTCTTTAAGTCCGTTTTGGCTATTAAAAAAGTTATAGGTAACCTTGCTGGCTTTAAATTCAATTCTGGAGCTGTTTTCTTTAAAGCTAAATGCATTTACCATTTCGCTGTAATACACCTGTTTACTTCTGCTTCCCCATATTACAGCACCCATTCCCCAAATATATGCCCTGTTTGGCGTTATATTCAATCCATTTAGAAATAAGTTTTGATCGCCGGCATACTTAAAGATATAAGTGTCTGATTTTTTTAGTTGCAAGACAAAAATTCGAACAGACATTTTTGCTTTATAAAGATGTCGTGCCCGGGCATGAAGAAAATTATTATTGCCATCAATAATCAGCAGTTTATCGGTAAGCTTAAGCGAATCAACATTTCTAAGTATCAGATTTTTAGCTTGCTCAAAATCATCTTCATCAATATTGAATGATTCTGCAATTTTTTTCATCAAGCTCAATTCATCTTTACCTGTATAACCAGAGTCATTTAAAAATTCAACAAGCTGAAGACTAAGCCATATTTTTTGTTTTTGCTCAAATTCCAGATTAATTTTTGAGCAGATTTCTTCAATTCTTGCGTTGTAAACCGAAATATCTTTTTCTCCGTTTTTTTTCGAATGCTGGTGATATTGTTTTAGATGTTCATCGAAGTATACAAGGCATTTATTTGCCTGAGAACGCCCGTATTCTTTTTCAAAATAGTCTTCAACTACTTTTCTTGCAACTTCAGGTGTTCTAAAGTGCTTAACATCAACAATTATTGCAAAAAGTTTTAATAAGGCGTTTAGTAAAGATTCGTTCATTTAACAGGTTGATTTCCGGCTCTAAAGCCTATGGTGCAATTATTTTTTTATAAAATACCGGATGCAAAAATAATGTATATTTCTGAAAAGGGTAATTCTAAGTTGGTGAACTTTATTTTGACTGTTCAAATATGAATAAATCTAATAGGCATAAATAATTTTCATCTTGAATTATTGTAACTGATTTTCAAAATTAAAGTATTATAAATGAGCATATAAAAAGCAATATTGTATGCCGGGTGCGATTGTGTGTTTAGTTAATTTTGGGTTATAATTAAATAGAAACTAAAAAATGTTTATTAGATAGTTTACACCAATTTGAGGCTACGTTCTGAAAATCAATTTGTTTACCTCATGAGCGAAGCGGGTAAAATTAATTGCGATTGGTATAAACTACCTTAGAATTGTTAACTAAAACCCGAAATCATGAAAAAACAAGAAAAAATCAGATTCTTTATTTATGGCTTTTTGACATCCTTAATTTTTCCTATTTTAATTAGTGCAACTATCCGGTCAAATGATGTAAATGAAATTGGTCGTTACCAGGTTGTTACAAGTTCCGGAGATCATTATTCAGCTTATACCGTAATTCTGGATACAAAAACAGGTGATTTTATTGAAGGAGAAGGTACCAGCTTGACATTTAAAAGGAAAAAAGACATCCATAAAGGAAATTTCAACGAAATATTTAATGATACAGATATTGGGAGGTAAGGTTTAAAACTTGTAACCTAAGGTAAGATAAAATTCTCTGCCCGGTCCCCAGGTTCCTTTGTCTGCCCATAAACTGTTCCTTGAAAAAGTTGGATAGAATATATCCTGATCGAATAAATTAGTAATGTTAAAATTGATGTAAGTGTTTCTAATAAGCTTTGGTTCAATTCTAATGTTTAAATCAACAGTTGTGTACCTGGGAACATCATCTGTAGTTCTTCCAACATATTCCCCGGTAGGAATATTGTTCGCATCTGTTTTTTGTTTAGTATTGAAATATGGTTTCATCTCGCCTACATACTTAATTATTGTGGCGAATTTTATCCAATCTTTTAGTTGATAAGCTACTTTTAAATTTAATAACCATTCGGGTGAATAAGAACCTTCTGTATCAAAAGACAGATCATCTGTTTTTTGGTAGGTACTACTAAAATCAACAAATAAATTATCAGTTGGCTTTGATTTAAATGTTAATTCAATACCTCTGGTTTCATTCTTCCCATTGTTATATAACCAAGCTCTCAAAATATTATTTACATATGCGTTCCGTTCAACAATCAAATCGTTTAGCCAGTTCAAATATAAACTTACATTGAAACTAAACTTATTTGAAATGAATGAAAAGTAATTTAATTCTAATGTTTCAATAAACTCAGAGGTTATGAAATTTTCTTTTTCTTCTTTGAATATATCTAACATGTCAGAGCCTAAATCATTAATGGTTGGCCTTTTTATTGCTTTCCCGTATAAAAGTTTTAAAACATGGTTATTAAGAGGTGTATAGATTATTGCAGCTCTTGGAAGGAAACTGATATCTCCATCAGGTCTGCTGCCAATATAATGTGTTTTGCTTGAATCACCATCTGGAATTGATCCCCTGTCAAACTCAATATCAACTCCATATCCAAATGATTTTTCAGTTCTTGCGCCAACTACAAAATTAAGTTTATCAACTGGTTTAAAACTAATCTGAGAAAATAGTGATGCTGTTACAGCTTCATCTCCTTCTTTAACAAATTGCCAGTACATATTATCTGAGCCTGGAGAGGATGGTACATCTCCTTCATTAATATATTCCAGTATATTTTCATATTGCAGACCAAAAGTAATATTCAGTTTTTTAGAAGGATTCCAGAAGAAATTTGCTTCGGTTTCCAGTTCCGTAACATAATAATTATCATATCCATAAAAGTCTTCAAAAACGATTCTGTAGGTATATCTGGAATTAAATTTAGAAAACCTGAGTCGAATATCTGATGAAAATGATTCAGAAAACTCATGTTTGTAACCAGTAGACAGGATTGAGTTAAAATCTTCAAAACCAGAT
This sequence comes from Bacteroidales bacterium, assembly GCA_050296515.1. Lineage (GTDB taxonomy): Bacteria > Bacteroidota > Bacteroidia > Bacteroidales > NBLH01 > NBLH01. The sequence goes on along the minus strand of JBNKRJ010000107.1, from coordinate 38,171 downwards.
CCTTCACTAAGTGAAGGGAAATAGTAGTAATGCTTATTTTTAGATTCAACCAAAAGAGAATTGAAATAAAATCCTTTAAATCCTCCTGTTATATTTACAATTTTTTGGGAACGAGCTAAATATTTTTTAGTACTACGAGCATTTAGAGGTAGTTCAAGTCCCCCGCTATCTAATAGTTCATCCATTCTCTCAGGGTTATTCATCATATTTGCTAATGGTTTATCCATTCCATCAGTCAAATAATAACCAAAGTCGATATTTAGCCTTAAATCCTTTTGTTTTGTTCCAATTCTAAAAGCGGTATTCATTGAGTTCCATGTTCCATAAGAAAATGAAAATAAATTGTTATCTATTGCATCAGGTTTTGGGTTTTCGGTAATAATATGAATAACTCCAAAAAAAGCGTTATTGCCATACATCACTGCCATAGGCCCTCGGATTACCTCAATTCGATCAATACATTCTACCGGAAGCTGGTAGTTTACCAATATTTTTTCGTCAGTAATTTTTGTATTGTTTATCATCACAATGAAATTATTGCCTTGCTCCTTTGCAAATCCTCTAACTCCATAAATATCAATACCTAAATTGCTAAGTGCATAATAGCCAGGTATATTGTTTAAAATTTCTCTTAAACTTTTATACCCAAACTGTTCAATATCCTTTCTTGTGATAACAACTGTACTGGCTGGAATTTCAGCAATCGTCTGTTCTGTTTTTCCTGCAGCTTTTACCGGAACATTCATTAAATCTTCAAATGTCATTTCAAAGATGTCATAGTCAACGGTATCTTTTTCCTGCGCTGATAAGAAAACAGGCAAAATCATAAATATGACTAAAGCAACAACCCAAATATAATTTCGCATGATGAAAATGTTCATTGTCCAGGGGGGGAGATCAGTAACGTAAATATACCAAAAATTGCACAATTTTTTACAATTTCTGTTTAAATAAATGACGAAACGGCCTGAGTCTTCTTTTTCATTTACAGGACGTCAGGTTAATTTTTATTAAAGTGGTAACTGTCTTTTCACTCTTTCTTCAAGCGAAATAAAAGACTCTGTTCTTGCAATTCCTTCAATTTCCTGCAATCTGTCAGCAATTATTTCTTTTAAGTGGTCATTGTCTTTTGCAATGATTTTAATAAAAATTGCATAATTTCCTGTAGTATAATGACATTCAATAATTTCAGGTATTTTTTCCAATTCTTCCATTACTGATTTGTAATAGACTGATTTTTCCAAAAAAACTCCCATAAAAGCACAGGTTAAAAATCCAATTCTCTTTGGATTAACAACAAACTCAGATCCGGTTATTATGCCATGATCTGTTAATCGCTGAATGCGCTGGTGGATAGCAGCTCCCGATACATTGCATTCACGTGCTACCTCCAAATACGGAATTCTGGCATTTTTTGAGATAAGTGCCAAAATTTTTTTATCTAATGTATCAATCTGATATTGAATACTCATCAATGAAATTTTAAATTGTAAAAAATAACCTAATATTTTTTATAAATCATAAGCGAAAGTAACAATTTGATTATAATCAAGAAAATAAAACTGATAAAATGTGTTTTCTTTATTCCTGTAATGCTGTATTTGATTTGTAAATTTATTAATGTATCTTCAACTTCTTTTATAAAAACAGCATAGTTGATGGTATTTCAGGATTATTATAAGGTTTTGGGAATTGAGCGCAGTGCAACTCTTGCTGATGTGAAAAAATCTTATCGGAAACTGGCATTGAAATACCATCCTGATAAAAATCAAACAAATCCGAAAGCGCAAGAGGAGTTTATTAAAATACAAGAGGCTTACGAAGTTCTTAAAGATACTGTGAAAAGGAAGAAATACGATGAATTGTATGATCTGAAGAAATCGGAACCTAAAACAAAACAGAGTTATTCATACGATAATCTTTATGATTCTTATTCCGATTATTACGGGTTTACGAACAGTAAAGATACTTATGAAACCGATGATGATGAAAGTATATTCTCAACCTTTTTTAAGCACTTTTTTGCGAGGAAAAAGAAACGTTATGATTACTCTTACCTATACAATGGGAAAGATAGTAAGGGAAAAATAACTATCGATTTGGAAGAAGCATTTTTGGGTTCAAACAGGATTGTATCAGTGCTTGGTGAGAAACTTAGAATAAAAATCAAGCCTGGAACCTATGATCAGCAGGTTATAAAAATAAAAGGAAAAGGCGATTATGCTGAAATTGGTACTGCACGAGGAGATTTAATTGTAAGAATCATCATTAATCCTCATAAAATTTTTAAACGAAAAGATGATGATTTGTATCGTGATGTTGAGGTTGGAATTTACACTGCAATAATGGGTGGAAAGATTCAGTTTGAAACACTCCATGGGAAAGTGGTTGTAATGGTTCCAAGATTTGCAAAGGATGGCGCTAAGTTACGAGTCAAAGGGAAAGGGATGCCAAATTACAATAATCCGGCGCAGTTTGGAGATTTATATGTCAGGATAAAACATAAAATGCCAGTTTCGTTAACAAATGAGGAAATAAGTTTACTTAAAAAATTGAAAGACTTAAATACCAAAAAGGGTAAAGCTTCTTAGCTATATAAGAATTTTGCAATTACAAGGTAAAAAGTAGCAATAATGTTTACAAAATAGTTCAGCAATAGAGGCCATTGATATTTTCCCGCCTTTTTATTATCATGCAAAATGTAAATGAATGTAAAAAGAACACCAAATGCCCACATCAGCAAGAACGACCACGAAAAGCTGTCAACATCATGTGTCAGCCAGGTTTGATATACTTGTGGAAAAACACCAATGCTTAAAATAATATTTCCAAACCAGCCTAGAAATTGAAAAATATTAAAGTTCTTGAAATCCATTTTTTCAGAAATTCGAATTATGATTTTTTAGAAAACGCATTCCTGAAATCATCCCCAGTTGGACTTTGGAACAAGCTGAGATCAAACTCGTGAATAACAGAGAAGATGTGATCGAAAATATCTGATTGAATAGCTTCGTAATAGATCCAGCGCTGGTCAGCAGAGAAAACGTAGATTTCCATTGGTAAACCTTCCGGGGTAACTTGTAGTTGACGAACCAAAATGGTTAATTCTTTGTTTAACTTAGGATGTTCTTTTAGATAAAACTCAATGTATTTTCTAAATGTGCCTATATTGGTTAAATATCTGGAATTAACCAGGTTATCCTTGTTAATCTCTTGTGCTTTGTTATATTCTGAAAGCTCCTTTTCCTTTTCTTCGATATATGACTTAAGCAGGTGAATGTTACGGTATTTTTCAATCATTTGCTGTGTGCAGAATTTGATTGATTTTACATCAATGAAAAATGACCTTTTTATCCTTCTTCCACCTGATTCTTCCATTCCTCGCCAGTTAGCAAATGATTTACTAACAAGAGCATAGGTAGGTACTGTACTGATGGTTTTATCCCAGTTTTGAATTTTTACTGTGGTAAGTCCAATTTCAAGCACTGTTCCATCAGCTCCCATGCCAGGCATAGCAATCCAGTCGCCGGGTTTTACCATTTTGTTAGCAGCAATTTGAATACCAGCAACAAAACCAAGTAAAGTATCTTTAAAAACAAACATTAATACTGCAGCAACAGCTCCTAAAGCCGTAAGTATGGCTCCGGGTTTTTGATCTACGATTTTTGAAACAATAAGTATGATGAAAACAATTGAAACAAGAACTTTTATTAATTGCAAAAAGCCCTTTATATCAACATTTTTGGCTAGAGAACCTGTTTTAAAAATCTCATAAAATGCATTGATTGCAGCAAAAATTGACAACCACAGTATTATGAATACGTAAAGAGCAAGCATGTCATGAATAAGTGTGGTAATATAGTGGGCATCAAAGGGGTAATTAACTCCATCAATAAAAGCAAAATCAATTGTTAAATGAATAACTGCCGCAGGAATTAGATGGGTAATGTATAATATTACCTTATTGTTGAAAATAATGTCATCGTATTCGGACTTTGTCTTTTTTACAATTTTTTTTGCAAAGCGAATTAGAAAACGTTTTGTAAGATAGTTTGAAAGAACTGCAGCAATGGCAATAAGTAATATTATTGTTACGCTCGTGAATATTTCACTATTGATTTCAGATGCTCCAAGCTTTAGGTATAGTTTTTTAATTATTTCAAGTCTGTTCATCTTTTCTAATTTGTCTTTTGTCAGGCGAAAATAAGCAATTCTGGTAGAAATTCTAAATAGATTGTTCTAAGTATTGAAATGGATGTGCCGAAAAAAGGTTTTGTTGAAAATATAGTTTGTTAGAATTAAAGTTTTTACTGACTTTTGCGGCAAATTACCCTCGATGAGGATTTTATATAGAAAGTTCATTACTTTCTGTTTGGGGTATTAGATTTATTTACCAATAAAGAAAAAACGACAAAAGTGAGAAGACGAAGAGGGAAAAACCTGCCTGTTTTAGAGAAGGTGGAAATTATTGATTTAGCTGCTGAAGGTAAAGCTCTTGCAAAAGTGCAGATGGGTGAAGGTGAAAAAAGAGATTTCATTGTTTTTGTAGAACGTTGTGTGCCGGGCGATGTGGTTGATGTGAAGGTGACCAAAAAGAGCAAAAACTTTATGGAGGGATTTCCATTAAATTTTCATCAACTTTCTGATAAAAGAATTGAAGCAAAGTGTTCTCATTTTGGAATTTGTGGTGGTTGCAAATGGCAAAGTTTACCCTATTCTCTTCAGTTGGAATACAAACACAAGCAGGTTGTTGATCAATTGACTCATATTGGCAAAATAGAATTACCTGAAGCTGAGCAGATTTTGGCAGCTGAAAAGGAATTCTACTATAGAAATAAGTTGGAGTTTACTTTTTCAAATAAGAGGTGGCTCACAGCTGAAGAAATAGAGGGTGGTGAAAAAAAGGACATGGATGGACTTGGGTTTCATATACCAGGTAAATTTGATAAAATACTGGATTTAGAACATTGCTACTTACAAGGTGATCCCTCAAATGCCATCAGGCTGGCTGTAAGACAGGTTGCCAAAGAAAACGACCTTAGTTTTTACGATGTTAGAGGTGAAAATGGATTCTTACGAAATCTAATTATCCGAACTTCAACAACAGGTGATTTGATGGTGATTGTTGTTTTCTTTTACGATGATAAAGAGAAGAGAGAAGTACTTTTAAATAATTTAGCCCAAAAATTCCCGGAGATTAGTTCATTAATGTATGTGGTTAATCCTAAAAAAAATGACAGTATTACTGACCTAGATGTGGAGCTGTTCAAAGGGAACGATCATATTTTTGAGGAAATGGAAGGTTTAAAATTCAAAATCGGGCCAAAATCGTTTTACCAGACCAATTCAGAACAAGCCTACCGACTTTACTGCCTGGCAAGGGAATATGCAGATTTGCAGGGTGATGAGGTTGTTTACGATTTATATACCGGTACAGGAACCATTGCTAATTTTATCGCACGAAATGCCAAAAAAGTAGTTGGTATTGAATATGTTCCTGAAGCCATTGAGGATGCAAAAGTAAACTCAGAACTAAATGGAATAAAAAACACTTCTTTTTATGCAGGCGATATGAAAGATGTTCTGAACGAAGATTTTATCAACCAGAATGGACAGCCAGATGTGATAATATTGGATCCTCCAAGAGCTGGTGTGCATAAAAATGTGGTGGATGCTATTTTAAAAACCAAAGCTGAGAAAATTGTGTATGTAAGTTGTAATGCTGCCACACAGGCCAGGGATATCCAGCTATTAGGCGAGGATTATAAGGTTGTAAAATACCAGCCGGTGGATATGTTTCCGCAAACGGCGCATGTAGAGAATGTTGCGTTACTGATAAGGATTTAAATAGTTTTAAGCCACTTAGCAGGTCAATTTAAAATACATGGTTTTATATGGTTTGCTAAGTGGTTAATTTGCAACCCGCTTAGCGGCTGGTTAAAAGATGGGTGCGTGATAATTCATCAGCTTTAATAATGGCCCAATCCATTGCCATCCTGCAATTTTTGCAACTCTTCAAGAGATTGTGCTAATTTTTCTGAAGGTGTCTCCATAACAGTAATATTTATTTCTTCTCATTTTCAGCTTTTCTTGCTGTGCTAAATTTAGCTTATTACGTTGAGCGATATTTAGCTTATTCTGCAATAATAGACAAAACCGATTAAAATTATTGCTGTTATGCGTAACTTTTAAAATTATTGACATAAATCGGAAGCAGTACATATTGTTTCTTTTAGAATTAGTAAGTTTGTGAAAAAGTGAACTATTTATAAAAGGAGTAAAGTGCGTATGTGCTTTGCTTAAATGTTATGTGTAAGCAAAAATGAACTTTACGAAGTTATTGAAACTAACAGTATTATTTTCAATTTTTTCGATTAATGCATTATCTCAAAATGAAATTGCTGAGCTTAAGTCATTAATAGTTGGAAAAAATTATACCAAGGCATATTTTATAGCTAACGAATTATTGAAAAAAGACTCTACTGACACACGATTGTATTTTTATAAAGCAGAAGCATTACGTGGGACTAGTGAAAAGAATAAATCATCAATTTTGAACAGTGAAGCATTGAAATTATATGATAAAGCGTTGGAATTAGATAGTCTTTATTTTGAACCTTATTTTGTGCTTGGGGAATTGCGCTATAGCTCATTAAAGAAAAATGAAAATAAGACATATGGTATTTATTCGGACGAACTAAAAGAAAAGCTTCGCAAAATAGCCGCGTTTTATTTTAATAAAGCAAGAGGAATAAAACCGAACAATGAACTTGTAAACGAAAGATTGTTGGAATTAGAAAAAGATGTTAAAGAGTGAATTAAAAGCCAATACACAACATTAGCTAAGACATCATGCTGAATATCATTGATATTGAAAGCTTATAGCATTGCGAAATCCCGCCAAATTAAAAATTTATTCGCTGGCGCTCATGAGAAAAGTTGGTTTCAATATAAATGAAAATAGAAACAAAATTTTAGATTTGGCTACATGCAGCTTGGTAGGGTTTTGGTTAACAACGCCCGCTGTTTAGGTTGGTGTTGTATGCAAGTGTAAAAAAAAACAGCTCGCAGATAGGTTCATGCAAACTTGAGGGAATTTATTTTGTTTTTTTCTCCTACCCGCAAAAAAAAGGAAACCCCACTCACATTGCACACATTGGCAAAGCCCCACAGGCAAACGCTGAAACCAAAGCTTTACCAAAGAGTGCAACCGACTGAAGGGAGTTCATGAGCACCTTTGAAAATAATAAATTTGGCGAATAATTTTGCCCTCACACCCAGAATTATTTGATAATTATATCTTACTTTTTGAGATAAAAATATATATTAGCTGAAAATAATTTGACAGAAATGAATCGAATTAAGGAAGTGCTTGAAGAGAAAGGTATAAAGCAGACTTGGTTGGCTGAGAAGTTGGGAAAGAGTTATAATATGGTAAACTCTTATGTACAAAACCGACAACAACCAAGACTTGAGATACTTTATGAGATAGCAAAAATTTTGGATGTTAATCCTAAAGATTTATTGAAAGAAGAGTAATGGTAAAAGAAAATCAAATAGAAGAAAATCTAATCAAGCAACTTACTGAGTTGAAATACAACTATCGTCCTGATATTGTTGATAGAAAAACGCTTGAACAGAACTTCAAAACTAAATTTGAAACACTAAATCGTGTTCGTCTTTCCGAAAGTGAATTTGTACGCTTACGTGAAGAAATTATCAATCCTGATGTGTTTGCCGCATCAAAGATGTTGCGTGAAAGAAATTATTTCCAACGAGAAGATGGAACACCTTTGCATTATACTTTGGTAAACATTAAAGACTGGTGTAAAAATGATTATGAAGTTGTAAATCAGTTACGCATCAATACTGAAAATAGCAACCACCGATATGATGTAATTTTGCTAATAAATGGTTTGCCAGTGGTGCAAATTGAATTGAAAAAACTTGATATATCACCTCGGAAAGCAATGCAGCAAATCGTTGATTATAAAAACGATTTAGGAAATGGATACAACAATACATTAATGTGTTTTATGCAGTTGTTTATTGTAAGCAACAGCAATAAGACCCATTATTTCGCAAATAATAAAAACCAGCATTTCAGTTTTAATGCCGATGAACAGTTTTTGCCTATTTATGAATTAGCTGACGAAAACAATAAGAAGATTAATTACCTGGAAGATTTTACCGATAAGTTTTTAAGGAAATGTACACTTGGTGAAATGATAAGCAAGTATATGGTTCTGGTAGAAAGCGAACAGAAACTTATGGTAATGCGCCCTTATCAGATTTATGCGGTAAAAGCTATTGTTGATTGTATTCACGAAAACCGTGGCAATGGCTATATCTGGCACACAACAGGAAGCGGCAAAACACTTACTTCTTTCAAAGCATCTACTTTGCTTAAAGATAATCCTGATATTGAAAAATGTTTATTTGTAGTTGACCGTAAAGACCTTGACCGACAAACTCGTGAAGAGTTCAATAAATTTCAGGAAGGTAGCGTTGAAGAAAACACCAATACAGAAGCATTGGTCAAACGTTTATTATCGACTGATTATGCTGATAAGGTTATTGTAACCACTATTCAGAAATTAGGACTGGCTTTAGACCAAAATAGCAAACGAAATAAACAGAAAGCCAATAAAGGGGTTCAAACTTTTAAAGAACGATTAGAACCGCTAAGAGATAAACGGGTAGTGTTCATCTTTGACGAGTGTCATCGTTCGCAATTTGGCGATAATCACAAAGCCATAAAAGCGTTTTTCCCAAAATCTCAACTATTTGGTTTTACTGGTACGCCTATTTTCGAAGACAATGCGACATACACACAAATTGATGGCGAAGAAAAAACACTAAAAACAACTGAGGATATTTTTCAGCAAAGATTACATGCCTACACAATTACCCATGCTATTGAAGATAAAAACGTCCTTCGATTTCATATTGATTATTTCAAAGGCAAAGGCACTTTAAACGCCAAGCCAGGTGAAGCAATTGCACAACAGGCTGTTGTTGAAGCAATCCTCGATAAACACGATAAAGCTACTAATTCGAGACGCTTTAATGCCACACTTGCAACAGCTTCAATCAATAACGCTATTGAATATTATCAACTATTCAAAACAATTCAAAAACAAAAACAAGCCGAAAACGATAATTTCATACCGCTTAAAATAGCTTGTGTATTCTCTCCGCCATCGCAACTTATTGCCCAAAATGGCGACCAGCAAAGTCAAAAGAATGCAGCGGATATAAAACAATTGCAAGAAGATTTAACGCAGGAGAAAGAAGATAACAAACAAAATCCTGAAGAAAAGAAGAAAGCTTTAATAGAAATTATTGACGACTACAATTTGCAGTTTGGAACAAGTCATTCCATAAATGAATTTGATTTGTATTATCAAGATGTGCAACGTCGTATAAAAGACCAGAAATACACCAACAAAGAATTGTCCCGTGATGAAAAGATTGACCTTACCATTGTGGTGGATATGTTGTTGACCGGTTTTGACTCCAAATACCTTAATACGCTGTATGTAGATAAAAACTTAAAATATCACGGATTAATACAGGCGTTTTCTCGAACCAACCGTGTGTTAAATGATACTAAACCTTACGGCAATATATTAGATTTTCGCTCACAACAAGACGCCGTAAACCAAGCCATTGCCCTTTTCTCTGGTGAAGACAATGGTAAGGCTAAAGAAATTTGGTTGGTAGACCCTGCACCTGTGGTAATTGAAAAATACAAACAGGCTGTTGAAGCATTGGGAATATTCATGCAAGAGCACGATTTGGTAAACGAACCGCAAGAAGTATATAATATAAAGGGCGATGCTGCCCGCATAGCTTTTGTGAAAAATTTTAAAGAAGTACAACGCCTTAAAACACAATTAGACCAGTACACCGATTTAGACGAAGCCCAACAAGCCAAAATTGAAGCAATTTTGCCAAAGGAAAGCTTACAAGAGTTTAAAAGCTCGTACATGGAAACTGCCAAGAGTTTACGCAAAATACAGCAAAAACAAGGCGACCAGGCTCCTGATGAAATACAACAACTCGATTTTGAATTTGTGCTTTTTGCTTCTGCAGTTATCGATTATGATTATATCATGAACCTGATTGCCGACAGTACGCAAAAGAAACCTGCCAAACAAAAAATGACCAAAACACAGGTGATTAGCATATTGAGTGCTAATGCCAACCTGATGGACGAACAGGAAGACCTTACAGAATACATTAATGGTTTGGACTGGGAAAGCGGAAAAGACGTAAATGTATTGCGCAAAGGCTACGAAACCTTTAAAATTGAGAAAAACGAGAAAGAATTAACTTCCATTGCTCACAAACACGGTTTGCAAACAGCAGATTTAAAAACCTTTGTGGAAAAAATAATGAGCCGTATGATTTTTGACGGTGAAAAGCTAACAGACCTATTAGAGCCATTAGAACTCGGATGGAAAGAACGCCGGGTAAAGGAACTGGCTTTAATGGAAGATTTAGTACCGCAATTAAAAAAAATAGCCGAAGGGCGCGAAATTAGTGGATTAGCAGCTTATGAGTAAAGAAATTAATTGATAAACGAAAAGATTGATTTAGGGGCGTAGCCCTAATATCTTCGTAGAAAAAAGACAAAAAAAGAAAAGACCTAAATTGCAGTAAAAGGGGCGTAGCCCTAATATCTTCGTAGAAAAACAATTAAAATATAAATAAAAGGGGCGTAGCCCTGACATCTGAAATAAATAAACAAATATGACAAACACATACACCCAATTTGTTTTTTTCGTCAGAGGACGTGAAAACCGAATTAAACAATCGTTCAAGGATGAATATTTATTGTTGTTGGAAAAATTTGAAATTGATTATAAGCCAAAATATTTATTTGAATGGTACGATTAGGTGAAGATTTCAGGGCTAACGCCCCTCTAAAATCATATGGCTGCTTTTTTTTACGAAGACAGCAGGGCTACGCCCCTTATTTTAAACACGCAAGCTTGTGAGTAAAGAAATAAATAAAATAGTTCCCGAATTGCGATTTCCTGAGTTTATAAAGGAGGAAGAATGGGTAGAGAAAAGTTTAGGAGATGTTGGTGAAATTATTACAGGAAATACACCAAGTACTGCTGAACCCATAAACTACAATGGTAATAAATTATTTGTATCACCTGCTGATATCAATGGGAATCGATATATAACCCAAACAAAAACAACATTAAGCGATATTGGGTTTTTAAAAACAAGGCAAATTCAAGCCAATAGTGTTTTGTTTGTATTGGCTCAACAATAGGTAAAGTTGCTCAAAATAAGGATGAGTGCGCAACTAATCAACAAATTAATTCTATTATTCCTTATAGTGAATATTCTAGTGATTTTTTATTTTCAGCTTTAGAGAATTCTGCTTCGCAAATATCCGAGTTAGCAGGGATTCAAGCTGTTCCAATTATAAATAAAACACAATTTTCAGCAGTAAAATTATTATTTCCAAAACTTTCAGAACAACAAAAAATCGCCTCCTGCTTATCTTCTTTAGATGATATAATTGCAGCCCAAATCCAAAAATTAGATGCTTTAAAAGAACATAAAAAAGGCTTAATGCAAAACCTTTTCCCACAAGAAGGCGAAACTGTGCCAAAATTGAGGTTTCCTGAGTTTTTGAACGATGAGGAATGGATGGAAAAGGTTTTGGGAGATAAAGAAGTATCTTTTTTTGTTAAAGAAAGAATCAAAGTCAACAAACTGAATATTGACTCATATATAAGCACTGAAAATATGTTATCTGAATTTTCAGGGGTTACTGTAGCTTCAAAAATTCCTTCGTCTGGTAGCATAACAAAATTTAAAGGTGGAGATATTCTCATGTCAAATATTCGTCCATACTTAAAAAAGATATGGAAATCTAATAAAACTGGAGGAGCTTCTAATGATGTTCTTGTGTTTCGTTCAGGCTCAGAAGTGCTTAGCGAATTTTTAGATTTCATTCTTAAGAATGAGGTGTTTATTAATTATGTTATGGAAAGTGCAAAGGGTGTGAAAATGCCTCGTGGGGATAAAGAATCAATGCAAAAGTATACTGTTTTCATTCCGTCTAAAGCTGAACAACAAAAAATCGCTTCTTGTCTTTCTTCCTTAGATGATATAATTACAGCACAGACGAAGCTTATTGAGCAATTGAAACTGCATAAAAAGGGATTAATGCAGGGTTTGTTTCCAAAAGTAAATAACTAAAATGAGCGATAATAGAAAAATATATAAGTACAAGTCATTAAGTAAGGTTGCGGAAAGGTTACGTTCCGATTTAAACGACCATAATTTTGTATTGTTATTTGCTTATAATGGCACAGGCAAAACCCGCCTATCAATGGAGTTTAAAGACAAAAGCAAAAAACGAAAGAAAAATCCTAAAACCGACACCTTATATTATAATGCTTTTACCGAAGACCTTTTTCATTGGAATAACGACCTTGAAAATGATAGCGAAAGACATTTAATCATCAATGAAAAATCTAAATTTTTTGATGGTTTTAAAGAATTGGCACTTGACGAAAAGATATTTAAATTTTTAGAGCGATATACCGACATTAATTTCGATATCAATTACGATAAATGGATTATTACTTTTAAAAAGCAAGTTAAAAACCCAAAATACAGACCTGAATCAGAGGAGCCTGAATACATAATTCAATCGAACATTAAGGTATCTCGTGGCGAAGAGAATATTTTCATTTGGTGTATTTTTCTTGCAATTTGTGAGTTAGCAATTGATGGTGACCAATCGTATAGTTGGGTAAAAAACATTTATATTGATGACCCAATTTCTTCACTCGACGACAATAATGCAATTGCTGTCGCCAGTGATTTAGCACAATTACTAAAAAAAGGAAAGGATAAAGTTAAGGTAGTTATATCTTCTCACCATTCTTTATTTTTTAATGTGATGTTTAACGAACTTAGGGCTATTCCGCATAAAAGCCATTTCTTGCATAAAAATGGTTCAGAAGAATATTTGTTACGAGCAACCGATGATACACCGTTTTTTCATCATGTTGCTTTGTTAACCGAATTAAAAAAAGTGTCGGAATCAGGAAAGGTAAATACCTATCATTTCAACATGTTGCGAAGCGTTTTAGAAAAAACTTCAACTTTTTTTGGGCATGATGATTTTTCCAAATGCATATATGGCGTAGATGATGAAGTGCTTTATTCTCGTGCTTTGAATTTATTAAGTCATGGCAAATATTCAATATACCAGCCTACGCCAATGATTGAAGACAACAAAGATTTATTTAACAGTATATTGAATGCGTTTTTGGATAAACACGAATTTCAATTACCTGAAATATTTGCTTAAAAGAATTATAAATGACAAAAAAAGAAAAGAACCAAATTGCAGAAAAAGGGCATAGCTCCCTAATCTACGTAGAAAAAGAAAAAAATTGTAGAAAAAGGGCGTAGCCCTGAAATCTTCGTAGAACAACAATTAAAATATAAATAAAAGGGGCGTAGCCCTAAAATCATAAAACACAAAACAATGGCAAATACATACACCCAATTATATACCCAATATGTGTTTTCAGTTAAAGGCAGAGAAAATATCATAAAGGAAAAATTCAGAGATGAATTGGAAAAAATAATGTGCGGCATTGTCACCAATCATAAATGTAAAACCTATGCTATATACTGCAACCCCGACCATACACATATATTTGTGGGGATGCATCCAACCATCGCTCCATCAAAATTAATGGAACAAGTTAAATCGGGTTCATCCAACTGGTTGAACGATAAAAAATACGTACGGGGTAAATTTGCATGGCAAGATGGCTACGGGGCATTTACCTATTCAAAATCACACATAGATAAGGTAGTAAAATATGTTTTGAATCAACCTGAACATCACAAGAAACAATCATTCAGAGAAGAATATTTATCTTTCCTCGAAAAATTTGATGTGGATTACGACCCGAAATATCTTTTTGAATGGTATGACAATATATAGATATCAGGGCTACGCCCCTCAATTATTATTACATAATTTGTGCTACGAAGATTAGAGGGCTAACGCCCCTAACAAAAAAAAGGGCGTAGCCCAAATATCTTCGTTGAAAACGACAAATTTTGAAGAATTAGGGGCGTAGCCCTGAAATCTTATAACAATAAAACAATGACACAAAAAGAACAACAACAATTGGGTAAAACCCTTTGGGATATAGCAGATCAACTAAGAGGTGCAATGAATGCCGATGATTTTCGTGATTATATGCTTTCATTCCTCTTTCTGCGTTATTTATCGCATAACTATGAAGAATCTGCAAAAAAGGAATTAGGAAAAGACTATCCTGATGATACTCCAAAGGATGTTATGTTGAAACTAAAGGTCAATACCCCTTTAGAAATTTGGTATATAGAAAATTCAAACGAGATTGAAGACTTTGAAAAGCAAATGCGCCGTAAGGTTCATTATGTTATAAAACCAAAACACTTATGGAGCAATATTATCGAATTAGCAAGAACTCAAAACGATGAATTATTAGTAACACTTGAAGCAGGTTTCCGGTTTATTGAAAATGAATCTTTCGAAAGTGCTTTTCAAGGCTTATTTTCAGAAATCAATTTGAATTCAGAAAAGCTGGGAAAAACCAATACAGATAGAAATAAAAAGCTTTGTGTTATTATTAAAAAAATAGCAGATGGTATTGCTGATTTTTCTACCGACTCCGATACTTTGGGCGATGCTTATGAATATTTGATTGGTCAGTTTGCGGCAGGTTCAGGCAAAAAAGCTGGTGAGTTTTATACACCACAACAAATTTCAACAATTCTTTCTGAAATTGTTACTCTCGACAGTCAAGACCCAACTAGGGGTAAAAAAAACAAACTTGACAAAGTGCTTGATTTTGCCTGTGGTTCAGGTTCTTTATTGTTGAATGTACGCAAGCGTATAAAAGATGCTGATGGAAATATTGGCAAAATATACGGTCAGGAAAAGAATATTACCACCTACAACCTTGCCCGAATGAATATGCTTTTGCATGGCATGAAAGATACCGAGTTTGAGATATTTCACGGTGATACTTTGGAGAATCATTGGAACATACTCAATCAAATGAATCCATCTAAAAAGATTGATTTTGATGCTATTGTAGCTAATCCACCATTTAGTTTGCGTTGGGAACCAAACGATACATTAGCAGAAGATTTTCGTTTTAAAAGTTATGGTTTAGCACCAAAATCAGCAGCCGATTTTGCCTTTTTATTGCACGGCTTTCACTTCTTAAGCAAAGAAGGTACAATGGCAATTATATTGCCCCATGGTGTTCTCTTCCGTGGCGGAGCAGAAGAACGAATCCGAACCAAACTACTAAAAGACAATCATATTGATACCGTAATTGGATTACCTTCCAATTTGTTCTATTCAACAGGTATTCCTGTGTGTATTCTGGTTTTGAAAAAATGCAAAAAAGAAGACGATGTACTGTTCATTAATGCCAGTGAGCATTTCGAAAAAGTGGGCAGATTAAACGCCCTAAGAGAAGGCGAAGACGATGAGCCTAACGATATTAAAAAAATTGTTGAGACATATAAGTACCGCAGCGACATAGAACGCTATTCTCGCAAAGTTTCAATGGAAGAGATTGAGAAGAACGGCTATAATCTAAATATTTCAAGATATGTAAGTACAGCAGAAGACGAAATACAAATTGACTTGAAAAAAGTTAATTCAAAATTGACAACAATTAATGAAAGTATAAAAACGAATACAGATAAGCACAACGAGTTTTTGAAGGAGTTGGGTTTACCTCCTATTTAAAAAATAATTAATATGATAATTGCTGTAAATATTAGCAACGCTTTAGCTGAAGGGGAAAACTTGCTGGAAACAACAAGAAGAGCTTGGGATTTAGATATTGAAAAGTGTCAGGAGCATGATTATGTTATCGGTGTTGAAAAAGGGCAAATTATAAATCTTGCTTTAATCTAATGGAAGTTGTTTTTGATACAGAAGATGAACAAAGTGAAATTGCCACTAAGAATCTCATCCACAGAGCAATAGTTCCTATGATTGCGGCGTCAACTTCATCAAAATGAAGAACTTCTTGTGCAAAAAGCGAAAAATCATCGGTGATTTTGTAACCAACATAGGCACTGACAATTATAATTGCCTGAAGCCAAATAACCGGCATACGAATAATTTTAACCAGGCCTTTTGTTATAAATTGATTTGTAGGAGTTTGTTCTTTAAGTCTGCCTTTGGGCAAAACAAAATAGACAAGGACTGATACGATAAAAATAAATGCAGAAACAAATAAAACGACATTCCGATATGCTTTTGTTTTTTGTTCCAGCAATGAAGCTTCAACATCTTCGGGAAGGAAAAATGCAAAAACGACAACTGCAACAGAGCTAATAAGTGCAGCTGTTAGTCCTCTGCCTCCATCCAATAAACCGAAAGCAGTTCCCTGCATTGTTGAACCGCCCCATTCCCGAGTAGCTCGTATTAAGGCAGCCCAAAAAAGCAGTATTGTTGTGGCACCCCAAAAACCATAAAGGATTTTTAGTTCTGGTAATCCCGGGATAGTGGAAAGAAAAATTCCTCCCATGCCCGTTGTTGCAAGTGCAATGGTTATCAGGTTTTTTGCAGGATACTTGTCGGCTAGTGGTCCGCCCAAAAAGTAGGAGACCATGGCAATAACACCATAGACCGAAAAAGCAAGGCCTAATTCAAGGTTATTTATTCCAAAAACTTCTAAAACAGTTGGCCTGAAAACCCTAACCAGTACAAAAGGAAGAATAAAGATTGTTTCCCCGGCAATAATTAATGATAATATTGCCAGAAATTGCTTTGAACTTTTCCTGGTTTCAGTAATGCTTTTTGCCATTCTACTTTTAGTAAAATGCTAAAAATAGCAAAGTAAATTGCATTACTTACTTTTTAATATAATAGAAGTATAGCACTTTGCCCGCCACACTCACTTTATTTGGTTTTCAAATGACTGTGCCTATTTAGAAAGCTTTACTTTTACAGCAACCGGGCCTTTAGGTCCCATTTCTGTTTCAAAAGTCACCAGGTTACCTTCTTTTAGGCTTTCTGCTTGCACATTGTTAATATGTACAAAAATGCTTTCTTTTGTTTTAGCATCTTTGATAAAACCAAAGCCTTTCGAACTGTCAAAAAAATCTACTGTACCTGTCCTGATAAGTTCTTCAGGCTCATCTACTTTTGTAGGTACACCAATTACAATATCTTCAGCATTAATCTCTTCTTTCTTTGAAAGGTCTGGCGGGGTTGTGGTAATCATTCCATTTTCATCAACATAAGCAATCATGTCGTCAAATGAATTCTTACCTTCCTCTTTTTTGGCAAGTTTTCTTTTTTCTTTTTCTTTTCTCTTTTTCTCTTTTTTATTCCTTACTTCTTTTTTGTTAAATGTTTCTCCGGATCTACCCATAAATTAATTTTCGTTTTTATTTATTATTCTAATTTTTATTTGTTGATAATAATATTCTAAAAAAGGGATTAGGCAAATACTAAGGCAAGTTTATTTTGTAAAAGCTGGATTTAGTATTACCTAATGTTTTATATTTTTTACTAATAAGCGTTTTTACGTTCACGAGCTTCGTTTACTACCATTTCTCTTTCTTTGTATGTAGCACCACTAAGCTCTTCAATTGCCTTTTTACCTTCTTCGATATTTTCCATTTCTACAAATCCAAAGCCTTTGCTTCTACCTGAATATTTGTCAGTAATAATCTTTGCAGAACTTACAGATCCATAGTCTTCAAAAATTTCTTTTAATTCGTTTTCATTAACCCTGTAGTTAAGGTTTCCTACATAAATGTTCATTGTTCAAAAAATTTAATTATTAATAAAATAACCATTGATGGGGTACTTAATATACTTACAATTTAATTAGTTGTCTGATCGAGTGCTAATTAAAACCATCAAAAGCCACGATTTAGGATCGTAAAAGCGAGCAGTAGTGAACTAACGGAGTTATACCAAATCTTTCTTCAAACTTGCGGTGAAACCGGTATAAATTCAACCAAACTACTTAAGGTCTGGAAGAAATTAGCAAATAAAGGCACAAATTTTTAATCCTAAATTTTTGCAAAGTTACGGTTTTATTTTTAAGGATGCGGAAAAATTTTGTTTTTTTCTCAATTTATTACGTAAGTCGGGTTGTACAGTTGGATTAATTCCTATTCAGAAAGCGATGCAAAACAAAAGAGGGAGTTGTGTACCTCCCTCTTTTTCAGTGTCTTATTTGTTTTGTGGTTGTTTAAGATTTAAATCCTCTTCCTCTCATTAGTGCATCTGTATTTGGTTCAGCTCCTCGGAAATTTTTATAAAGAACCATTGGATCTTCAGAACCTCCTTTTTCAAGAATATTTTTCCTAAACTTCATACCAGTTTCTCTATCAAATACACCGTTTTCTTTAAAGGCTTCAAAAGCATCTTTGTCAAGAACTTCAGCCCACAAATAAGCATAATAACCAGCAGAATAGCCTCCTGAGAAAATATGATTGAAATAAGTACTTCTATATCGTACAACGATTTCAGGAATCATTCCAATTTTATTCAATGCTTCAGTTTCAAATTTATCAGCGTCTATGTTTTCATTTACTTCAGTCAAAGTATGCCAGCTCATATCCAAAAAGGCTGCTGACAAAAATTCCGTAGTGATAAACCCTTGATTAAAGTATTGACTATCAGTTAGTTTTTTAATTAATTCATCTGGGATTACCTCACCAGTTTCATAATGTTTTGCATATAATTTCATTACTTCAGGATGTGCAGCCCAATTTTCCATAATCTGTGACGGCAGCTCAACAAAATCGCGGGAAACATTTGTTCCTGAAAGGGTTTTGTAAGTACATTTCGATAATAAACCGTGCAAGCCATGTCCTAACTCATGAAACAGGGTGGAGGCCTCATCAAAGCTAATTAATGCAGGTTTATCGCCAACAGGTTTTGTAAAATTGAATACATTGGTGATAATAGGGCTAACCATTTTACCATTTTCCATCCTTTGTTCTTTGTATTCACTCATCCAGGCACCTCCATTTTTACTTTCGCGAGGATAAAAGTCCATAAACAGAATTCCAATGTGTGAACCATCAGCATCGGTTACTTCAAATGCCTGAGCATCAGGATGTGGTTTTGGAACATCTTTAATTTCTTTAAAGTTGATTCCATATATTTTGTTCGCAACCATAAAGGCTCCATCGCGCACATTTTCAACAGCAAAATATGGACGAATGGTCTCTTCATCCAAATCGTACTTCTGTTTTCTGAGTTTTTCTGCATAATACCACCAGTCCCAGGCTTCTAACTTAAAGTTTCTGCCTTCTTTGTCAATAATGGCCTGCATTTCTGCAACTTCCTTCTTAGCAGTTGGTAAGGCACCTGCCCAGACTTCATTCATTAGTTTGTATACATTTTCAGAATTTTTGGCCATGTTTTCCTCCAAAATAAAATCTGCATGACTCTTATAACCAAGAAGTTGAGCTTTTTTTACTCTAAGGTTGGCTATTTTTACAGCAATTTTCTTGTTATCAAGGCTATCATCATTGTCGCCCTTATTTACATAGGCTTTAAACAGTTTTTCGCGCAAGTCTCTTCTTTCTGAGTATTGTAAGAAAGGATACAAGCTGGGTCGTTGAATGGTAAAAACCCATTTTCCTGAATCTCCTGTAGAAATTGCAGTTTCAGCTGCAGCAGCAATTACACTTTCTGGCAACCCGGCTAAATCAGCCTCACTATCAATGACCATTTTGAACTTATTGGTTTCTTCCAAAACGTTTTCTCCAAACTGGATGCTAAGAGTAGAAAGTTCCTCATTTATTTTTTTCAAAGTTTCTCTGTCTTCTTTTGGAAGGTTTGCTCCACCTCTTGCAAATTTTTTATAAGTTTTGTCCAGTAATTGAGTTTGCTCAGCGTTTAAGCCTAAACTTTCTTTTTGATCATAAACTGCTTTTACACGTGCAAATAACTGTTCGTTTAATAAAATTTCGTCTCTATGACGCGACATTCTTGGAGCAAGCTCCTTTGCAATTTCCTGAAGCTCATCATTGGTGTTTGCTGACATTTGGTTATAGAACACTGATGAAACTTTATTCAAAAGTTCTCCAGAATAATCAAGTGTTTCAATTGTATTTGCAAAAGATGCTTCTTCAGTGTTTGCAACAATTTTCTCAATTTCTTTGTTTTGTTCTTCAAGCCCTTTGTCAAACGCAGGCATATAATGCTCATTTTTTATTTTATCAAAAGGCGCAATGTCAAAAGGTGTGTTGTAATCTGAAAAAAACGGATTCATATCGGTTTCGTCATTTTTTGTGTTCTCACTATTGCAGGCTAAAAGAGCTGCAAATATTGCAAGAACCAGGTAATTAATTTTTCTCATAAGTACACTTTTAGTTAGGTATAAAACAATTTGCATCTCTTAAGATGCTTATAGAATAGGTTAATGCGCTCTAAAACGGAGCAATTAAAGGAGTTTAGGTTTGCTGCGCGAATATAAATGAAAAAATGTGTATATGGAAGTTTTTTGTACGTTATTGTCGGAAAACAGAAGCCAGAAGAAAGAGTTTTGGGTTAAAAGTCTTTACTCCGGTCTTCCGCCTTCGCGTTTCGTACGATTAATTATCTACCGATACCACCGCCTTTGGTGTCACTTTCAATTTCTGTTTTTCTTTTTAATTTTTTAATACTTTTTCCTTTGCTAAAGTTATAAGAATAAGATACTTGTATGTAGTAGGATACATCAAAATTGTTGGTGGTTTTTGAGTACAATTGGCTGGTTTCTGTAATGGTTTTATTAATTGTTATTTCCCTGCTAAATGGCAGCACGTATACCAACCCAAAAGTATGTTTTTTGTGCTTTTTCTGTGCCCCAAATCCGTAAATTGGGGTACTGTGCATTTTGCTTTGTGCATTAACATTTACTCCATTGTAATTGATGAAGGCAAATACGTGTAGTTTCTTTTTAAATACAGGGGTGTATATAAAACTATTCAAATTGAATGAGTAATATTCCTGTTGTTCTATCGAAAAATTCGGGTCGATAAACTCATTATAAACACCTTTGTATACTTTTCCGTTTAAATTAAAAAATCCCAGCATTGCATTTAAACCAAATCCAGTCTGGTAGCCCGAAAGCACATTCTCAGGAGTTGATGATTGATAAATCCCTGACAATGACTCAAGATTGGTTACATTTCCAATTTTATCCGAAGTATATTCGTAGAATATATTCGGTGAAAGATTGAGCTTTCCAGAATTTAAAGAATAAGTTAATTGAAAATTATCTCTTAATTCTGGTTCTAGGTAGGGATTACCAGTTATTTCGTTCAAATTCTGATCTTTTTTAGTAAACGGGTTTAAATCGTAAACACTTGGGCGGTTGATTCTTCGAGTATAAGTAAACTTTAAGTTTTGACTTTTGTTTATTTTAAACTGAATATTGGTTGAGGGCAAATATGTAAAATAATCTGATGAATAATTTTGGTTGGTTTCTAAGTCTCTGATATTAATATCACTGTATTCGGTCCTAAAGCTTGCCTGAAAACTCCATTTCTTAAGGTTTAGTGTAAAACCAGCATAGGCTGCATTTCTTACTTCATTGTAATCATATTTGTTACCAGGAGCATCGTCAATACTAACATAATCATAATTCATGGTTTGATAATAGAATTGATACCCGGCTTCAAGTCGAATTTTTGTACCAATAGGGTGCACATAATCAACTTTCGAACTGATGTAGTTTCTATCATTAATGACATTTTCGAAGTTGGTACTGTCAGTATTAGCTGGCTGTAACTGAATTGAGTATTTGTTTTTATCCTTAGAACTAAATATATATGCAGAAGTTTCTATGGTTAATTCCTGGATTGGCTTTTCAAATTCTTTTTTGTAAAATAAAGAAAGGTTAACTTCATCACTATTTGTTTTGTTATAGCTTTGATAAACCTGGCGATTGATTAATACATCGTTGGTGTAAAATAAGCTGGTATTTTCTAAATCAGTAATAAAACGGGTAGGTTTATAGTTCGCATTTAAACTAAGTTTGTTTTTATCGTTAATGTAATAATCAAAGCCTGCGTTGATTGCACTTGCGTTTATATCAAAATCACCGCTTCCTTCGTTTTTTAAATAGGAATCCTGTGCCTGTTTGTTTTGGTTAAAGCTGGTGGTGTTATTATCCAAACCCTGAAAGAAAGAATAGCCCGATAAGTAAAATGTGATTTTCTCTAAACCATAATCAATGCCACCAGCAACATATCCGGATGGTTTTTCGGCAGGGCGAATCATTCCTGCCACATTTCCGCTAATACCAATTCTGGCCTCCTTAGTTAGCACAATATTAATTACCCCGTCAATGGTTCCGTCATATTTGGCTCCGGGGTTGTGAATTACTTCAACCGACTTTATATCTTCCGGCATTAATCTGGCAAGAAACTCCTTATCGCGCTGTTTTCCATCTACCTGGATAATGAAATTACTTTTTCCATTAAGCGTTACATTGTTGTTAAAGTCTACCTGTACTGAAGGAATTTTTCGCAACACTTCAAACCCGTTTGTGGATGTTTTTGCAATTTCCGGTGGAATGGTATATACCGTACGATCAACAAGTTCAGTTGAGCGAATCATATCTCCCTTCACTGCTACTTCGCCAAGTTCTTTCATATTTTCAGATAAATAGATGGTATCTGCAACAAAAACCTCTTTGTCGCCAGTTATTTCTATCTCTGTTCCATTATCTTCAAAGCCGACAAAACTTGATTTAATAAAATATTTTCCTGGTTTAACATCTTCAATTGTGTAATCTCCTTCGGTATAGGTGATTACACCCGACTGAAATGTCGAATCCGGAAGTTGTAGCAGGATTACATTAGCAAATTCTGCCGGTTTATGATCAGTTAAGGATATTACATAGCCCTTAATCATTTGAGCATTTGCTGATATTATCGAAAACATCGATAATATTAAAAGTAAATTTTTCATTTTGTTAGTATTAGACGTTTACTAATAGTGGTTAATGTGTTGGCAGTAAGTTGTCTAAAATGGTTTACTGCAAAGGCGAACCCTTGCAGTAATGAAAAAAGAAAAGTATTAATTAAGTCCAATTGTTTCTGTTGTAGTAGTAATTTCCATTGGAATTTGGAATGACTGACCCTGAGCATTAACATTCAGGTTCCCACTAAGTTGTATTTCTGATTTCCCATTAACAATCCACCCGGTAGTAGGGTTTATTTTCATTTCGGTTGTTCCTTTTCCTCTTAGTTCTCCTGAAATTTTAGCACCATTCATTTCCATTGTATTGCCCGTTGGATCTATTGTAACATCGCCAGTAATTGCAGCTTCATTGTTACTAAGTTCATTAAGTTGGAAATCAGTACTAATTAAAGAACCTAATCCTTGAGAATTTGTTACCTGTGTTTTCCACTTCTCTCCTTTACTAATTTCTTTATTAGGTAGATAGACCGTAATTGACTCAATCATACTTTTCAAAGAATTCTTTTCAACCACCATTTCTATTCTTGGCTTCAACGACATTGCCATCATTCCTTTTAAAGAGTCAAGATCGGATAAAACTGTTTTTGCAATTAATTCATGGTTCATGATATCAATTACATGACCAGAATAGGCCATTTTTACTAACAAAGTATTTCTGCAAAGGCGATTTAATACGCAGTTCATTATTTCATCAGGTTTTTCAGAAGTCATACTTCCTTCTTTTGAAGAATTTATTTCCATTTTTGGTGTGCTGATAGAAATGAGTATACTGTCAAATTTGACCTGTGCCATAAAAAATTCTTCGCCTTTGTTAAGTGCTTTCAATGTAAAGTAGCTGGTGCTTTCTGTATCCTTAATTTGTTCCATCCCCTGCATTGTACTTTTCTCATGCTGGTTGCTTATTGACTTAACCTGATAGCTTTTGTTTGGTTCAAGATTGTATTTCAAGTTAACAGGTGATTGTGCCATTACTGAAACACTAAAAATAGCTGTTAGCAAAACTGATACGATAGTTCTCATTTGTGATGTATTTTTCGAGTTATTAATTTGATAATTAGTTGATTATAATTAAACAAGACAGATTGTGCCAGATTAACTGTTCATCTGTTTTCACATTAGTCGTATCAATTTTCAAAATATTACAAAAAATATCAATTTTTTTCAACGAAGCTTTTATTGGCTATTTTTCGCCACCTTTTTTGTTTTCTTTTTCTAATGTTTTCTTTTTTTAAATAAGTTAAGGCCAAAGAGAGCGGGTTTGTATTTCCTGCATACGGATTAAGTTCAATTCTTGGCTGAAAGATATTTGGCAAACCCTCAACCTGAACCTTGGTTTGATCCTCTCGTTTAACCTCAGTATTCATTATTTTATTTTGAAATTCTTGCCAGCGCAATTCCATTACATTAATTTCTCCTAACAGGTAAATGTTTTTTTCAAGAATAACGTATTGCCCCAATATATTAAGTTGATTTACAGATATTTCCTTTTTTTGATAGGAGAGAGCTGAAAATAATAAAGTATCGTTTGAAGCTATTCTTACAGTATATTCACCATTATCTCTACTAATGGTTCCTCGCCGGGTGCTTTTTGACATTACCGATACAAAAGGAATAGGTTCGAACATATTATCAACTACTGTTCCTTTTAATACAATATAGTCAGATTCTTGAGAACTTGCTTGCAAATTGAGTCCAATTGCAAAAATGAGAATTAAGAAAATTTTTGTTTTATGAGTCATATTTGGGTTTAATTCGATTTATTAGAGTTAATGATTTTATCAGGTAAATGGTTGCATATAGTATGAATTTTATTTCCGATTTGTTATTCCAATTCAAATTTAAGAAGGATAATTCTAAAATGTTTATTTATTTCGCAGACAAAATAACTTATAAAAATGAAGAGGCTTTTTTCGATATACGCATGGACAGTGGCGGGATTATTTTTCTTTATCATAATGATAATTAGTATTTTGTTTTTAAGTTTTATACCGAGCAAAAAATTTCATCCAGTCTTCAGGTTTTGTATGCGCTTTTTATTTTCATTGTTATTTGTGAGAGTTAAGCGTGAATACCTGCAACCACTTGATTTTAATGAAAGGTGTATTTATATGCCAAACCATGTAAGTTTATTGGATGCACCACTTTGTTCTGCTTACATGCCTGAATTTATAACTGCTTTGGAGGCAATAGAACATTTCAGGTGGCCTATTTATGGAAAATTGACAAAATTATACGGAAATATTCCAATTGATAGGAAAAGCCCTCAAAACTCTATAAAAACACTTCAGGTTGCGAAAAATACACTTGAAAAAAGCAATTCAATGGTTATTTTCCCGGAAGGAAGCAGAACAGAAGATGGAACCATTGGTCGTTTTAAAAAAATGCCTTTTCAGCTGGCCAAAGATGCTGGCGTAGCAATCGTTCCTGTTGGAGTATCTGGTGCTTTTAAATTAAATCCGAAACATTCTAAAATTTTAAGGCCTTCGAGGGTGAAAATTAAATTTGGAGAGCCAATTCCTGCAGAGAAAGTTGCTAAAATGAATATTGATGAATTGGTTGAATCTGTTCGTAACCAGGTGCTTAGTTTGCATGAGTATAATTAATGAAGATGTTAGAATCTAGAAGTTAGATATTAGATATTAAAGCTATAGTTCAAAATAGTAATGATTTATTTATATAGGTTCTATCGGATTAATAATAAGGTCGTTAGATATTAAGCATTAATTATCGAAAACAAATGACTATTGACTATTGACTAATGACATATATCTCATTTCAAGGATTTTATCCTAATAAATCATTACAAAATTAGACCAGAGCCGATATTAAGAATCTCATATCAAAAATCTAACTTCTAAAAATTTTCTTAGCTTCGTATTAAAAAGCTTGAGGTTATCCAAAATCTATAAATTTGTTTTCTTTCCCGCACTTATGGTGCTGGTAATGTGGTTTCTAAAAGCTATTGAGTATTTTTTTGACCTTGATCTCAGAACTTTGGGAATTTTTCCCAGGAACACCGAAAGTTTAAAAGGAATATTCTTTTCCCCTTTTATTCACGGAAGTTTTGATCATTTGATAAGCAATACGGTTCCCTTTTTGTTACTTGGCACGGCTATTTTCTATTTTTACAGAAAAATGGCTTATCGGATCATTTTTTTTTCATGGATACTGACAGGAGTTGCAGTTTGGATAGGGGGGAGGTACTCATGGCATATTGGGGCCAGTGGGTTAGTATATGCTTTTGCGTCCTTTTTATTTTTTGCAGGCATTTTAAACAAAGAACGGCAGCTAATAGCAATTTCTTTGTTGGTAATATTTTTATATGGTGGCTTAATTTGGGGAATTTTGCCCGGGCAAGAAGGTATCTCGTGGGAATCGCACTTATTTGGCTTTCTTAGTGGGTTTATGTTTGCTTTCTTCTATGGCAAAGAAGGTTTTCGTTCTGCTGATGACTCAAATGCAAAAGAGACAGAAGATTTTATAGATGTTTCATCAAGTCATAATATAGATTTTGACTATTTTTATAATGATGAAGAGTGATTGTCTCGATAATTGTTTAAAATCTACCAGTTTATTGCAGATGTTTTGGTTTGTATGAATTTTTGTAATTTAGGCTTGGAGCCTAAAGCCCTGATTTAGAGGTGATTCTGGGGCTTGTATTATGAAATATTTCCTGCTTTGACTTTGTTCTTCTATCTTCCAACCAATGTACTGCTACTTTTTCAAATTTCATTCGAATTTAGGGAACCATATTTTCAATGCATTGTAGTTTATCTTACTTTTTTTTCTAAATGCATTGTCCTAAATTTGTCAGCATTCAAAAAATATAAAATAAACACTTAAATAATGAAAAAAATAATCAATACCCAAAATGCGCCCCAGGCAATCGGACCTTATAGTCAGGCAGTTGAAGCTGGTAATACGCTTTATATTTCTGGTCAGGTGCCGATTAACCCTGCTTCAGGAAAGGTTGAGGGAACTGATATCACAGCTCAAACAGAACAGGTTATGAAAAATATTGAAGCTATCCTAAAAGAAGCCGGGTATAGTTTCGAAAACGTTGTGAAATCTACTTGCTTGCTTAGCGATATGGCTAATTTTAAAGCAATGAATGAAGTATATGGAAAATACTATCCGGTAAATCCTCCTGCAAGAGCAGCTTTTGCTGTGAAAGAACTGCCATTGGGAGTAATGATTGAAATTGAAACAATTGCAGTGAAATAATTTTGGCCTTTTGAGCATAAAATTTTCTTATTTAGATTAAGCTTTTACTTTTTTAAGATCAAGAGTAAAAGCTTAGTCATATATTATTTACACCTAAGGTTCCTTTTTTTATAAATGGCAATAATTTAAGATTTTTCAAACTCACTGTAAGGTGTTTTATATCAGTGTATTAACCCTATTTTGACGAGTATGTGTTTTTTTTCTTTAGAATTAATCTAAATAAGTATTGCGGTCTCAAAGATTATTCGTAATTTTGAATTAATTTAATTTTTAATTAGTCTAAATTATGATTTGTGCAGACACAAAAGATACAGTAAAACAAATTTTTGTTGAATATCTTGAGAAAAAGGGACATAGAAAAACTCCTGAAAGGTTTGCCATACTAGAAGAAATATACACCAGGGATGGTCATTTTGATATTGAATCCCTTTACATTTTCATGAAAAACAAAAATTATAGGGTTAGTAGGGCAACTTTGTATAATACAATAGAACTTCTTTTAGAATGCAACCTTGTTGTTAAGCATCAGTTTGGTAAAAACATTGCTCAATTTGAAAAGGCGCATGAGTGCAAACAACATGATCATTTAATTTGTACAGAGTGCGGAAGAGTGATTGAATTTTGCGATCCAAGAATACATGAAATTCAGACCACAGCTTCTGACCTGATGGATTTTCAGGTAAACTATCATTCGCTTTATTTTTACGGTGTTTGTAACGACTGTAAAAATGACGAAAAAAAAATGAACTAAACTTTACCTTTTCTACTTGAATTGTTTTTAGATTTGCAAGTTGGAAAGTTTGCAAATCCCGAAATTGCTATTTTCATTTTGTGAGATATAGCACGGATGATTTGTGCTCAATTGTGAATATAAAAATTATAGCAAATGAAAATGGATGTTTTACTTGGTCTTCAGTGGGGAGACGAGGGAAAAGGAAAGATTGTGGACGTTATGAGTCCTGAGTATGACATTATTGCCAGATTTCAAGGTGGCCCAAATGCGGGGCACTCGTTAGAATTTGGTGGGTTTAAACATGTCCTGCATACCATCCCTTCAGGAATCTTTAGAGAGAATACCATTAACCTCGTTGGAAATGGCGTGGTGCTTGATCCAATTATTTTTAAGGATGAAATTGAAAAAATACGAAAGATCTCTCCGGAAGCTTTAAAACATCTCTATATTTCAAAGAAAGCGCATCTTATTTTGCCTTCGCATAAAATGATTGACGCAGCATCAGAGGCATCCAAAGGAAAGACAAAAATTGGTTCAACACTTAAGGGTATTGGACCTACTTATATGGATAAAACCGGGAGGAATGGTTTAAGAGTAGGTGATATTTTAAGTGATAATTTTAAAGAGAAATACGGATTTCTGAAAAGCAAACATTATCAGTTGTTAAAGCAATATGATATTGAAACGCCAGTCATTGAAAATGAGAAAGAATGGTTTGAAGGAATTGAATGTTTGAAAGAATTCAAATTAGTGGATGGCGAATATGAAATTAATGATGCGTTAAAGAGCGGAAAGAAGATTTTAGCAGAAGGAGCTCAGGGAACTTTACTGGATATAGAGTATGGTTCTTATCCTTATGTAACGTCTTCTAGTACAGTTAGTTCTGGTGCTTGTACTGGTTTGGGCGTTGCACCGGGGAAAATAGGGAAAGTATACGGTATTTTTAAATCATATTGTACAAGAGTTGGTAGTGGGCCTTTTCCAACGGAATTGTTTGATAATGATGGCGAATTTCTTCAGAAAAAAGGCCATGAATTTGGTGCAACAACAGGAAGGAAAAGGCGTTGTGGATGGATGGATTTACCGGCATTAAAATACTCTGTAATGCTAAATGGTGTTACTGATTTGATTTTAACAAAAGCCGATGTACTTAGTGGCCTTGAGACATTTAAAGTGGCTGTAGCATACACGATTGATGGTGAGCGAACAGAAAATCTGCCATACTCTTATGAAGGTAATATCGAACCTGTATTTAAAGAATTTAAAGGTTGGAGCGAGGATATTACTAAAATAAAAGCCTACGATGACCTGCCAAATGAGTTAAAAACTTACATTGAGTTTGTAGAAAAAGAGACAGGTGTGCCAATAAGTATAGTATCTGTTGGTCCGGATAGGGATGAAACCATCATTAGGTAAAATTAGAAACTGAAAAGACAAAAGTTGGGAGACAAGAGTCTGAATATGGAAATAAAATGAGAAAGTTCAGTTAAATCCATTCTCTGTTCAATCTTCCAATGTCTAACTTCTAATCTCAATAAATGTTAAAAACTGCTTGCATATTTGGCGCTACCGGGTTGGTAGGCAATTACCTGACTGAGCAATTGCTTGAAGATGACAGATATGCAACAGTTACTGTTTTTATCAGGTCAGACATAACTCTTGAGCATCCAAAACTAAAAAAAGTTGTTGGAAATTATGGGCAACTTGATGACTATTCTGAACAATTAATTGCAGAAGAATTCTACTGTTGTTTAGGGACTACAATGAAAAAAGCCAAAACCAAAGAAGCTTTTGAATATGTTGATTATCAGCTGCCTTTAAAGATTGCAAATCTGGCAAAGAAAAATAATGTTACGAAATATTGTGTGGTTTCTTCCATTGGTGCTTCCTCAAAAAGCAGTAATTTTTATTTGAAAACAAAAGGGCGAATGGAAGAGGCAATATCATTTATTGGTATTGAGTATTTTCACTTTTTTAGACCTTCATTGCTGCTTGGTGAACGTAATGAAAAACGGTTTGGAGAATCAATGGCAAAGGTGTTTTCAAAACTTTTTGGTTTTTTTATGATCGGTGGTTTGAAAAAATATCGTGCTATTCATGGTAAAACTGTTGCAAGAGCTATGGTTAAAATAGCTAATGAAAATATCAATCAAAAGGTCTTTATTTCTGATGAAATGCAGGAGCTTGGAAACTAGAAATTAGAACTTTGAAAATTGGTGAACTTTACTTCGTTGAAAATTAACTGTTGCACTGATAATCAAATATAACTAATCACAAATAAATCAAATATCGGTAATTATTGTTTTCAATTAAGGCCAAAAACTCATGAATATTAAAGTAATCCAAACCGAAGATGGCTCTAGTACTATTTATCTTCCTGATTTGGATGAAACCTATCATTCAAAGTTTGGTGCAATAAACGAAGCGCAGCATGTTTTTATCGATAATGGCCTGGCAAAACTTAAGGAATTAGAAATTAGTGTATTAGAAGTTGGTTTTGGTACAGGTTTAAATTCGCTTTTAACACTACTTTATTCTGAAAACAACAGGTTAAATATTAACTACATAACTATTGAAAAGTATCCTCTGCCTCAGGATATTGTTTCATCTTTGAATTATTCAAAAACAGTTGTAGGAGCAGAAAAATATTTTGACAAGATTCATGAGGTAGAGTGGGATAGAAGTCATCAGCTTTCGGAGTATTTTACGCTAAAAAAAGTGGTGGCTGATATTCTTGATGACAATTTATCTTTGCAGCAAAACATTGATTTAATCTACTTTGATGCTTTTGCCCCATCAAAACAAGCAGAACTGTGGAACGAAAAGCTTTTTAAAAAACTTCACGATTGCTTAAATGAAGATGGAAAATTAGTGACTTATTCTTCTGCTGGAGTTGTTAAACAAGCACTAAGAAGTGCGGGGTTTACAGTGAAAAGACTTCAAGGCCCTCCTGGTAAGCATCATATGCTTTTTTGTATTAAGTGATAGGAAAAAATTGGAAAGATTTTGAGTTTGGCTACTTGCCTACTAATTTTGAGTATAGTATGGTGTTTCGATTAATTGTCTAAATGACAATACTTTACTTGTGAAAAATGCATTTAATTGTCTTTTCAACTTTCAACTTTTAACTTTCTACTTTAATCTTTCAACTTTCTTTTTTTTTACCTTATGTTAACAAAAAACTTAGCCATTGTTGTTATTTTTGTGCAATAACCAAATTAAACTAAGAAATGTCGAATTATACCTCTGATTATTCTGTAAAAGAAGAGATTGTAAATGTAATTACCCATGGACTAGGTCTGCTTTTAAGTATCCCTGCTTTGGTATTATTGATTGTTTATGCAAGCCTGCATGGAACTGTATGGCACATAGTAAGTTTTAGTATTTATGGAAGCTCCCTTGTTACATTATATTTAGCTTCAACGCTTTACCACGCTGCAAGAAAACCAAAAGTGAAGGAAAACCTGAATATATTTGATCATTCAGCTATTTATTTGTTAATAGCAGGGACCTATACGCCTTTCTTACTTGTTACATTAAGAGGGCCATGGGGATGGAGTTTGTTTGGAGTTGTTTGGGGGCTTACTATTGTTGGAGTGGTTATGAAGTTTTTCTTTATGTCGAAATATAAAGTTGTTTCCGCTTTAGCCTATGTCCTTATGGGCTGGGTGATAATTATTGCCGTAAAACCATTAATAAACAATCTTGATACTGGTGGCTTATGGTGGCTTTTGGCTGGTGGGATAAGTTATACTGTTGGGGCTGTTTTATACACACTCAAAAAACTTCCATATCATCACGGAATTTTTCATGTTTTTGTCCTTTGCGGTAGTTTTGCCCACTGGATGGCAGTTTTCTATTATGTTTTGTAAATTTTAGTTTTTTCAAATATTTCTTGTTATTTTGCGCCACGAAAATTTAAGCTTACGGCTGAGTTAAATTTTTGATTCTTACCTAATTACCTTTTTAGTTAACCAATTTATAACTTAACTAAATTACATACTTTATGAAAAATTTTATTTTTATTGCGAAGCTGCTTTTAGGTGTGCTTCCTTTGGTGCTTTTTTCGTGTAACTCTTCAACTGAAGTTGCTAACAATGATGCTGTTCCTGCTCTTGAGTTGCAGTATATTGATAGTACCGTTAGTCCTGGTGATGACTTTTTCCAGTTTGTAAATGGCAGATGGTTAAAAGAAAATCCTGTACCGGATGATAAAACCAGCTGGGGAGTTTTTCACGTTTTAATTGAAGAGAATAAAGACAAAATTAAAACGATTATTGATGATGCAGAGAATGATAAAACTGCTGAGGAAGGAAGTAGTAAAAAGAAAATTGGGGATTTCTATGCCTCAGGAATGGACACTTTAAGTATTGAAAAAGCGGGTATCACTCCATTAAAACCTGAATTTGATATGATTGACGGACTGCAATCTATTGAAGATGTTCAGAAACTGGCGGCTACTTTCCAAACTAAGGGAATGGCTCCTTTCTTCTTTATTTACGCTGCAGCTGATGAAAAGAACAGCAAAATGATGATTGCTAATATGTGGCAGGCTGGATTGGGAATGCCAGACCGTGATTATTATACATCTGATGATGAGCGCTCAAAAGATTTGCGTGTTGCATATGTAGATCATTTAACAAAAATGTTCCGGTTGCTAGGTGACGAAGAAGCTGTTGCTAAAGCAAATGCAGACAAAGTGATGGAAATTGAAACTCGCTTGGCAAAGGCTTCATTTACAAATCTTGAAAACAGAGATCCTCAGCGCACATATAATAAATTAGGTCTTGAGGATTTAGCTAAAATTGCCCCTGACTTTGATTGGAAAAGCTTTTTTGGTAATATTGGTTACTCTGCAATAGACTCTATCAACGTTGCGCAACTTTCTTTCGTTGAAGAACTTTCAAAAACTATGAAAGAAGTTTCTGTTCAGGATTGGAAAACATTTTTCAGATGGAATTTGATTAATAATACTGCTCAATATTTGAGTGCTAATTTTGAAAAACAAAACTTTGAGTTTTATGCTAAAAAACTTTCGGGACAAAAAGAAATGCAACCACGCTGGAAGAATGTGCTTAATACAACAAGTGGTGCATTAGGCGAGGCAATTGGTCAGGTTTATGTTGAAAAATATTTCCCAGCTGAAGCGAAAGAAAAAATGATTGTTTTGGTAGATAATTTGAAGACTGCATTATCAAAGAGAATTGATGAATTACAATGGATGACTGAACCTACCAAAAAAGCTGCTAAGGAAAAGCTGGCTGCTTTTGGGGTAAAAGTTGGTTACCCTGATGTTTGGAGAGATTATTCCGGTTTAAAAGTAACCAGAGATTCTTATGTTAGAAACGTATTGGCCAGCAATGAGTTTGGATTTAGATATAACATGGATAAGGTTGGAAAACCAGTTGATAAGAAGGAATGGGGAATGACACCTCAAACTATAAATGCTTATTATTCTCCAACAAGAAATGAGATTGTTTTCCCGGCAGCTATCCTGCAGCCTCCATTTTTCAATTTAGATGCTGATGATGCAGTTAATTACGGAGCAATTGGAGTTGTTATAGGTCATGAAATGTCTCATGGTTTTGATGACCAGGGAAGTCAATATGATAAAGATGGTAACCTTAGAAACTGGTGGGCTGATGAAGATGTTGAAAAGTACAAAGAACAAACTCAAAAGTTAGTAGAGCATTTTGACGGTTTCGTTGCAGTTGATTCAATGCATGTTGATGGTAAATTGACCCTTGGTGAAAATATCGGTGATTTTGGCGGTTTAACCATTGCCTACGAAGCGCTTAAAATGGCTCAAAAAGATAAAGACTTAATGACAGAGAAAATAGATGGCCTTACATTGGCTCAGCGCTTTTTTATGTCAAATGCAGTTATTTGGCGTACAAATATGAGAAAAGAAGCACTAATGCGAAGATTGAAAGAAGATGTGCATTCTCCGGCTAAATATAGGGTAAACGGCGGATTGTTTAACATTCCTGAATTTTACCAGGCATTTAATATAAAAGAAGGCGATAAACTATATAGGTCAGAAGAACAGCGACCGGTTATCTGGTAATTCAAAAAAACTTTCGTCTGATGCTTATTGCAAAAAATAAGCATCAGACAAAAAAATATTTTGCTACAAAAACAACCAGAAACCACTAAAGTTGATTCAAGAAATCATAGTTTCCTTCACCTACAGCTCTGTTTAAAGTGGCGATTACTTTTTGTATGTTATCAGATGGGCCATTTATAAAAAATGGTTTACCATCCTTCCCAAATTCAATTTCATCAATACCATCTGTAATCAAGTCTTCATCAAGAATATATTGTGTTATTTTGAAATCTGCACAAGGATAAAAGCCCAGCTCTTCAGCATAATCAATAGCTCCATAAATTAGGTTATGTGCTGTTTCCAGGTCACTGGTTTCAAAGACTTCAGCAGCCTGGGTTATTTTTTCAAACCTTTCTCTGTATTCCACTTCAGAAAGGTTAAAATTATATAAAGTATTTTTTAAACCTAAGCAGAAAACATCAACAAGGTAAACACCAAATAAATAATTACCGCTGGGCATTTTTTTGCTGATAAAAATAGTGGCAAGGCCTTTTTCCTGCCAGTCTTTGCTGATATAACATTCATAAAAAGGCAGGTTTCTTGCTTTGGTTTGAAGGTATTTTTGTGGCGATAATGTTTTGTTACTCATTTGTGTATTTGCTTTTCTAAATAAATTACATCTCTTTCCAAATCAATTTCGCCACCTTCATAGGCGCATATACCCATTCGCGGTGAGTTTACAACAGGCAGTGAGGCATAATCAGCAAAATCTTCGCATTCCTTTTCGTGTATTTTAACACAATCCTCACAAAAAAAGGCATTATCGTCCCATAAGTGTATGGAACATATTTTCACCGCAGGCTTTTTACCGCAGTTATGGCACATTATTTTTAAAGGCTCATTTCGCGATAATAAAACTATTGACTCTGGGGCCGGTATCTCAATTTGCTCAATGAGAACAACATCCAATCTGGTTGTTGAACCAAAATCGTAATCATATTGTATTCTTTTATTTTTACTGTAGGTTTTATAAACAGGGGTATCTTTACGTATTTCTCCCGGAACAACGTAATCATCAATGCTAAAAAGATTGAAATCAATTGAACCAGCCCTGTTTGTTTTTTGTTTAGGATCAACAAAATTACTCATATGCCCACAGCATTCTAACCAGATAGACCGCAAAAAGTCATCAATTTCTTCGTAGGTAGTTTGCCCATCAACCCAAAGCATTAAAAACATTTCATCAGCATAGGCTTTAATCAGATAAGAAAGGCCCCTTTTTTTGCTGTTATAACCGGCAACTTCCTTTTCCAGGTGGACTAACAGGTGTTTGGCAATTCCCTGTTGTTTGTATGTCTTTCCACAAAAACTGCATTTCCCTTCTGAAACTAATTTTTCCATTATCCTGTGTTTTATTGGTTAAATTGTTATATGTTATTAGCTGTTTTTTTCTATTTCTTTGGCTTTATCTATAATTTTAATTTTTGATGAACTTTCTATTGCTTTGATGGCTATATCTTTTACACTTAATTCTGCATTATTGGCCTTTTGTCCAAGTTCTTTAATGCCAGCCTCTAAATCCTTAATTTTAGCCTGCAAAGTTCCAATGGTCTGTTCTTTAAGCTTTAGTTCGCCTTCGGTTTGCTTTTCAGTGAGTTCTTTTTCAAATTTAAACTGAATCTCCATTTTTTCCCTGGTTTGTTCTATTGCATCCTGAACAGCAATTTCTAATTCTTTTGGGAAAGCCTCACTTTTTTTCCTTAGTTCTTTAAGCTCAGTTTCGGCAAGGCTGACTTTGGCTTCGCGCTCAGCTATTTCTTTTTCAAAGGTCAGTCTTTTTTCAGCTATTTCCTTTTCTTGCTTTGTTTTTTGCTCTTCGTAACTATCATCATCTTTTTTTCTCTGCTGGGCTAGTGTGTAGTTGTATTCTTCTTCTTCCCTTTGCCTTTTTTTCTTTAATTCTTCAGTTTCCTCGTTTAGCTTGTCTTCATAAGCCTTTTTTTCTTTTTTCCATTCCGTTTTGGTCTCTTCAATTTCGGTTTCAAGTTGCCGTTTTCTTTCCAGCATTTCTTTTTCAAACTGTTCTTTCTTTTCTTTTTGGGCAAGTAAAATCACTGCAAGTGAGTCTGTATTAGCCGAGAGTTGATAAAGTTCTTCGAGGTTTTTTTTCTCAAACTCAATGGCTTGCTGAAGTTCTTCAAATTTTTTAAACTCGGCCACAAATTTGTCGCTTAATTTGTCTAATGAACTAGTAAGGTCCATTTTTAATTCCGATACTTCCTTTACAATTCCGTTTTGGGACATTTCGGCAACTTTTTGTACCATTTCAGTTTGTTTTTGTTTTTCAAGTTCTTTTTTAGGTTCATCCTTTCTATTTGCCTCCAATTTGTCAAGTAGTTCATTATAGGCATCAATAATTTCGTTTTTAGTGTTTTTTACGCTTACTTTTTTCTCCATAACTGGTTGTATTAGTTAATTGCAAATTTATTAAACCTATGCTTAATCAAGCTTTTTCCGTATTTTTAATATCAACAAATTTTACTTTTCTGTCAACAATCAAATAAATTGAATATGAAATCATGCTTTGTATTACGTTTTATTTTCGTCATTTTAGTTATTACTTTCTGCAGGCAAAGAAAAACCTGGGATCAGGTAAAACAAGAAAACTCACTGGAAACCTGCGAGGAATTTTTAAATATTTGCCTATTTTTGCAATAGAAAGATATTATTCCTTTTATATCTTATCACAATAAGGCTATATGCCGTAGTTTTAAAAGAACTTTGCCCTTGCTTATGGTAGGGGTTTTTTAATTATAACTGGGAAATTAAAATTAGATTTACACTAAATGACCAGTGACAAATGACCAAAAGTAGATTAAAAGCAGGACTGGCTTTATGAACTTTGATTGTTTGACAATAAACCTAACACATATTCTCTCTGCTCCAAAGCTGCCAAATGAAAATAGAACCATTTTTTGTCACTGCCTAAAACATAGTGATCTCTGTCATCAATTACTTTCATTAGTTTTTTATTGTTTACAGCGCTAAGAGCTTCTTCTCTCCATTGGCTTTCATCATAATAAAAACCAATTTCGGGGAATACTGCCTGGAATTTTTTAAACTTATCTTCAAGTGATTCTGGCTGGTAGCTGAAACACTCTTGGAGTTTAGTTCTAACAGAAGGCCAAAACTCTAAAGTGTTAGTGCCTTTAAAAAGGTTAATTATATTTTCAGCAGCATCTAAAAAAAGCTCCGTATTATCGCGTTCATAAACCTGGTTATCAGCTTCTTTTACAAATCTCCATTTTAAGTAAGATTGATCTGGGTAGGAGGCTGCTTCGGCATGACCAATATCAGGTAAGCTGTTGTATTCAAACTGTTTTAAGCGGGCAATTCGTTCCCACTTTCCATCATTAAACAACTCAATTTTTCCAATATTGTTTTCGGAAGGATTATGCCTGCCCGAGAAGTTTTGATGAGCCCAGCTATCAGCATAAGTGTGCAAGGCAATTCCCAGCCTAATTAAGTTCATTATTCTCTTTTCGCCCTGGCTTTTGCTTAACTCAACAATGGCTGACTGAACTAGTCTTTTTGATTGTTTACCGTTTTGTTTAACACCAAAATCACCATTATCATCTAAATCGGGTAAAAAATGAAATGGAATGTATATTTTATTCTGAACACCTTCTTTAAATGCCTTAATGAATTGTAAACCTCTGTGTGCTGTACATATTGGATCAAAGGTGCTGCCTGTAAATCTTTTACTTAGAATGTCAGGGTGCCCTTGTACGTTCATTTTTTTATGATCAACCGCATCATCAACATATTGAGAAGCATAGGCAATAATTTGGGCATCTTCTGACGAAAAACCAACCTTTTCTGTCAGAACTCTGATTGTGTTATAATGAAAATCAATCTGCAATTTCTAGAGTTTTTGGTTAAGTACTGCAAATATAAAATTTAGTATGGATTATATTGCAGTCTATTAATTATGTATTTAAATTTAGTAAATGATTCTAAGGTAGTTTATACCAATCGCAAATTAATTTTCTTCATTTACCCCAGCCCTAAAGGGAGTGAAGAAAATCAATTTGCTCCCTTTAGGGCTGGGGTAAACAAATTGATTTTCAGAACGGAGCCTCAATTTG
>JBNKRJ010000106.1:0-55989 GCA_050296515.1 Bacteroidales bacterium | reverse complement strand
TTCATGAGCTTGTTCAGCAAGATTAAAATATTCTTTTGTAAAGCGATTATTCGCTTTGCTCATGAAATCACTTCGTTAAGTTAAGTTTCTTTATAAACCCCTCTATGAGGGTTTCATCTGTTTATTTTTTAATTATTTTATATGGTCATATGGAACATCCACTAAACTCAACTCACATGCTATCAGATAGTTTCTGCTAATAATCATGCTCGTGTGTGATTAAAATTAATCATGGATGTTTCATTGTTATTTATTTTAAAAATCAGGTTTAGTTTTCCTTTTTTACAAAATCAAGCTCAGTAAAATCAAAATCAGGATTTGGAATATCAATTTCCATTTTCTCTATTTTTCCGTTTTTATTAATTGTAAAATTAACTGTTCCTTCAGGAAGACTTGGAACATCTTTAAACTTAATGTTAAATGTATTGATTTGATAATGAGTCAATTTACCTTTAAAGGTAGGAGTGGGCACCATGCTTAGGAACAGTTCGTTATTCTTTAGTTCTACAGTTACTTTTCCATAAATCTGGCTGATGTATTCGCCAGCATATTTTTCCAGGGGCAACGAAGGTTTTGCATCTGCAAGCTTGTTTTTCTCTTTTTCTTCTTTGGCTTTCTGTTCTGCTTTTACGTTCTCTTCATAAAATCCATAGAAAACACTGCTCCAGTCTTTTTCTTCTGCACCAAAGTAATTATCCAGAATATAATAGGGCAAAGCTGCAGGTAGATAGTTGATGCTATTTGTAAGTATCACAAAACCAAACTTTTCTTCGGGAACTAAAACTACTTCAGAAATCATGCCATCAGCTCCACCACTATGGCTAACTATATTTCGGTCATGATAATCATAAAGATCCCAACCCAATCCATAGCCTCTATAATGAATAGAAGGAAACGTGTTTTGCGTCCATTGGTTTACAGCAAGTGGCGTTTGTACACTACGCATTTCCCAAATCCTGCGCTCACTTAATAGTTGTTTTTCGTTGTATTTCCCATTATTCAGGTTCATTATCAGCCAATCAGCCATTTCTTTAACAGATGAATTAATCCCTCCGGCAGGAGCAATATTGTCCCAATTAACATAAGGAATAACCATTGGTTCTTCGCCATATCCAACATGATGTGGCATAGCAACATTATCAGTTTTCTTAAAATCTTTAATACTGGTATTAGTCGTTTTCATGCCAAGTGGCTCAAAAAAGTTCTCTTTAATAAACTCGTCCCAGCTTTTACCAGTCACAACAGGAATAATTTCCCCGGCTGTCAAAAACATAATGTTTGAGTAGCCATAATGGCTTCTAAATCCATAAGTTGGTTTTAAATACTGTGCTCTTTCAATTACTTCTTTTCGTGAATAGGTGGTACCATACCAGATTAAATCTCCACTAAATGTTTTAAGACCACTTCTGTGACAAAGTAAGTCTCTGATGGTCATATTGGCTGAAACGTATGGATCGTATAATTTAAAATCTGGAAGATATTTTTGAACTGGATCATCCCAGCTAATTTTTCCTTGTTCAACTAAAATTGACAAGGCTGCAGATGTGAAAGCTTTTGAGTTTGAGGCAATTGCAAAAAGACTCTCATCTGTAACTTTTTCTTTTTTCCCATATTCACGAATTCCGTACCCTTTTGAGAATAAGATATTCCCGTCTTTTACAATTGCTATAGCAAGCCCGGGAATATTCCATTGTGTTTTTGCTTTTTCTATGTATTTATCAAGTTTTTCAATGTTTAATTTCTGTGCATTGATGGATATTTGCAACCCAACAATTAAAATAATCGCTGAAATGGTGGAAATAGTAGTTTTCATTCTTTTTTGGTTTACAGTTTTTTATAAATTTGCTTAACAACTAAAATTATCAATACCTTCAAATTCTTTGGTCGTATTAGATTAAAACATTATTTTTAACTTATATTTTTGGAACTGAGTTTTAGGGATTTGCGCTTAAAGATAAAATTAATTCCAGAGTTATGAAAAGGGCTGTGGAAACATAAAATTTATATATTTGTAAAAAAAACAAAAACATGGCATTAAATCTCAATAAGATAAAGGGACTTTTCATTGTTCCCGAAGACGAAGTTGAAGGGGGTGAAAAGAAAACAGAGCCTAAAAAGGAAGAGGTGAAAAAAACTGAAATTAAGAAAACAGAAACGAAAAAAACAGAAGCGAAAAAAACAGAAACCTCAATCGGAACTCCCATCAAAACTAGCTTAAATCATACAGAAAATGATACTCCTGCGAAAGGAGAAATTAACAAGCAAATTTTTAATTCTTTAACAAAGGCTATTTCAGATGCTAATCTTCCCGGTGAGGATTACCTTGAGTTTATAAGTGCATTACAGGCGATGAAGGGGATTGATTTGCAAGAATCTGTGAAAATGCAAACTGTTTTGGCTACTTTATCCACAAAAGGGTTAACTGTTCAGAAAATTGTAGAAAGTGCTGATTATTACTTGAAAGTTCTTGAGAACGAAAAGGATAAGTTCAAGCAAGCAATGGCCCAGCAAACTACTGGGAAAATTGATAGTAAGCACAAACAGATAAAATCCCTGGAGGAAGAAAACCATAAAATGGCTGAGCAAATAAAAGCTTTAACAGATAAGATAAATGATAACTCTGAGCAAGTAGAAAAGATAAAACAAGATATTGCGGATTCTGATGCCAAGATAAAGAAAACTGAGAACGATTTTAATGTAACTTACGACTATGTTGCAAATCAAATAGTTGATAAAGTTGAGAAAATTAAAAATTTAAATGCTCAATAAAAAAGAAAGTATTCGCTCAATTCAAAAATTAATATAAAGGTTATACGACCCAATCAATAAACTAAAAAGATGATAGAGAATTCTCCTCAACAAAAGATGAAATCTTTCTGGAAAAGACCGGAAGGAGTGACAGGTGTCATATTTTTAATTGGCCTTATTGTGGTAATAGGTGTTTTTTCCGTGCAAATATTAGCTTTCATTCAAAGTTTGTTTGCAACATTATTCACAATGGTTGCCTTTTTCGTGGTGCTAGGAATAATTGTATACGTATTGCTCGATCCTAAATTCAGGGCCCTTATCTGGTACATGTATAAAAGTGTAATGCGTTGGTTTACAAGCTTATTTGTGCAAATTGACCCGATTGGAATTTTAAAATCATACATAGAATATTTGTACAACAACCTCAAAGAAATGAACACCCAGATTGCTAAATTGAAGGGGCAGATTTCTAAATTATCAAGGTTGATTGAGAACAACAAGCGTGAAATGGAAGAAAACCTTAAGATGGCTGAGCAGGCTAAGAAAAAGGGAAATATGGAGTTGGTTGCTATTAACACAAGACAGTACGGACGACTTAAAGAAACCAATGGAAGGTATACCAACCTATTGAATAAGATTCAGTTACT
Organism: Bacteroidales bacterium; assembly: GCA_050296515.1. Taxonomy (GTDB): domain Bacteria; phylum Bacteroidota; class Bacteroidia; order Bacteroidales; family NBLH01; genus NBLH01. The sequence goes on along the minus strand of JBNKRJ010000106.1, from coordinate 52,594 downwards.
TTATAAGGTTCTTTCTAAAATTCATAAAAATTCAGGATATCTTATTAAAGACACTGAAAATGAGGTGCGTATGCGTGAACAGGAAAGAAAAGCAATACGTGCAGGGCATTCGGCAATGAAAAGTGCGATGAACATCATTAGCGGTGATCCAGATAGAAAAATGATGTTTGATATGGCAACCGAAGCAGTAGTGGCTGATGTGCATAATAAAATTGGTGAAATGGAAAGGTTTATTGAAGTTTCAGGTAGTTTTATTGATAGCATAGACTTACAAAATGGAGTTTACGAGCAAGAAGGACTTGAGATACTTGAAAAAATGGAAAAAGAAGGAATGTCTTTCTTATTGGGTGATAAAGTGGCAGACCTAAATGATGAAAAAGATGTTGAGGAAGATGTACAAAAGGATATTGGTAATATAAGTAATTATTCAAATCTATTTGATTAATAATTAGATCTTTACAATAGAATTAACTAAACAATCTAATATAAAAGAACACATAATATGAAGTCAAGACTTACACCTTTTTCAAAACTTTTAATTGTTGCAGTTATCATTGGCGGAATTGCGGCTTTAGTTTATTATACCCCGTTGAGAAAATATGTTATGCCTGAAGAAAATTCAGAGTATAATTTAAATAATGATAACAATGATGTAAAAAGTGATGACGAAACCATAAAAATAGGTGTTGTAACCTGGGGAGGATATGCTGGAGGTCAGTACTTTAACGAAGGTTTCAAAGCCAATAAAAATTCAAGATTCTACAAGGATTATGGATTTACGGTAGAATTTAAGGTAATGGATGAATTCAATCCATCAAGAGCTGCATGGAAAGCAGATGAAGTAGATTTATTATGGGCTACAATTGATGCTTTTACAACTGAAGCAGGCGGATTATGGAATGAATTTGAGCCACAGGTTATTTTCCAGGCTGACTGGTCGCGTGGTGGTGATGCTGTTGTTGTGAGAAGAGGTATCAACAAGGTAAGTGATCTAAAAGGTAAGAAAGTAGCTTATGCTGAAATGACCCCAAGTCACACTTTTTTACTTTGGTTACTTGAAGCAGGTAACATGACACTTAATGATATTGAACCAGTAAAAGTTGCAAGTGCTATTGATGCAGCCGATATTTTTAAAAAGGGCCAGGTGGATGCAGCTGTGGTTTGGAGTCCTGATGATGCTGACTGTGTTGCAAAAGTTACAGGTGCTAAAATACTTCAAAATACAAAACAAGCCTCAAATATCATTGCAGATGTTTTTGTGGTTAAGAAGGCTTATTTAGAGAAGAACAGAAGGAAACTTGAGCAATTGGTTGAAGGATGGTTTAAAGGTGCTGCTGAAATTAACAGCTCTGATGAAGCAAAACAAAAAGCTGCAAAAATCCTTGAGGAGGGATTAGGGCAGCCCTACGATTTTTGTTATGATGCAATTAATAATGTACGTCTTTGTACTTATGGTGATAACGTAAACTTCTATAATTTAACTGGTTCTTTTACAGGGGTTACTGGTGAAGCTATTTACAACAAAATGGAAGTAAAATATAAAGAGGCAGGATACATTGAAGGCAGAATACCAAGCTGGAGAGAAATTGGCAATTCCTCTTTAATCAGGTCAATCAATATGGCAAATGTAGCTGGTCAGGAAGCTGAAGGTGGTGCTACCTTTAGCGAAATTACTGAAGAAGTAAAAACAGCCGAAGCTATTTCAACAAAATCAGTGAGTATAACATTTGCCAGTGGAGCCTATACTTTGGATGATAATATGAAATATATTATTGATAATGAGTTTCTTGATATTGCTAAGTCGTTTGCTAATTCAAGGATTCGTATTGAAGGGAATACTGATAATGTAGGGAATGCTGCAACAAACCGTGAATTGTCAAGAAAAAGGGCACAGGCAGTTGCCGATTATCTTATCCAGGAACATAACTTTGATCGTAATCGATTCATTATTATTGGTAATGGTCCTGATAAACCCGTTGCAAGTAATAATACGGCTGACGGAAAAGCAAAAAACAGGAGAACTGATTTTGAATTAGTTTCTAAATAGAAGCAATAATAATTGATCTTTCGAATAATTTAGTTTAACAAAGCAAAAGTCGGAAGTGATTATATTTGCAAACTTCTAAAAATAAAAACAAAGATCTGCTAGCATAAAGGGTTGTGCAGCAGATCTTTATTCATTTCTCATGAATAAATTTTAATTAAATTATATTTAATCTTGTTCTTTTGTAGAGCGATTAAATTTCTTAATAAATCCCTCTATGAGGGTTTTGTCATCATCTTAATAATTTGAAATATGCTTAAAAAGCTTTTTAAAATTGGTGGGACTTTACCAAAAAAAACTACCCTAATTATTGAGGTTGCAGGTTTTGTATCTTTAGTATTAATATGGTGGTTGCTTACCCATCCATTTAGTACATTGCAACTTCAGTACAATGCTAATAATGGTACCGGACCTTATACTTTCGAATGGGCAGGACCAGACGGGTTTTCTAAAACCACAACCAAGGATGGATTCTTGAAAGGATTAAAGGAAGGAACATACAATGTCACTTTGTCTGATTCATCGGGGAAAAAGGTGAGTGCTTCAATTGAATTGAGTAGTGAAATTGGAGACACTGCTATTGTATTTCCTAAGGGTGCACAGATTTATTCTGGAGAAGATGAAGAACTGCCTCTTGGGATTAGAATTGATGCAATAACTAAAGGTTCAATTATTGATAAGGCTATTTTACCATCTCCATTGGCAGTTTTATCTTCATATAAAGAATTGCATTTTAAAAATGCTTTGGTAATAAATACCTGGACTTCAATAAAACTTAATGTTTTAGGATATATTGAGGCTATAATTGTTTCATTAATAATGGGTTTCATTATTGGACTTGTACCTTTTTTTAGAAGTCTTTGGAGCAGGTACATTGATGCTATTCGCTTTGTTCCATTAGCAGCAGTAACAGGAATTTTTATTGCTTGGTTTGGAATTTATATGGATATGAAAGTACAATTTCTCGCGTTTGGTATTTTCGTGTTTTTAGTACCTGTTGTAGTTCAGCGAATAGATGAAGTGGACCAGATTTATTTGCAAACTTCATATACTTTAGGTGCTACAAGCTGGCAAACTATCCGAAAAGTGTATTGGCCTCATGTAACTTCCCGTATCATTGATGATGTGAGGGTGTTAACAGCAATTTCCTGGACTTATATTATTGTGGCAGAGCTTGTTAATACGGAGGAAGGTGGGCTCGGCTCATTGATTTTTAAGGCTCAGAGAACCAGTAGGCTAGATAAAGTTTTTGCTATTTTATTATTGATAGTACTAATTGGGTTTATCCAGGATTTAATTTTTGGGAAACTGGATAGGTGGTTATTCCCCCACAAATATCAAAAGAAAGCAAAATAACCCTCAAAGAGGGCTTTATAATTAAATTTATTGCTTTAAGAATATAATTTAGGTTCAACAGCTTAATCAAAATGAACAGAAGAAACAGTAAATTATGGTAACTTTTACAAATACAGAACTTCCTGATATACTTGAAATAAGAAATGCCAATCAAAGTTATGATGGTGGCAAGTCTTATGTATTGAAAGATTTTAATTTATTGGTTGAAGACAAACCTAACCAGGGACAGTTTGTTGTGTTACTTGGACCATCGGGCTGTGGAAAATCTACAGTTTTAAGATATTTGGCTGGTTTGCAAACACCAACAAGTGGAGAAGTTTTTATTAGGGAAAAGCTTCGTACTGAGGACGATAGAATAGGAATGGTTTTTCAGCAGTATTCTTCTTTTCCTTGGATGACCGTGCTTGAAAATGTAGCGCTGGGGCTAAAGTACAAAGGTGTTCCTCTAAAGGAACGAACCGAAAAAGCCATGGAAATGATAAAAGTTGTTGGTCTTGAAGGACATCATAAAAAATATGCTCAATACCCAACTTTATCAGGTGGGCAGCTTCAGCGGGTAGCTATTGCACGTAGTTTGCTTGTTAACCCGGATATAATTTTAATGGATGAGCCATTCGGTGCGCTAGATACCAATACTCGTCTTAAAATGCAGGATTTCCTGATTTCTGTTTGGGAACAAGTGCATCCAACCATAGTGTTGGTTACACATGATATTTCAGAAGCGGTTTATTTGGGCGATGATGTTTATATAATGTCTACTGCGCCTAGCAATATCATTGAACATGTTAGCATTGACTTGCCTTTTGACAGGGATAAAGAAATTAAGCGAAGTAAGCGTTTTACTGAACTTGTTTTTTATCTAGAAGACAGAATGATGAGTTTTGATGTGTAGGACTTAGTAGAGAGATGTAAGAGGCGAGGTGTGAGATCTATTTTAATTATTTCTAAAATCAATTATCTCAAATCTTTATGCTAAAGCTATTCATACCGAAGAGCCTCAATAGGATCCAATTTGGAGGCCTTGGTTGCAGGAATAATTCCTGAAGCCAGGCTAACCCCGGCGCACAAAATTATCCCCCCAAAGATCCACATCCATGGAATGATAAAAGGCGTGTCTACTGCGGCTGCAATTATGTTTCCAATGATTATTCCTAAAACGATTCCTAAAAGTCCACCAAATTGACCAATTAAGATGGCTTCAAAAAGAAATTGTTGTTTTATTAATCCTGATTTTGCACCAATTGCTTTTCTTGTTCCAATTTCTCGTGTTCGTTCGGCAACAGAAACCAGCATGATGTTCATAAGACCTATAGCTGCACCAACCAGAGTGATAATTGCAATAATTGTTGCAGCAATTGCGATATATTTTAGGTTTTCGATAAGCATTTGAGCAAGATTATCACTTTTGGTGATATTAAAGTCACTTTCATCAGAAGTATCAAGGTGTCTGATTATTCTAAATAATCCTTCTGCTTCTCCAATACCTATGTCCAATAGTTTTGGGTCGTAAGGCATAACATTTAATCTAAACGACATATTAGGTCTGGAAAAATATTGCCTTACATTAGTTACAGGAAGCATACATGCTCTATCATCGCTAAAACCCATTGAAGAACCTTTTGATTTTAAAACTCCAATAACACGATATCTGCCTCCTCCAATTGTGATTATTTTGTTAACAGGATCTATTTGTCTGCCAAATAACTTGCTTTTTATTTCGCTTCCGATTACCACCAGGTTTCTGTTGTTTTGAATTTCTTGTTCAGTAAAATTACGTCCCTTTTCTATTTCAAAACCACCAGTTAATAGAAAATTTTCATCAACTCCTCTTATTGTTACATTCGGATCTGTTTTTTTTGATTTGTATTTAACAGTTGCTATTCCAGTTCCACGTATTGAAATACTGGTCGTTGCAGGAAAACTGAACTCGTCTTTGAAACGTTTGGCTTCTCTGTACGTAATGTGAGAAAAGTTTTTAGAGCGGTATCGTTCACTTCCAATATGAACATGCATACCTCTCGATTCAATAGAGAAAGTGTTGACTCCCATTCTTTGAAACTCACTACTAATTGAATTTTCAAGAGCCGTAATGGCGGTTAAAATGCCTACCAGGGCCATAATGCCAATGGCAATAATCAGAATTGTCAGAATCGAGCGTAGTAAATTCGACTTTATTGATTCTAATGAAATCCTAAAATTTTCTCTGAATAAGTCTGACTGCTTGGCCATTGTGTTTGTTTTTCCAAAGGTAGAAAAGAAAGTTGAAATATCAGTAATGTGGTTTTTGTAAACTAAAAAAGTGTATTTGAAATTTAAACTTTGTATATTGCTATTTAATATAATATAAATATTGTGATTCTTAGTTTAATGAATTATTTTTTAGATGCAACGATATGTTAATCAGGTGATTGAAGATTTGAAACTGGCAAAAAAGAATGTTCCGCCAGAACCTGATTTTGGTGAAGATTATGAGGGGTTTGAAGAGAAAATGTTTGCATTGGAGACTGTTCCTGATCTTCCAATGAAAAAACTATTTGGTGTAAGCTATGAGGAACTTCCTCCCTTTACGATGCTTACTGATAAACAGGCGAATCAGTTACTAGAAGCAGTTGTTGATACATGGAAAGTATTTAATATTGTGGTTGATTTTCCTGATGGGCTCCCACTGAAATTAAAATATGAACTTGTTAGGGATGAATTCATAAAGGATATCCATTACATGCCTGGTTGGTCTATGCACTTTGATTTTTGCGATGGATGGTGTCCTGAATGTAAAATTGTTGATTATTGTAACTCTGTTTATGAAACATGGTCAAAAGATGAACTGGATGAGGAGCCTAAAAAAGTTAGAAAAAGTAAAGCTTAGAGCTCTAGCTTTTAATTTCTAGTGTTATGTCAAGGCTAATTTGTCAGGTGACAACACCTGACAAATTAGCCAGCAAGGTGTTGTCACCTGGCTGATTACCAGTAATATCATACTTGACTTGACACTAGTTTGTGATTTCTTCTTGCTTTAACTTTTCGCGTAACATTTGAAGTTCTTCAAGATTTTGACGCATTTCAGCTTCCTGTGCTGCTTTTTCTTCAGCCTGTTTACGGAACATTTCAAGAAGCTCTTGTGTTTTTCTGTTAGCTTTTGAGGTGAACAGATTTGATGAAATATTTTCAGATACTTTTTCTATAAATTCTCTTTCATGAGGCTGTAAAACATTAAATGATGCAATTTCTATGACTCCAATTACAATGTTTTCAGTACGTAATGGAACTACCAGCAAACTGTTCGGACTGGCTGTGCCTAATCCTGATCGTATTTCCATATAATCTTCTGGCAGCTTGGTCATGAAAATACTTTCTTTCTCAAGGAAACAGGCGCCAATTACACCTTCTCCCAGCTCTACTCTCTTTTGGTGAAACCTGCTTCGCCCGTAAGCAAACGATGCCATCAACTCAATATACAAGTCTTTTTCATCATCATCATTCAGTATAAAAATACCTCCCTGATTTGCATCAAGGTAACGAACCATAGTGCTGATAATTTTGTGCGAAATGATTCTAAGATCATCCTCAGTTCCGCGCATTACTTCACTAATAAGTGCCTGACCTTCAGCCAGCCAGCTTCTCCGCTTGTTCTCAATCTGCCTGACTTCTTCTTCTTTCTTTGCAGCTTTCAAACTGTTACGCATTTCAAGTAGCGAGTTACCAAGTTCGTCACCATTACTTAGCGGATTAAATTCAGCATCAAGGTTGCCTTTTCCAATTTGATTGGCAAATTCAGTATACGAACTAACTCCGTCAATTAGAATGTCCAGAGATTGTCCCATTTCACCAATCTCATCTTTACGGTCAATTTCAAGTTTCTTTACTCGATGCCCTTTTGCCATTGCCAGTAATTGATCACTTACCTGTGAAATTGCGGAGGTAATATTAGAACCTAAGTAATATAGTAATCCTGATGCGATTGCAACTAATATAATCCCAATAATAATGGTTAAATAAATGAGGTTGGTGATTTGTTCTTCCAGTTCCCCGGTTTTTTTTCGAACTTCCCTGTCAATATTGTCAATGTAGTCACCTGTTCCTATTACCCACCCAAGTGGTTCAAATAAACGAATATAACTTAGTTTAGGCATTCTTTCCGTTTGGCCAGGTTTAGGGAATGAGTATTCTAAATAACCACTTCCCGATTCATTACAGATATCTGCAAAAGCATCATAGACATTTGTGTTGGTTCCTTCCATAATAAATACATGGCTTTTGTCTTCCATGCTTGGTTTACTACCATGCATTCTTACTACATACGGAGGGTCCAGATCATTGATCCAAATATATCCGTCTTTACCGTATTTAAGAACTCTTAGGTTTTCGAGTGTTATTTTCATAGAATTCATAGCGATTCTTTTTATCTCTTCGTAACCCTCGTCGCCTATAGTTATTCCATATTCATCTTCAATTGATTTAGCAGACTGCTTTTCATAACTTTGTGCAATCATATTGTAGGAAAGATCTACAAAGTCTTTTAATGTCGTTTTTACCTTAGCTAGTTCTTCCTTTTTAAAATTCTCAATATTCTCCTTAGTTCTGTTATTAAAGCTAATAATAGAGAACGCAGCAATTGAGGTAATAGATACCAAAACTGTAATACTTGTATATAAAGGAAGCTTGGCTTTTATTTTCATTTTAATACCAAATTTTGCCTATTAGATCTTTGCATATTTAATGCCGAATTTTACAATTTTATGATATTTTTATTTAAAAGACAAGTTTTGTTTAATAATAGTTGTGAATTAATATATAAAGAACCTGGAAATTAGAACTTAGCGTTTTGATGCTTAGGCAGGCTCCGTAAACTTAGGTCAACGACAAAATCAAACAGGTTAATTTAATCTGAGTCGGTTTAAGGTGTTTACTTTCAGGTCATTACATCCTATTGGAATTTGCAGTTGCATCAGCAGAAAATGCCAACCAGAGACAAGACAAAAGTTTAAGATTTATGCCAATATGAAGAAAGAAACAAGCGACTAATTACCAGCCACTAGCAAAAATTTCGAATTTCCTAACATATTTTTAAAAACACCTAAACTGAAATATCCTTATATTTGCATGCATTGATACTTCATTGCAACCATGTTAAACCATATGTAAAGGCTGATTATGAGCATAGACTTTTCTGCTAAACCGGAATATTATAAAGACACTTTTCTATTTGCGGGCATTGATGTTGGCTCCACAACTGCTAAAATTGCTATTTTAAATGCAGATAAGGAGCTTGTATTTTCAAAATATACCAGACATCATACAAAGATTCATCAAACCGTAATAGAACTTTTTTCAGCAGCCAAGGAAAAACTAGGTAACCAGGAATTAAAATTAAGAATTACCGGTTCTGCAGGAATAGGTGTTTCAGAAAAGGCAAATATCCCTTTTGTTCAGGAAGTTGTGGCGGCTGCAGAGGTAGTTAAGCAAATTTATCCACAGGTAAAAACATTGATTGATATTGGCGGAGAAGATTCTAAAATGATTTTCTTTTACGAAAATAAAGCACCTGATATAAGAATGAACGGGAGCTGTGCAGGTGGAACAGGAGCATTTATTGATCAAATGGCCACATTACTTAATGTAAATGTTGCTAATTTTGAAGATTTAGCTAAAAATCATTCAAAGATTTATACCATTGCTTCTCGTTGTGGGGTATTTGCAAAAACTGATGTTCAAAATTTAATCAGCAGACAAATAAGCAAAAGTGATATTGCTGCTTCTGTTTTTCATGCAGTTGCTATACAGTCAATGAATACATTAGCCAGGGGGTTTGATATTGTTCCGAAAATAATGTTTTCTGGCGGACCTTTTACTTTTTTGCCTGAATTAAGAAATACGTTTATTCGTGATTTAAAGCTTAATAGTGAGGATGTTGTTACTGCTGAACATTCGGAACTTTTGCCTGCAATGGGTGCTGCTTTGGTAGATAAAAATAGTTTGCAAATATCTATTGATGAGTTAATTAACCGTGTTCGAACTTCCGAAAATAAAATTGTTGTTAACAATAGATTAGAACCATTGTTTAATTCGGAAGAAGATTTAGTAATTTGGGATAACAGCCGGATTGGGTTTCAGGTTCCAAGAAAGAAAATTGCAAATATTGACTCTGTTGACTGTTATTTAGGAATAGATTCCGGTTCGACAACAACAAAAATAAGCCTGATAAACAATGAAAGAGAATTATTGTTTTCCTATTATGCAAATAGTAAAGGCAATCCTGTTGAAACTGTTCAAAATGGACTAACTGAATTAAGAAGTGAGTTTGCAAAATGGAATAGGGTGCCAAATATCAAAAGAACTGCAGTAGTTGGTTATGGTGAAGACTTGATTAAGGCTGCTTTTAATATTGATGACGGAATTGTTGAAACCATTGCCCATTTTGCGGCGGCAAAGCATTTCAACAAAGATGTCAGCTTTATTATGGATATTGGCGGGCAGGACATGAAGGCGATTTTTGTTGAAAACGGAACCATTAATAGAATCGAGCTAAATGAATCATGCTCAGCTGGTTGCGGATCATTTATTGAAACTTTTGGAAGTTCATTGGGGTATCGGGTGGATGACTTTGCCCAGGTTGCTTGTAAAGCAACTTCACCCGCAAACCTGGGTACGCGGTGTACTGTTTTTATGAATTCAAAAGTGAAACAATCCCTTCGTGAGAATGCTTCTGTTGGTGATATTGCAGCAGGCCTTTCTGTTTCAGTAATCAAAAATGCACTGTACAAAGTGCTGAAACTGAAAGATATATCAGAACTAGGCGACAATATTGTTGTGCAAGGTGGTGCTTTCAGAAATCCATCAATTCAAAGAGCATTAGAGATTCATACAGGTAAAAAAGTAATCTGCTCGGATATTCCTGAACAAATGGGGGCATATGGTGCTGCTATTTTTGCCTTGGAAAAAAGTAAGTTAAATGATGAGACAAGTTTTAAAGGGCTTGATAGTCTTGATGTTGCAGATAATTACTCAACCAAAAATATTCAGTGCAAAGGGTGCGAAAACAATTGTAAGATAACCAGGTTTACTTTCTGGGATGAAAACAATTTCTTTTCAGGCAATAAATGCGAAAAATTCTTTTTTAACAAAGGAGAAGATTTTGAACGGGGCGAGAATTTGTTTGATTATAAGTACGAACAATTATTTAATCGTGAAAAGCAGAGTAATATTAATCCTATAAAAACTATAGGAATTCCGAGGGTATTAGGTATTTATGAAAGCTTCCCTTTTTGGAATACACTTTTTAATGAGTGTGGATTAAATGTTGAACTATCCGATGCTTCAACCATGGATATACTTGAAAAGGGGTTAGGAACAGTGATGTCTGACAGTATTTGTTTTCCTGCAAAAATAGTTCATGGACATATTTTTAATTTGGCAGAAAAAAATATTGATCGGATTTTCTTCCCGATGGTTATTTATGAGAAAAACGAATTTGAAGAAAGTGATAATTCTTATAATTGTCCGCTTGTGAGTAGCTATGCAGACGTTATTAGAAGTAGTATAAACCCGGCAAAAAATTTAGGTATTCCATTTGACCAACCAACTTTCAATTTTAATGATATTGAGTTGATTAGAAAATCCTGTTTTAATTATTTAAAACAATTTGGTGTAAAAAAATCAACAGTTAAAAGAGCTATTGAAAAAGCTATAGAGGCTCAAAGTGAGTTCAAACTACAAATAAGAAGAAAAGGTGCCGAAATAATTGAAAGAGCTAAACTAAACGGACGAATGTTGGTTGTTTTGGCAGGGAGACCATATCACACTGATTCATTAATTAACCAAAAAACACCTAATGTTTTAAGTGATTTAGGAGTTGATGTTATCACAGAAGATGCTGTGCCTGAGGAGGAAGGAGATGAATTGAATAATTTGCAAATTATTTCGCAATGGAGCTTTACCAATAGAATTTATAAAGCGGCAAAATGGGTAGCAAATCAAGAGCAACGTGTGCAGTTTATTCAGGTGAATTCGTTTGGTTGTGGACCAGATGCAATTGTTATTGATGAATGTACAGAGATTCTCAAAGCCAGGGGGAAAGCACTTACCTTAATCAGAGTAGATGAAATAACAAGTACAGGCTCGGTTAGGTTGCGTTTACGCTCAATGGTTGAATCCGTTAAAATGATGGATTTAAATCGGAAAATACCTGAAAAACAACGAATTAACACTCCTGAGTTCAAAAATAAGGATAAGGAGCGATTAATCATTGGTCCTTATTTTGCATACATCTATTCTGAGGTTTTGCCCTCGGTATTTAAATTGGCCGGTTACAAGATGATAAATTTGCCTGCTCCAGATAATGATTCAATAAAGTATGGTTTAAAGTATGCCAATAACGAAATTTGTTTTCCTGCTACAATTATTGTTGGAGATGTTTTAAAGGCTTTGGATTCAGATAAATACAAACGCGATGAAATTGCTGTTGCTATTACTCAAACAGGAGGACAGTGCAGGGCCTCGACCTATTTATCATTAATTAAAAAAGGAATGCTAGCTGCAGGTTTTGATGATATTCCTGTAGTTTCCTTAGGCACTGCAGGTAAAACAATAAACCCTCAGGAAGGCTTTGATATTCAATGGAAGAAGATTTTGCCCGTTGTTTTTGCAGCTATTTTATTTGCCGATTCATTATCAAAAATGTATCATACAGCACTTGCAAGGGAAAAGAAAAAGGGGAGTGCAAAAAGTCTTACTGATAGATATTTAATGGAGCTAAGACCACTTGTTGAGAAAAGTGATGAAAAGGGGATTCTTGCAAAACTGGAGAATGCTGTTGAAGATTTCAATCAACTTGAATTAAAGGAAGGGAATATGCCTGCAATTGGTGTTGTGGGTGAAATTTATATAAAATACAGTTCATTTGGACATCAGTATATTGTTGACTGGTTGATACAACAAGGAGTTGAAGTAATAATTCCTCCAATTCTTGATTTCTTTATTCAGGAATTTGTGAACTTTGACGTTAACAAAAAGAAAAATTTGAGAAAAGCTTCATGGAGCGATGTGGTGGTTCATTTTTTCGAAAGAAAGGCCAATCGGTTTATCAAAAAAGTTGAGAAAATTAATTCAAAGTTTAGGTTTTATCGACCTTTTCATGGTATCAGAAATATGGCACAAAAAGCTTCTGAAATAGTTGATTTATCGGCACAATTTGGCGAAGGATGGCTGATACCGGCTGAAATTGCTGCATTTGCAGAAGATGGGATAAATAGTGTAATTAGCTTACAGCCATTTGGTTGTATTGCCAATCATGTGGTATCAAAAGGTGTAGAAAAGAGAATTAAAGATTTATTTCCTAATATGAACCTATTGTTTCTTGATTTTGATGCCGATACAAGTGAAGTTAATGTTTTAAACCGTCTTCATTTTATGGTAGAAAACGTTCATAGCTATTAAAGAAAACTTCCGGATGTGTTATTTCTATTGTATTTCGTCGTTTTACTTAAATAATAATATCCTCTCTCCATCAAGAAATTCTCACAAATGAAAATTATTTGTTGATAGAGTATTAAGAAATCGTTAACTTTAGAGCATTGTAACGGCATCAACGCACAAAGGGGTTTGTTTTTGATTTACCTAAGTTCTATGCGATTTTTTAAATATTCGATAACACTATTATTCTTCTTTTTTATGAAGTGTACAAACGTTTCTACCCAGGTTTACGAACCCGGCGTATCTCTTGAATTGGCAAAAAACCGGAAAGATAAAATATCAAATGTAACTTATAAACTTTCATTTTCAATTCCTGAAAGAGTGACTGCTGCTGTTACTGGATCTGTTTTTATGGAGTTTGACTATAAAAAAGATGGCGAAGACTTAATTCTTGATTTTCAAAATATTTCAAAACATTTACTTTCTTTGACTGCAAATGGGAAAAATAATGCATATATTTTTAAAAATGAGCATATTATAATTCAAGATGAAAATCTCATTGAAGGGAAAAATACAATTGATATTAAGTTTATTTCTGGAAACTCCTCACTTAACCGTAATGAAACATATTTGTATACATTATTTGTACCGGATAAGGCGTCAATTGTTTTTCCATGTTTTGATCAGCCTGATATTAAAGCAAAATATAAACTAGAACTTTCTATTCCTGAAAAATGGATAGCGATGTCGAATGGTCGTATCGTTTCTGAAAAGGTGAAAAATGGTATGAGAAACTATAAATTCTCTGAAACTAAGCTTATTAGTACATATCATTTTGCATTTATGGCAGGTGAATTTCAAAAGTTAAGCAAAACAAAAGGCAATAGAACAATAAATTTTTATCATACCGAAAAAGACCCTGAAAAAGTAAAGCGAAATGCAGATACTATTTTTGATATGCATTTTATGGCCATTGACTGGATGGAAAAATATACCGGAATTGAATTCCCTTTTGAAAAACTTGATTTTGCGGCAATCCCATCCTTTCAGTTTAGTGGAATGGAACATGTTGGGGCAATTTATTATCGAAAATCGAGGTTGTTTTTGTCAGAATCATCTTCTATAGAAGATGTATTGAAAAGAGCCAAAGTGATAACTCATGAAGTTTCTCACATGTGGTTTGGTGATTTGGTGACCATGAAGTGGTTCGATGATGTTTGGCTAAAGGAAGTGTATGCTGAATTGATGGCAGGAAAAATGGTAAATCCGATGTTTCCGGGCATGAATCATGATTTAAATTTTATTACTTCTAATTTCCCGCGGGCTTATCAAACCGATAGGACATTAGGAACTCATCCTATTCAGCAGAAACTTGAAAATCTGAAATTTGCCGGAACATTGTATGGTGATATAATTTATTACAAAGCACCAATTGTAATGGCTAAACTGGAACACATTGTTGGAGGTGTAGCAATGCAGGAAGGGTTGAAAGAATATCTGCATAAATATGAATACGGAAATGCAGCTTGGAACGACCTAATTGAAATTTTTGATAAATATACCAGAGTTGATTTAAACCAATGGAGCAAAACCTGGGTTGAACAAGATGGAATGCCAACAATTTTTGCTGAAATAGAGTATGAAAATGGGAAAATAAGCAAGTTTAAGTTAAAGCAGAAAGATGCATTGGCCAAAGGCAGGATTTGGAAACAAAGTTTTGAGATTCTTTGGTATAAGAACGGTGAAAATCGTTTCTTTCCTGTGTATTTGGATGGGGAAGAGCTTGATGTTACAGGAATTGTTGGGCATGATGAACCGGATTTTATTTTATTGAATGGTGGTGGTTATGGTTACGGCTATTTCGAAATAGATAAAAAAAGCAAAAAATTCTTACTCGAAAATATTCATTTAATTAAAGATGAAGTTACCAGGACAATTGCATATATTACATTCTTTCAGGCTCTTGTAAATTATAATTTAAGTCCCAAAGAGTTCATCAGTAAAATGATGGCAGCTCTCAAGAGTGAAACTGCAAAAGAAAATTTTCAAATGGTGCTTGATAATGTGGAGCTGTGCTGGTGGTTTTTTCTTAAGCAGGAAGAACGGCTCGAGTTGGTTAATGAAGTAGAAGGGGGGCTGTTCGAACTAGCTGAAAATGGAGAGAATAATGAGGTCAAGTCGGCTGTTTTCCAGACCCTATTATCGGTTTTTATAAGCAAAGATGCACAAGACTATTTTTACAAACTGTGGGAGAATAGCGACAAATTTTATGGATTAAAACCTTCCGGAACAGATTATTCAACAATTGTCCTGGCTTTAGCTTTAAGAGACTATCCTGGTGCGGACTCAATTCTAAAAGAGCAACTAGCAAGGATTGATGATCCTGATCGAAAAGAAAGAATGGAGTTTATAATGCCTGCCGTATCTTCTGATCAAAAAGTAAGAGATAAGTTTTTCGAAAGCCTTCAAAAACCAGAAAACCGACAGCAAGAAATTTGGGTAAGGAGTGGATTGTATTATTTAAACCATCCGTTGAGGGCGGAATATTCAGTAAAATACCTGCCAAAGACCCTGGCAATGCTTGAAGAAATTCAAAAAACCGGAGACATCTTTTTTCCAAAAAATTGGCTGGCATATTCGGTAGGGCGTTACAATACAGCGGAGGCTGCTAAAATAGTTACCCAATTTTTGGATGAAAATCCTAATTACAACAAGAACTTAAGAGATAAGATTCTTCAACTTTCTGATTATCTTTTTAGAGCAGAAAAAATAAACGAGAATGAGGAGCACTATGGAAATGACGCTCCTGGTTATAAAAGTGGTAATGAATAGGAAAGACCATTGGGAGAAAGTTTATAACTCAAAACAATTGGATGAAGTAGGATGGTTTCATGAAAAACCGGTTACTTCTTTAAAATTTATTAAAAAGATAAATCCTCCGAAAGATGTAAAATAATTGATGTTGGAGGAGGAGCATACTTTTTTGTTGACTATATATTTGAAATGTCATTTACAGACATAACAGTTTTAGATGTTTCAAAAACCTCTCTTGAAAAAGCAAAACAAAGACTTTTAGAAAAAGGCGATTTTGTAAAATGGGTTGAGCTGGATGTAGCTAATTTTCAGCCTGATAAAAGCTTTGATGTTTGGCATGATAGAGCGGTCTTTCATTTTTTGACGAATAAGAATGACATTCAAAAATATGTAGAATTAATTTCTAATAGTCTTGTTAAAAATGGACATTTTATTATTGGGGCTTTCTCCGTTGATGGCCCACAAAAATGTAGCGGATTGGAAATTGTTCAATATTCTGAAGAAAGCATGCTGAGAACCTTTGGTAAGTATTTTGTACTTGACAAAAGTCTTCGAATTGACCACGTGACACCTTCAGGGAGCAAGCAAAACTATCTATTTTTCCATTTTATACGTAAGTGGTTAATTATTAATTCGTTTCATGAAAGTTTTGTTAAAGAAACGTGTTAAAAGATATAAAAAGGCACCATTCACCAACAGCCCTGGTACAAACTGAATGAATAAGCCATTTTGTGTGTCTTTTTCCAAAATTTCGTAGATCCAATAAAATGGGAGAATTCCAAATACCATTTTCCATTGCGGCGCAATAAAAAATGCAGTGATTGGTATGAATAATACTACATTTATGCCCTTGAACAGGGTAACTCCCTCAATCTTATTTTTCGCAAATGGAATGATAAGCAAAAGTAAAATAGCCGGAATAAAAGAAACCAATGCTGATGAAGTAACAATTCTTGAGAATGAATAACTTGCAAGACCATTCAGATACAGGAATATGATTGCAAAAATGAAGCTGGTTAGCATTAAAAATGAAATTCTGTAAGTAATCAATTTTGAATAGGGTAGAGGAGTAACTTTTAATACCGGAATCAGGTTTTCATCTTTTTCATCAAGTAGCAGAAACGCTGTTAAAAATGCTGGTGTTGAACCAGATAAAACACAGAATCCGGCCAATATTAGCCAATTGTATTCGCTTATTTCAGGAAGATAATTAGAAACAATCGGAACCAATATCCTGCAAACAAGAATGAGGATAACAGGTAAAAAAAACATTAATATTAGAGTTTTGTCTCTGAAAACTATTCTTAAATCGTTACTTATAAAAGTGATATAATTGCTCATCTGTTTAATTTTTAGCGATTTTTTTGAAATTTAGCCATGTCAATATCCTTTATTAAATCTCTTAATGAGTGGGCATTGTTTTAAAGTTAGCTGATTTGCAAGTGTTTTTTGTAAGCTTTAATAGCAAAATATCTTGCTGCAACCAACCAGGTTACCAGATAACTAATGGAGTAAATCCATTCGAAAAAACTAATTGGCTCAAAAGATGCTTTAAACAATAATAAACTTGCTTGTGTAGGAATTAAATATAAGAGTGGATGGAACCATAAATTAAATAAATCAAGCAGAGGAATGATTGCAGGTGCAAAAAATGATGGAATAATAATGATGTACTGATTGAAAGTCTGTACCCTGGCCACACCAATAAAACCAAGAAGTGAAAATAGCAATGAGCTAAAAAGTACCGCACTAATAAATGCAAAGTAGTTATACCACACCGCTGTTAGTATTTGGTTTGCTTCGTAAGCTCTCAAACCAAAACTTCCAGTCTATTGGCATATACAAAGCCATTATAGAATTTCGTTTTACAATATTCCATACTGGCTTAGTATAAAAGTAAATCCATGTGCACTAAAAACTATTCCAAAACAAATAGGAAGTGCCAAAATAGTTAATGAAATGACTTTTGACCAGATATAGTTTTCAAATTTTATAGGGCATACCGAAAGTGCTTGTAAGGTATGTTGTCCTTTTTCATAAAGTACCATTACACCAATGAAAATAAATCCAAGCATAGCAGGATCGGAGAATACAATTGCACTAACTAAAGGATGATAATACCCAATATTAAAAGTCTTGAAAATTGCAATGTAAGTTATTGATAAAAAGATAGATACTGATAATAAATTGTACTTTACCGATAGTTTTGTGGTACCTCATTCATATCTTAAAGCATCAACAGGATTCTTGCTTCCTGCTTCAATTGCTTTGTGGCTAACTGTGAGTACTGCTATTAAAAAGCCTATCATAGAGGCTAATATAAATGACCAAAGACTTATGTAATCACGATAAGCAAAACCATCAATCCATTTATTCAGAGTAATATAAGCAATTGGCCATGCTATGATATTTGCAGCCAGAATGATGATTAAAAATTCTTTGTTTATAAGTTTAAGAATGCTAAATACTGAAGCTCCTAGTGCTTTTCGAATTCCTACTTCCCTGGTTCGTCTTTCGGTGATGTAGGCGCTTAGTCCCCAAATTCCAAGAGAAGCAATAATTATAGATAAAATTGTGAAAATCCTTGCCAAATCACCAAGTACTTCTTCTCCAGTATAATGTTTTTCCAAAATATCGCTTAGAAACTGGTACTCGAATGGTTTTTCTATACCAAGTTTATCCCAGGTTTTTTCAATTGCAGCAATGCTTTCGTCAACTTTGGTATCATCTATTTTTATAACAATGTATCGGGTATCACCAACTCTTGCCTTCGGATTTTTCGAACTTTTTATCACAAATGGTTCCACCTTTGAATGAAGTGAAGTGATGTTGATATTGCTAAACACACCTACTACTTTTTCAAGTCCCTGAGAGGTTTTAAAATTCATTCCCAGTATATCCTCGTTCCTTTCATAGCCCAAGTATCTAACCATTTCTTCATTAACAAGAACAGCCTCTCCTGATTCCTTTTCATCTGGTAAAAAATCGCGCCCGGCAATTATTTTAATCTCAAATGTTTTTACAAAATCTTCTCTGACGAATATCCCAGGATAAAACTGATATTCTTTCTCATTTCTTCCTTCTGGTATGAACTCGTGGGTATTATGGCTGGAACCAATAACATAGTCCATTCCGGTAACATTTTTTATTTCAGGATTTTTAAGTAAAGCCTCTTTGAATTCTCTGTACCTCCAGGATTCTTCCCGACCTGCATCAATTATTACAGTGCTGTTCTTTTTAAAACCTAAATCCGCATTATGCAGGTATTTAAGTTGTTTAAAGATTCCAAAGGTTCCAATTATTAACATTAACGATATCGAAAACTGCACAAGGACGAGCGTTTTTCTGAAATTGGTTGATCTGGTTCCTAGTTTGAAATTGTTTTTTAGAAGCCCTATCGCTTTAAAAGATGACAAGAATAATGCAGGATAAAGTCCTGATATTAAGCCAGTAAATACCCCCAGGCTGAACAAGCCGATTAAAGTTTCTTTTCGGAATCGGAAATCAGTAGTCACAATTTTACCTGTAACAGAACTAAAGGCTGGTAAAAATAGTTCAACAAGCGAGATAGCAATTAATAGGCTGATAAAAGTTGTAACTAACGATTCTGTTAAAAACTGTTGAATAAGTTGCCTTCTGCTCGCGCCAACAGCTTTTTTTACACCGATTTCTTTGGCTCTGTTTGCAGCGCTGGCTGTAGCAAGATTAATAAAATTGATAGATGCAATCAAGAGTATTAAAAAGGCAATAATTAAAAGAATTCGAATATACTGGATATGCTCATTTTTTTCAATTTCATAGTCAAGATGAGAGGTTAAGTGAATATCTGTCAGGGCTTGCAGATATAGCTGGAAATTCTTTGCTTCATTACCAAATTTTCTTTCAGTGAATTCATTCATTTCAGCACCCAGATCCTTTGCATTTGTCCCTTCTTTTAACAAAATGTAAGTCCAGCAAGGATTCCAGATCCAACCGGTCATTGCTTTTTTATATTTAAATACATAGGGCAAACTTGCAAATGATGCCAAAAAATCAAATTTAAAATGCGATTGATCTTTTACATCCTTTACAACACCTTTTACTTCAAACTCAAAATAATTATCAACTTTTAAGATTTCACCGATAGGATCTTTGTCTTCAAAGTATTTTTGGGCGGTAGATTCGGTAATTACAATAGAAAACGGATTTTTTAAGACATCTTTTTTATCACCTTTAATTAATTCAAAATCAAACACTTCAAAAACGTTTGTGTCACAATAAAAAAAGCGTCGTTCGTTAAAAACTTTATTATCATTGCTTACAAGGAATTGAGAGCGTTGCAGGTTAAAAAATCGAACATATGATTCAACATACTCAGGATAATCTTCTTTAAATGCGGGTCCCATAGGAAATGGCTGACTAGCTGACTGTTCGCCAACACCATCAAAATCTAAAATGCTTGTAATACGATATATTCGGTCAGCTTTAGTGTGGTATTTATCATAACTATATTCATCGTAAACATACAATACAATCAAAATAAACGAGGCCAGACCAATTGCTAGCCCTATTATGTTGATTAGCGAATATGAATTGTATCGCAAAATCTTTCGCAACGATGATATAACATACTTTTTCAGCATACTCTTCCTACAGAATGATGTGCTCAGCAAAAGTTACCGTAAGTTCTTGATTGATATGCAAATTTATAATTTATTGTTGCAATTCCTAAAATGTTAACATTTTAAGAAACTCAAGAAACCTAAACTTTTTAGCACAGCCGGTTAATTCGCTTAATGGTTCTATTAATTTTTAGCAACTTAAGTGCCACTGGTTTTATTTGCTTAATTAGTAGTGTTTTATATTGATTTTTGCAGCATCATTTTTTGTAAAAAATGTTCGATTTTGATACAGGGTGTACGTATATGTACATTCCTGATAAGACCTTTTGTAATACTTGTTGGCTTTGGGTTTCACTGATTTTTTAAATAAGGTCAATACTTAGGGGTTATTATTTTTAACTTTGCAAATAATTTAGATTTAAGGATAAAATGATTGCAATAAATAAACCCAAATTATTTGGAAAGAGTTTAACGGAGCTGGAAGAAATTGTCGTTGATCTTAAACTCCCTAAATTCACAGCTAAGCAAATTGCTGACTGGCTTTATAAGAAAAGAGTTGACTCGATTGAAGAAATGAGCAATTTGTCGAAGCCGGCTAGAGAGCTGTTGAACGAAAAATATGTTTTTGGCACTAATAAACCAATAAAAGTATCAGTTTCATCTGACGGAACGAGAAAATATTTGTTTGATGCAGCAGGTGATAAGTTTATTGAAACTGCCTTTATTCCAGAGACTTCCAGGAATACACTTTGTGTATCATCCCAGGTGGGGTGTAAAATGGCTTGTCGTTTTTGTATGACAGGTAAACAAGGGTTTCAGACTAACTTGAGTTCTGCTGAAATTTTAAACCAACTCAGATCTATTCCTGAAACCTTTGATGTTACAAACATGGTGTTTATGGGAATGGGGGAACCCTTTGATAATATCGACAATGTCCTAAAAACACTGAAAATATTAACGGCTGATTGGGGTTTTGGAATGAGTCCAAAAAGAATTAATGTTTCATCTATTGGATACATAAAAGGAATGAAACGCTTTTTAACCGAGAGCGAGTGTCATTTAGCTATTAGTTTGCATAACCCATTTCCGGAAGAGCGAATAAAAGCAATGCCGATAGAAAAAACAAACCCTATTATGAATGTTTTGGAAGAAATAAGGGCTTTTGATTTTAGCAAAAACCGGAGAGTTTCTTTTGAGTACATAATGTTTAAGGGGTATAATGATAGTTCAAGACATGTGAAGGAACTTGCAAAAATTTTGAATGGCATTAAATGCAGAATTAACCTCATACGTTTTCATCCTGTTCCTGGAATTGAGCTGACCGGAGCTGATGATGCTACCATTGAAGAATTCCAGAACCAGTTAAAAGCGAAAGGGATTGTCACCACCTTAAGGGCATCAAGAGGTTTGGATATTGATG
This sequence comes from Bacteroidales bacterium, assembly GCA_050296515.1. Taxonomy (GTDB): domain Bacteria; phylum Bacteroidota; class Bacteroidia; order Bacteroidales; family NBLH01; genus NBLH01. The sequence goes on along the minus strand of JBNKRJ010000106.1, from coordinate 30,951 downwards.
CTGCTTGTGGTCTTTTGTCAACAAAAGAATTGCTGAAACAGGCGTAAAGTTGATGTAAATCAATAAGTAAGAGGCAAAAATGTCTTGGTTTTTTTGTATATTTAATAGTATAAACCAAGACTTCTGCTATGAAAACTAATCTTTTATTACTTCTTTTTGTACTGCTATTAGGCAATACAATTTTATCACAAGTTTCAATTTCATCTGCTTTAGAGTCAATTCCAACAGGCGATGATGATGAATTAAACTCGCCGGTTGGTGAGCCGGATTATTTATGGGCCTGTGTGGCCACTATAAAAATGCCAGATTTTGACGATAGAAATAATATTACGTTTATAAAAAATCTTAAAGGGCATGGAATTTTAGTATCGACTGAAGCAGGTGATATTTGGTGTCTTTCTTCTGATAATTTATCAGTAAACTGGAAAAATAAGCTTCAATCAGAATATATCGTGCAGCTAAAACCAAGTCCTTCGGGAAGTACGTTTGCAGTAACCTATTCTCATGCAAAATCAAACTATAAAAGAACCGAAATAAGAAGTGGCTCGGATGGCTCATTATTGTTTGATATTAAGAGGATTACACCATATAAATGTGGTTATACAGCTGATTATTTAAAGGATGTTGATGAACAAACAACACTTACTCCATGGGAGGTAGTTTATTCTCCTGATGGAAATAAAATTGCAGTTTGGTATCATAATCACGGGCCGAATTTAGATTGTCAGGCAATTGAATTAGAGGAAATTGTAATAATTAATACAAATACCGGAGTTGTAGAAGCCGTCCGCGAAGGGTTTATTTGGGATTTTTGGACAAAAAACGGTGAAAAAATGGAAATCGGGTGCGGTAATTTCTTCCCTATGTCATTTGATCCCTCAGGAAGGTATTTATTTATAGGAGACTGTAACTCAACTATTATAAAATATGATGTTAATTCTTTGAAACCTGTAAACTATGGTTTTTTGTTTGATCAGGTTGAAAAAATTATTACTTCTGATTTGGGTATCGAATTACTAAGACACCGTTTTCCTTTTGATGAAATTTACTGTCAACCAGATGGCAGTTTACTTGCAACTTATGGAGGACAAGGTGTTGGATATATATTCAGGATTTCAAGTGAATTAAAAAGAGTCGATTTTATAACTGCAAATCAAGGATCTGAATATGCCAATATTTCTTTTAGTGATGATGGACGTATGGCAATGTTTAATTCAAGTGCTGTTAATTTGTATGATTTAAGTGCAAGGAAACCAGTTTTCTATAGACAAACTGCAGGGTTTGCTGCTGAAGTAGCTTGTTTTCATCCAAATAAGCAGGCTGTTTTGTACGGGTGGGATAATTATATAAAGGTGATTGCAAAGGCACCTTTATCAAATGTATATATAGGTGAAGATTTTACTTCCACAGGGCATTATATAAACCCTGAAAATACGATTGCTATAAAAGGAAGTGGGAAAATATTATGGGCTTTTGATGATTATGATATTTACCATTTATATGCAAAAGAAAATGAATTGATTACTAGTGGCTGGTTGGCTGCTGGTACAAGTCCGGCTTACGATAATGAAAATACAATAAAGCAACCTTCCGAATTAAGAGTAAAAAGTTCGGAACCAGGTAATTTTTCAATTTTTGGAGGTAGTTTGAGCCCCAAAAGTCAGATTGAAGTGTTACAATCGCTACCTGAATGGAATTGAGCTACTTAAATTAATTAAAAAATTAGGTTCAATACTCTTTTTTCTTATCTTAGTGGCCACTAATAATTTAAGTGCAGTTTGGTAGTATAATATTTTCGACTTAAACAATATAGGGCTGTTAGTATTGTTTGCAAAAGTTGGTAATTTGGTGTATCGCTATCTAAAGAATTTTCGGTATTGAGTAAATTCCTTTCATATACTCATGAGGCCATAGTTGTGCGTTGAATATTTCGTTTATTATTTGTTAGGATGAGCGATGCATTCTATTAAATGACCAATAACTGCTCTAGTAAGGTTATTTGGCTTATGGATTATGATTTATCAATATTTAAGTTTTTGCATCGTCAATTGCTTATTGTTTTCATTTTATTTTTTTTCAACAACTACATTTCTTTCTCACAAACTGTAGTAGGGCATTCCGAATATCATATTTATTCTAATGAAGACAATATAAACAGTAATCAAATTTTTCATGTTGAAGTAGGCCCAAGGGGATTGGTTTATATCGCTAATTCATCTGGCTTGCATGAGTATGATGGAAACAATTGGAGGATATTAGATACAGGAGAATCTGGTCTGGTACGGGCCTTTAAAATAGATCCCAGAACTGGTATTATCTATTTTGGTAAACCAGGCGAGTTAGCTTATCTCCGTCCTGATAGAAATGGTAATTGGAAATACCAATCTATTAATAAAGAGTCTGGTTTAGATTTAGGAAAATTTTCAGATATATGGAATGTAAGGTTGGTTAAGAACACTGTATATTTTCAATCCTATAAAAAGTTGTTTGCTTATAACATAATAACCAGAAAGATGAGAGTCTGGGTGTCTGAAACTTTCTTTTCATTAACTGGTGTTGTTGATAATCAGTTGTATATAGGGCAAAGTGAAAGAGGTCTCTATGCAGTAATTGATGATTCTTTAACCTTATTGTCGGACGATAAAAAGTTAAAGAGTTTGTTATTTTACAATATAGTTCCATATAACGAATCACATATTTTAATCACCTCAACAGATCAAGGAGTTTTTGTTGATAAAAAAAATTACAAGCCCGATCCAAACATGAATTGGCTTGTTGATAAACTGAAACCAGCCTTTAAAAACAGGTTGTATAATATCTCAAATCTTCAAAATGGAAGATTTGGTATTTCTACTTTTTACAATGGCATCTATTTTCTTGATTCATTATTAAACATTGAAAGTGTTTATAATAAGGACGATGGCTTGCCAACTAACTTATGTTGGTATACTACTCAAAGTAAAAATGGAACTATTTGGGCTGCTTTGGATAATGGTATGTTGAAAATTAGTCCTGATGATAATTTTGTTTATTTTGATAAGAATGAACTGCTAAAAGTCAGAGTGATTACCATGTTACGGCAGGGAAAGTTCTTGTTTTTAGGAACCAATGAGGGGCTTTTTAAACTTAATATTGAAAATATTAATAGGTTATTGCTTGAAGAAACTGAAATAAAAGCTCCGGTTTGGAGTATTAAGAGTTTTAATAACACCAGAAACGAGCAATCTATAATCTTTGCCACAGCTGATGGCATATGGGAATTAAGTGGGAACTCTTATAAAATGATAGTAAAACAAGCTTCAGTTGGAACCATTTTAGTCTCAAAAGCACATTCCAATCGAGTTTATTATTGCTATAACAGAGGTATTTCATTTATCGAAAATAATAATGGAGCATGGTCCAAACCTACAAATCTTTCTGACTTAAAAATGACTGCCGGAGTTGTTGAGGATTCTTCTGGTAACTTGTTGGTTTATACGCGAATGCAGGGTGCTTATTTATTAAGGAATGATGGTGTAAATGATCTTGGTTTCAGCTCTGAAGAAGTTTTTATCGATTCTTCAAGTATCAATATTTATCATGCTTTTTTACTTCAGGATACAGTTGTATTGTCAACTTCAAAAGGGTTTTACAATTTTCATGAAGATATAAACTGTTTTGTACCAGATCCAGCATTGTTTAAATTTAGTAAGAAGGGCCTTTTACCTGGACAAATTTGTAAAGTAAATGATGATGAATTTTGGATTGGTGCATACAATAATCAGTCTTCCTATCTTTTCCATTATTATAAAGAGGGTGATTTGTTTAAAGCAGATCAAAGAGAAATTCCCTTTTTTAAGTACAAAACTATTGAGCAAATTTATTATGAATCGGAAAATCGTATGTGGCTTAGCTTGAATGGTAAACTGTTGCTGTTAAAAGATTTAACAAGTTATACAGAAGACACAAGTAGCGTTAATGTTCTGGTTAGAAAAGTAAGTCTAAATAATGACTCTGTAATATTTAGCGGGACCAATTATCTTGAAAAAGAAGGGGAATTCTTTATGAATTTAGTCGGTGTAACCAGTTTGAAAGAGCCAATAGATTATGATTTCAATAATATTTCGTTTGAATTCGGATGCTCATTTTTTGAGAAAGAATGGCTAAATGAGTATTCGTTTATGCTTGAAGGCTTCGAGGATAAATGGTCCGAGTGGTCAACAGAAAGAAAAAAAGAATATACAAATCTTACTGAAGGCCATTATGCTTTTAAAGTAAAGGCCAGAAATATTTATGATAAAGAGAGTGAAATATACGTCTACAATTTCACTATAAAACCGCCCTGTTTCAGAAGTGTATATGCTTACATAAGCTATTTTACAATTTTAATTCTACTTATTGGCACCTCAATATGGCGATTTAGAAAAAAGCACAAACGTGAAAGGGGCAAACTTGAGAACATTATCACGGAAAGGACTTCGGAAATAGTGAAGCAAAAAGAAAAAATAGAAAACCAGGCAGAGTTGTTGGGTGTTATTAATCAGGAACTACATAAATTATCGTTTGTTGCAAGTAAAGTTTCCAATCCGGTTATTATTTGCAGTGTAGATGGAATAATGGAATGGGTGAACGATAGTTATTGCAGTTATTTTGGAAGAAGTCAAAAAGAATTCATCAATAACAATTATAATCTTTTAGATTTTAGTTGTAATCCAAATATAAAAAAGCTATTTCAGGCATGTGTTAATGAAAAAAGAGTTGTTACATACACCGTTAATGCAAATGATATTGGTATTAGACGAGATTTATGGATGCAAACAACCTTAAATCCAATAGTTGATAAAAATGGCAATGTTATAAATGTAATATCAATAAGTTCGGATATAACTTATCTGCAAGAGTTAAATAATACCAGGGATATGGTTATATCTGTTATAACTCATGATTTAAAATCGCCTTTGTTAGCATTTAAAATGATTGCAGCCAGTTCATTAAATCATATAAGAGATGTAAATAAGGGAAAACTTGAGAAAAACCTGAGTGAGTTGTATTCACATTCAACCGAAGTTTATGAATTTCTCCAATACCTTTCGGAATGGCTAAAATCACAAAGGGGGTCGTTAACATTCTTTCCCCATGCTTTTGATATTTCTAAAACCATAAATGAAGTGCTTAATTTGTTCAAAATGAGTCTTAACCTAAAGAATATCCGGCTTAATAATGGCCTGTCTGGGTCAATAATGGTGTTTGCAGATGAAAATATGATAAAAACAGTACTTCGAAACTTAATTTCTAACGCAATTAAGTTTTCTAAGGCTGGAGGAATAGTAAACATTTCTTCAAATGAAGAAGATGATGATATTGTTATTTCAATTTCGGACGAAGGTATTGGAATTTCAGATGAGAAAAAGAACAAGCTTTTCTCCATTAACGATAGCGATGGGTTGGGTTTAATAATTTGCAAAGAATTTATTCAGAAAAATAAGGGGAAAATATGGATTGAGGATAAAACTATTGGTGCAACTATTAATTTTAAAATACCTGCTTGTAATGTAATTAGTGTTTGACATGGAAGAAATAAGTGTAATTATTGTAGATGATTCTGAGATTTTCAGGTTTGGAGTAAAAAATATTCTGGAAGATGAAAGACAGTTGAAAATTAAATTCTGGGAAGCATCAGGGAGTAATGAACTTAATAGTTTATTGGAAAATGGTGTGCAACCTGATATTATATTACTAGATGTACAACTTAAAAAATCATCATCTCTTTCGGGAATTGAAATAGCTAAATTGTTAAAGGTTAAAATGCCTGATATTAAGATAATTATACTCACAGCTTTTGACGAGAAAGATGTCCTTCAGCAGGCATTGCAGGCTGGTGTTGAAGGGTTTCTTCCAAAAGAGTCTATCTCAGAGGAAATTATAGAGTCGATAAAAACAGTCAGGAGTGGCAAAAACTATCTTGGAAAAACAATTTCATTTGAGGCAATACAGTATGCATTTAATAAAACACAACAAAAAACAGATATTCTTACCAAGACCGAAAAAGTTGTTTTCGTTTTTATTTGCAAAGGAAATACTAACAAAGAAATTGCTGAAAAACTCAATGTTAGTGTGCATACGGTTGAAACGCATAAAAGCAATATAAAAAACAAACTGGAAATTAAGTCAGACGTGGATTTTTTAGCTATTGCTATTGAGGATGAGATTGAAGAAATAATGAGGTTTTATAAATTGAAAAAACGTGTAGAACTATAAAAGGCTGACTAAATATTTTAGCCAGCCTCTCATTTTTTGAAGAGATCGTTAGGTTAGTACATAACGTAAGCTTCTTTCCATAATTGACCAACGATATCGTAAGATATCCATCCGTAACCATTTGTTCCCCAGTTTGTTCCCCAAGAATTTAATACTAAGAAAGCATGATAGTCATCATTGTAACCAACCACACAGTAGCAATGCCCACCGCCAGAGCCACTAACTGTGTTTAGGACACTGTTGTAGCCAAGATGTTGGAATGCCCAATCAACTGGACCTGCTACTACAACAGGATGTCCGGCACCAACTTGCCATCTGATAGACCATAAATCTCTGTTTACTCTGTAATAACCGTTAACTTTGTAATAAGACGCATTTTGTTTTTGCCAGTTCTCAGGTTGCACCCAGCAATTTCCACTTTTATAAGGCATGTAATCCCATGTACAAACTCCCTGATTGTAAATTACCTTGAGGGCATCAATTGGATAAGAACCTGATGAACAGTCACCAAGTTTAATTTGGTTGTAAACATAAGAAGGACTGAAGTAGGTTTGTGCACCTGTCATAACACTCCTTGCAGCATAAGCAGTAGCCCATCCAACACATGATCCGTCAGAACCCTGGTTACCAACTGTTGGGCAAGGAAGATACTTAGACGACTCAGTTGATTTAAGAACTGGATCTTCTGCAACTGGAATGCTTTCATAAACATCTTTAGGGGTAGGAAGGTACCCGCCGACCATATCAGAGAAATCAACATTTTCTATTGCTTCATCGGCCGCTTGAGTTTCGGTGTTTAAATTGTCTTCTTTTGAACATGAAGAAAACATAACAGCAATTGCAAAAAACGATGCAATAAACCAGTAATTGAGATTTTTAAAAATAGGTTTCATAAATAAATCTTTTAAATTAATAATGTTGCAAAAGAATAATATCCAGGTAATTCTATCATTATTAAAATCGCTAATGTAGATAGTGAATTTTCCTTTTTTTTCTAGTGAAAACTCCTGAATTAGTGTCTCCGACATGTCAGTCCTGATTTTGCTGGAAGTAATACCTGCCATTTTTAGCCTAAAGACAAAGGATCTCTTAACTTTTATTATATCTATGCTACTTTTTCGTCTCAATTTTAATCTTTACTTTTGCGCACTTAAAATTTGGCAAAATGGGTTTAAAAGAAGAGATTAACAGGCGTAGGACATTTGCAATTATCAGTCACCCTGATGCAGGAAAGACAACATTAACAGAGAAGCTGCTATTATTTGGTGGAGCCATTCATGTGGCAGGTGCCGTAAAATCAAATAAGATAAAAAAAACTGCCACTTCCGATTTTATGGAAATTGAGCGCCAGCGTGGTATTTCTGTAGCTACATCGGTGATGGGGTTTGAATATAACGGGGTGAAAATCAATATTCTGGATACTCCCGGGCACAAAGATTTTGCCGAGGATACATACCGTACACTTTCAGCTGTTGACAGTGTAATTGTGGTGATTGATGTAGCAAAAGGGGTGGAGGAACAAACCAGGAAACTGGTTGAAGTTTGCCGAATGAGAAATACACCTGTAATGGTATTTATCAACAAGCTGGACCGTGATGGAAAAGATGCCTTTGAACTTTTGGAAGATATTGAAAAAGATCTGAATCTGAATGTTAAACCTCTTTCCTGGCCAATTGGGATGGGGTATAATTTCCAAGGGGTCTATAATATTTTTGATGAAAAACTCTATCTTTTTAGTGGAAAAGACAAACAAGTTAGGGAAGAGCCAAAAGAAATTAAGGATATTCAGTCAAAAGAGTTGGATTCTGACATAGGTGAAAGTGCAGCAAACCAGTTGAGAGAAGATTTAGAACTGGTAGAGGGCGTTTATCCTGAATTTGACAGAGAGGAGTACCTGGCTGGTAAGGTTTCACCTATCTTTTTTGGTAGTGCCTTGAATAATTTTGGTGTAAAAGAGTTGCTTGAGTGTTTAATAGAAATTGCACCTTCGCCGCAACCTACATTTACTTTTGAGCGTGAAATAAACCCTTACGAAGATAAATTTAGTGGTTTTGTTTTTAAAATCCATGCCAATATGGATCCAAATCACCGCGACAGAATTGCTTTCGTGAAAATTTGTTCAGGTATTTTTAAGAGAAACACCAACTATATGCACACACGACTTGGAAAGCAGTTTAAATTTTCCAGCCCAACAGCATTTATGGCTGAAAAAAAGTCGGTGATTGATGAGGCTTTCCCTGGTGATGTAGTCGGGATTCATGATACCGGGAATTTTAAGATCGGTGACAGTTTGAGCGAAGGAGAAAAAATTACTTTTAAAGGTTTACCTAGTTTCTCACCAGAGTTGTTTAAGTACGTTGAAAATGCTGATCCGATGAAAGCCAAGCAACTGACAAAAGGAGTTGACCAGCTAATGGATGAAGGTGTGGCTCAGTTATTTACACGAAGTGTAAACGGTCGTAAAATTATTGGGACTGTTGGGGCACTTCAATTTGAGGTCATTGAATACCGCTTGAAACATGAGTATGGAGCTACATCAAGATACGAACCGGTTGATTTTTACAAAGCATGCTGGTTAACAGGTGATAAAACCGAAATAGAAGATTTTAAAAAGAAGAAATACAAGGCAATGGCCGTTGATAAGCACGGAAGAGATGTCTTTTTGGCAGAATCTTCATACGCTTTAACCATGGCTCAGCAGAATTTCAAAAACATTCAGTTTCATTTTAACTCGGAGTTGTCGAATTAGGGGCAGGGCACTGATTAGTTAGGATTATTATGATTTTTTTAAGATCTCTGTTTGAGATAGTCTCAGCCCCAGCTGAACAAAAAGGTTATAATGTTTTGTATATTTTTGCAATACTAAAGGTATAAATATTTGACTTTTCTTCTATATGATTGATTATACTTTATGCAAAGTTTGTAAAAATCGTAGTTTTTCCTCACGGGAGGGAATTATTTGTGGGTTAACAAATGCAAAACCTTCCTTTATTGGTAAATGCCAGGATTTTTCTCAAACAGAAGATAATAAGGATATTAACAAAAGCTCATTCACTCGATCGAAAAGCCAATTCTCGGATGAATTAAGTAAATGGCTATTTTCATATTTAGTTTTCATTGTACTGGGAGTGAGTATATTAGTTGTTGGAGCTTTTATTGATTTGGGGCGTACAGGTAATGGTGTGTTAAAGCTTACAGCTTTTTGTAGCATGCTTTTGGGAAACATATTTTCTTTAAAATTATTATATAGGGCATGGAAATTTGTTTTAAATCAGGCAAAATACTATCAGCTTGATTTAAACGTTAAATCGGCTGGACAAGCAATTGGGTTTTTGTTTATTCCTTTTTTCAATTTATACTGGGTTTTTGTTGTTTACCCCAGACTAGCGACCTCTCTAAATGCTATTGGTGAAGAGAGAGGAAGTTATTACAGGATAGATGTAATTATTCCATACTTAATAGGTGTTTTTACCATCTTGTCATTAGTGCCGCTTCTTGGCTTGTTAATTGGGCTATTAAACTGGGTTGTTTTCATCCCCCTCTTCCTTCACATTGTTATAAAAACAATTCAAAACTTGCCACCTCCAGCCCTTGAGCAAATAAAAGAAAATGCTTTTGTTAATGAACCGGTTGATAGTGAGCAGGTTTGTTTAAGAGATGTGAATGATTATTCTGAATTGTTTAACCTGAAAAAGTATGGTTGGAATTATCAGTTAGTGGCACTTATAACAGCTGCAGGATTTCTTTCGCTTTTATTTACAAGGTTGATTTATTTTGGGTTTAGAAATTTTTCCGACAATTTTCTCGATGCTTTATATATAATTCCGCTTGCAGCAATCAAAGCATTTATAATTGTTGCTGTAAGTTATTGGGTGAGAAATAAAGTTGTAGTATCTTTAGTTTCAGCTTCTATTTACACAATTAGTACTTTGCTGTATTTATTTGCAATCTATTTCTTCAACCCTTTTCTATTTGAAAACTTAAATGATCTTTACGGGTTAATTTATTTTGTTCGCCAATTTGTATTTGGGTTTTTATATATGTATTTAATAATACTGTCAATTAATTTTACAGGAGTACGTTTCTGGAGTTTATTAATTGCTGGTTTTGTACTTTATTTTGCATTTTATTTTTACGACAGCATTGCTAGCGAATATGCTTATAAATTTAGGATTAAGGAGGTCATTGTGCCAATAATCAACTCATTGATTCAGGCATTGGCATTTTATTATGGTTTTGTTTTGGGTGTCCGCCCTAAAAATCGAGCATCAATAATTCTGTTTTAATAAAAATCTATTTGTTTGGATTGGGCTGTCCCTTAGCCAAAAGTATCCTGGCAGGCTCAGTCTGTTGAGATAGGTTCAACTGAGGCAAAGCCTCAGCTGAACAAAAACAAACTTATTAACCCTAAAATCTAAGATTATTGTTGAGTATTTGAATACTGATGCATTAAAAATTCGAATTTATACCAAACCGCTGTTAGTAATTGGGTTGCTTTACAAGCTTGCAAACCAAAACTGCCAGTCAATCGGCATATACAAAGCCATTTTTAAATTTCAATTTACAATATTTCAAACTGGCTTTGTATAAATCTCATTTTTTTGCTAATTTCAAAGTTTTCATTTACTAAGCTCAAATACACTAATTTTAGATAACCTTTTCATCAATCAAACATTGTTTAATTGTCTGGAAAGTGTCTTCGATATCGTTATCCAATCCAACTGAAAAGCGGATCAAACCTTCTGAAAGTCCCATTGCTTTTTGAACATCTTCAGGAACTTCCGATGAAGTACTTTTACCTGAATTACTGAATAAAGTTTTAAAGTAACCTAAGCTCACAGCAAGATATCCAACGCCCCTGACCTGCATTAACTCCATTACATTGCTTGCTTTGTCAGCATCTTCAAGATCTATGGCCATCATACCACCATAACCAAAGCCTTTATTCATAATGCTATTCAATAGTTCATAACCTTGATGCTCTTTCAGTCCAGGATAGGATATTTTAACGCCAAGCTCTTTTAGTTTTTCGGACAAATACATCGCATTTTGACTATGATATTTCATTCTCACATGCAATGTGTTCAAGTTTTTAAGAATGTTTGAAGAGCGCAGAGGATCAAGTACCGGTCCCAATAACATAGATGTTCCATTATTTACATCAATTAATGAGTTAATGAATTCCTGATCTGCACAAATTGCTCCGGCTACCAGGTCGTTTTTACCATTAATAAACTTGGTCATGCTATATACAACTATGTGTGCACCAAGCTTATAAGGTGAAACTATCATCGGTGAAAAAGTATTGTCAACCATTAACTTGATGCCATGTTCATTTGCAATTTTTGCCATCTCTGGAATGTCAGAAATTTGCAATAACGGATTGCTCATTGTTTCAGTGTAAATGAGCTTGGTGTTGGGTTGAATAGCTTTTTTTATCGATTCCAGGTTCGTTGGATCAACAAACGTAACATCAATATTAAATTTTGGAAGGTAGTTTTTTAAAAAAGCAAAAGTGCCTCCATAAGTAGTAACGCTTGAAACAAGGTGATCACCAGCGTTACACAGTTGCATAATGGCGTTTGTGATGGCTGCCATTCCTGATGCTGTGACCCAGCCAGCAGGAGCACCTTCCATTGCTGCAACAGCATCTGATAAGTATTTATTCATAGGGTTCCAGTGACGAGAATACAAGAAACATCCTTGTGTTTCGCCATGAAAGGTGTCAACCATGGTTTTTGCACCTAAAAAGGTGAAGGTTGAAGAATCTGTTATTGAGGGGTTTACTCCTCCAAATTCTCCAAATTGCTCCAATTGTTGGATAGCTTTTGCAGGATCGAATTTCATATCTGTAATTTTTTGTAAGTTGATTATTGATTTTGTTAAGCAAATTTATAAAACTAGTTACGAATTGTCAAATAATTTGCCTTAATATTTACGAACCGTAAATAATTTTTTTGTTTACGTTAGGATATGTAAATAATCGCTTTGTTTTCCTGAAAGCTAAATACTTTGACAAGAGCAGTGCAAATAGTAAGGATTAAACTTATTTTGATGGATTTTTTACATTGTAAAGCTTTTCAATGTAAAAAGATAGAAATTAGATAATTATTTACGATTATCAGCTAGTTTACACCTAAATGGTTTCTTCCGTTTGAAAATCAATTTGTTTACCCCAACCCAAATGGGAGCAAATTTGATAAGCTTCACTCCCTTTTAGGGTCGGGGTAAATGGAGAAAAGCAATTTGCGGTTGGTATAAACTAGCTGACAATCATTTAATTATTATTAAATTTTTATAAACCAATTCCAAGTCAACATTTTTCCTTACATGCTCAGCCAATTTATCATACTGCTCCTCTTTAAACGCAGCATAATTAATTTCCGAGCTTGTTTCAAACCGGGAGTTTTCTTTAATAATACTGTTGATAACTTGTTGGTTATCAAATATTCCGTGAATATAAGTTCCCCAGGTCTTGGAATTTAGGAAATAACCATCGGCCTTGCCATTTGTAATTTTGTTTACTGCATTTTTTTCATCAAGCAGGGTTTCTCCCATATGGATTTCGTAGCCAGTGCAAAGCTCCCTTCCGCTTCTGAAATAAAACTGGCATTGCTCGGTTACTTTTTCTTCGGTCAATGTGGTGGTGTGGGGTAAAATTCCCAAGCCGGGTACGGACTCGATAGCTCCTTCCACATGAAATGGATCTTTTACTTCTTTCCCCATCATTTGAAAACCTGCACAAATACCGTAAACTCCTTTTCCCGCTTTATGTGCCTGTAAAATGGCTTTGGCAATGCCTCTTTTTCGTAAGTCCAGCAGGTCGTTAATGGTATTTTTTGAACCAGGGATGATGACAATGTCTGCCTCCAAAATTTCTTCAGGGTGAGCTGCATAATATAAATTTACTTCAGATACTTGTTCAAGCAGGTTAAAGTCGGTAAAATTGGACATGTGCCTGAGCAAAATAACTGCAATGTTTACTTTACCTTCTTGTTTTTGCCTGAGTTTTTTATCCAGTACAACGGAATCTTCATCTTCAATAATAATATCGCTGTAGTAAGGAACAATGCCAACAACAGGAAGGCCGCAAAGCTCTTCCATCATTTTTTTACCATCTTCAAAAAGCTTAATGTCGCCTCGAAACTTATTGATTATGACTCCTTTAAGTTGTCTTCTTTCTTCTTCATTGAGCAAATGAATTGTACCATAAACGCTTGCAAAAACACCCCCCCGGTCAATATCAGCAACCAAATAAACATCCGCATTTTTCTCAATGGCTACACGCATGTTTGTGATGTCTTTATCTCGCAGGTTAATTTCTGAAATGCTACCTGCACCTTCAACAACTATCGGGTTAAACTTTTCTTCCAACCTTGAAAAGGCTTTCATTGCTTCATTGAATAAAAACTCCCTGTCGGTTCCAAGAAAATATTCCTGGGCTGACTTGTTACCAAGAGGTTTGCCATTTAAAACCACTTGCGCATTCATGTTACTAACAGGCTTTAACAGTATTGGATTCATATCCGCACTGCACGGAATTCCAGCCGCTTCAGCCTGTACTGCCTGGGCACGGCCAATTTCAAGTCCTTCAGGAGTTGCAAAACTGTTTAGTGACATGTTTTGTGCCTTGAATGGGGCGGGGGAGTAGCCATCCTGTTTAAATATTCGGCAAAAGGCAGCGTTGATGATGCTTTTACCAACATCGGAACCAGTACCAACGAACATGATGGGGCGTAATTTATGGTACACTGATTTATTATGATTTTTATGATTATAGGACACGGATTAGATGGATTTAGCTGATTAATATGGATTTTAAGAACACAATATTGTGTTAAGTTTATCAGAAAGTATTTCTCATATTTTAATTCTAGATTCTAAATTTTTAATTTGATCACCTCTCCATACTCCACTTTTCTCTCAAAGGCTTCTTTAGGGCTAATGTTTTCAATTACACAAAGCAATGCCCTGATTGGTCCACCATGCGAAACAATCACTATTTTTTCGTACTTATCTTTGATTTCACTATAAAACTCAGTGACTCTTTTAAGCATATCCTGGTAGGATTCTCCTCCAGGACAAGTAGTATTGATGTAGTCATTAAAGAAAGCTTCAGCTTCTTCGGATGATGAGATATCATCCCAGTGAAGGCCTTCCCAGTCGCCAAAGTTTAACTCAAAAAGTCGCTCATCATAAATAATTTCTTTATTAGGGAATAGACCATCAGCCAACTGTTTGCATCGACTTAATGGACTGGAAAAAATGGCATCAAAACCACCATGCGGAAGTTTTTTTTGGATCACTTTTTTTTCTTTTTCAAAGCTAGGTGCCAATCCAACATCAGTTCGTCCGTAACAAACGCCTTCTTCTGTATTAACTTTTGTATGTCTTATTAAAACTAAATCCATAATATTGCCTGTAAATGAATTAAATATGAGATATAAAAACCAATTTCGCAAATCTGTTGCAAGGCGCCTAATACATCACCAGTGTAGCCATCGATTCTTTGTAATATATATGCTCTGAATATAAAAAAAATAAAAAAGCAAATTACAAATGCTATTACTATTGCTAACCAATGAATAAAGTATAAAAAAGCAAACCCTGTTATAATTGCAAAGATAATTGAAAAAGCACTTCCTTTTTTTCCTATTGGTTTGGTTTTGCTTGTTGCATCCATTCGGGAATAGGAAGTTGTATAAATCATAAAAACCGGAAAAACCCGACTAAAGGCATGTGCAGCAATTAGAGTTAATGGTATTGAAGCTGTTTCAATACTATTCAGAGAAAAGAATTTGACCAAAAGAATAAGCATCAAACCTACAGAACCATAGGTTCCTATTCTGCTATCTTTCATGATGGTCAGCACTTTTTCTTTGGTGTATCCTCCACCAAATCCATCGCAAAAATCAGCAAACCCATCTTCATGAAAAGCACCTGTAATATAGATACTTACAGCCATGCTTGTAAGGAGTGCTACTTCCTTTGGCAAAATAAACTGCCCACCATAAAAAATTAACGCAGCTATTCCACCAACAATCAAACCCATTATTGGAAAATAACGGGTTGCCTTGTTTAGTTTTTCATCAGAATAACCAGTGCTTTTAGGCACAGGAATTCGGGTGTAAAACATTAAAGCCGTGAAGAATATCTTAACCTCGTTTTTCATTTTAGCCTTCTGTCTGGAGATTAGTTTATTAGAACTTAACGATAGTACACTGATAAGGCTCATTATTATGATTTATTAAGATCTTAAAGCATCATATCGATCATATTAAATCAGTGTATTATAATACCTAATTTCTATTCTTTATTCGAAACCCCGGCATCCTCAAACGAAGCCATCTGGTTAATGAAATTAACTGCTGACTGAACAATTGGCAATGCGAGTGCTGCTCCGGTACCTTCGCCCAGCCTCATTCCTAGTTTGAGTATTGCGTTTCCATGCAGGTAGTCTAGCATTCTCATGTGGCCTTTTTCATCTGATTGATGGCAAAAAATTGTATTCTCTCTTACCTGGGCGTTAAAATGAAAAGCCGTTAAAGTGGCAGCCGTAGCAATAAAACCATCCACAAGAATAATCATGTTTTGCTTTTTTGCTTCAAGGATGGCACCTACCATCATTGCAATTTCAAGCCCTCCAAAAGTTGCTAATGTTTCAAGAGGAGTTTGAGGGGTGTATTTTTCAATGATTTCCTTTAAGATCTGGGTTTTCCTGTCAACCTCTTCTCCTTGTAGGCCAGAACCTCGGCCGGTGCATTCTTCAATTGGTACACCCATAAATTTACTCATCAATAATGACGAAGGAGATGTGTTACCAATTCCCATTTCACCAAAAGCAATGGTGTTACAACCGTTTTCAGCTTCTTTTTGCACAAGTTCAGCTCCTTTTTGCATAGCCAGTTCACACTCCTGGATGCTCATTGCCGGTTCTTTAAGCATATTTTTTGAGCCTCTTGCAATTTTAGCATCGATAATACCGCTATCAGGAGGAAAATCGTAGTCAACACCTGCATCAATCACTTTTAAGCTGATGTTATTTTGCTTACAGAAGACACTAATGGCTGCACCACCAGCTGAAAAGTTCATAGCCATCTGCCAGGTTACATCCTTTGGATAAGGACTGATTTTTTCATCTGCCAGGCCATGATCTGCAGCAAAAACTAACATGGCCGGGCTTTTAATTTCTGGCGACAACGTGTTCTGTATCAGACCAATTTGCATGGCAATGTCTTCCAGCTGACCAAGCGAACCAGTAGGCTTTGTTTTAAAGTCAATTTTGTGTTGTAATTTTTCTCTTAGGGTCATTTTTTTTAGAAATTAGTGTATTAGAAATTAGTGTATTAGAAACTAGTGTATTAGAAACTAGAATTAATTAACAACTTCTAATTTCTAAGTCCTAACTTCAAAGTTTTATTTGATTTTCATTGGTACTCCTGCCACCATCAAATACAATTCATTAGCAGTTTTGCCAATAATCTGGTTCATCCAGCCTTGCAGGTCAGCAAATTTACGGGCAACTTCTTTTTCAGGATGTACACCCATGCCTAGTTCATTACTTACAATTAAAAAGGTCGCATCTTGTTCTCTTAATTGTTGCCATTGCTTGATGGCATATTCAAGCGAAGCCTCCATATTGTACTGATGATCGTGGTAAATGTTTGTTAACCAAAGTGTAATGCAGTCCAGAACAACCGTTTTGCCATACAGGTCCAGTTTTCCGATTTCTTTTTCCTCTTCAATGGTTGTCCATTTCTCACCTCGGTCTGCCTGATGCCTTTTTATCCGGTTTTCAAAATCTTCATCCCATTTTCGTGCTGTTGCCAGATAAACAGGTTCTTCCGAAAGTGCTTCAGCCAGGTTTTGTGCAAAACTACTTTTTCCAGAGCGTTGACCGCCTGTGATTAATGTTAGGTACTTCATTTTTTCTTTTTTGCCGATAAAGGTAGAAAAAAGTCAGAAAGCAGAAAGTTTTAAGGTTATGGACAATATCAACTTGCTGACTTTCTGACTTTTAATTAAGCCAGGATTCTATCTACTTTTATTCTTTAGTCTTTTTTTACAGTTTTTGAACAAACATCTTCTTTTAAAATCCACCTTACTACATCACCATCCTTTAATTTGTTGTTAATGGCCAGCGTTTTTGCAGATTTGCCGTTTACTTTGTAATACCAGGCAGTTTTACCATAGTTGGCTTTTATATTATTGATGCCTGTTACAAATACATAGCTGCCAACAACATGTGTTTCAACAGTGGCAGCAAGTTGCAAGGTTTCTAAAGCAGTGATGTTTTGTTCTTTGCTTACTTCCTTGGATATTATTTCTTTGCCATTACCAAAATCGATTTCTACTGTAATATTAATCGTTTGACCGGATAAAATTTTAGTAGAAACGAAAGTGAAAATTAATATACTTAGAATCAGTACCCTGTTCATTTGTTTGTTATTTTATAGTTAGCATCATGATTGGCGAAATACCAGTTTCATATTCTTTAACAAAAGTTCCATCATCTTTTATTTGCACCATTTTGCCATTTGAAGTTGTACTTTCAGATACGAAATAGAAAATATCATTGTTTGTCATGTTTGTTCCCAAGCCATTTATACCTGAAATACCTGAAACCAAAGCTTCGTTCATAAATTCTTTTGTGCTAGTATTGAAAGTCATAATTGAACCAGTAATAGTCCAGTTAGCGTCGTAGGCAGATGTCATTACATACAGTTTTGTATAATCTGAATTGAATGACATTATATTGGTGTAATTTGTACTTATTCCTGCTAATTCGTATATCGTAAATTCATTCGTTTGGGTGTTTATATAACCAAGGCCTTCTTTATCAGCAGGGTTACTATAAGAAGAGACTAAGGAAACATATAAATTCTCATCTTTGTCCTTTAAGAAATAGGTGGAAACCGAAGGAGTTGAGATATAAGAAATATCATCTGTTGCTAAATCAATTACTGCAATTTTTTTATCATAATTTAATGCTGCATAAAGTTTTCCTTTGGCAATAGCTAAACCTTCTGGTCCTCCATGCAATGTGATTTTACCAGATACGGTATGTGTATTCAAATCAATTTTTGTAATGTATGACAGGGTTGGATCAGTCCAGATATCTCCACCCCAGCATGAAACGTATAAAGTATTTCCTTCTGATACACAATAACGAGGTTTAACAATATCAGGACCTGAAATACCTGTGGTTGTTTGTTCAAATGAGTTTTCATTTACATAAAAAATTTGGTCAGAATTGTTTCCCATAAAATAGATATTTCCATTTGTACGGTAGGCATACTGGATATTTGAAACAGATGCAACACCATTAACTGATTCAAAATATTCATTGGTCACAGTTGAATCTGCAATATTGAAAAGGGATATTCCTCCTTTATTGCCTGAATAACTCCCATAATTAATTATGTAATTTGAGCCAAATTTTGCTAATGGATCAACATTGTCATTTTTTTGACATGATGAGAAAAATACTAGTAGCGATAAAGCTATTACTAAAATTGAAAATTTTGTATTCATTGTATTTAATTAAAGTTATATGTTAGACTAATTCTATAATTAATTCTTGGCATTGCATAGTCAATTGTTGACTGGTAGTTTTTATTTAGCAGGTTATTAATCATACCACTTAGTCTTATCCTATGGTTTTTATTTAGTCTGAAATTGTAATTAATAACTGTGTTTAATAAAAAGTATGGAGCAAGAATATTTTTTAAAGTTTCATCAGTGTATTGTTCATGGGTATAACTCCCATCAATTGAAATATTAAATTGTTTAAACTCAACAGAAGAAAAGATAAGTCCTTTGTGCAAGGGAACGTATTCTAATTGCCTGTCAATGGCACTGCTTTCATTAATGGACGATTTGCGCTGTGTATTGGTATAGGCATAATTCAGTCCATGGGAGATTTTGAGGTTTCCCAATCTGTATTTTACATCTCCAGACACCTCTATTCCTTTGCTTTCTACTTTTTGAACATTTTCAGCATACCAGTATGCCCCTCCGTTTCGCCATAATACCCAATTGTCTACGTCCATAAAAAAGGCATTTATTTTTATAGTACTGTTGAAATCATCTGAAAGATAACTATGTTCAACGCCCAACTCATAGTTTATTCCTTCTTCTGGTTTTAAATCAGGATTGCCACCAGGTACCCAATAGCGGTCATTAAAAGTTGGAACGCGGTAACTTTTTGCAATATTTCCATTAAGAGCAAGATAGTGTTGGTTTCTATCAAGTAATTTAAAAGATAAGCCAACCGCTGGTACAAATGGAAGTTCGTAATCAGTAACAAAACCCTGGCGCAGGTTTAATGTTATGCGTAACCTGTCAAAAAACTGTTGGTTGTAAGATAAAAACAGGTCAATTCTGTTTTCATGTTTTAAATCTTCACCATAAGCATATACTTCCGGAGTAATTTGCGAAGCTTTTGCCCCTAATTTATAAGAACCATTCTCTGATATATCATGTTCAACGAAAAAGTCTCCAATTATTCGATTCGTTTTAATTGGATCAGGAGTGTTATTGTAAATACTATTGTCATAAACATAGCCAGCCCCGAAGTGATATTTCAGTTTATGTTTTTGATTATCATAACTACCCCAGGCACGGATATGTTCATCTTTGTAAGTTTCTCTTTTTTCCGGTGTGTAATAGTTTGAAGCCTGATTTTGCTGAATTAAATGCCAGTCACTTTCAAACCAAACTCGTAACTTAAGAGTTTCTCCTTGCGAAAACCGATACTTTAATTCATGCAAAAGACCCATGTTTTCAATATCTGCATTTTTCTGAGTGTCCTCAATACCTACTTTTCCTGTTGTAAAATCTTTAATACTTGTATTCAGAAATTTGAAGTTATTTTTTTCGTTATAATAATATAACCTTGTGACAGCTTCCCATTTCCCGTTGCCAATAAAGAGTTTTGTTCCGTAAAGCTGTTCTCCAAATGAACCATGAGCAACTCTTGCCTCTGCTTTGAAGCCATCAACCCAATAATTTTTCAAGCCAAGGTGGATCGCTCCGCCAATGCTGCCACTTCCGTTTACGGCACTAGAGCTTCCAAATTGTACTCCCACTTCATCAAAAAGATACATGGGGATATTACTCATATTAGAATGCCCTAATGTTAAAGAGTTTAGGTTAATTCCTCCAAAATTAATACTCGTGTGATCTGGAGAAGTTCCTCTAAACCTGATAGTTGATAAACCTCCCGCAGTGCTTTTTAATGAAAGTGTAGTGCTTCTTGAAAGAAGTGTTTCAAGGCTTCCATCTTGTAAGTTCTTGAATATTGGGTTTGGAATAGTTTCAACTTTTGCACCAGCCTGGAATTTTTTAATTTCCTTTGAACTGATTGATATTTCTTTAATTTGGATAGTGTCCGTTAACTCTTGGGCAAACAAATCATTGAAAGTAATTGAAAACCATAAACTAACTGTGCTGACAACTAGTCTGAAAAATACAGGTAAAAATGATTGATGTAACATAATTATTTTATTAAACCTTTTTCCCGAGGTTTGTATTAACTAAAATTGTTAAATTCTGGCAGGTCTTCTGGCTTGTCTCACTTTGTCTGGCCTTCCCAACCCTTTAAGGGATAGTGGCGATGGTTAAACAAAGCTTTAACGAGACTTACAGCTGCGGGTACAGCCCCTGACTTTAACAGGGTTCCCATTTTAATCTTTGCCGGATGTTGCCGACATTGAAACCAAAATTTCGGGGCAAAGGTAATTCAAAAATTGAAATTTGGAAATTTGTTTGTTGGAAATTAGAAGTTAGAAATTGGAACTTTGTATGAAGTAATTGGAAATCAAATAAAGTACTTTATATTTTAAGAAACATTGCAAAGCAGACTGATATAATCATAAAAATGCAAACCATATGATTAATAAGAATAGCCTTTTTCAGGTCATATTCAGTTATTTCCCTTTCATTTTTTCCAATATAAGGTTTTGTAACAAGTTGACCATGATAAACATTGCTTCCTCCAAACCTGCAATTAAGCAGGCCTGCCAAAGCTGCTTCAGGGTATCCGGCATTGGGGCTGCTGTGTGCCTTGCCATATTTAACTACAAAATAAAATGAGCGTGGGCTAAATGCTAAAAGAGACATTAAAATTGAGGTAATTCTTGCAGGAAAATAATTTGCCAGGTCATCCACTTTTGCTGCAAAGAATCCAAATTTCAGAAACCTTTCGTTTTTATATCCAATCATTGAATCCAATGTGTTTATCATCTTGTAAGTCATCATGGCAGGAATTCCGCCAATTGCATAATAAAACAAAGGGGCAACAACTCCATCGCTAAGATTTTCGGAAAGGGTTTCAAGGGTGGCAATTTTTATTTTATTTTCGGGAAGTGAACCGGTATCACGTCCTACCAGCCTTGCAATTTGTTTTCTTCCAGCCTCTAATCCGTTTTTGTACAGGGCTTTAAATACCATTTGGCACTCTTTTATTAAGGTTTTATTTGCCAAACCATAAAACAAGAAAAGGGTATTTAAAAAGACAAATAGCCAAAAATTTATCCTTTTAGCAAAAAACATAATAAAGTAGAAGGACATGAAAGTTATTGAAGTCAGGATCAGAACGGTAATTATTCCTTTTAGTCGTTGAAAGCTGCCTCTATTTAGTCTTTTCTCAAATGCTGAAATGCTCTTACCAAAAGCAACAATTGGGTGAGGAAGCCAAATAGGATCTCCCATTAGTAAATCTAAAAAATAGGCTGTTAAAATAGAGAAGGCAAGTATTATTGGTTCATCCACAGTTCAAGGGCTTTAATTAACAGGTTATTTTGGTTTTCGGGTTGGGTACTGATTCTGATGCAGGAATCATCTAATCCTCTGAAATTTGAGGCATTTCTTACTAAAAAACCATGTGTGTTTGCAAGAAATTTAGTCGTTTCAGTAGCTGATTTACTGAGTTTTGCAAGAAAGTAGCTTGTCTCAGAAGGAAGCACTTCAATGCCGTTGATTTTAGACAGGTTTTGTTGAAGATTCTTACTTAAATTAATTAGTTCATTCACATCAAAACTCTTATGGTTTTGCTTTAACAAAAACTTACCTGCTTCAATAGCCAAACTATTTACACTCCAGGGTTCTTTTAGTTGCATTAATTGGGTGATGGTATTTTCGGAAGCCGCAATATATCCTAATCGAAGCCCTGGAATTGCATATTTTTTTGTTAAAGAACGAACAATAATTGTGTTTTTAAGTGTTTCAACTTGGTTAATCAGAGAAAGGTCTTTGGTGGTAAAATCAGTATATGCTTCGTCAATAACTATTTGGCAATTGTTTCTTTTGCTCAGCTCTATCAATTCTTCTTTCGAAATGATTTTTCCGTCAGGATTGTTTGGATTACATAACCAAAGTAGTTGAGCATCACTTTTATAATTGCCTGTAAGTTGTTTATTATTAGAGAAATTAATCAAGTGTTCATGAAGTTTGCATGCATCTTCGTATTCTGCGAATGAAGGGACGAAAATTTCAGAGTGCATTCTTCTAAATAGCAAAGCAATTAGGTAGAATGCTTCTGTTGCACCGTTTGTTACTAAAATATTTTCGGGCTGTAGTCCATGTAATTCAGCAATTTCGGCCGATAAACTTTCCGAAGTCACTTCAGGATAGTTTCCTATTTTATCAACGCTATTTTTTAAGTGTTCCAAAAGGGCATCAGATGGCCCTTTAAAATATACATTGGAACTAAAATTTGCTATTATTTCACTATCATACTGATAGGCATTGTCACCATGTCCGTGGAGCATAAAAAGAGCCGTTAATTTGATTTGAAATCAGGGAGCAATTCACCAAAGAGCTCGTATAATTTAGTGTTGTTTTTTATAACCCAGATTTTAAAAGCAGTAAAAGGTGCTTCAACACTTAAACTTCGTTTGATTTTATTTTTAAGTCTTTCTTTTTCTTCGTTGGTTAAAGCGGGTTCAAAATATTCATGAAGGTTTTCATTAAAGAGTTTTATTTCATTGATAAGTTTTTTTCTTATATTTTCTCCTTCCAATGTTTTCAGGATTGTAGTACCATTATAAATTTCATTTAATAAAGTAGCTGTTTCAGTAACACTCGTTTCTTCAGATAATGCAAAAATTTTAGCTTCATCATAGGGGAATGGATTTATCTCAAATTTCAATATATCCGTAACAATTATTGATGTGTTAGTGCAATTTATAATGTTGTCGTATTTGTCTGACTTTAAATTATTGCAGTGTCCATATGCCCAAAATAAGTTGTCCCAGTCAAATTCTAAATCTTTATCTCCTCTATGTGGAATAAGGTGTTCAACATTTATTGTAGATGGTTCTTTTTCTTCGCACAGGTAGCATTTGTTATGAAAATCTTCCTTTAATCTTACTAAAACCGTTCCACATTTGTAATCCCCATTTGCTTTTTTCTTTTCTTCTGATAAACATTTAGGGGGATTTTCTGATTTTTTAATGTTTATCATGCTTTTTCAAGGTTTTTTAATTCGAGTTGTTGAATTTTTAACTGTAGTTCGGGTGCCATAAATTTTGATAGGTCTTTGAAATACTTTTTAAAATACTTGAATTTTTCCTGCTCCTCATCTGTCCTTTTTGCCTTATTTACAAGCTTTTCATATTCCCCAACTTGGGTTTTAACCAATTCAGAATACTTATCCGAGTTAAAATATCCTTCAATGATGCCTTCAACTGAATAGCCAGATAAATCTTCTACCTGGATGTGGTTTTCCAAATCATAAATCACAGCATTATCCAGCGAGTTAATGATAAAAGGAGAGTGTGTTGTAACAATAAACTGGATTTTTGGGAATATTTTTGTTAAAAAAGGAAGTATCTTTTTTTGCAAATCAATATGCAAGTGGGTTTCAATTTCATCAATCAAAACAATACCCTGAATATTATAATTTTTTGCACTTTTCTTTTCCATTCTAAGGATAAGCTCAGTAACGATATTCATAATGGCTGAATAACCATCAGAAAGGGTATTGAAATCAAACTTTTCTCGATTTGGCAATACAATATTGAAATTAAAGTTTTCACTATCGAATTCGAGCTCCAAACTATTATCTTCGAATACTTCTTTCAGGAAATTTTCAAAAATGGTGAACCATTCATCAATATCCTTTACTTTTTCATTGTCGTTGGCATCCCGGGCAAATGATCTTTGGGCTTTTAGGTTGACAATGTACTGAATAAAGTTAAGATTCGCTCTCTCCTGAAAAGGGTAGAATTGCTGGATGTCAATTTTTTGAATTCCTTTTGGTATTTTCAAAGTAGAACCTCTTTTTGCTTCAAAAAGAGTAAATATGAAGCCACCATTTTTATAAAGTGAAGGCAGGTCGGTAGCATTAGATAAAATCAGGCTCAATTTACTATAGTTGCCAATATTAATTCGTAAGTGTTCGATTTTTTGTTCGTAATCATTAATATACTGCCGAAGCCTGATAATATCATTTTCCTGATTTGTTTTCTTTAAAACTTCCTGATACTCTTGTATCTTAATTTGGGATTGTTCAATCTCATTTTCCCAGGAAGGTATTTGTATTACCTGATTATTTAAAACCCCGACCAGATGATACCTTAAAGCATCAAGCAGCGAAGTCTTTCCTGAACCATTTTTTCCCGTAACAATCAAATGCTTTTTCTCCTTTTCAGAAAGATTTATCTCCAAGCTCTTTAAATGCCTTACATTATTTATTATTAGCTTTTTTATGAAAATATCGCTCATTGAAGCTTGTTTTTATATTTGAAACCCAAAAATATAAAATAATTGCCTCTGTATTCAAAATGACAACTATTTTTACACCCAGCACCAAATGAATAAACAAATATACTTTTTTTACTCTTTTGTTGCTTCTCTAATTAACGCTTTTGCCAATACTTCTGTGGCATCAATCACAAGACTTTCTTCAATTTGAAGTTCAGTAATTGCAAGCGGAATTTCAGTACAGCCTAAAACTATGGCTTCAGAACCTTTTCTTGATAGATAGGAAGCAGCCATTAAAAGATCCTTCTTTGCTTTTTCCTTCACCGGGTTCGAAAATGCCTTAATTCCATACTCCTGGGCATAAATCGCAGGATGAACAAACATTTTTTGAATTTCTTTAGAAGGATGAATGGCTTCAATGCCAAAATCTGCTAAAATAGTAGGATAAACATTGGCGATAAAAGTCCCGTTTGTGCTTAAAACGCCTACTTTTTTTATTTCAGGATAGTTATCCGTGAT
This sequence comes from Bacteroidales bacterium, assembly GCA_050296515.1. Classification (GTDB taxonomy): domain Bacteria; phylum Bacteroidota; class Bacteroidia; order Bacteroidales; family NBLH01; genus NBLH01. The sequence continues at coordinate 5,487 of JBNKRJ010000106.1, read as the reverse complement.
GAATTTTCCGACTTCTTCAATCAAGTGAACCAGTTGGACTTCATCTGGAGTGTTTTGTTTGATTACATTAAATATTTTTGGAGTATGTGCTGTATTGCATGGAATTCCAATAATCTCCGCTCCATGCTTCGATAAGGTGGTAATGATTTCGGCGATAGCAATACCCGGATTTTCCTTTACTTTACCAATCAGGAATTCTGTTCTGTCTTTTACTTTGTGCGGAGCCGAAAGCATTGATACAGGAAGATGTTCCTGGTCAGTTCGTGCTACTGTGTTATCATAGATTTTTCTGATTAGGTCAATTCCGGCATAGCTTCCTACGCCTCCTACAATACCTATCATTTTTTTCATAGTTTAATTTGATTTATTGGTGATTTATAGCGTCAGCCAATAAATATAAGCAAAACAGGATAGGGATGCAAGTTTTATTTTGACTGTAAAATTTAGAAAATTGAAAGTTCTATCCTGGTTGTTATACCGAACGGCTGTTAGTAATTGGTTTGCTTCACAAGTTTGCAAACCAAAACAGCCAGTCAATCGGCTTATACTAAGCCAAAGCAGAATAATTTTTACAATATTCCAATATGGTTTAGTATCGAACACTGGTGACGCTGATACTCCGTAACACTGATTTTCACAGATTTATTTCGTAGCAACCTGCATTGTCAACATCCGCTTTATTTGCATTTTACCATCTTCATACTTCTATCTTTCAACCGCAAAGAATGCAACATAATCACAAAGGGCACAAACTTTTCTCTGTGCCTCCCAGTGGTTCTCTGTGAACCTCTGTGTAATAATAATTTATATAAAACCAAATTTATCTTTAGTGCTTAGCCACAATTATTAGTAATTTAGTCCCCAAACTGATACTCTCTCTTTTTATTAATGTTTTAAAATTTAACAAAATGCTCTTAAAAAAGATTGTTTTGCTGGCTCTTGTATTATCCACATTTCAACAAGGATTTAGCCAGTTATCAGGCAGAAAGTTTGAGGAACTAAAGAACCTGAATGGTAGAATAGAAGTGTCAGTTTCTGATGGAAAGTATTTGATTGTGCCCTTTAGTGATAAAATTGTGCATACCACTTTTTATCCAAAAGGCAAAGAAGTGAAGAACTTCTCTTATGCTGTTGATATGGATCCTGAAGATGTTGCCTATAAAATTGATGACGCAAAATCAAAGGCTGTTATTGTTATCAATAAATTGAAGGTAACTATCACTAAGACTCCATTTCAAATTAGTTATTCGTACAATGGGAAAAATTTAATTTCTGAAAGAAAAGGTTATTTGGCAACGGATACCAGTCAAATACTGGATTTTGAAATTGAAAAAGATGAGATTTTGTATGGTGGAGGTGCCCGGGTTCTTGGAATGAATCGTCGTGGACATCGTTTACAATTGTATAACAGGGCTCACTATGGTTATGGAACACATTCAGAATTAATGAATTACTCGTTACCTGTTTTTCTTTCTTCAAAAAAATATGCAGTTCTTTTTGACAATGCCTCTTCTGGCTTTTTAGATTTAGACAGCAAGAAAGAGAACAGTATTAACTACGAAACTGTTGGAGGAACCATGAACTATCATGTAATTGCCGGTGATGACTGGTATGATTTGGTTGAACAGTATACTAAACTGACAGGTAGACAACCACTTCCTCCTCGTTGGGCATTTGGAAATATTAGCAGCCGTTTTGGCTATCATTCACAAAAAGAAACTGAAGAAACTATTGCAAAATACTTTGAAGAGGATATTCCAGTTGATGCTGTAATTCTTGATATTTATTGGTTTGGAAAAGAAATAAAAGGTACTATGGGTAACCTTGAATGGTACCGTGATAGTTTTCCAAATCCTGAAAAAATGATTGCTGATTTTAATAAAAAGGGTGTGAAAACAATATTAATCACTGAACCATTTGTTTTGACCACTTCAACCAGATGGAATGAAGCGGTTAAAGAAAAAGTACTGGCAGTTGATTCAACCGGAAAACCCTATCGTTTTGATTTTTACTTTGGAAACACGGGACTGATTGATGTGTTTGACCCAAAAGCAAGAAGTTGGTTCTGGAATATCTATAAAAAGTTTGCAAACCAGGGAGTCGAAGGCTGGTGGGGTGATTTAGGCGAACCTGAAGTGCATCCGGCTGACATTATTCATGTGAATGGAACGGGTGATGAGGTGCATAATGCTTATGGACAAGAATGGGCAAGAATTGTTTTTGATGGATATAAAAATGATTTCCCTGAAAAACGACCATTTATTTTAATGCGTGCAGGTTATGCCGGTTCACAGCGTTATGGAATGATTCCCTGGACAGGAGATGTGAGCCGAAGCTTTGATGGGGTGGTACCACAGCCTGAAATTTCGTTGCAGATGGGAATGCAGGGAGTTGCTTATATGCATTCTGATTTGGGAGGCTTTGCTGGTGGCGATTCGCTTGATAATGAGCTGTATACAAGATGGTTGCAATACGGTGTGTTTCAACCCATCTATCGTCCACATGCGCAGGAACAAATTGCTCCGGAACCTGTTTTTCAAAATGAAAAAACAAAAGCTTTAGTGAAAAAATCGATAGAATTGCGCTATAAGCTAAAGCCCTATATCTATAATATGGCTTATGAAAACAGCAGTAGAGGGAAACCTTTGATGATTCCATTGTTTTTCAATGAGCCTGGAAATGAAAAGCTTTTAACGTATGATAAAGCTTATATGTGGGGTGACGCTTTTTTAGTTTCACCTATAAAAGAAAGAGGGTTAAAGCAGCAGAAAGTTTATTTACCAAAAGGTACTGGCTGGACAGACTTTTATACAGGGAAAGTCTACAATGGAGGAAAAGAATATACCATTTCACTAACTATGGACCATATTCCTGTTTTTGTAAAAGGAGGGGCATTCATACCCATGGCAAAAGAAGCAGCAAGTGAGGTGAACTATTCATTGGATGAATATGAAGTTCATTATTTTGTTGATAGCAAGGTCAAAGAATCTTATTACAAGCTTTTTAATGATGATGGTAAAACCACCAACACAACTGCTTCTGGTGACTATGAGTTTATGACTTACTGGGCAGAGAATAATGATAAGTCTTTAATATTTACCATTCGAAAGGTGGGAGCGTCTGAAAAATACGAAGCCATTAAAAATAAAGTAACCCTAAAAGTGCATAATCTTTCAAAGACTCCAAAACAGATTAAAATAAATAGGAAAAAGCTTAAAAAGTCGGAATGGAGCTGGGATAAGAGCGTATTGACTTTAAACGGGACTTGTTCTGTTCAAGAAGAAGAGGTTCTGATAATTAAGTGAAAGTTTGTAACATAAAGTAGAAATCCTTAAACTTTTTGAAATCTTGTAGCTTATTTTTAACGTGTTAATGACTATTTTGCTAACAAAGACTTTTACCCCTTGTGAGTTATTGTTTAATTTCTATCTTTACGCCGAAATCGTATTGTGTTTTATTAACTTAATTTGTTGAAAATGAGTAGAATAGTGAGATTAGCTTTGCTTTCATTTGCATTAACAGTGTGTATTGTAAATTTTGCCAACTCCCAGGAAAAAAAGTGGGAAGTTGACTTAAAAGAAACTTTGTATCAGGTTGGATGGATTCAACAGAGTAATGATGGACTAATAATAGCTTCGGGTGCTAAGGGATTATTGGCTTTGGATAATAATACCGGGAAAACCGTTTGGCATAACCAGGAGTTAAAAGCGGTAGATAAGAACTCGTTTCTAAATATTGAAGGGTTGCCGTTATTTTATGTTGAGTATGCTCCACTGGCAGGAAAAATGCGTGGTATTATTATTAATTCAAGTAATGGTGATATTGTTTATGATACAAAAGATGACGGATACAGCATTAAGCAATTTACAATGATGCCTGCTCAGGAATGTATTCTTTTTGAAGTGATGAAAGGAAATGAGCAATTATTAATGAAATTTAGCTTGAAAACATGGAAGAGTGAGTGGGTTGCAAAACTTGGTGAACTAAAAGGACTGGTTGCTAAAGCAAAAGGTGCTTTGCAGGCAAGCTTCATTACACAGGGACCATTTGTTACAAAAGATAATAAGTTTTTAATTGTTGGTTCGGGTGAAAAAATTGCATGTGTTGAACTTGCTTCAGGAAATACTGCCTGGACAAAAGAGACTGGAAAGAAAATAAAGGCATTGGTTTATTCAGACATAAATAACAGTTTGTATTTAGGAATAAAAAAATCAAATAAATTGACAGTTTTGGAACCTGAAACAGGCAAGGATATCACTCCTGGAAAACTCAAACTTAAGGGTACTTTAGTAGATGTAGTGCCTGGGAAAGACGGGAATTTGATTTTAGTCGAAACTGAAGGGTTTAATCTGATTAATCCTAAAACAAATGAATTAGTCTGGAAAAAAAGTTTTAAGATTGAATTTCTTGATGAAGTAATACCTCATGATAATGGGTACATTGCCATTGGGAAGGATGAAAAAGATGGTAGTATTGCATACACAGATAATAACGGGAAAAAGATCTGGGACGAAAAGGTGAAAGGATATGCCTATTATGCAACTCCTACTCCTAAAGGTGTACTTTATATTTCTACAGAAAGATCCAATATCATGGATTTTAAAGATGGGAAAGACGTTTGGAAAAAAGATGTGAAATTTAAAAGCATACCTGCTGTAACTTTTGACGAGAAAGAGAAAAAAGTAGTTCTTTTTGAAAACAAAACAGGCTACAAGTTTGATTTAGCTACTGGCGAAATGATAATTTTTGCTAAAGATATAGCTCTGGAGAATGTTAAAAAAAGTACTCCATTGGTAGCAGAGTATACTGAAGGTGGATATTTTATCAATACCGATCAGCATGCTTCGTTGCTAGATCCAAGCGGAAAACTTACATATACTAAATATTTTGAGCCGGTAAGCAGTATTGGCGTTCATGGATTAATGGCAGTTGCGCAAGTTGGTCTTGCTGTTGCTGGTGTTGATATTGATATTGAAGGTTCTATTTCAAATATAAAAACCCTTTCCATGCTGGCAAACGGTGCATACAGAACCTCTGAAGACCAGAATGATGCTAAAAGTACTACATCAACTTTGGGCGGATTGTATGTTGGTATGGGAGGGAATATGGTTCCAGTACTTGAAGTTACCAAAACCCGCTATTTTAACTCAAAAGCTACAAGGGATTTTAAATTTATGACAGTGAAAGATAAAAGCTCTGAAACCACAAAGAATTTTATTTTCAGGTTAGACAAAAAAACAGGTGCTGTTGAGAAAAAGATTGAATTAATGGATAAAACGCCTGATTACCTTGTCGATGAAATTGATAGTAGGGTATTTGTGAATGAAAAGAATCATTTAATTACTTGTTATCAATTATAGAATAGTTACGCTATTTTACAGTTTAATACCGATTCACACATATTCTGTGTGAATCGGTATTATTTTTTTTGTTTATTAGATAGTTTACACCAAATTGAGGCTCCGTTCTGAAAATCAATTTGTTTAC
>JBNKRJ010000105.1:0-68955 GCA_050296515.1 Bacteroidales bacterium | reverse complement strand
TGGAAAACAATTCACAGGTCTTAACGATTCGCAGGCAAGAAGTGTAAATAAATTACATTTTCATTTCAACGCTTCGTTAACTGCTATAAACATTGCAAAGGTTAAACATTGGCTGGGCATACCAAAAGAGCTACGTAAAACTTTCTCAATGGCAGACATTAAAACAATGAACCACAACTGGTTACTGCTTCAGCGTTTTTTTGACGTGTTCGGTATTAATGCATACTCTGCTAAAAATCAAAAATATTTCAATGAACTTATATATTATGGCACTATTGCAGCTTAATTTTTAACGAACTATTGTAATACTTACAATCCTTTTATTAGCTTTCAGCCTTTCGATAAATGCACAAACCAATTATGCAAAATATATAAAAAGGGAGAGGAATCATTAAAAGAAAACAAATATCTGGCAGCACTTGAGTTCTACGATTTGGCCTATGAATTTGCCAGGACAGCAGTTCAAAAAAAGCTGGCAAGAGTTCCATCTTCTATTATATGCTATGCAGAAGATTTCTCGAATAGTGTCAATCTTTTAAAACAGCTTCTTGATTAATCAAATGAAGTTTCATTGCATATTCTTTAATAATTCCGACCATTGTGCTATCAGATTGGAAAACTGCGTACCATCCTTGTGCTTCATGCGGAGGATCACCAATAAAATCATCTCCTGGTTGCCAAAGTTCTCCTGGTCGGGCAATTTTGCCTTCTCCTGACCAACCCCAAAAATTAGAACCAGAAGTACAGGCTCCGTTTTTCGCCATTTCGGAAGTTTTATTAAAAACCCATTCAAAAAATCTTTCTTTATATGCAGATGAAGAATCTGGTGTGAAATAGCCATAATCCCTTGCCAAGCCAAATTCTTCTAACACTGCAGGTTTATTTAGCTCCTTAGCAACTGCTTCATGGTCATTGATATATTTTTCGGCAAGTTCAATGCTTTTATCAATTGTGCTATCTGGTTTCTCTGGATTATACCAACTCCAGTTCTGAGGCCATAAATGGTAAGTAATGTAATCAATTGACTCGCAGTTATTTGCCGCCACGAAATCTTCCATAATCCAATGATGTCCAACACAACCTTCGCTACCAGTTGTTACCATATGGTTACTATCAAGAGATTTTATATAGGCTGAAGTTTCATGAATCCAATTGATAAATCGGATACGTTCCTGATCTGAACTTCCTCCCCTTGGCTCATTTGCAAGTTGCCATGCCATAATCGTCGGATCTTCTTTATACAAAATTCCCGAATAATTATTTTTACGGTTCAGCATAACTTTAATATGTTGCCTAAAAGCTTCAACTGCACCACTGTTTGAATAAAACTGATCAACATACCTCATATATGTATCCCATGAACCAAGAACGGAACTGGAAGGATAAGGAATGGAATCACCTCCGTTCCAATTTACATATTTGGCCATGCCACCTGTCCACGACCAATAATTGTTCAATGCCAGCACAGCTGTCATTTCTCTTTTTGATAATTCATTTAAAAGGAAATCCAGCCCGTTGAATAATTTTTCATTGTAAACTCCCTGGCTGGGCTGTAAACTTGGCTTAACACCGAATTCGATCTCATTCCCTCCTTCACTGCAAGCCTGAACACGCAAATTGTTTATACCCAGTGATTTTAAAAAATCAAGTTCTCTTTTTAAACGTTCCCTCCCTTTTTCGCCAGTAGCAGCAAGATTACTCCCATACCAATAGTTAGTTCCGGCTATAAAATACTGTTTGCCATTGTTCATAAATTTACCATTCTCCACTTTAATAAAAGAGCTGTTTGACTCATTTTTAGGAGTTGTTGCACAAAATGATAAAAGAAACAGACAACTGGTGATTAGTATAATTGAATTTATTTTCATTTTCATTAAAGTTTTGGATAATTAACTTTTTATAGCTTATAGTTTATTTGCTCTTTTTGTTTCTAAATCTATGGTTATTTCACTTACTCTTTTATCGCTTAACTGATAGAAGAAAATAAAAGCAGCTGATAGTAAGGCAGCAACACCAGGTATAAAACTTAGCATAATTTTTAACCCGTTAAGGGTTTCAGGTGACTGGTCAATGTTCGGCTTGAAACCGTAAAATGCCAGTAACCACATCGTTATAGAGCCTCCAATTGTCCAGCCAAGCTTTTGTGTCATGCTAGATGCCGAAAATATCAGCCCTGTCGCCCTACGTCCCGTATTCCATTCTGAATAATCAGCAGTGTCGGCATACATAGACCATAACAGCGGGAAAATAATTCCAGCACAAAAACTTACCAGGGCCTGCAGAACAAACAACAGTATAACCAGTTCTCTGTTACAGATGTAAAAAAAACTACTAAGAACTGCTGATATTAACATTGCAAACAAAAAGGTTTTTCGCTTCCCTATTTTTGCCGAAACAGGTTTTGCCATCATTACACCAAACATATTAAAAGCCTGGCCTAGTAGAATAAATACAGTGCTAAAAGCAAATGTCATCTTCGAAAACGTAACTGCTGTATCATCTACAATGAAGTATTTGAAATAATAAAGAGAAACGCCATCGCGAACGGAGTTAAAAATAAGTGTCATAACACCTGCTCCCAGTAGTATAAACCAGGGTGCGTTTTTTAGTAAGTTTTTTACATCTTCCTTTAGATTGTTATTCTGTTCTTTTGGCACTTTAATTCGCTCGCGAGTCCATGAAAAAGTGAATATGAAAAACAAAACAGCCAATGCACCTACAACAATCATAGTTAATTGATAAGAAGTAGTCTCAGCATAACTTTTTTTAAAAAGATCTAGTAATGGCTGGAAAATTGCGACAACAAGCAAACTACCGCCAAAAGCAAAAACCATACGGTAGGACGCCAAGGTAGTTCTATCGTTCGAATTCCCGGACATTACACCCAACAGACTTGCATAAGGTACATTGATTGCTGTATATGCCATCATCATTATGGTGTAAGTAATATAGGCATAAATGAGTTTTCCGGATACTCCAAAGTTGGGAGTTGTAAACAATATCACCCCAATAATGCCAAATGGAATAGCCACCCATAAAAGATATGGTCTGAATTTACCATACTTTGAATTTGTTCGGTCACAAATAACTCCCATAATTGGGTCATTTGCAGTATCCCATATTCTGGTAACTAAAAACATTGTTCCTACCGCAGCTGCAGAAATTCCAAATACATCAGTATAAAAAATAGCCAGATAGAAGGTGAAAATTTTCCAAAACATGGATGAAGCTGCATCACCAAAACCGTAACCAATTTTTTCTTTAAGTTTTATTTTTTCTGTCATTTCCTGAGCTTATACATAACTGATTTTCAAAATTTACCCATCCGGCCAATTCCCTGATTGAATAACTACACCCGGATGGGTAACAGTGATTTTAAGGTTCTGTGATTCCTTTCCATTTATCTGTTCTAAATGGGGATGCCGGCAAACCAACAGAGTTTATAAGATTACACTCAGGGTTTGCTGACCAGGCATATCTCACAGCAACCGGTTCTTTTATTTCAGATGAATAAACAACTACCTTATTATCAACAATTTCCGCTTTAGCCCACACAAACTTCTTATCAGCTCCGGCAATGGCAAACCCTTTTAATATGCTTCCGTCTTTAACCATCAAACCATCATGTTTGAAATCAAAGTCAAGAATAACCTTATCACCCTCCTTTTCCATTGATTTGTAAATAGGGCCTGAATAGGGAATATCCTTTTGATAAACTATATTTTGAGCAGCTAAAGCAAGCCTTTTCCCAACATCCTGTTTATTACCAGGGTGAATATCTTTTGCATCACCAATATCTATAGTTACTGCCATTCCGGTGTTTGGTAATTTAAGCGTCATCAGTTGTGCTTCCCGCAATTCTGCCCAACTATCCTCAACTGGTTCTGTATTTCTTTTCTGGTAATTTGCCAATTGGACAAACAAAAACGGGAAATCACCCTGGTTCCATTTACTTCGCCAGTCTTTGATTAAGGTCGGAAATAATGTTTGGTACTGGTAGGCCATCCCGGCGTTACTTTCTCCCTGGTACCAAATAGCTCCTTTAATAGCAAAAGGAACAATTGGATTGACCATGGCATTAAAAAGAACGGTTGGTCTGTTTGGTTCATCGGGCAACATCGGGATAGTTTTAATATTTCTTTTGTCATAACCGACCTTACAAAGCCATTCTCCTTCAATTTGCATTTTCCAGCCATCAGTCGAATAGATAGAAAAATCTTCCTTTTTGCCCATAAAACCGCCATCACCCTGTGGGTCTCCAAGCCTGACAACAATTTGATTTTCACCTTCTTTGATAATATTTGCAGGTATTTTATAATGCCTTACGACATCCCATTCCGTACTCGCTCCAATCTTCACTCCATTAAACCAGGTTTCATCAGTATCATCAGGTGGAGCAATTGATAAGGTGAGATCTTTGCCCAACATATTTGCAGGTATTTTAACTTTCTTTCTAAACCAAAAAACGCCATCAACAGCTCCTATTTTTGTTTGCTCAACCATACCAGGCAAACTCATTTTCAACCAGTCAGAATCATCATAATCAACTGAGGCAAAAATTGTGTCGGAACCATTGATACCAGCATCAGCTTCAGCAGTTTCTACCAACCAGTTAGTATAGTCAATTTCATATTGCTTTCTCAGGCTATCTTTATTTGAAGGCATTTTCGATAATTTTTCAACAGATCCAGCAAAGTCTTGCATCAATTTAAGTGATTCAGCACTTGTCCAGGCCTCTGCAACTGTTCCGCCCCAAGCAGTTTGGATGAGTCCTACCGGAACCTTTTGAGTTTGATGGATTTCACGCCCAAAGAAATAACCAACAGCTGAAAATGGACTAACTGTTTCTGGAGAACAAACCTTCCAGCCCTGTGTGGTTATTGTATCAATTGGTGCAAATGATGTATTTTTGTCAACAATAAAGAGCCTGATATCAGGAAAATTTGCATTTGCAATCTCTTCCTCTGAGTTATTCAAGTGAGCCCAGCTACACCCTACATTCATTTCCATGTTCGATTGTCCAGAACAAATCCAGACTTCTCCCACCAATACATTCTTAAATACAACTTTTTGATCATCTGCCTGAACAATCAGACTATCAGGTTCTCCCAATGTTAGATTATTAAGGTAAGCCATCCATTTGCCGCTTTCATCAGCATTGGTTTCAACTACCTGATCTCTGAATTTAATTTCCACTTTTTCTCCTGGTGTTACTGTCCCCCAAACAGGAACTTTTTGCCCTTGCTGAAGCACCATATTATCAGAAAAGATTTGTGCTGTCTTCAGCCCTTTTTTTTCTACTTTTTGGCAGCCTACAGATATAATAAGGGCTATGGCTACAATTAATTTAATGGTTCGAAACATTTTGTTAGAATTTATAATGATTTGATTTTTAAGTTCTTTTTAATAATATGTTAATCAAATATGATGTTTTGTGTAATTAGCCAGGTGATAACATCTAATCGTTGCACTTGTCAGGCGTTGTCACCTGACAAATTTGCCTCGAAATAACACCAGGATATTACTTTTTCTTAAAATTTAATTTAACGAATCCTTTTATCTTTCCAGCTCCTATCATTTTCACCAAATTATTCTTTCCGAATAATCATTTTTCGGGTTGCAACAAATTTGTCAGCTTTAATTTTATAAAAATAAGTCCCGGCAGGAAGTTCTATTTTACTAAATTCAATAGTATGATTACCAGCCGAAAAGCCTTTTCCGGCAAGTTCAGAAACCTCGGTTCCCTGCACATTAAAAACTTTTAAGGAAACAAAAGTGGAGTCAGGAACTTTAAAAGATATTCTTGTTTTATCAAAGAAAGGGTTTGGAACATTTTGCTCCAATGCATATCCCTCATAATCAGCAACATTTTCAAAATTTGTAGATATTTCATACCCTTGCAATAAAAGCATCTTTTCTGCATAACGCCTTCCTAATTCCCGGTAACCCTCCGAGTCAAAATGTGCTTTATCCTGTCCGGTGCATCCGTTTGAGGAAATAACGTGTGCTGTTGGAATGGTATCAGGAAGTCTGTTAATAATGGTATTCATACCTGAACAACAATTACCTTCTTCTGATAGTACTTCTCCGGCTAAAAGAGGGACATCTTCAACATTTAAAGACAGGTCTGTCATCATATCATTATAAATCTTTTTAACATATGATGGCCAGTTACTGTTACCAGTATTTGTTTCTCCCTGGTGCAAAAGGATTCCTTTAATTACACCGTCTTGCTGTGCCTGCTTTGCAAGATTAACAAGATGCTCATAAGGATTTCCTCCATAAGCCTTAACTTTATCAAGAAACCAGTCCTCCATGTAAGTAGAATCGTAGTCCTGGTAAATATCTTTATCAAACAGCCTGATATCGCAACCACCAACAGCTACATTAATCACCCCAACCTTAATGTTTTCAGGCAGATTGGCTATCATGGTTCTGCCAAAATAATCGGCAGGTGAAAGACCCGAATAACACTGACACAGAGGAGGAACTGCTGTACGCCACATACCCTTTGAGTGCCCAAGGTTGGAACAATCAAGTGACTGTAAAACCTGGAAACGGCTATCAACAGTTTTATCCGGTTCTTCAATCTTCCCTTGTCCTTCCATGTTCGATTGCCCAAAACAAATGTAAATGTGAAAGTTTTGATCTTGTGAAAAAATGGTTCCGGCCATCAATAATATACCTATTAATAATAAAGCTCTTATATTCATGTTCTACTATTTCAGAAAACTATTTACTTAATTTAATCATTAGCACATCATGTACTCCAATAGTTGCCTTTAATGGTGCCTCAGTTGTTCCAATATCTTTCTTATTGAATAAATCTCTTATTTTAAAGTGCACCTGTTTTGTATCAAGCCGCTTTTTATTTAAGTCGTCTCCGATTTCATGCTTATTCCAGTCGAATTGTAGTTCATATGGCTGATTATTCATGTTTACAAATGAAATAGCCCATTCATCATTAGCTAATGGTTTTAACCAAATTTCAATATTGTTTTCGTTGGTAAATCTAAAACCTTGTATTCCCAGCTTGTCCTGGTTTACAGTTATAACCTCCTTGCTGGTTAAAGTTTTGATAGTTTCTTTAGATATGTCTCTTAAGTCATTACCCATTATCAATGGAGATGCCAACATGCACCACATAGCAAAATGGCTCCTGTTCTCCGCATCAGTCATCCCATTGCCAACTTCCATCATGTCAAAATCGTTCCAGTGACCTGGTCCTGAATACTTTCTTATGTCTTTTCGCATATTGATGATTTTCCAAACACCCCATGAAGACCAGCTTCCATGTCCTACTTCACAGTCCCAGCAATTGATAATATCGCCAGAAACTCTCCATAAGTGTCCTACATCTTTTGCCCATTTCCATGGATCATTATCACCCCATTCACAAATACTAAACACTACAGGTCTTCCGGCAGCTTTAAGTGCATCACGCATAGTTGAATATGCCTCTTCTGCATTAATTTTTCCGGTATTACACCAATCATACTTTAAATAATCAACATCCCATGTTGCATAAGTTCTGGCATCCTGGTATTCATAACCTCGGCTTCCGGGATATCCGCCACAAGTTTTTGAACCTGCACAGTTGTATATTCCAAACTTTAACCCTTTACTATGAATATAATCGGCAAGTGCTTTCATTCCCGAAGGAAATTTCTTTGGATCAGCAACCAGGTTTCCTTCTTCATCACGCTCACTGGCACTCCAGCCATCATCAAGCACAATATACTCATAACCCGCATCTTTCAAGCCAAGTTTCACAAAAGCATCAGCAATATCTTTTACGAGTTGCTCATTTATATCAGTAGCAAAAGTATTCCAGCTATTCCATCCCATTGGAGGAGTTTGTGCCAGGTTCTCAAACTTTTGGGCTGTTGACAAAACTGAGATGGTAAGTGCAAATAGCAATAATTTAAATTTTTTCATATTCTTTTGTAATTTTCACATTATTATATCGTTCAATTATTTCCATACAAGCCCTGCCATTGTGATATGGACATTTCCATGGCCCTACTTTGTCATCTTCAAAATAAGGCGCACCCTCTCTGTTTACTCTGAAATACCATTCACCACCTTCATTATCAATTATTTTATCTTTTGTGAAGTTCCAGATATCACGGGCAATTAACAGGTAGCCATTGTTGTTTGTCAGCTGCCAGGCATTCATAAAACCAACAATCCCCTCAGCCTGTGGCCACCAATGTTTATCATAATCAATAATCGTCCCTTCTTTACTCTCGTGAACTATAGCTCCATCTCTATCAATCCCCCTTTTAGCAACCTGATTCACCATCTTTAAAGCGATATTTTTGACTTTTGTAAGTAACACAGTGTCTCCCAGAACTTCTGCTGCTTCGATTAATAACCAACTGCCTTCAATATCATGTCCAAATGAAGTCTCCCTGGATTTTGACTCCCAGTTTTCATCAAAAAATAAATCAAAACTGTTCGTTTGATCATTAATGATTCTATTAATGAAAATTTCAATAAGTTGTTTTAACTGCGCTTGAAGCTTTTCATCTTTCCAAACTCTGAATAGGTTGGTATAAGCCTCAAGAATGTGCAAATGAGTGTTCATGGTTTTCTTTTCATTCGCGTCTTTTTCACTTAATCGCAAATCTTCCAGTAATTCCCAGTCTTCGGAATAAGCCTCAAAATATCCTGGTTCTTCCTCATCAAAACTATGTCGTTCAATTAGCTCAAACAACCAGATGGCATAATCTAGTGCCTCGCTATCCTCTGTGACCTTGTAATACTCTGTTAAAGCATAAATGGCAAAGGCCTGGGCATAAATTTGTTTCTTTTTATTTACAGGATTCCCTTTATAGTCAAGCATCCAGTATACTCCTGAAAAATCTTTGTCCCAAAAATGATTAATAATATAATCCTTTGCCCTGTTTGCTATTTCAAGGTAATCACTATTACCCAGTAATCTATAAGCTGATGAAAAAGTCCATAAAATGCGTGTGTTTAAGATAACTCCTTTGTCATAGGTTGAAATGAGTTGACTTTTCCCATTAATTCTTCCGTAAAACCCACCATTCTTATTATCAACGGTTTTATTTGACCAGTAATTAAGGATATTGTTTAATTCTAAGGTCATTTCACCTTTTAACTGTTTTAGTATTTCATCAGACTCCATCATATCTTTAACTTTCTCACTTATAAATATTTATTACAATCCATTCTACTTAAAATTCTATTTCTTAACCGAATGTTCGGTTGTTTATACCTAATCAATCAGTTCGTTTTGAAAACGTTCACCTTCCTGAGCGAAGCGAAAAATCAATTTGTTTACCCCAACCTATATTGGGAGCAAATTGATTTTACCCACAAGCTCGTGAGAAAGTTCTTCACTCCCTTTAGGGCAGGGGGAAATGAAGAAAGTCAATTTGCGCTTGGTATAAACTACCTGATAATCGTTATTTCTTATATGCATTTACAATTACATCTGCAATTTCAGGAAATATCCATTGGAAATTGTACCTGTTAATCATTCCAAAATCATTGCTGTTGCCATTATCCCACCAAATAGGACAGATGCCTCTTTGAATGCACCCTTCTGCATAATATTTGGCATGACGGATTCTGTCTTCCAAATTATCATGATTCAGGTTTCCCCACTCTCCCAATATTACAGGGACACCTTTTCCAATAAAAGCTGAGACCAATTTATCAAACTCTGCATCCAAGGCACTTTTATCAGCATCTGCTCCCCAGTTCTTCCCGTTTGCGCCTAAGCACAATTCGTAAGGGTAATAATTATGAATAGACACAATTAGATTTTCAGAAGTCGGTAATTTTAAACCGTCAATTGCAACTTGTGACGCTGAAGCACCATATGTTGAAACCATTAGGTATCTGTCAGCATTATTACTTCCTGTATTACGAATAGCGTCTACAGCCACCTGATGATATTGATTAATACAATCCCGTCCTTCTGCTGTTCCACCACTCCATTCTTCAGGAGAGCCCTTTAAACGTGTTTCGTTCAATGTTTCAAACACAAGGTGATTATCATATTCCTTAAATCTTTCTGCTATCTGCGACCATACTTTGCCTAATTGATTTTTCACCTTATCAGCTTCCGCATAGGTTGGTATAAGCCATTCTTCATCATGATGAATATTAAGAATCACATACATCTCATTATCCAGCCCGTAATTAACGACTTCCTCTACTCTGTCTAACCAGCTTTTTTCAATGGTATAATCAGGAGCAGCCCCCATATGATACTGCCAGGTTACAGGCACTCTTAGCGTCTTAAACCCTTTTGCTTTAACAGAATCAATTAACGCTTTGCTCGCTTTTGGGTTCCCCCAGGCCGTTTCATCTTCACTTTTTGTATCCAAAGTATTACCCAGGTTCCATCCTACTCCCATATTTTTCACAAACTGAAGGGATTGGTTAGTTATAGGTGCTTCTTTGGTTTTAAACACAATTTGAATCGCTTCTGCCAGAGGTACTCCATAAGAATTGATAACAGCCCCTTTCGGAATGTTAATTTGATAAGATGTATTGTAGATTAAATCAGTTTCAAAAACTAGTCGGCTAGATGAAACTTCTACCACAGCAGGAGTATTATTAATCATAATACCATGATTTGAAGCAAGAGATATCACTCCATTAAAAACAATCTCAACTTTTGTAGAAAGTAAAACATCAATCGCATTATTTTCCGGAATACTTGAACTAAATTCAGGGGCAGGATTCTTCTCCACCACATCTTTTGTACATGCTACACTACTAATTAACTGTATGAAAATAATTAACAGCCAAATATATTTTATTCTCATTTTTAAATTTTTTTATTATTAATTTGAAATTTAGTAGAAAGTTTATAAAGTAAAAAATTCATAATGCTAAAATGACATTAAATGCATATAATCATATCTTTAGTTAATATCATTAGATATAATTTATTAAATGATATACTAGTGTCGTGTCAAGGCTAATTTGTCAGGTGACAACACCTGACAAGTGCACTAAACAGGTGTTGTCACCTGTCTAATCACCAGAAATATCATACCTGACTTGATACTAGTTACAACTCTCAATTTTTCACTTTCCACTACCAACTTTTTACTATTGTTGATACATATTTGGTAAATCATCCTCAAACAAAGTCTCAGGATGATTGTAAAACTTCATAAAATCATCGATTGCAACCTTACTATTTGGCCGTTTAATCCCTTTGTATGGAATATAATATTGACCGGATAAATCATGGTTCCAGTCGCCACTGTACCAGCTTAATATCCAGACTATTCTTTTGGCTTTTTTGTCGTTGATTATTGGATTTAATACATATTCAGTCCAATAATCCGGATATTCATCAACATACCTGAACTTCCCATTCTCCTTTCTACATCCGGTTTCTGTTAAGGCTGCTATTTTACCTTTTGAAAAAGCCGAATCAGTAAGTGCTCTCAGAGTATTAATAAATTTATCTTTTTGATTCCAGGATGCAATACCTGGTTCATAAGAATCTAAACCTAAAATATCAACATAGTTATCACCCGGATAAAACTCAAAAGTAGCATCAACATTAACAGACCAGGTATAAAGCAGATTGTTGATCCCATTTTTCCTCAGGTAATCTACAGTTAACCTAAAAAGTTTGATGTATTCTTCTGTTGTACAATTATCAGTTCCCCACCAAAACCAGTTTCCATTCATTTCATGAAAAGGTCTGAAAACAAGAGGAAATCCAAGTTCTTTAAAGACAGGAATCACATCATTATCTATTTGATTAAGATACCAATCCAATGCCTTATTTGTGTTTCTGTCATCGTTTGCTACAATATTTTTTACCAAATCTTTGTCATTTGTGAAACGCCCATCCTTTTTCGCATAAAACTCGTTGCTATTCATTCCTCGTATGTGCCAGCAATAACCACAAACAGCACCTCTTTTACTGGCGTTTTTCATTGCTTGTAAATCGTATTTCTTAAAAGCAGAATCTTCCTGGTACCACATAAAATCACTTTCATGAAAGGCCGGGTGAGATCCGGTAATATCCTTGCAATCAGACTGTTCTATATCATTATTCTTAGGTCCATCCAAATACCTTATTGTAGTTGGATTGGCCATACCAAACATGATTTTACCAGTTTCTGAAAACGTTTTTAAGTGCTTATAAAGAGCCTCTGTTTCTGAATTTCTTTGAATCAAAACTTCTTTCTTGTCAATCACAGAAGTGACATTGCTTTCAGAATCAACACTTTGAGAACAACCGTGTAGAAAAAAAGAAACTACTATAGATGTCAGTATGGGGTTTATTGTTTTAAACATTGATTTAATTTTTTTATAAGTTTTACTTCAAATCAGGCATCAAATCTCTGGTAAGCACATAATCATAGCTAAAAAAAGTGTCCCACCAAGTGGCACCATTATGATTATCACTCCTGGTAAAATCGCCATTCCATGGCATAAACCATGACCAGGTATCACCATATTCCATCATCAGTTTCGGGTCAGGCACAGAACCACATTCCGATAAAGTTATGATTTTTCTTGCTTCAAATATTTCCTTTACTTTATCGAATTCAATGTATTGCGAACCGTGCTGATTTTCACCAGGATAAATATCCATGCTAACAATATCCACATAATCATGTCCAGGATACCAATCCAAAGCATCACTGTTGGTATTAGTTGTCCACACCCAGATAAGATTATTTAATCCATGATAATTGACCATCCTGTCGTACATTAACTGCCAAAGTGCCTTACATGGAGCTGCGCCTTTTGCACCCCACCAAAACCAACCACCAGCTGCTTCGTGCAAGGGTCTCCATAAAACAGGAATATTTGCCTCTTTGAATTGACGCAGGTACCCTGCAATAGTATCTATATCAACTATCATTGCCTTGTATTCATCGGAATTTAGGTCGTTTATTTTAGTAATGTCAAAAGTGGTTTCGTCTGTATAAAATGAACCACTTTTTGTTAATGGGTCGCGCCAATGCCATGATATGGTAACCAAACCATTATTACCCCACCAATCTTTACTTAAAGTTAAAGGAGCTTCATATTCAACCCAGTTTTGATCCGGCCATGTGTGATCAATGAAATCAAAACCCGTCAGGGCAGGCCATTTCCCGGTTTGGTCGTGTACCCAGGTGGCTTCATTGATATTGGTACTGTGAGCAGCCATAGTACCTGAAATTATATTTTGTTGAAAGTTTTCTTTTAGAAAGTTGTAGACGTTTGTTGCTTGTAATGATGGGTTTGGAGTTGTCAGGTTTACATCGATATTGAAAGGATCTCCGGTAGCCGTAGTTGCTTCCAATCTTATATAATCAATTGCAAACCAGGTCCAATTTGGAGTTATTGTTACCTCATTATTGTAAGTTGTAAATTTAATTCTTCCCACTTTAACTTCTTCAAAACCAGATAAGTCGCTTAGTGCAATATCACTTGTTACTCCATTAGCATCAATACTACAAACTTTAGAGCCCCATCCGGCTGTTGTGTAACCAATATACACATTATAAAATCCTTCAGGTATTCCATTTGGTTTAAATGTCAAATAATCGCTAGAATTTTCAAATTTTCCAACATATCCTGTTCCTGAATACCCAACAACATCAGTTAAAATAGATAAGGTAGACGAAAATGTTGCATTTTCAGCCTCGTATTTTCCATCACTGGGAAGACCCAATGGAGCTTTTGTTTGAAAAGAAAAACTGTACGATTCTGCAAAATTTCCGTCAACATCTTTTATAGAATTACCTGAAATATTAATTGTGTAATTAACTCCTTCTTCTAATATTGCATCTATCTCTAATTTTGTTCCATCAGTAATGGCGGCAGTTGTAGTGGATCCATTCAATGTAATTGAATAACCAGGAGCCAGTTCAATATTTTCGTCATAAATAACATAGACTTCAACGGAAGTCTCCTGGTTTGTTGCAGCATCAAGTGGATTACTGGTTACAACATGTGGATTTGGTAACCTTGTTGTAAACGAAAAACTTACAGCTTCAGCAAAGTCCCCATCAAGATCTTTTACTGAATTGCCAGAAACATTCACATTATAAGTAGTACCTTCTTCTAGCTCAACATCAATTAATAATTGTTTTCCTGATACACTGACTGCTTTTTGATTTCCGTTCACTGTAACTTGATAATCATTGTTTAATGCAATATCAGAATCATAATTCACATAAATATCAGTAATAAGAGGGATATTGGTTGCCCCGTTTGTTGGTTGAGTAGTAGTCATTTTAGGAGGAACACCATCACTTCCTTCTTCTTTTTTACATCCCCAAATAGCAATGAATACCATCAATATCATTAGTATTTTTATTTTCATGAGGTTAATTATTGGGTTAGTGATAAGAGGTAAATATTATAATGTGCTTTTTATAGGTTAGTATAACGATTGATTTCTTGTTTTAAAATCCATTTTTGAGTAAATTCATTCTTATATTATTCTTCACTGTATTCAGAAAATATAAAGAAGCTGCTAAAAGCAACTTCTTTAATCACTAATATTCTAATTTATTTATATGAATAACCTTTTCTTTTAAACTGGTAAACCCAACATGGGCCCCAGGCACCTTCTGTTGCTCTATCTACACCATCAACAAAGTAGGCTAGAACAAGTTCGTCCGCTGTAAGTTTAAGGATGTCATATGTGTAATGATAGTCTCCGCCATCATTAGAGGCAATAGGAATTGTGCTGTTTGTAAAAGTAATTGTTCCATATGAGAAAACACTACCATCAGCACTCCATAACAACATATTATCCTCACTAAGATCCATATCGAAAGAACCACTTCCACTACCTGGTTTAGCATCAGCACCTGTCTGTGTTAATACATAATGGTGAGACTGGTTTAGATCAAAGTACAATTCATCGTCAGCAGAAGTACCCTGTCCTTCAATATCTGGGAAATTTTGCCCCCACCATATTCCAGTACCATTAACGATTTGTGGGTCAGAGAACCATGGAGCTACCCCCCAAATGGTTGCTTCTGGCTTATCAGTAGCCCAAACCCAGGTTTTACCATCAGGACCATTTGTAAGAAGATCCCATAATGGGCTGCTATAATAATCTGGATCACTTTCTGGAACAACAACATTTCTGGTTATTGACACTTTTTCCGCATCGCTAATTACAGTACATGTAACAGTATAGTCTCCTCGCAAAGGTAAATAAAACTCAAGATCTTCTCCAACACCTTGTTTCCCAGAATTTGTTGTCCAATAAGCAATACACGTATGATCAACAGAACAGCTTACAGTATTACCGGTTAAAGTAACAGAAACCTTACTATCTAACTCTTCCACTGAAAGCGCTGGAGAAAGGCTGTCTCTTTTTTCTATTGGATTACAGGCTGCGAATAACAACAACCCTCCAATAAATACGAATAATATATTTTTTTTCATCAGTTTATTTTTTTTTATTTCAACTTCTCAGATGAAACCATCCCGAAGCATCGGGACTTGTTTCATTTCATAAAAATTTAATTTGAAAAATTCAATTGGAGCAAGGTAATTTACCCCTGTTCCATAAATTATTCCACTTTAGTTACCCCAACCAGGTGTTTGTTCCATTCTACCGTTAGAAAGACGTATTTGGCTCTCAGGGAATTTAACGAATGCACGATCCCAACTAAATGAAACGCTATAGGAAGTTTCAAGATTTTCCGTTAATACTGAAATACCATTAGCTGCTTCGATTGCAGTTTTTGCATCGCCCCAACGCAGTAAGTCGTAATAACGCAATCCCTCAAGTGCTAACTCGTGCCTACGTTCCGATTTAAGGTTCTCCAGTGAATATCCAACAGGATCCAGGCCTACTCTTGCCCTCACCAGATTCAAACCAACATCTGTTTTAGTCAATTCTGAGTGCATTAATAAAACATCGGCAAACCTTATGATGATATCATCCTGCATGTTCCATAATTGCATGTTGTTTGTTCCTCCGTAAAGGTAATAGAACATTCCTGAATAACCGGTTGAGTCATTTGCCTCATTCACATCAGTAGTACTTGGATCGTCAAGATCTTGTATAATACTGGTATATTTTTTATTCCAAAGTCCAGTTTCATTGGCACAGTTCCAGCCTCCCCATTCGTATTCGGAAAAAACTCGTCCTTCGTTTGGATCTGTATTGTCAATAATGGTTGCCTGGCGTCGGATATCACCATCTTCATAACTATCTTTTAGTTGAGGATTTACACTACCAATCCCCCATCCTGCTCCAAAAGGTGGATAATTATTGGCGCGAACACTAGTAAATAGAACGTATTGGTTACTATATGAAAGTCTTCCTGTATTACCCCAATCACCATTAGGCGAATATTTTACTGCAAAAATAACTTCTTTATTATCATCACCTGCCCAGGTAATAGTATCACCCCGACCATAGTAATAATAGTTGTAGCTCAAAGTATCAGTTGGATCATCGCCTGTATACGAAAAAGGCCAAAGGCTTTCATAATTGTCTAATAGTCCATGTCCACTGTTGTTAATTACATCTTCTAGCATCGTAACAACCTGACTTTGCGTAACTGTTTCTCCACCAGTGGTTGTTAAATCTTGATCATAATAACCTGTGTAAAATAAGTATACACGTGCCATTAATGATTCCGCAGCCCATTTGGTTGCATGGCCTCTTCTATTACTTGATATTGAAGCATAAGGTGTATCAGCCAATTTTTCAACAGCATTGATTAAGTCTGAAGCAATTTGTGCATATACTTCCGAAGCAGGGTTTCTTTTTAAGACATCTGCCTCTAAAGAAACATTTAAAGGAACATCACCAAAGAATTGAGCCAGTCTGAAATAAAGAAAAGCCCTTAGAAAATAAGCTTCGCCCCAAGCCTGGTTTAAGTCTGATTCATTTTTAAAAGAAGGTTTGCCTTCTTCGAAAGCTTTAATCAACGAATTAGCCCTTCCTATACCAGTATAACTTAATTCGTACATAGGAAGGTATTGATCTTCAGTTACAAATTGGAACATATCGGTTCCAATTGTTTGAATATCGTTGGTACCTCCTCCACTAAAACAATCATCACCTAAAATATTGGAAATCAGTATTTGGTGGTTAGACCCGTTATCAATTGGCAAACAAGCATATACAGCAGCCAAAGCTTCTGAAATATCAGTTTCGTTTGAATAATAGTTGCCCAGGTCTTTTTCAGTCAAGTTTTCCGAATCAAGAAATTTTTCTCCACAACCTGCAAACAGGAATGGGACGATAAATAAGACAATAAATATTATTTTTTTCATATCTGTTTTCATTAAAAAAATTAAAACTTAAGGCTTACACCAATTAAGAATGTTCTAGCCGCTGGGTATAACCCTAAATCAATACCAGAACCCCATGAGTATTTAGTCTCATCTGAGCTTGTGCCCACTTCAGGATCCATGCCATTGTACTTGGTAAACGTATAAAGGTTCTTAGCAGTAAAATACAAGCGAGCTTCGCTTAAAGGCATTCCCTGAAACAATTGTTTGAAATCGTAACCTAATGTTATGTTGCTAATCCTTAAGAAATTAGCATCATGGATGTATACATCAGACAGGTTTTGTTGATTTCGGTGAGGAGAAGAACTTAATCTTGGGTAGGTATTTGATGTACCTTCTCCATGCCATCTACTGAAAACATCAGTAGTATAGTTGTTTTTGTAACTATCGGCAAACGAACGGTATGATTTAGCAATCTGGTGGCCATATGCTCCATTTGCTGTAGCACTTAAAGAAATTCCTTTGTATGCAACATGTAGCTGAAGACCTAAAATATAATCAGGATTAGGATCACCAATTTCCACTCTATCATCTTCATCAATTACACCGTCCTGATTTTGATCAACGAATCTAAGGTCACCAGGTCTCTGGTTATCATAATAAGGCTGGCCACTAACATCATTGCCATCGGCATCTAAAGAACCAGTCGGGCGCACCCAAGCAGCAGCTTCTGCATCATTTTGAATGACTCCGTCAGTTTCATACCCCCAGAAATAACCCACAGGGTAACCAACCTGGGCACGGAAAATTTCACCAGTACCCTGGCTCAATACATTGCTTGGACCATGAATAACCCTTTCGGAATTATCAATTGCAGTCACCTCATTTTTATTATGAGCTAACGAAACAGTTAAACCATAGTCTATTTCACCAATTTTATCGTTCCAGCTTAACGATAATTCAATTCCTTGGTTGGTGATTTGTCCACCGTTCACTTCCTGCCCAGGAAATCCATTATATATTTCAATGTCTTTAAACAACAACCAGTCTTTGGTGTCTTTTTTATACCAGTCGAAAGCTAACTGTAAGCGCGCATTTAAGAAATTTGCATCCAAACCAAAGTCTAAAGTTTCTGAGGTTTCCCAACCAATATTGAGGTTTGGCAACCGCGCAGGGTAACCACCCACAGTATATATTAGTTTGTCATCACTAAAGTAATATTGGGCATCATTATATGCGTTACTAGAATTTAAATAACGAATGGTAGAAGAATACCAGAAATTACCGATAGAACTGTTACCTACTTGCCCCCAGCTACCTCTAAGTTTTAAATAGTCCATCCAAGCCATCCCCGACATGAATGATTCGTTAGATACTACCCAACCTGCTGCTACTGAAGGGAACACACCCCATCTGTTCTCCTTTGGGAAGTTTGACGAACCATCGGCGCGAAGTGTCAAAGTTAACAGGTAAGTTTCTTTAAAATCATAAGATACTCTGCCAAAATAAGAAAGCATTTTGCCATCATTGAAGTTTGTTCCATTAATGTCAGCTGAACTAATATTATCTACAGTGATACTTGTATTGGACAAATAGGCATGAGCAAAATCGTCAAAAATATAATTCACGCCTGTACCACTCACACTTAATGAATTAATTTGTTTTTCCATACTCTGTCCAGCCAGCACTGTAAAGTGGTGTTGGTCATTAAGGCTAAAAACGTAAGTAAGAGTGTTGTCCCATATAATATTAGCACTTGACGACATTCCTTGATTTACCTTATCTAAAGTATTTAGAGCAGAAACCCCTAATTGATAGGCTGGTGAAAAACTTCTCCAGGAACTCCATCCGGCATTCACACCAAAACGTGTTTTATATGTAAGACCTTTAATGGGTTGAAAGTCAAGATAAACTGATCCAACAATGGTATTGTTGTCATTTTCATTATTTCTTGTGGAATAATCCATTGAACCCGCAGGATTTATACTATATGGATCCCAGTTTTCAACGGCATAACCATATTCGCCCGTTTCATCATAAAGAGATATAAAGGGGTTGGCAACCAACGCATTGTGCACATCATTCCAGTAAATATTCCCCTGTCTAACTCCACCGTTCTTTGATTTTGTATAAGTAATATTTTCACCTATTTTTAAAATATCATGTGAAGAGCTAAGTAAAATATGTTCTGTATTTAAACGTAAATTAATACGTTTATAAAAACTATTGGTTTGTTGACCAAAAACTCCATCCTGATTAAAATAAGATGCT
Source organism: Bacteroidales bacterium (assembly GCA_050296515.1). Lineage (GTDB taxonomy): Bacteria > Bacteroidota > Bacteroidia > Bacteroidales > NBLH01 > NBLH01. The sequence continues at coordinate 49,467 of JBNKRJ010000105.1, read as the reverse complement.
CCAATGGAATAAACTGACCTTTCAGAACCGCCTGTAATGTTTAATGAGTGTGAGGTTTCATAGGCATCATTTACCATCATTTCATTGAACCAATTGGTGCCGTTCCATGTACCATTTTCAATCGCTTGATATTTTTCCGTCCCAATAATAGATTCCCAATCATGTGGAGCCAAGCCTGCGTTAACCACTGATTCGTCCATTATAGTCATATATTCCTTGGCATTCAATAGGTCAGGCTTTTTATAAACATTTTGCCACCCTTGATAGCCATTATAGGTAATAACAGGTTTCATATTCTTTTTGCCACCTTTTGTGGTTACTAAAATAACCCCATTAGCCGCACGTGAACCGTAAATACCAGAAGATGCAGCATCCTTTAGAACATCAACGCTTTCGATATCATTTGGGCTTAAATAATCAATGTTGCCCTGAATAACACCATCTACTACATAAAGTGGAGATGAATTACCGATGGTTCCAATTCCCCTGATGTAAACTTTTGTACCTGCACCTGGTTGGGCATTCGTTTGGGTAATACTAATTCCAGGTGTAATACCTTTCATAGCATCCATTGCAGTTGCAGTATTTAGTGCCTGAATTTCTTCACCTTTTACATTAAGATTGGCACCGGTAGCGAGCTTCTTTTTTACAGTACCGTAACCAACAACAACCACTTCCTCAAGCGCCTCTTCATTCACATCCATTTGAACATTAATGGTTGTTTGGCCAGCTATCTCAACTTCTTTGTTCAGATACCCAACTGAAGAAAAAACCAGTGTTGCAGAACCTTCAGGCACTGTTAATTGATAATCTCCATTTATGTCGGAAATGGTTCCTGCGGTAGTGTTTTTAACAACAATATTAACACCCACTAAACCATCTCCGTTTTCATCTGTCACTTTCCCCGTAATAGTTTGTGCTCCAACGGAAAAGGACATTAGCAAGAGGGTCGCTATTAATGGCAGAACCCTCAACCATCTAAAATTTAACTTTTTTTCCATAAATTGTGGTTTTGATTAATTAAAATAATTATAATAAAAAAATGCTGCCTCACAAATCTTTCGCGTGGCAGCGAAGCTCCTTTACTAAAACATTAGTAATTCATCATATCCATCCACTTTTTGGTTTTTTTCAATAATTGAATGGATGGTTTGAACGGATGTGACTGAACGCAAGCCATCCGCTTTTGTATTTATTGTGTAATCCAATAGTTTATCTACAGTTGTGGTTGCTACGTGTAACCTGGTATCAGATGATGCATAGTAGATGAAAACCACTCCGTTATCATCAGCTATCCAGCCATTCGAAAACACCACGTTTGACACATCACCCACTCTTTCCTGATCCATCGGGGCAATTAAATACCCTGCAGGACGATAGATAACTTTGGTGAGATCATTTAAATCTGTCATGAAAACATAAAGGACATAACGCAAGCCTGCTGCAGTGTTTCTGACCCCATGTGCCAGGTGCAACCATCCTTTATCCGTTTTAACAGGCGCCGGACCCTGTCCGTTTTTAACTTCTGTAATTGTATGATAAACTTTTGGGTCCAGGATTTTTTCTTCATTTACTTCGGCCTGCTCAATTGATTCGGATAAACCAAAAGCAATTCCTCCTCCGGAACCTGTATCGATAAAGCCATCCTGAGGACGTGTGTAAAAAGCATATTTACCTTCAACATATTCAGGATGTAAAACAACATTTCGCTGCTGGCCTGAATGAGAAATCAAGTCGCTTAAGCGTTCCCAGTTTTTAAGGTCTTTGGTTCTGGCAATTCCTGCAGTTGCCAGGGCTGCTGAAGTATCCCCCATCCTGGTTTTATCTTTTCTTTCAGAACAGAAAACTCCATAGATCCAGCCATCCTCATGTTGAGTCAGGCGCATATCATATACGTTCGTATCAGGATCTTCAGTTTCTGGTAAAAAAAACGGTTTCTCCCAAAATCGAAAGTTATCAATGCCGTTATCGCTTTCGGCAACCGCAAAAAATGATTTACGATCGTTCCCCTCTACCCTGGCCACTACTAAATATTTTCCATTTAGTTTGATAGCACCAGCATTAAAAACGGCGTTAATCCCAAAACGTTCCATTAAATAAGGATTGGTCTGCCTATTTAAATCATAGCGCCAAAATAGGGGGGTGTGTGCTGAAGTAAGTACAGGGTTTTTATACCTGTTAAAAATCCCGTTGCCCAACCCGGCAATTTCATTCTTTCGCTGGATAAGCTCTTTGTACTCTTTCTTTAAAGATTCTAACCTGTTATTGAAGTCAATCATTCTAATGCTTGTATGTTGTTCTTTTAATTTTCTTGTTTTAGCTACGTCCGGGTAACAATAAAACAAATGACTGAATGAAGTAACCTGTTTACCTTCCCTTACTTGTGTAGCTAATACTTATATAACCAACCTAAACTTAAATTCATAATCTCAACTGCTGCACGAATCTTTCTCATGCGATTATGTTTACTGTTAGTTTTCTCAACTATAAATTTGTTATTAAAAAAACCATGGCCAGGAATAGCTGCCTATTTAGAAACCGATACCACTTGAATTAGATTTCCTTTTCCCCATTCCTGGTTTAAACCATAGTTGCATATTCAAATTAATTAACAACAAGTAGCAATTAAAAAAACTAACTTGTATCTTATATATCGTCTAAAAAATATGTCAATGAATCGTTGTAAAAAACATTAAAATCATCTACCGATGGATGTCCCGGGTAAGGTGCATAATGATGTTTTTTATTAAAGTTTCGCCATGTTAACATGTATGCTATTTTTATGCTTTTCCTGTTTTTCTTTATAGGGTTTAGAATTGCTTTTGTGTGCCATTCCGGATCAGGGATGCTTTCATAACCAGTTTCGCTTAAAATGGCCACTTTGTTTTTAGTCTTTGCCAGTGCTGTTAACGTTATTAGTTTTTGAGTAAAGCTTTCAATAATCCCTTTTTCTTCATATTTGTCCCAGAAGTAATAATCAAATCCCAGAATATCAACAAAGTCATCGCCCGGATACCTTTCGGTGTAATCATCAAATTGCCCGTCAGGTGAATAAGTATAAATAAGATTGTGAATGTTTAATGAGTCGCGTAGGTAACTGACCGTAAATTTCCAGAGTGAAGTATACTCATCGATTGAGCAGTGTTCTTTTCCCCACCAAAACCAGCTTCCATTATGCTCGTGCCAGGGTCTGAAAATAATTGGAATTTGTTTGCCCGTAGAATCAACTAAAGCCTTGTTAAATTCAGCAAATCTTTTAAAATGCTCTTTTAGAAAGTTATGTTTATCTCCTCCCGGCAAAATATTGCTGACCGCTTTTGTTTTGTCCCAGCTGTTGCCCATTGTTACAGGATTAATCATGTGCCAGCTGATGGTATTTATTCCTCCCATTTGATGGGCTTTAACTATCCATTTTTGAATGTTGGTGAATTTTACTGAATCCAAGTTTCTTTCATTTCCCATGTCGCCTAACTCCCATCCAAAAACAGCAGGATAGCTTCCACATACCTTTTTTACATCTGATACTCCTTCTCCCTCAGTCCAATTTATGCCATAAGCCATATCATCCTGATGTCCGTAAAAAAATCCTTTCTCTGCGAAATCTTTTAACTTATTATATAAAGTAATAGTTTCAGGAGTTGCATGTTTATCAACAAGAATTGTAGAAGCTCCTTTTGACTCGGTATCCTTTTCTATTTGCTTTTCGTTGCATGAAAGAACAAAAACTCCAACAATAAATATAAGAATAATTTTTTGCATTTTAGGTCTGTAATTAATTGAAGAAGAAATTAACACTACAAAAATACAATCCTTAATATAGTTACTTGTAAGAGATGTTGCCGATGCTATAACAAATGATGTATTGCGACAACAAATGATGCAAAAGCTATTAATTATGTTTCTTCCTTTAAGGAAATGTCCTTTTCCCTCATCTCATAATTTACCATAAATACCTCACAAATAACCACATAAACAATTCCTTTCAACTAAAAAACCTTTTGAGTCAAACTTGCAGTGAATCTGTTTATTTTTTCTAATTTCTGCATGAGTTTTTGGTCGTAAAAAGGTATTGATTAATTGTATCCTTTTTTAAGTGTAACTTCTCAATCATAACAAAACTATTTGATATAAAGCAGAAGGTCTTTGTAAATTGTTAATATCAGATGTTAACATGATAACTATAGTGACAAAATGTTAATTAAAAGTGTGAAATTTGTTAAGTAAGGAAAGGGTTGTTAAATAAAGATAGTGTTTTTCCCGGCAATAATAAAAGCCCCAAACCCCAGCTTGGGGCATAGTTTGCTCCGACCTATCTTTTTTGAAAATTAAAACATCGCGGTTTCAAACTAAAACAAACAGTACAAGAAGTGCTCGAAAAAACCCATTTTAGGGGTTTGGGGTTATTACTCTGGCGACAGCAACTTTTCACTTCTGCCTAGTAGCGTTTCACAAACCTTTTTTATTTCTTCAATCACCTTTCCAATGTCAGTAATAACTTGCTGGTTAGTAAACTTAATAATATTTATACCAAATCGCTCTATTTCAGCCGTTCTTCCTTCATCCCATTCTTTGTTTTCTTTCATTAAATGGATATCTCCATCAACTTCAATGACTAATTTAACTTGGTGACAATAAAAATCAGCAATGAAAATATGAATGGGGCGCTGCCTTCTAAATCTCAAATTGAATATCTGCTTATTTTTAAGATGCTCCCACAGTCTAATTTCAGCTTCGGTCATTTTTTTTTCTTAATGAACGGGCTACCAAAATAGAAGTAATTATCAAAAACATACCTTCTGATACAAATTTTAACATTCCTGCAGGTCTTGAAGCAGGTAGTTATCAGCTAGAAATCAGAAATAAAGCACAAAAACAGACAAGCAATTGAAGAACTTTGTATTTCTGCAAACATTAACAGCTATTTAATGTTCTCTACTTGCCTGGCCACTATTACTAGTGTTATGTCAAGGATAATTTGTCAGGTGACAACACCTGGCAAGTACACCAGCCAGGTGTTGTCACCTGGCTAATTACCAGTAATATCATACTTGACTTGACACTAGCAGGTTAAAAGCGGCTTTGTCAGAGCCTTGATAAGAAACAGCAGCCAACTTGGGTTACTGTTTCTTTTTTTGTGTAAAAACAAATACTAGTTGACGCCTTAAACACACCTCCATCTTCGACTTTAACTTCCTTAATTTACCGCTTACCCTTACCTCAGTTGACGATGACCACCTACCGAATTTTATCGACTGGATCAGTTGCTATTGACGTTGATGATTGCCTCTGTTCTATGCGAGAATGCAGGCTAACTAAGTTATGAAATGCCTCTGACTAAAGCGAGAATATTGGCTGGTGACATCGGGAAATGCCTTAGGTGAAGTCGTAGTTCTTTGGTAGTGATAGCTATCAATGTTGGTAGCTATTAACAGAAGTAGATTGAAAACAGTTTTTTTTTGAAACAAGCCGGCGGGCTAAACCGGCTATTTATCTTAGATTTTTAATTCTTTAATCAATTCTTGACCATAGAGCTTGCCCATTTCCTGAACCACCACTACCATCTCTGTAAATATGACCTTTGTTACCATTGCCATCGTAACCACACTTTTTATTATTGTTTGAAGTACAGTATCTTACAAAATGCACCACATTTTGTCCGGCACTCCCAAGTTTAAAACCGTTACCATCTCCATTAGTGCCATATCCATTTTTTTCTGCCCTGCAATAGTACATTTTAACCGTATAAGGTTGACCATATAGATCCCACCCATCATCTGAATTATGTATTGCGTTGCATTTGTAAAACACATTTCCGGCACCGGCAGATAGCTTACATGCAAACCCATCAGCATTTTCTCCACCATTGGCACGGTCATAGTTATCATACGAGGTACACCACTTAACCCAGTTATGATGTGCTTTGTTGTAAATCTGGATGCCCGAATCACCATTTTTATAGGCCCGTACACTTTTAATTTCATTATATCCACCATACTGTAAAACCAAACCACAATCAGGAGCATTTTTTATATCCATGTTCTCAACGTTCCAATAACTTCCGTTTAGTTTTACTCCCCATCCACCTGATGGTATTCTTGAACAATCGAGGGTACCACCCGTTAATGTAATTCGCTTACTTGAGGTACCATCTGTTGCAAGCTCTAAGGTTTTAGTCAGATAAATTGTGCCACTAATTGTAATAACATCACCTGGTTTGGCATTTTTAACTGCCGACATTAATGCCGATTCAGAGCTTATTGTTGCAGATGCTTTTAGAGATACTTCTGATGGCGTATCATCCTTTTCTGGAACAGGTGTTAAATTTTCTTTTTCACAGCTAATTAAAATAATTGCTAAAAAAGCAAAAGGAAGTAGTTTTTTCATTTTAATTTCATTTAATTAGTAAACATTATTTGGTTAACAAAAATTTAATCGCTTAGTCGGTTGTTTCTATCACATCACATTTAAGCGTAGTAGTTTTGTATAATACTTGCGAACAAAGATATGAAACTACAAGAATTTTATAACAAGATTTTCAAGTGAAGAAAAATTTAAAGAATATTTTAGGGATATCCATATCAAAGAAGGTGTTGTATGTAAGAACTGTAAAAGTGGGAAGCATTATTGGCTGAAAACTATATGGCAATTCATACTAAGCCAGTTTGAAATATTGTAAATTGAAATTTTAGAATGGCTTTGTATTAATTTCTTTCCCCCCCCCGAAGGACTTAGCGTAAGCTAATCTCCCTGCGCCTCCGCTAAAGCTTCAGCGGCACGCGGAATGAGGGTTTCATTTGTTCAAGTTTTTCTTCATACTGATCTTTTGTGCCAAATACAGATACTATCATCATAATCCTGGCAGTGTCCAAAAAGGTTTCCGCAAGCGGAACAGGCTCTGCCAGGGTTTAGTTTCAGTTGAACAACGCAAACATAAACCCAAGCTTGTAATATTTCTTATCAGCTAGTTTACAACTTGTTATCAAAAAACAGATGCCTGGCTTTTGATTAGTAGAAGGCCTTGTGCCAGTTTTACTAAAAAAACCAAAGACTTCTTTAATAAAGCTCTGATTAAACCAGGTATTTCTAATGTGCGACACCCACCCGGCAATATGAATGATGCTCATATGGTAAGGAAACAGCCACCCGCCTTGGTCATGAAAGAAGTTCTCACCTACGATAACTAGTCAACTGGAACAGCGGGTGAATTAATCAAACCAACTCAATAATATCAAACCTGTAATCGAACAAATCTACGCTTAGTATTTTATTTGTTAAAAGTTTATCTCTTTTCCCACATAAATAATTGATTCCTTCGTTTACCTGCAATGATGCAACTATAGTAACCACCTGTGGTAGAATTCGTTTGTCGAGTTTGCTGTCTAACTGGCTGGTGTCAACCGGAATACTTTTTTGTAAACTTTTTGTTTCGCCAGGAATAATTGTTGTTATTTGCCCGAAATAGGTGCTTACCCCTGCATGTATCATCGGAATTTTTTCTTTTTGTAGCAGGTTATCCAATTGATACCGGGTTGTAAAATTATCAAGGCAATCAAATACCAAATCTACCTTTGGAATTTGCGTATTCTCATCTATTTTCTCACAATGAGCTATAATTTCTATTTCGGGGTTAATCTTTTGAAGGTATTCACAGGCTGTTTCACATTTTAATTTCCCTAAATCTTCGTGATGATAAAATATTTGCCTGTTCAGGTCGGGAGGATCAATTCTGGAGTATTCAAAAAAATGAATGGTTCCCGCGCCAACTCTTGCAAGCAGGTTTAGTACATTACAGCCCAGGCCTCCTGCCCCGGCGACCATTACAGCAGAATTCCTGATTTTGGCAAATTCGGTTTCACTTAATAACTCACTGTGCCTGCTATACCTGTCCATATTATACTTCCTGTTTAACCTCCGGCTACCGGAGGAAATATCTCAACCTTGCAATTTGTTGTCAGCATTGTTTTCAGCTTATCCAGATGATGAATATTTTTTCCATTAATAAGTATAATGGTCCCATTTATTAATTCATTGTTTTTAACCAGCTCAGGAATGATGTCGGCCTTTACTTCCTTATTAATCAGTTCCAATAATTCCATTACCGATACAGGTTTCCCCAAATTAATAAAAACCTCGGGAATACCAAGTTTTAGCCTTATTGTGGCAAAAAGCTTTACATGAATTTCCATTTTATATTTGTTTCTATTACTAAATACCCGGCACTAAAATTAGTGCCGGGTATAAATATACTAATTTGTCAGAGTTCTTTAATCTTGTTAAATAGCTTCAAGTTCTAATTCTTTTAATTTTTCATTGGTTGGAATACCATCTTCATTCCAGCCCCTGATTTTGTAATATTCAGGCAAAAGCTCACCTAAACGATGGACTTTCCCTTTATTTGGCCCTGATGGGATAGGGTTTTCAAGTAATCTTTTTGGTAGTGTGTCATCAGCTTTTGAAAGCCCCGCCTTTAGATTAAACAAGCGCTCAAGGTTCCAGATTCTTTCCCCAGCCTGCATCATTTCGTCAACAGAATAATTATAGCCGGTTGCATTGTTTAGTAACTCAGCGTAATCTGGTGCCCCTAATGCAAATGAAGTAAACAGGCATAACCCTGCTGAATCTATTACAGCTGTTAAATCCTGGAATATTTTCACCCATTCAGGTTTCCCTTTTATCTCCTGGGGATCTAACTTTTCAGGTAAACCAATTATTTCAGGAGAAATTAGATAAGCCCGAACATGGCAGCCACCCCGGTTACTTGTAGCGTAGGCCAATCCTTGTCCTTGAACACCACGAGGATCATAAGCAGGTATTTCTTGTTTTTTTACAGACATTGAAAACTCCGGGTGTCCATAGCCTTCTGCCAAACGATAAGAACCCAGGGCCAATTTAGCCCCAATGCCTTCTGCCAAAGCCATCTTTCTGGTGTAATACATTAATGCTTCTGAACTTCCAAACTTTAACTCAGGTCCTTTTTCCAGTTCCTCTTTGTTAATGAAGCCCTTTTCATACAATTCCATAGCAGTGGCAATGGTAACACCAACAGAAATTGGGTCAAGGCCAAATTCATTACACATAAAATTGGTTTGTGTAATAGCATTTAAATCCTTGATTTCGCACAAAGCACCAAACGCCCATCCTGGTTCGTATTCGGGGCCTTCCCCTTTTTTACCCTGGGGCAATTCGACCAACCTGCCACAAGCTATTGGGCAAGCGAAACAGGCAACATTTTTAACAAGGTATCCTTTTTCAACCAACGCTTCACCACTAACCTCATCGGTATGTTCAAACTGGGCTTTCTGAAAGTTTCGAGTTGGGTACAGACCGTTTGAATTAATAATATTATCTAAAACTTTTGTTCCAAGGGCAGGTAAGCCTTCGCCAGTTACACCATTTTCCTTTAGCATTTTAATCTTTTCTTTTACTGCAGCAGAAAAAGCTTCTTCATCGTCAATCAGTGTTTTGTGTTTTCCCGATGCAACAATTGCCTTTAGGTTCTTACTTCCCATCACTGCACCAACACCAGAGCGTCCTGCAGCACGGTGTTTATCATTCATTATAGCAGCTAAGAGTGATTTTTTTTCTCCGGCCTGGCCGATACATGCAATTTTGGCAGTTTTTTCACCGACTTCTTCCATCAGAATATCTGTAGTTTCGTGTACATCTTTTCCCCAAAGGTGAGACGCATCCCGTAGTTCTGCTTTTTTGTCATCAATGTAAAGATAGCACGGTTCTTTTGCAATACCTTCAAAGATTAAAACATCATAACCAGCGCCTTTTAACTTAGGACCAAAAAAACCACCTGAATTGCTTGATGCAATAGTTCCTGTTAAAGGAGCTTTGGTAACGACCATGTATCTTCCGCCAGTTGGAGCTTTTGTGTATGTAAGTGTACCTGTTGCGAAAATTAATTTATTTTCAGCAGCAAAAGCATCTACTTTCGGATCAACTTCTTGTGTAAACAACTTAGTTGCCAAACCACGACCACCAATGTATTTTTTTGTTAATTCCTCAGCTATAGGTTCTGATTTAATTTCCTTAGTAGTGAGGTTTATTCGAAGAATTTTTTTGTGATATGCCATAACATTTTTGTTTGTGATTAACCTTTATAAAAGTATTAAATAAATAACTGTTTGTCAATATGCATATTTTTACATATCGCTGTATTACAACAGCTTATACTCAAAACCCTTACTGCGTCAATATTCTATTATCTATGCTAAAAGTAATTTTTATTCAATCCAAATAAGGTTGTTTGTGCTTTAGATGGTAAAGTGAGCGTTATTCATCCTATAATTTCGATGAAAACTAATCAGTCTATTCTCAAAAATATACCGAACCGCTGTTCGTATTTGGTTTGCTTCGCAAGCTCTCAAACCAAAACTGCCAGTCGATCGGCATATACAAAGCCATTATGGAATTCCGCTTTACAATATTCCATACTGGCTTAGTATAAAAAGATGATGATATAAACTTTCTCGTAGCAATAACAAGTAAACTGATACCAATGGAAGGACACGAGCTTGTGAGTAAAATCAATTTGCTCCCAATATGGGGCGGGGTAAACAAATTGATTTTTAGAATGGTCAGTTCTCAATGGTGTAAACTACTGCATAATCGCATAACAATATGAAAAGACCCATATCTGATTATAGAGTAGGTTTTTAGTAGCCCCACTTACTCAATATTCTTCTTTTTTTAAATACCTGTTTATTAATTTAAGAAAGTTTTCTTTTTGTATTGGTTTTGATAAGAAATCATCACATCCATGCCTTAAAGCCAATTCTTTATCAGATTCAGTTGAATATGCAGTTTGGGCAATAACAGGTAAATTCGGATGATGTAATTTAATTTGTTTTGTTGCTTCATGTCCATTCAAAACTGGCATTTTAATGTCCATTAAAACTAAGTCTATATTTTTGTTTTTCAGGCAAATATCCACGGCTTCTTTACCATCTTTTGCATGAATTAAATTCAACATAGGAATTTCCTCCAACAAAACTTCAATATAAAGAAAGTTTATCTCTTCATCTTCTGCCACAAGAATTTCATACTGTTTGTTTTGTGATGCTATATTATTTGCAGGGGGGTTAGTAGCGTCTTGATAAGGGTTCTTAAGGGGATTATATGGAATTGTGACATAAAACACGGAGCCTTTTCCTTTTTCTGATTCAATAGAAATATCCCCACCCATTAGTTTTGCATTTTCCTTTGCAATTGATAATCCTAATCCCAGTCCTCCATATTCTCTTGATAATTCTTTTGTTTCCTGCGAAAATCGCTCAAATATTTTCTCCTTATTTTCTGGGGATATACCTATTCCTGTGTCTTTTACATATAATATAAGCTTATCTCCCTCAACGTAATATCCCATTTCAATATAGCCAGTGTGTGTATATTTTAGAGCGTTTTCTACTAAATTACCCAAAATTTTAATCAATTTTGATTTATCTGATATAAGTTTGCTTTGATTCTGTTTAAGCCCCTTTTTTATATAAATAGGAATATTTAGCTCTCTTGACTTTAAGCTGAATATCGAAAAGAGTTCCATCAATAACTCATTGAGGTAAAACTCTTCGTTACTGACCTTAATTTGTTTCGTTTCAAGAGTTGATATTTCCAAAATATCATCAATTATTTTTAAAAGTTGATAACTACTGTTTTGAACTATTTTTGAATAATAATTACGCTTTTCATCACTTAAATTTCTATTCCCCAGCATTTCGGCAAAACCTATTATTCCATTCATAGGTGTTCTAACTTCGTGCGACATGTTATGCAAAAACTCTGTTTTTAACTTATTTGCTTCTTCGGCTTTTTCTTTAGCAAGAATAAGTTCTTGTTCAAATTTTTTGCGTTCAGTAAAATCACGAACTACAGCTACTATTGCCTGTTTGCCATCCCATATGGTTGGATTGATAGATACCTGCAATTCCATTTCTTTATTTGTTTTCAACTGGCACCCAATCCATTCAAACATTTGCGGAGTATCATTAATTACTTGTTCCCATGTTGTATTTAGATTGCTTGTATCCTGATTTGGCGAAGTAATATCAAAAATAGTATAATAGTTTATATCCTTTTCTTCAAAGTTAAATGCTTTTTTTGCATGTTCGTTTAAGGCTAAAATGTTTCCACTAGCATCATGAATAATTATGGCATCACTAATGCTGTTGAGGATGGCCTTAAGATTTCGTTGAGAAGCTTCAAGGTAATCTATTTTTTCCTGTAACTCAGGATAGTAGCTTTTATGCAAAGAATGTTCTCCTAAACCGACTATTTTATCCCTGTATTTACTCCAATCGTTTTCCACCATTTACATTGCTTCAGAATAGATTGCTCTTAGATCATCAATCACTGGAGGTTTGGGATTTGTTGCATTACATGGATCTTTAATTGCTTTTGCAGCCAATTGTGGCGTGATATCTAATGTCACCCCTTTTCTTTTTAAAGTAGTATGTATACCTACACTTTGTTTAAAGTTTACTAAATATTCTATAAACGCCTTTCTTATTTCATTTTTGTTATTACCAGGGAGAGGCATATTAATAGTTTCAGCTATTTTAATATAGCGTTCTGTAGCTGATTTAAAGTTATAGTCTACAACGTGTGGTAATAATATAGCATTGCATTCGCCATGTGGTAAATCAAGGTATCCGCCTAAGCTGTGAGCAAGTGAGTGTACGCATCCTAAACTAGCATTTGAAAACGCCAAACCTGCATACAGGCTAGCCAACATTACTTTACCACGTGCTTGAATATCATTTTGATTGGCAATACTATCATTCAGGTTGTTAATAATTAATCGAATGGATTCAAGGGCATATAAGTCAGTAAATGCAGAGTTTGCATTTGAAACAAAAGCTTCAAATGCATGAGATAATGCATCCATACCTGTGCAAGCTGTAAGAAACGGATCCATACTGGTTAATACCAAAGGATCAATCAATGCTACATCAGGAACAACGGCTTTACTTATGATTGCAAATTTATACAACTCTGAAGTATTATTAATTATAGCAAATTGAGAGACATCTGCCGCAGTGCCTCCTGTAGTGGGGATACATATCAATGGGGGCATGGGCATAGTAATCATATCCACGCCTTCATAATCACGAATATTTCCTTGATTAGAACTAACAATACCAATACCTTTAGCACAATCGATCACACTTCCTCCTCCAATAGCAAGAATAACATTGCACTTATTCTCTTCATATATGTTTTTCCCATTCATTACTTCAAAATCACGAGGATTTGGTGAGACTGAAGAGAAAACAAGATACTCAAGAGATTGCTTTTTCAATTCATTTTCTACTTCTAGTATCCAGGGAGTTTTTTTTATGCCCTCATCAGTAATCAAGAAAATTTTACGACCACCCAGTTTTTTGCAAAATATTCCTGCCATCAAACGAGCGTCTACACCATAGACATATTCCGGAGCAACAAACTTTCTTGGACTTAATTGCACGTTGTTTAAAATTTTGGTAATTAATGATATTAAATTTACTGTTTTTTTCTTTGCCAGCAAATATCTAAGTTAGATTTTATTTATTTGAGTAATAACATTTCCCAAACATTTTAAACAGAAATCTCATCTCCATCCTTGACTTATATAGCCGGTATCTCTCCATAACTTGCCCAAATTCTTATACTCCACAGGGGCTGTATCAAAAGTCTAATTCAATGCAATTTTACTTTCATTTCAACAACAAAAGAGCGTATTTCAACAAGATTGAAAGCAGATTGATTGGATTGATGCAAGATTGAAAGAGAAATTTATGGCAAAACTAGTTTTGATACAGCCCCCTTCCCGGTCTTACTAAGGCTTGATTGCAAGCTGAAAAAGGTTTTCCATGAGGCCAATCGCTCTACCTTCAATAACGCTAATCTTTTATTCATAAATTTGACTTGGGAAACATCAGTTATATAAGATTTAATTTAAATTCCTAAATACTCTGGAAAATTAGTTTGTTGCCTGTTTAACATTAAATTGCTCAAATTCTTTAGATTATATAACTTTAGTGCCAAATTATATTTCAAAAATAAATTAAATTTAAAAATTTGGTTTAGGAAACACTTATTTCTATAAAATGAGAAAAACTTTTTTGTTTATACTATTCTCCTATTGTTTTGCATCCCCTTATGCAATCTCTCAAGACAAATTAAACAATGAAGATTCTATTAAACTGACAAAAGAGCTGAATGTTATACAAAGTTATTTTGATTCAAATTACGATACTGCCTATCTATTAGTAAAAAAGGCCCTTAACGAAAGCAGGAATACTGATTATTTAATTGGTAGGATTAAATTGCTTCAGATAGCAGCCCAAATTGAATACTATTATTTGAATTGTTTTGATACAAGTATTATGCATTTGAATGAAATGAGAAACATTTCTGACTCAATTGATTATAAAAGAGGAATTCCCTGGTTTGAACTGAACCTTGGCAACGTTTATTATTACCAGGATGATTTTGCAAAGGCCATGGAACTTTACGAAAGTGCCATTGATAAAGCAAAAAAGATCAAGGCCCCTTACATTATTTCAGATGCATTGGCAGGTAAATCATCAATAATGACAATATGGAGACATTGGGACAGTGCACTTGTTTATCTGCACGAAGGACTTGACTATGCCTTGAAGATAAACAAATTGCGCTCCCAGGTTTTGTTTTATGATGATATAGCATATGTTTACAAAGAGCTAGGTAATTATGACAGTTCCTTCTTTTATTATCAAAAATCGCATGAAGTTTCAGAATTAGGGAACAATAAATTCGGTTTACTTATTAGCGATATAAATATTGAATTGATCCGTTATTTAAAAGGAGAATCTGACGATCCAGTAGGGGTACTCAAACGATTACAGCAGCGTTGCAACGAGGAGGGATTTATTCGTGCATACAAAGATGTGTGTTATATCTTATGTGATATTTATAAGGATAAAAAAATGTTTAAAGATGCCTATTTTTTATATGTAGAAACAAAACAACTTGAAGAATCCCTTGTGGGTACAGATAGGATAAGGCGGGTAGCCGAACTTGAATCAAAGTACTATCTAAGAAAGAAACAAATAGAAAATGAAGAACTTACCAGACAAAATAAAATTAAGAGCCTCCAGCTTAAAAACCGGAGGAATATTCTTTTGTTTGTATTGTTTGCATTATTACAAGCTGTTATACTGTTAGGCATAATTTACAGGAAATACAGGATTATCCGTGCAAACATAAAAACGATTAAAGAGCAGGAAAGAAAAATATTTGAACAGGAAAAGGAAATTATAGAACAAGAAAAAAAGACAATTGAACATAAGCTTCAATCTCAGGAGCGTGAAATGACTTCAAAAATGATGAAAATTTATCATCGTAATCAGTTAATTGAAAAAGTTACTGTAGAATTAAATGCCACTAAAAAGCTCATTTCCACTATGGAGAATCCTAAAGAAATAAACAAAAAACTGCAATCTTTGGTTAATCAGCTAAAGCTTTCATCAAATGAGCAAATGTGGGAGGAATTTGAAGCTTCGTTTAAGGAAACTAATCCGGGTTTTCTGGAACGCTTAGCTGCTAAATACCCAACCTTAACACCAAATGAAATAAAATTATCCATATTCCTGGTCTTAAATTTAAGAACGAAAGATATTTCAACAATTACTCAACAAAATATAAAAAGCATAAATGTTGCAAGAACACGGTTTAGAAAAAAATTAGGACTCGATAATACCAGCGTGAACCTTACTGCCTTTCTAAAAAGTATTTAGTCAGCACTTGTGTATTTCTTGAACCTTAATTGTTAATCCTTATCCAAAGGGTGTCGTTAAAATAATTAAAAACTACCACACAAATTCATAATCAGACTGTTAAGTATCTCTTATTTCATTAAAAAAATCAGGCTGTAGTAATAATGTAGCATTTTTTCTGAATGCAAAAGGCCCAATCTCGAAATATAACTGACTAATATTGCAATCGGTCAACAACTTTGGGGAACTGTTGATCTGGCTAACCCAATCCCCCAAATTATTAATTCCTAAAATCTAATTTTATGAGAAAAGTATTATTAATGTTTTTGTGCATTTTGTATTTCGCAAGTTATTCAAATGCTCAAACTAGTATTACCGGGAGAGTGACGGATGCTGATTCGGGCGATCCATTGGTAGGAGCAAATATGCTAGTTAAAGGTACCACTACAGGTTCTATTACAGACTTTGATGGCAATTACACACTTTTAGTTGATCAACCTGACGCTATCATAGTCTTTAAATTTATAGGCTACAAGCAAAAAGAGATTGAACTTGTTGAGGGGCAGTCTCTTTACGATGTTCAGCTAGAGGTTGAAGCATCAGACATTGATGAAGTAATTGTTGTTGCTTATGGAAAAACTAGTAGAGAAGCTGCAACAGGATCGCTTGGTGTTTTAGGGAACGATGATATAGAATCAGCTAATGTATCAAGCGCAATGAAAGCATTACAAGGCAAGGTTGCCGGGGTACATGTTGGGCACTCTTCAGGACAACCAGGTGTATTTACCCAAGTATTTGTTCGAGGCATGAGCTCTATAAATGCAGACAACAGACCGCTGTATGTTGTTGATGGGGTTCCCGTTGTTTCAGGTGATTATAGCGCCGGAACTTTTGGTGTTCAGGATATAATGTCTACTTACAACCCTGATGATATTGAATCAATTACAATTTTAAAAGATGCAGCAGCAGCTTCAATTTATGGTTCGCGTGCAGCAAATGGAGTTGTTATGATTAATACCAAATCAGGAACAAAAGGTAAAACCAAATTTGAAGTAAGACTAAAAGGAGGGGTTTCTACTCTATCAAATGATCAAGGCTTTAGGATGATGAATTCTAAAGAGTTACTTGATTGGAGCAGAACAGCACTTACAAATGCAAACCAGGATCCGGATGTTCTTTTTCCGGAAACACTACTTAACCGTCCTCAACATGATTGGGTTGATAACATCTTTAGAGTTGGGGATATTAGGGATATTGGCTTCAGTGCATCAGGAGGTGATGAAAAAAACAAGTTCTTTATTTCGCTGGGGTATTATAAAGAAGATGGAATCCTAATAGGGAATGATTATGAACGATATAATGCCACAATAAACTTTGAACATAAAGCAAGTAACCTAATAACCATTGGTGCAAGGTTCAAAGGTGCATTTATGAAAAGTAGTGACTTCCCGCAGAATTTGTATTACGCATACCCAATTTTTGGCGCAATGAGAATGTTACCATGGGTACAACCTTACAATGCTGATGGTTCATATAATTGGAACAATGAAATGGGAAATAATTCAGGCTATAACATTTTAGGCTTAATTAACAGCAATGAAAGGTTTAGCCAGGACAAAAGGTTTTCTCCAACCTTATATTTGGAGTTAAATCCAATTAAAGGACTAAAATTTAGAACCACAAACTCTTTGGATTATTTCGTTTCTAATGGTCGCTTTTACTGGGCTGAAGATACTCCTGTAGGGGTCAATAATGGAGGAGGGTTTCCTAGTGAGACAATTAATCAAAACCTTGACTTGCAAATGTCCAATACACTTGAATATACCACTCAAATAAGCAATCATGGTATTAGGGCATTAATTGGCCACGAAATACAATATACAAAATATAATTCATTAGAAGCTTGGGCTGAAGGTGGCGTTACAGATTTATTACCCTATGTTGGCTTAGCACCTGCTAATAATCAATTTGCTGGTGAGCGTATGACTGAATTTAGCATGGTGTCAGTTTTTGGAACAGCAGATTACAATTATGCTGACAAATATATTGTAACAGGAAGTCTTCGTTGGGATGCAACCTCAAGGTTTTCCCCTGATACCAGGTGGGGTACTTTTTACTCTTTAGGGGCATCATGGAATTTACATAATGAATCTTTTTTAAGTGATTTAGAAGCCATAAATCTCTTAAAACTTAGAACAAGTTATGGTACAAGTGGAAACTTTAATATTGGTGATTATGAGTTTTATGGTAGTTATGCATCAGCTACTTACAATGGGACTAATACGTATTATCCTGGTGGCGAGCCCAATGATAATTTAACGTGGGAAAAAAGCAAAGAACTCAATATTGGCTTGGATATAGTAGTATTCAAAAGGATAAATGCATCAATTGATGCTTATGATAGAAAAACTGAGGATATGTTGCTTAATGTTCCTCTGCCATTAACTTCAGGTGATGATTATCAAAGACAGAATATTGGAGCCTTAAGGAACACAGGTATTGAATTTTCTGTAGATGGAGACGTAGTCAAAACCCCTGATTTATCGGTTAACATTGGTTTTAATATTGCTCATAATAAAACAGAAATACTTGATTTAGCCGGAGCTGACACTATAGAAGTTGCTGATTCTTACAACAGGGCAGTACATGTTGTTGGTGGGCCTCATATGCAATGGTACCTGTATGACTGGGCAGGGGTCAACCCCGCTACAGGAGCAGGAATGTGGTATAACGAAGATGGCAAGTTAACTGAAGAAGTTGGAAATGCCAGGAAGATTGTAACCGGACAAATTGCACCAAAATTTATAGGTGGTTTTAGCTTAAAGGCATCTTGGAAAGGTCTTTTATTGAGCGCCCAATTTGAGTATAAGCTTGGCCATTATTTACATTTAATGGAGTCAGGTTATAGCCGAAATGATGGTGTTTATATAGGAGAAAATGTTGCTGCAGACCAATTAGATTATTGGAAACAACCAGGAGATATTGTTTCCGTTCCTAAACCTGTAGCTTATAATACTTCTGGCTCAAACATCACGGCAAGTACGCGCTACCTTCAAAAAGGAGACTACCTTAGCCTTAAATCATTGGCACTTAGCTATTCATTACCACTATCAATTGTTCAAAAAGTCGGGCTCAGCTCAGCAAACATTTTTGTTGAAGGAAACAACTTGTATTATTGGCATGATATAAGCTATTGGAATCCTGAGCGCCCTTATACTGCTTATGAGAATTTAACTTACCCGATGGCAAAGAAAGTACTATTTGGAATTAAATTAGGTTTTTAACAAAAAAAAATTGGATAAAATGAAGATAAAATATTTAACAATAATAGTACTTCTTGTACTATTGTTTACATCTTGTAAAGATTATTTGGAGCGGGAGCCAAAATATGCGTTAAACACAGAATTAGCCTTATCTACTTTTGATGGATTAGTCCTTGCAACAAACGGTGCATATGCACCACTGTATGCTGTACCCTGGTATGGCAGGAACTTTGTTGTCAATGGTGATTTGCTAGGAGGAAATTTAAAAGGCAGTCCTATGAATTCAGGTCGGTTTCGGGAATGGTATGCATTTGAAATTAACCCATCAACAGCATCTTTTCTATGGGGACCGGCATATTTTGCAATTTCCAGGGCAAATAATGTACTTGAGTATGCTGATAAATTAGAGGATCCAACCGTTGATGATGAAGAGCTGGATCATATAAAAGGAGAGTGCTATTTTATTAGAGCCTTGGCATATTTCGATTTGGTAAGGACATACGGACAACCTTATACGCATAACCCGCAATCACCCGGAGTACCAATAGTTTTAAAAACGGAATTAACATTTCCTGCAAGAAATACTGTTGCTGAGGTTTATACCCAAATCAATAGCGATTTAGACAATGCTATTGAGCTAATGGGTACATCAACAAGGGCAATTGGGAATTCAACAAGAGCAACTGCTGACAGGCACACTGCCAACGCATTAAAAGCCAAAGTAGCTTTGTACATGGAGGATTGGCAAACTGCTGCAGACTACTCTAACAGGGTGATTTCCAGTACCTTGTTTTTCATGTACACACCGTCTAACTACATTGGCGTATGGGGGATTAATGAGGCAAGTGAAATCATTTTTGAGGTATGCGGCACAACTACTTCAGAATATAAAATAAATGATTATTACAACGAAATAGGTAACATTGTATCACCTGATGGATATGGAGATTTATGTGCAACAGAACAATTATTAAGTACATTTGAGCCAAATGATATTAGAAGAGATCTGTATGTTCAATCTCCAGAATACCCAGGTTATTCCTGGCCAGCAAAATATCCAGGAAAAGATGGCAACATCTCAGTCAACAATATCCCTGTATTACGATTGTCTGAAATGTACTTAATCCGTGCAGAAGCAACTTTAAATGGAGCTACTGGTTATGATGCATTGAATGATTATAATGTAATAAGAACCAACCGTGGGTTAACTGCATCTGAGACTGTTACATTGCAAGACATTTATGATGAGAGGAGGAAAGAACTTTGTTTTGAAGGGAATCAAAAATGGGATTTAACAAGAACAGGACGTTCATTGGATAGAGATGAAGCAGAAAATTCGACAATTACTGCTGCAAACATTGACATCCCTTTCCCTGATAACAGGTGGGTGATGGCAATTCCAATTAATCAGTTGGATGTTAATCCCAATTTAGAGCAAAACCCCTACTAATCTTGAAGTAATAAACGAAAAATTGTTAAAAATGAGAACTAAATATAAAATATTAGTGCTGTTATTTATCACAGTGGTTATGTTTGGATGTGAGAAAAACGATCCAATATTGCTTGAAGATGTAAACTATATTGCTTTTTCAGTTAGAACTGCCACACTCAACGAAGATGGGGCTTCAATATCAGTTGAATTATATTCTGTTACAGCAAATAATGACCGTGCCGAATGTACCCTATCTGTTAGTACCAGTGGAATTGATGCTCCTGCTACAGAAGGAGAAGATTTTTCTATTTCTTCTACAAATGTAGTGTTTGAAAATGGGTATGGAAATGCCAAAATCAATATTTCCCCTATTGATAATGATAAGGCTGATGGGACAAGGCAATTTTATATAGAAATTACATCTGCAACCGCTGGCTTTGATCTTGGTATTGATGGTAAAGAAAAGCTCCTTGTTACTATTGTTGATGATGAACACCCTTTGAAAAACTTTGAAGGAAGTTATTATAGTGAATGTACCCCAATATGGTGGGGTTCTTATTGGTGGAATTCAGCAGTCAAAGTAGATCCAAACGACCCTAACGGACTGCTGATTAGCGCATTTGGATGGAGTAAACAACCCTACGGAGATTTTGTTGTTAAAGCCACTGTTGATATTGATGCAGAAACAATTACAATTGCTGCCGGACCTACCCAAATAGCTGAAGCCTATGGAAACGGGTATTATCATGCTTTTTGTGTAGGAGATCCAGCTACCATGGGCCCTGACGGAAGCAATAATTACGGAAAACCGCTGGAGGTACCACTTGTGGGTACTTACACTACCAATACAGATGGCAAATATGTCTTTGCTTTCCAGAACTGGGGCGTAAAGTGGATGGCACCTGATGGAACATATGATGGTGACTGGTGGTGGGAGTTTGTTTCCTCATCTACAATGACACAGGAGTAAAACTTCTCATAAGTAGTATTTAGGTTAATTTTCTGATTTATGCCCACATTGGTTTATGTGGGCATTTTCACTTGTTTAAATTTTAGTTAAGTAGTTGATATTTATTCACGTTTCTTAAACTATTTACATGGAGTTTATGAGCTTGCTTCGCAAGGTTAATCATGTTCTTATTGTGGAGCGATTATTCGCTTTGCTCATAAGATCACTATGTTAAGTTAACCCCAAATGGGCTCAGCGTAAGCTAATCCCTCAATGAGGGTTTCATCCAATTATAAGCATTGTAGTAAAAAAGTAGCAAATATTCAGCTAATAAAATTAGAATTTTCACCTTTAACTAAATACCTTTGTGAGGCTTGTAATCTTAAAACACAGGACAAATTGCAAATTTAAAACAAAGGTTTGCAGTAATCCTTATAATAAATTATTTATTTGGTTGATGAATTAAAGAACCTGTTAAAATCAGTTCTAAAATTTAATCAATCCTACATTAAAAAATCTAGTTATGAGAAAAATTTTGCTTTTATTATCACTCTTGGTTTTCTTTTTTTCCTGCACAAAACAAACGAATATTGGTGAACTATCTACAGAAGATAATAATGCCCCTGTAGCCGATTTTATTTATAAAGATAATATAGATGAGTTTGTTTTGGAGCAAATGGCAACAGATCTTGATGGTGATGAACTATCATTTCTTTGGAGTTGCAGTTCTGAAGCTATTTCTTTTAACAGTACTAAAAAAGCAACAACGACTTTTTCCATTCCTGATTTTGGCGAAGCTCAAGATGTAATTATAACCTTAAGAGTAAGTGACGGTATTGATACAGTTACCACAAGCAAAACAATTACAATTCCGGAACTAACTACATCGAGAAAGTGGGGGCTTGGAGTAACAATTTCAGAAGAAGTTAGTAATAACGTTGATTACGACTGGTACGTAGATCAGGGAAATACAGGCCCATATTCCTATTCTAATTGTGGCCCTGCATCTGTTACCATGGCTGTAAAATGGGTTTACCCTGATTTTTCAGCAACCTGTGAAGATGCCAGGGCAACTTATCGTCCTGATGGTGGCTGGTGGTACACAGATGACATCACAAATTACCTGGACAAATCAGGAGTTAGCAACTATACCATACCAATTACTACAATTGATGTGTTAAAAAATGAATTAGATAACGGAAATATACTGATAGTTAATCCTGATATGTACTACATAAGGTACCAGGCAAATGCAAAACATCATGTTGATAGATTCTATAGTGCTGATGAACCTGGCTGGGGGCACTTTATTGTTGTTAAAGGATACAAGGTGGTTGATGGTAATACATTTTACGAAATATATGATCCATATGGGATTAACAAAACATATAGTGATGGAAGCCCTAAAGGAATAGATCGTTATTATAGGGCTGAAGATATTGATAAAACAACAGGAATATGGTGGGACAATGCAATTGTTATAAGTAAAAGCTTGTAAAATTAATGCTCTGCTTGTTTATGGAAAATAAATTTCCAGCTTTTATTCAAAAAGAAAATTAGAAAGGATGCAAATTTGCTATCTTCTGTATGATATAAAAAATATTTATTAAGCGAAAGTATCAATTGAATTCAGGTTGAAATAGTTGATTTATTGAGAGGCCTTCTTGTAATGAGAAGGCCTTTTTCTAAAAAAAAGGGAAAAACGTGAAAGATGCTAACATAATCAATTGCAAACCCTGTAAATCAGTACCGTGTTTACCAGCCGCCTTTAAATAACAGAATTATACTAAGCCCGTATGGAATATTGTAAAACGGAATTCCATACTGGCTTAGTATAGAACAGGGGGTCTGCCTTTTAAGCCTGGATTAGAATAATGAAAAGATATCAAAAAAGGTTTATTAAAGAATAGTACCAAGAACTATAAAAAATTAATAAAATGAATTACTTTAGTGTTAGATTAAAACGAATTAAGCTTTACAATAAAAAATTATGATTAAAAAAATACTGATTTGTAGTGTTTTACTCACATTAATCTCTGGTAGCTTGTTTGTGCAAAATGCAATAAACAAACCTGAACGAGAAATAAATATCAATTCTACCACAGAAAAGGTGCCTTGAATCCTATGTTTAAAGAGTGTGTTGGAGCAAGGCCATGTCAATGAAGGATTACATACTGACTGGAAAACAATTAACTTATGCTAAAAAAGAAAGTGATTTCAAATACATTCGTTTCCATGGTCTGCCTTACGATGACATGGGTGTTTACTTAGAAAATGAGAGTCATAATCGGATACTGACAAAATATAAACTTTTAATAAATAAATGATGATAGAAGTTATTGCGCGAATATTAACAGCTGTAGTTGCACTAGAGCATTTGTATATTTTATGGATTGAAATGTTTGCATGGGAAACAGCGGGTAAGAAAACATTTAAAACCCTTCCAGAAGACTTATTCAAACCAACAAAAGGATTAGCTGCCAATCAGGGACTTTATAACGGTTTTTTATCTGCAGGATTAATTTGGTCATTTTTGATTTCTGATCATACTTGGGAAGTAAATATTCGATTGTTCTTTCTGGGCTGTGTTATTGTTGCAGGAATATATGGAGCAGTAACAGCTTCAAAAAAAATATTTATCATTCAGGCATTACCTGCAATTATCGCATCAATTTTTGTACTAATGTCAAGTCAGGGCTAATTTGTCAGGTGACAACACCTGACAAGTGCACCAGCCAGGTGTTGTTACCTTGCTAATTACCAGAAATATCATAGTTGACTTAACACTAGCATAGTTAGTGCCGGGATATTGCTGATTAATCTCCACCCTTATATTTTGCTCTGCAAAAGCAGTTTTCACGAACCGTAAATTTAGGCATTTCCTAAAAAAATCAGGATTCACTGCGACTACCAAATTTTTCAATGGATTACGAACTTATTTCTAATTTAGTCCCGTTCTTTTATTTCCGCAAAAGTTATACAGAATCCTATTGATTTCTAATTAAGAATTGGCAGTGTTATTTTAATACTCGTTCCCTTCCCAAGTTCCGATTCACATTCAATATTTCCGCTATGTTCCCTGATAATATTAAAGGCAATGAATAATCCTAAACCACTTCCTTTATCAGGAGCCTTAGTAGTAAAAAAGGGATCGAATATTTTTTCAATTAATTCGGTTTCAATTCCTACACCAGTATCTTGTATATCAATAATCAACTGATTGGCTTCAACAGAGGTTTTTATTGTAATCGTTCCATCTTTTATAATAGCTTGCTCGGCATTGGATATGATATTTAATATTGCTTGATGCAAGCTTCCACTGTTACCAATTATTGAATGTTTTTTATTGGTGTAATTTTTTATTACGTCAACCTTATCTTTTAGCTGATTCTGTAACATTATCAGACTATTGTCAATAATTTCATGAATATCACATTCTACCATAGGTAAATCATCCTGGCTGCTATAATGACTTAAGCTGGCAACAATTTGTGTGGCTCTTTTTACTCCTTCATCAATAGCATTAAAAAACGGTGATATTTCTTTTATGTTGTCTTTTGATTTTTCTTCCAAACAGTTTTTTAAGGCTTGATTTCCTCCACTAATGAAATTCAGAGGATTATTTATTTCGTGTGCTACCCCTGCTGCAAGTATCCCTATTGAAGCCATTTTCTCTGACTGAATAAGCTGCTTTCTTGTTTTATTTAACGTATCAATAGTATTTTGCAGTTCTTCCTTTTGAGCAAACAGCTCTTCGTTAGCAGCATGTAACTCTTCAACTGATGCCTCAAGTTCTTCAGTTCGTTCTTTTACAAGTAATTCAAGGTGTTCACGGTATTTCTCAAGTTCTCTTTCTGATTTTTTCTTTTGGGTGATGTCAATGCTTGAATGAAGCACCATGGGTTCGTTTTTCCATTTTAGAATAAGACTGGAATAAAGAAAATCTCTTTTTTCACCATTGTTTAGTGTTACTGACAGCTCAACATTTTCAACTTTCCCTCTGGAATACACCTCCTTTTTCACGTAATCTTCAGTGGCGTTATCAAAAGTAATTCCCCGTTCGGCAGGTGTCTTGCCAATTATATCAGAATCTTTTGTGTTATAAATATTGCGATACGCTTTATTAACCAATACATATTGGTTATTTAAATCAGTTAAAATAATTGGATAAGGAGCCAGTTCCAACAAAATTTTAAACAATTCTTCGCTTTCCTTTAATTCAACTTCGGCTTGTCTGCGTTTGGTAAAATCAACTAAAGTTCCGGTAATTGCAGGTTTTCCCTTATAAATCATCAAGTTACCCAGCACTTTTATGTATATAATGCTTCCATCTTTTTTTACACCCTTAAAATCATATTCCAAAGAGTCTGTTTCTCCGGAAATTCGTTTTCTTATATTCTCTTCAACAGTTTTTTGGTCATCTTTGTGAACAAATATTGCAGGATGAAGTTTATCAATGATTTCCTCGGTTGTATATCCAAATATATCTCCAAAACGCTTATTAACATATCTGAAAAGATTATCCTGTATTATATAAACACCTACCAGTGACTGTTCTACCAATTTACGATATTTGGCTTCTGATTCTTGAAGTATGGTCCTTATATGCATTTGATCGGTGTATTCAATCAATGCTCCCATAATGGCTGGTTTTTCTTTGTAAGTTGTAAAGTTTCCATGAAGTTTTACCCAAACAATCCTCTTATCCTTTCTTACAATCCTAAATTCATATTCAACAAAATCCGTCACCCTTGCAATTCTTCTTCTTAAGTTCTCCTGAACCAATTTTCGATCATCAACATATACAACATCTAAAGGGTTTATTTTATTGACAGCTTCTTCGTATGTGTATCCATATATTTCGCTCCAACGCTTGTTTACGTATCTAAAAAGATTATCCTGTATAATACAAATTCCAATACCAGAATCCTCTACTAAACTTTTATAGTCCAATTCAAGCTGCATAATACTTTTTTTTCACATTCTTATCTTTTATATATAGGAATGATTTAGTTCGCTTAAGGTGTTTAATACATCTAATCTTAGTTTAATCATGTAGCATTTTCCATTGTTATTCAATGGTCGCCAACATTTTTCAAAACTCTATGAAATAACCTCTTTTAGCTAAAATGATCTATTAAAGTTATTAAAATTTAGAGTGAATTCAAATATTACATCAAGCACTATGATTGGATGTAAAAAAACAAGATATCCATTTTACTTTCTCAAAATGGTTCAGTCAAAGCATATCGCCAGTTTTTTTTCGTAAATTTATAGGAAACAAATAAGCAAATTAATTAAAATCTCAGTAACCATGAAAACAATTGAATACTTCGTCAGAAACGAAGATATCAGAAACCCAAAAAATGCCGAGGAGATTGTTAATAATCTCTTTTTTGGAAAGGATATGAAAGAATATACTTTTGTAGTCGATTACAAAAACACTGATGATCCTATTGTAACAATGTCAACAGGTCTTATTTTTCAAAACTTTATTAATAAGGGACTTGCTAAAGTCATAATAAAAAACCATAAATACAAAGATAAACTGCTTCAAAATCCTGCAATTAAAATATTAATGAGTCATAATCAACTTGAAGTTTGGTAGAAGATTTAGTTAACATAAAGGAAAAAAGAGGATTCAATAAATAAGGTTGCTTGTAAATTAATTTGGTTTAATCCCGAAACTATAATGTATTAACAATTCATACATTATTATGAACTTGAAATTAAGTTATTAAAATAAAAAAGACTTGCATGGCTCCTTCAACTTTCTATTCTTTTCTAAAATTAGCTTCTTTGTATTGTGTTGGTGATTCTTTATATTGCTTGTTAAAACAACTGGCAAAATAAGAAGGAGAGTTAAAGCCAACAAGGTAACTTACTTCAGAAACAGGTATGTCTTCATTAGCCAACAAGTAAGCTGCCTGTTTTAACCGGATGATACGTATAAATTCACTGGGTGTTTGTCCTACCAAACTTTTAAGTTTTCGATATAAATGGCTTCTGTCCATACCAACCTCCTTGCTAAGACTTTCCACTCCAAGATCTGAATCAGCTATTTTTTCTTTTATGATTTCGACTGTTTTCTTCATAAATTTCTCATCGGCAGAGGTAACAGCCATTTGAATTGGTTCAAAATCTGATTCGGTTTTAAACTTTTCCTTCAACCGCTGCCTTAGCTCAATAAGTTTTTCGATTCTTATTAGCAAATGTTTTGGATTAAAAGGTTTTGGAATATAGGAGTCTGCACCTGTTTCCAGACCCTCGATCCGGTGTTCGATGGAAGATTTTGCAGTTAACAGAATTACAGGGATATGACAGCTTACAAGTTCAGTTTTTATTTTTTTACAAAATGCAATTCCATCCATTTCAGGCATCATTACATCGCTAATAATTAGGTCTGGCATTAAATCGTGTGCCTTCTTTAACCCCTCTTTCCCGTTTTCAGCCTCTTCAATACGATATTTATCTATCAATCCATCTTTAATGTATGCCCTAACATCCTCATTATCTTCCACTAATAGAATCAAAGGGGCAGTCTCATCTGCTATCTTGCCATAAACAGGCCCCAAGTAAACATTCTCATAGCCATCTAGAACAACAGGCTGTGCATCTGCATCCACTGATTCACTAATTTGGGCCTCAATTATTTCATCAGCAGAAAGGTGTGCATTACCCAGCGGGAGTTTTACATCAAAAATACTACCTTCTCCTTTTTGGCTTTTCACATTTATCTGGCCATGATGTATCTCAACCAGGCTTTTTGTTAAAGATAAACCAATACCGGTACCTTTTTGAATTACCCCAGTTGCATTCGGAGATTGATAGAATCGTTCAAAAATCCGTTCGACATGTTCGTTTGACATTCCGCGACCGTTATCTTTTACCTCTATTTGTAAATATCCGTTTGGAAAAAGATTTGTTTTATCATGATTTTCTTCCAATTCAATCGTGATTTTCCCTTCTGCCGGAGTAAATTTAAATGCATTAGAAAGTAGGTTGAAAAGAATTTTATCCAGTTTATCATGATCAAAATAAACCACTAACTTTTCAGTGTTTTTCTTTAACTGGTAATCTATTTGTTTTCTTTTTGCCAGCTGCTCAAACGATTCAAAAATTTCCTGCACAAATTGAACAATTTCTGATTGTTGTGCCTGCAATTTAAGTTTCCCCTTTTCAACTTTCCGTAAATCAAGCAATTGATTAACTAAACGCAATAGTCTCCGGGCATTTCTCGACATCATGTTAAGAGACCTTTTAATTGTATCGTTTAAGGTCTCATTTTCGAGTAAATTCTCAATCGGGCCAAGAATAAGAGTAAGCGGAGTCCTGAATTCATGTGAAATATTTGTAAAAAACTCCAACTTCGACTGGTTCAATTTTTCTTCCTGGGCTTGTTTAATTTTTGCAATTTTAATCTGATTCTGAGCTTTTATCCTGTCAAAGTTTAACTTCCAAAAGAAAAAACCGGTTCCTGAAATTATCAGGAAATAAACCAAATAAGCCCACCCTGTTCGCCAGAATGGAGGATGAATCTGAATAACAATTCTGGTTACATCATCCCCCCATTCTTCAAGCTTGTTTGATGCTCTTACAACAAAAGTATAAGTTCCGGGATCAAGATTTGTATAAGTAATAAAACGACGCTTATAGTCAAGATAGTTCCAGTTTTCTTCAAAACCTTCTATTTTACACGAATACATTATCTGCTCCGGGTGAATATAATCAATGGCAATAAAATCAAATGAAAAACTATTATCATTATATCCTAATTCAATTTCTTTTGTTTCAGATATCGATTCTTTTAAAATCTCTCTACCATCCTTCATGCTCCCAATTGGAACAGAATTATTAAAAATCTTAAAACCGGTGATCAAGACTTTTGGAAAATAGTTTATATCCTGGATACTATCAGGAAAAAATGAGTTTAACCCAAAAACGCTACCTAAAAGAAATTGCCCCTCTTTCGTTTTAAAGGCAGAATTGTGAATGAATTCGTTACTAACCAATCCATTTTGATAATAAAAACTTTTTACATTTTTTGTTTCATAGTTGAACCTTGCTAACCCGCTATTGGTTGCAAGCCAAAAATTATTTTTTTCATCGGCTAATATTGAGTTAACCACTTCGTTGGGCAAACCATCCTCTACCCCATAATGTGTAAATTCGCCAGTTTTTTGATCTAATTTGTTAAGACCGCGTTTTGTACCAATCCAAATATCTCCATTTTTGTCTTCATTAATTGCGAAAATGATATTACTTGATAAAGATTTTGGGTTATTTGCCTCATTATAATAGTTCTTAAAAACGTATTGTTCAGTATCAAATTTACTAAGCCCCCAAAAAGAACCAACCCACAGAAAACCTTTACTGTCAAGGAAAAGACTGGTTAACCAATCATGGCATATCAGCGAACGCTGTGTGAAACTGCTTGTTGTGAATCTTGTAAAACTTTCCTTATCAGGATTCATCAAATTTAGCCCTCCTCCATTGGTCGCTATCCAGAGTCTTTTTTTATTGTCCTGGGCTATAGCCACTACATCATTGTAGCCAAGAGAAGTTAAGTCGTTTTCATTGTGAAAATAGTTTTTGAAGTTATCTGCATTTTTAACATATTTTGAAAGTCCGCCACGATAAGTTCCTACCCATATATCATGATTAGAATCTTCATAAATAGTTCTTACAACATTATCAGGTAAGGAGTTACTATTATGCTTTTGAGGGAGATAAATCTTATAATGCTGAGTTTTTATATTGTACTTTACTAACCCATTACCATCTGTACCTATCCAGAGATTCTGCTGACTATCAATCAAAATTCCAAGAATTGAAATTTTATTGGTCTGTATTTCATCCGGGAGCCTGATATTGGATTGTCTGAAAGGGTAATTATAGTTCTTCATTAAACTGACCCCCAACTGATGAATCCCAAGCCATATATTCCCATCCTCATCAGAGAACAAAGCTCTTATCCTTTTTCCTTTAAAGTTATTTTCTGCAGCATAGATTGTATGCTTGCTAAATTGTTGATTTTTATAATCATAGGTAATTAGCCCACCATAGTTTGTCCCAATCCATAATGAACCATCCTGCCCTTGTGCGAAAGAATAAATTTCATCTTCAATGTTATCAATATGAAGGTTGTTTATAAACTCATTTTTTCCTGAATTAAAAACGGATAAGCCTCCACCTCTTGTTCCAATCCATATATTCTCATACGAATCTTCAAAAATTGTTAATATCCAGTTACTCTGCAAAGCAGAATTACTCATATTAACACGTTTTACCTCGAAAGTTTTAACATTAAAAACTTCTATTCCGTTTCCTTCAGTCCCTATCCACAAATTATAATGCGAATCCAGCGCTAGTGCATAAACATATTCATTGCCTATTTTTGCAGCCAAAACCTCATTTAGTTCTTTTGGATAGGTCCCGGTATTTGCATCAATGACCATCACACCATTTCCTGAGGTTCCTACCCATATTTTTCCTGATTCATCTCCAACAAGAGCTCTTACAGGTTTATAGTAGTGTATGGAGTCTTCATTAATAAAATAATTCTGAAATTTTTCTGTATAATGATCAAATTTTGCAAGTCCGTTATAGGTCCCAACCCAAAGAAATCCCATTTTATCTAAATACAGTGCAGAAACTTCATCACTTGGAAGGCTGCTTTTGTCTTGAGGATTATTATTGTAAGTTGTAAAATTAAAGCCATCAAATTTATTGAGCCCGTAGTCTGTCCCAAACCACATAAACCCCTTTGAATCCTGACTGATACAGTTTACGTGGCTGTTGGATAACCCATTAAGATGTGTGTAAAGCTCAAAATTAGCTTCCTTTGTCTGAGAAAACACCCCATGTGCAATTGAGACAAAAACAGCCAAAAATATGATTCTACCAGATGTTATCATGTTACAAAGTAAAATAATAAAAGTCAAATTTAGAAAGCTCAACAACTCACAGCTAAAATACGATTAATTAAACGCTTGAATTATCACACAATCATTTGATTAGATGCTACATCATTACTTCTTGTTGCTTCATTTATAAAAAATATTCTGCCCCGCTCCTGCAACCATCTGAAAGCCAGGAAATAACAAAAATATCTAAAAAATACTGATAACTTCATTCTTCCATTTCAAATAAATTCTCTTGTTTTAATAGTTGATTATTTCACCAAAAGCAAGTTTCATAAGCTTTTCATAATATAAGCCACTTGTTAATTTAACATCACAAACATCAATTATGAACAAATAATACTGTCAAATAATCAAATATGAACTAGCTTTACATTACTATAATTAAAACAAAATAGATGAGAACTAAGCACATAATTTTATTCACCTTCCTGATTTTTTCAGTTTCCTGTACAAAACATATTTCAAAAGTTGCTTGCATTGGTGATAGTATAACAGAAGGATATGGATTAGCCCAGCAAAGCAAAGCCAGCTATCCGGTTGTTCTTGACAGTATTTTAGGACCAAATTTCAATGTTTTAAACCTGGGCCGAAGTGCAACTACCTTGCAAAAGAAAGGTGATTTCCCCTATTGGATTTGCAAAGAATTTTCGAATGTTTTTGAATTTGAACCGGATATTATTGTAATAAAGCTTGGTACTAATGATACAAAACCACAAAATTGGGATGCAAAAAGCTATAAAGACGATTATCAGGAGCTTATTGATACCTTAATTACAATTTCAAGTAAACCTAAAATTTATTTGTGCCTACCAGTTCCTGTTTTTAAAACAAGATGGGGCATTAATGATTCAACTGTTGTAAATGGTGTTATTCCAGTTGTAAAAGAAGTTGCTAAAGAAAACAATCTGCCAGTTATTGATTTGTATCATCAAATGATGGATCAAGCTGCCAATTTTCCCGACAGTATTCATCCAAACGAGCAAGGTGCAAGAAAAATAGCTGAAATAATTGCCCGGGAAATCAAAAATTGAAGCATATTTTCATATTTCTCCGTCCTGCTGCTGTAGCTTTTGGACTAGGTATTATTTTATTGAATACCCATACTTTATATGCAGATCAGCTTAATGGATATGATTGAATTACTATTAATTAGCACCATTAATCAAAGCATTCAATGCTTGTTGACAGATATTGTGAGATTACTCCTATCAAAGATCCCTGTACCTTTATCGCCTGTGAAGCCAGCGTCCCAGTAAAAAGGAATCAAACCATTCTCTTTTGCCTTGCTGGTAACATATTCCAGATAGTAAGCACGAGATGCAAAATGCAGGTTTAAGTCATCACCTGTTAAAGATAAACGCCGCATAGCCGCATATCCGCACAATATAAAACACTAATTATCAACAATATAACATCTCATACATCTTCCTGCGTTTTTATATTTCAAATTTTTTCAGAAAATGGTTAATCAATAATGAAACTACCTTTTAGCCTGATGTCTTCCGAAGAAGCTCCTACTTTTACTACTATTTTATCTTTTTCAAGAATATACTTTTTCAACTCATTGTCCCAATATTTTAAATACTTATATTCTATGGGAATATTCACTTTAATGCTCTCTCCGTCTTTCACATAAAATCTTGAAAAACCCTTTAGTTCTTTTATAGGTCGTTCTACCAATGACCCAATATGAGAAACATAAACCTGGGCCACCTCATCACCATCATATTTTCCAATATTTTTGACATCAAAACTTACTATAGCCCTGTCCTTACCATAATTAATCTCAAGATTTGAATATTCAAATTCCGTATAACTTAAGCCATAACCAAAAGGATAAAGTGGTTTATTTTTACCATACAAATAAGTATTTCCGTTCCTGATATTGTAATCCAAAAGTGGAAGAAGAAGAGAATCCGAAATAGGCCAGGTTTGAACCAGTCTTCCTGCCGGATTATAATCGCCAAATAACACATCTGCCAAAGCATTGCCAAGTTCCTGGCTATTATGCGCCGTTTGCACAATTGCTGGTAAATTGTGTTGTGACCAATTGATTGCATATGGAAAACTACTCACCAAAACCAAAACTGTATTCTGATTTACTTCGTAAACCTTTTTAATCCATTCTTCATCTTCCATGTTCAATGTTTTTCGATCAACGGACTCTTTTCCATAGCTTGGCCTTGTCACTTTTGCCCACCCTGCATCACCGGTTGGATGATTTCCTCCAAAAGCGACTACTAAATCAGCATTTTTAGCAGCTTTAAGAGCTTCCTGAAGTTTCGAATCAGGAAAATAAGCAACTGAGACTTCCTTTCCTGCTTTTTTCTTAATGCCTTCAAGTGGGGTAATTTTATAGGGAGGTGAACCGCTATACCAATCACATAATACATCATTCGCCAGTCCTCCAATAACCACAATTGATTTGACCTTTTTTCGATCAATTGGTAATGTTAAAGCCTCATTTTTTAATAAAACAATCGATTTTTGAGTGACTTCCCTGACAATTTTCTTATTTTTTTCCAATTTCCATGGTTCTGGTTCATTGTCCTTTCCAATTTTTGTATAAGGGTTCAATTCCTCCGCATCAAACATTCCCAGCTTTATCATCACCCTGAAAACACCTCTTAAAACATCATCTATGTCCTTCTCAGAAATGATTTTCATTTCCAAGGCCCTTTTAATTGCTTCATTGTATTTATCTAAAAACTGATTGATTCCGTATTTCACTGCCATGGCAGCCCCCATTTCCAATGAGCTATAGTATTTATGATGAGAGATTAACAACTTTAATGCCCCACCATCTGTACAGATTATCCCGTTCTGTCCCCACTCTTTTATGGTCAGTTCTCTTAATAAAGGATTCACCATCATGGGGACTTCATTCACTTTGTTATAGGCAGCCATATAAGCTCTGGAGCCTCCTTCCTGAACACCCATTTGAAATGGCAAAGCGTAATATTCCCGCAACAAGCGTTCATCAAAGTTCGAGGATGAAAATGTCCTTGTATCTTCGTTGCTATTAGCAAGAAAATGCTTCATTAAAGACGCAACTTTCCAATATTTTGGATGATTTCCCTGAAGGCCCCGAATTAATGCGGCTGCCATTTTTCCGTTAAAAAAAGGATCTTCTCCGTAACATTCCTCGGTCCTGCCCCATCGAGGATCTCTTCCCAGATCAGCATTGGGTGCACGAACAACAAGACCACCTCTTTGGTATTCAGGCGATTGAAACAAATATCTTACTTCGTAGGCCTCCGTTTCTCCAAGTAATCGCATAGATGTTGTATCCCATGTTTGTCCCATTCCAATAGATTGCGGAAAAGTCGTTGTTGGAACAGGGTGATTCTTTCCCCAGTCGCCGGGTTTGCCCATCGCCAGTCCATGCAATCCCTCTACATGACCAGTTCCTTTCACCCCTAGCCTGGGAACAGAAGGATTTGTCCCTAAACAGGCTACTTTTTCCTGTAATGTCATTAATGATAGAAGGTTATCAATTCGCTTCTCTGTATCCAGATTTGGGTTGTTGAAAGGATGGTTTTGCGCAAAAATTATGTTATTCAGGAGAAAACTAAAAACAAATAGAATAATGACTGAATATTTTCTCATTGTCCCAAAAGATAATTTTTGAAAAAAGGGAAGGATCCACTACAAGTGGACTTTCCCTAAGAAAACTAATTAATATGTTTATTAGATAGTTTACACCAATTTGAGGCTACGTTCTGAAAATCAATTTGTTTACCTTCATAAGCGAAGCGAGTAAAATTAATTTGCAATTGATATAAACTACCTTAGAATCTTACTAATTAATCATTAACAATAAGCATCTTTATATGAGGGTTGGTTTCTTTTTTTTCAATGACCAACTCCCCATTTGTATTTTTCATTTCAATTTCTCTTAAAATATTGTCTGATGGTAAACAAACAAACCCCTTAGCACTATTTGTTTCAGAAAGAAACGGTTTTAATTGTAATTCAGTCCAATCCATTTGTTTGGTTGATTGTGCCAGTTTTATTTTAGGTATAATACTTCCATCCCTGACCAGCATTACAATCGGTATTTCACCTGCCTCAATTTTGTGCCATCCACCTTTATAGCTTTTACCAGTTTGATAATCAATCCAAATTCCTGTAGGAAGATACACATCCCTTTCTTTTTCGTCATCAAACAATGGAGCCACCAAAATATCCGAACCAAATAAATATTCATTATCGATTAACCAGGATCCCGGATCGTTGGGAAATTCAATAAACAGTGCCCTCATCATTGGCAGACCAGTCTGAGTACATTTTTTCGCCTGAGCATAGATATATGGCATTAACTCATACCTCATGTTTGCCGCTTTTCGAAAGGCATCCATAAATGATTTACCGTATTCCCATGGTTCAGTTGGTGGTGCTC
Source organism: Bacteroidales bacterium (assembly GCA_050296515.1). GTDB lineage: Bacteria > Bacteroidota > Bacteroidia > Bacteroidales > NBLH01 > NBLH01. The sequence goes on along the minus strand of JBNKRJ010000105.1, from coordinate 13,752 downwards.
CGTGGCTCCTGACATGCGAAGTTAACATTCCAAAGGGTGTCCATCGTCGGTAAATATCTTCCGGTGTTTTTAACACAAACCCGCCAATATCATGGCTCCAGAAAGAGAAACCGCTAAGACCAATCGATAGGCCCCCTCTGAGAGTTGAAGCCATGGCAGAATTTGTATTGGCAGGATCGCCACCCCAATGCACCGGATATCGCTGGCTACCAGCCCATGAACTACGGGCCCACATAATCTGCTCACCTTTAAGTTCTTTTGTTATTTCAGCCACTGCCTTATTATATCGTAATGGATATAAATTATGCTCATAAAATCCGGTTTTCCCCGATGCGTAAATTCCATTATAAGGAGCTGCTTCGCCAAAATCGACTTTTATGGCCCCCACTCCAAGTTTAAGAAGTCCTCCGATTTTATCCTGGTACCATTCAACTGTTTTTGGATTAGAGAAATCAAGCACTGCATCCTCGTAGGTTAAATTACCTTTGGGATTTTTTACAAATAATCCTTTGTCTATAATTTCTTTAAAAAGTACGTTTTTAGGCACAAAGTAGGGCAATTGCCATAAACTAATTTCAAATCCCTGCTTTTTTAAATCTTTTATCATTTTCGCCGGATCCTCAAACCTTGATTTGGAGAACTGGTAATCGCACTGCCAGTCCGTTTCGAACCATCCGGTATCAAAATGGATAACATCACAAGGTATTTTATTGTCGCGCAGCTTTTTAGCAACTTCTCTGCCTTCTTTTTCTGAAAAATAGGTGATTCGGCTCATCCAAAACCCAAATGACCAAAGCGGAGGCATTGCAGCTTTTCCTGTAAGATTTGTGTATTCATCTAGAATATCCTTTGGTTCCCCCAGAAAAATGAATAAATCCAACGATTCATCACCAATCATCAGGGAGTTAACTCCGCTAAAGTATTTTCCAAAATCACAGGTGATGGGAGTTGTTGTATGCATGAACATTCCGTATCCCCTGCTACTTAGGAAAAACGGAATGGGTTTGTACATGGTTTCGTTTTGGATTCCGTTTGCATCATCCGTGCATAAAACCACCCTTTGCCCTCTTTTATTAAATTCGGTGTAAGATTCTCCGCAACCAAATAATTTTTCACCCGGTTCTAAGGAAAAAGCGGCATTATAACTTCGGGAATAATCATTTGCTCTTCTGACAAAAGCAAAAGGCATAATTGGAGTATATGTGGCTTCCACATTATCAACATGATGATTGGTTTGCGTTAGCAATTTACCATTTGCATCATAAAACGCAACTCTCCAGGGCTTAACAGAAACAACAACCTTCCCGAATTCGCTTTTATAAATATGCTGACCATTCTCAAATGAATAGTTCCAACTATCATCTTTCGGTGCTTTGCCGTTTACTAACATTAAGGATGGCTCTTCTTTTCCAACTTCCAATCCGGATTGCATTCTTAACCTAATTGTTTTCGGACTAACAAACTCAATAGAAAATGGCAATTTCGGAGAAGCTTCGTATTCAACAGTTGGAAATTCATTAGGATTTACTGGTTTCAAAACAGAAAGCATATTATTGAAAGCCAATCTTGTAACAAATTCATATCGCTTATAAATAACCTCTCCACTCCCTGTTTTAGGATTAAAACTCGCCAATTCATCGGCAAAATAATAGGTATTCTTAAAACTAGAAAAATCTGCACTAATGTCTACAGGCTCATTCAACATCCCTGTATTTTGTATTTGGGCATGTATAGTATTCGTAAAAAATAAAATACTTAACACGCCAGCAATTGATTTCTTTAAAATATTCATTTCTCCAATATTTTTTTGGGTTACTAATTAGGTAAAAACAAAGGTATATTGGTAACAGACGACAGGTATGTCTGTTATGTTAATGATTCATGATAGAATGTAAACCTATCAACCTCAACACCAACAAACGCCTGCATTTCTGCACATTAAAAGAAAAATGAATTAAATCAATCACCAATCACTACAGGACTTTTTTGAGAAATGCCATTCTCATTAAATCCATCAATAGCAAAATAATACGCTTGGTTAACATTGAGGCTATTTATTTCGAGCGAAGTATCTGAGTAAACAGTATAATGTTGGTATAGCTTATTTTTATTTGTGCCATAGCAGATATTATAACCAGTTGCACCTGTTGACCGTTTCCAATTTAAATGAACACTTCGTTTATCATCCTGATTCCTTTTTACCGTAAAATTCTCAAGAACGTTTGGTATTTTCCCATTTCCTTTGCCAAACACACGTAACCCACTGAGTGCAAAATTACCACCTGGTACTTCCCTATTTTTTATTCTTACATACCTGCAATTTACTTTTTCTCTTAATTGACTATAAACATGAACATTATCCGTTGCATTCCGTGATTTTTCACTCAAAACAGACCAGGTTTTGCCGTCATATGAAGTCTCCAGAATATATCGATGCCTGAGTCCTGCTTGCCTTCCGTAAATCTCAGTATGGTGCTCTGCAAAATTTACCTGAACAGCGTAAACATCATAATTTTCACCTAAGTCAATGATTACGAATTCACTACTGTCGCCACTTTGTGCCGCCCAGTAGGTTCTTATGTTTTCACTTGTTTAAACTTTAGTTAAGTTGTTGAAATTTATTCACTTTTCTTAAACTATTTATATGGAGTTCATGAGCTTTGCAAGGTTAAACATACTCTTTTGTAAAGTGATTAAATTCTATATAAATCCCTCTATGAGGGTTTCATCCGTAATATTTTTTGATAATAAAGTATCTATTGACGAAGAGACTTCCACCTTTTTATTATAGGAGAGTAGCATCCATCCCGGGAAATAGTCTTCAAATGTATTTGCCTTTCCATCTGGCATTTGAAGAGGATAATCAGCAAATCTGGTGGAAGCATGCATGATTCCATCCTTGTCGAGTCGGGAATAACATCAGTCTCCTTTCAAACATATGTTTTATCGAAATGGTGGCTGTTCCAATGTGCCAGTAATTGCCGGATTTATCCTTAAATGTGCTTCCATGCCCTGCCCCTGCTGCAAAACCTTCCGGCTTGTATGCAAATGGATTATGTTGTTGAATTGTATAAGGTCCTAATGGGTTATCAGCAATGTATACTCCATCCGAATAACTTTTAAACTCAGTCCCGGGTCCGGAATATTGAAGATAATATTTGTCTTTGTACTTATTTATCCAGGCACCTTCAATCCATGGATTGGTCTCTTTTCTTGTGTTGTAATCCCCCGGAACCTCCCAGCCATGTTCTGAAGGGTTGGCATGAATTAGTTCTTTTGGTTCTCCAATAAACGAAAAATTATTCTTGTAATCCAATTCCACACCATAAATCGGATTTTCATTCGAACAGCCCCAATATAAATACAATCGATTATCCTCATCCTGAAAAAAAGCAGGATCTCATGTTGGGATTTCCAATGAATCCAATGCAATTTGCCATTTTCCACTTAATGGGTCAGCAGATTTATAAATGGTGTTTTTTTCATAAGAAGAGGCCATAAAATATACTGTATCTTCCAAAACAATTGCCGTTGGAGCATAATCTTCAATCGGGATTTCATTTGTCTCAATAAAATCCCATTCCAACAAGTCATCCGAGCACCAATATCCTCCTGATTTAGAAGTAAATAGCAAATATTTATCTTGAAACAAAATAACTGTCGGATCAGCAGCTTCTCTTCTGGATGGTTTATCAAGACAAAACCGATAATTTATGTTGATGGGATTGCAGAAGGTTTTAACCGGGTTTTCAATTACTTCAGTTTCATTCCTACATCCCATCAGCAAAACCAAAAGTAAAAGACTTAGGATAAAGAATTTCATGGATTTGTTTTTTTAGAGTTATTTTGAAATGATTTTTATCGCCGCATCTTTCAGCCCGGGCGAAGAAGCCTTTAAAACTATTTCTCCGGACGAACTTTTAGATTGGACAATTACTTGTGCCAATCCATTAAATAGTTTTCTTTTCCATTGTTCTGCAGGAGTTTTTATTTGAATTAATCCGGGATTTGTATTTAAGTCCTCCCATTCGGTGCGTTTGTATAGTGCTTTCCCTTTGTAGGCCAAAACATTTTTACCTGGTTTAAGAAGTTGATGATCCAATATGAATACCTGTTCCAGTGTATCGCGTTTTATATTTGCAGCAATCAACTTTCCATTTAAATAAATGCTTTGGTCAATTGCCAGGCTTTTTGCGAATAAAGTAACCTGTGTTTCATTTTTAAATTCAGGCATGTCAAATTCAATTCGGGCAACAACTGTTTTTTCAGGAGGATAAATCATCTGTTCCTGAGTTTTAACATAAACTGGCCACGAAGCGTCATTAAAATCCGGCATAATTGACTGACTATCATCCTCATTCACTACAGCTATTTTCCCATTTCCCAAGAGTAATTGTTCTACTTTGGCAATAAATACATCCGGCTCGTGACTTGCAGGATCGCCATTGCCTACACCAATAATTTTTGCAGGCCCTTCAATTTCAAATGAAATTTCATTGCTGGCAACAGGAACTTCACGCCCCTTTCCATCAATTACACTTACAGTAATGACTGAAACATCATCCTTGTTTGCCATAATTTTATTTCGATCTGCCTCTAATTTAATTGCCAGAGGTTCCCCGGTAGTTTCAATTTTATCTTCAATAACCAGCTTTCCTTTTTTGTATCCTTTGGCCACCAAACTACCTGATTTATAAGGCACAAACCAGTTCAGAAGGCCATTTCTTTTCATCAACTGCCTTCCAAGAAGTTTTTTATTCAGGTATAATTCTACCTCTTCGCAATTGCTGTTAACACGAACCTGAATGGTGTCGCCTTCCTTCCCCTGCCAATTCCAATGGGGGGTAATTTTGATGAAATCTTCGGCTCTCCACCATGAGCGCAAATAATAGTAAGGTTCTTTAGGAAATCCACACATATCCAAAATTCCAAATTGTGAGGATACCGCAGGAAAGACTAATGGATTGGGCTCCCCACGATAATCGAAACCTGTCCAAATGAACAAGCCTGAAAGGTAAGGATGTTCATCATAAAAGTTCCATCCGTATTCGATACGAGTACCACCCGGACTACGATCAACATAAGCCATGCGCCCGTTTTCAATATCATCAAAATAAATACCTCTGGTTCCTTGTGTATTGCTTTCTTCACTACCTATGCACAATTGTTGAGGGAAACGTTTGTGATGTTCATTTGCGTTTCCATGCTTCAGGTAATTAAAGCCAATCATATCAAGGCCAACATCACCATGCCCCCAGCCACCACTTTCAGCCAGGGTATACGGACGGGTATTATCAAGTTTTTTGGCAAATGCCTGTAATTCATTGCTAATCAGCGATCCTTTTTCATTTCCTTCTACAGACCACTCTTCATTCCCCAAACTCCAAACTACAACGCAAGGATGATTGCGATCACGCTTAATCATGCGGGCAAGCCTGTCCATTGCACCAGGTGCGGTTGATAACAAGCGGTTTTCATCCATTACCAACATGCCTAATTTATCGCAGGCATCCAGTAGTTCTGGCGTTGGCGGATTATGGGCTGTCCTGTATCCATTACTTCCCATGCTTTTTAAGCGAAGTATTCTATATTCCTGCAAAGCATCCGGGATAGCTGTCCCAACTCCTGCATGATCCTGGTGGTTGCAGGTTCCTTTTATTTTAACATGCTCACCGTTTAAGAAAAATCCCTTGTCAGGATCAAATTTAATGGTGCGAATACCAAAGGTCGTTTCATACTCATCCACCACCTTTCCATTGTTTATTAACTGTGTTTCAAGCTTATAAAGGTTAGGGGATTCAAGCGACCAGAGCATTGGATTTTTAACTTCTACTTTTGAGTGAACAAATAACGAAGAATAAGCATTCACTGAATAACTCTCATCAGTATTTGATGCTACCTTATCCCCTTTAGGATCAATAACATGGTGAACCAGCTTAAAACTTTTACCGGAATAAAAATCGTTACCAATCTCTGTTTCAATTGTTAAGAGAGCATAATTATCTTTCACTTCTGATTTTACAAAAGTGCCATTGCAGGCTACGTGCAGAGGATTCGTTTTGGTTAACCAAACATGGCGGTAAATCCCCGCACCTTCGTAGAACCAGCCTTCTTCCAGAGTAACATCAACCCGCACTGCTATAACATTTTGCCCACCATAATTTAAGTAAGGTGTCAAATCATAATTGATATCGTAATATCCACTGGATTCATTGCCCAGGTAGAAGCCATTTATCCATACCCTTGAATCACGATGAATTCCATCAAATTGAATAGAAATACGCTTTCCCTTGTCAGAAGCAGGTATCTCGAATGTTTTTCGATACCATCCCACACTGGTCTCAGGAAATTTACGGCCTACTGTTTTATACCCGTGACTGTGGCTTGCATCACCAGAAAAACCCTGTTCTACAGCCCAATCATGAGGAAGGTCCAATGTACGCCATGAACGATCGTCAAAATCAAACGCTGCAGGACCATCGCCATTTCCTGTTTTGGTAATGTAAGAAAAATAAGCCGTTCCGTGGGAATAGTCTTGTTCTGCATCATATGGATGACCATAAGCAAACCTCCAGTTAAAATCAAATAAAGTTTTTTCCCGGGATTTTTCCTGTGCAGACATAAAATGAACTGCTACCACCAGCAGCAGAATGGTAATAATATGTTTCATTTCTTAAGTATTTTATGAATAGATTTTGGTTACTTTTTTCTTGTGATTTAAACTCTATGTAATATCAATTCTATCGTCTGTTTGACGACCATACATTTTCATATAAGCTTTGGGCAATACTCCATACTCGTCTTTAAAATATTTGCTAAAATACCGGGGACTGTTAAACCCTACTGCATAAGCAACTTCAGCAACATTCATTTTACTTTTTTCAAGTAATTGTGCTCCCCGTTTTAATCTAATTATTCGAATAAACTCTACTGGTGTTTTCCCTGTTATAGCAAGTAGCTTTTTATACAGATATACTCGGCTCATACCCAATTCAGCACTTAAATCTTCGACTGAGAATTTGGGTTCATCAATATTCTTCTCAACAAAGGCTACTGCTTTTTTTATCAGCTTTTCCTCCATCGAAGGAACTTCAACTTCGGAAGTCTCAATGGAAACATTCTTTTGAAACTGTTGTTGAATTTTTTTGCGCCTGTCCATCGCATTTTGAATTCTCAACAAAAGCAGATCCATATTAAATGGCTTGGTAATATAATCATCTGCACCTATTTCCAGTCCTTTAATTTTGTCTTCGTCTGCAGTTCGAGCGGTCAAAAGAATTAGCGGAATGTGCGAAGAACGGATATCTCCTTTTAATTTTCTGCATAATTCAAGACCATCCATCCTTGGCATCATTACATCACTGATGATCAAATCGGGGATGATTTTATGAACCATGTCAAATCCTTCTATTCCATCCTTCGCTTCATGAACAATATAATTCTCATCCAGAGACTCTTTCATAAAATTCCTGAAATCAAAATTGTCTTCAATAAGCAGTATTACAGGCTTTTCCTCGTTCTTTGGTTCTACTAATATTAGTTTCTGTGCGTCCTCATTAGTCAACTTTTGATCTTCCTCTTCAACATTCTCCAGTTTTTCTTTAAACTTTGTTGGCAATGTTACAATAAACTCAGCTCCCTTTCCAAGCTCACTTTCAACATGTATTGCACCACCATGCAAAATAACCATTTCCTTTGCCAGGTTCAATCCAATACCACTACCTGAAACACCCAGAGAAATGTTGTTTTTTGATTGATAAAAGCGTTCAAAAATCTTATCCTTTTCCTCGTCTGAAATTCCAATACCAGTATCTTTTACTTTAATAATGATATTCTCAGCATCGCCAAATATTTCACTTTTTACAAGCACCCTTACTTTTCCGCCCTGATTGGTAAATTTTAAAGCGTTTGAAACCAGGTTCATCATCACCTTCTGAAGCTTATTCCTGTCGAACATGAAATAAAATTCATCAAGTTTGCTTTTAAATATCAATTCAACACTTTTCTTTTCAAAACTTTCTTTAAAGTTTTCACAAACATCTTTCAGAAACGAAACAATATCGCCATATGCCGGATTATACTTTAAGCCATGCAAATCAAGCTTTCTAAAATCAAGTAATTGATTGACCAGTTCAAGAAGATTATTGGCGTTTCTTTCGACTGTTTCCAACAGTTTCATTTTTGTCGATTCTGTTTCTTTTTTTCTCAGTTTTTCAATAGGTGTCAGAATCAATGTAAGAGGAGTTCTGAATTCATGGCTTACGTTGGTTAAAAATTTGAGCTTCATCTCATCCAGCTCATGATTCCTCTTTGCCAGAATTCTTTCCTGCTCAATTTCGAATTTCAGTCTAGTTTTTTTCAACATAGCATACCTGAAATAAATAACAAGCCCAACAATAATTACCAGGTAGATAAGGTATGCTACTGGGGAAGCATAAAAAGGAGGCAGTATGGTAATACGAAGCTGCGAATATGCATCATCCCACACTCCATCGTTATTACAAGCCTTTACTTTAAAAACATAAGTTCCTGGATTTAAATTAGTATAAACTGCCTTTGGTTCTCCTCCATTTGAGTTAACCCAGTCTTTATCAAATCCCTGTAACATATATTTGTACTTCACTTTTTCAGGTACAAAAAAGTTTAAGGCAGCAAATTCAATTGAAAATACATTCATCGAATGATTAAGTACAATCTTATTAGTCGAAACAATTGATTTTGTTAATACTGTTCGATTTTCGAAAGGTTTGCCAGCTTTTACCGACTTATTAAATATTTGGAAATCAGTAAAAACAACCTTAGGCAAGTACTTATTGTATTTTATATTCTGAGTTTGGAACAAGTTGAAACCATTAGGTCCACCAAATATTAACTCTCCATTCTTTGTTTTACAACAAGCATTTACATTAAACTCCTGTCCCTGAAGCCCATCAGCTTCGGTATAATGAAATACTGAGAATTCATATTCACCACCAGGTTTTAAAGGAGCAACAACAATTTGGCTTAACCCACTCGATTTACTTATCCATATTGATTGGTACTCGTCCTCTAAAATGCAGTTAATGATGTCTCGCGGCAGGCCATCTTCGGTTCTAAATATCTTTTTATAATCCGAATTAGGATCTATCATAGTAAGCCCTTCTCTTGTCGCAATCCAAAGCAGGCCCCTTGAATCTTCAAAAACAGCATTTACATTGTTATTACTTATTTCTATCTGTCTGCTACTTGCTTTACGAGGGTGATATCTGTACCTGCTTTCATTTATATCATAAAAAATAATTCCATCACTGGTTCCTATAAACATGTTGCCGTTTCGCATTCTAAAAATCTGTGAGACAAATGGTTCTGGCAAAGTAATTTCACTTTTGGTTGGAACGGGCTGGAATTTTCCTTCCTGCTTATCAAATAAAACAATTCCTCCACCCAGTGTACCCACCCAAATTCGGTTTTTGCTATCCTGAGTTATTGTCCAGATATTATCGCTTGTTAAACCTGATTGTTTTGAAGCCCTGTAATTGACAAAAATTTTCCCGTTATAAGTACTTAATCCCCCGGCATAAGTCCCAATCCATAGTAATCCATCTTTATCAAGAAACAAACTGACAATAACATCACTGCTTAACCCATTCAGATTTTCAGCTTGTTGTTTATATACCTTATATTGCCTGTTTGTTCTGTCAAAATAAATAAGTCCCCCTCCATTTGTTCCTATCCAGAGGTTTCCTTTTTTGTCCTCAACAAAACAGTTAACATCATTATAAGGAAGGCTGCTTTTATCATTATTTATGGAGTGATAATGAAGAAATTTATGAATACTCTCATGATAATAACAAATTCCTTGTTTATATGTTCCAATCCAAACTATATTATTATTGTCAATAAAAACATCCGTAATTGAATTTTGCGGTATGCTCTTATCATTTTGTTTCTGATGGTAAATTGTTTGTACCTGGTTCGAAAATTTGTTTACAATATCAACTCCACCATGATCTGTTCCAACCCAAATCAGGCCTTTATCATCCTGGGCGATCTTTTGGATAATATTACTGGAAAGCCGAAGAGTAGGCGAATCAGTAGTATAATGTTTCCAGGTTTTGCCGGAACTTTGATAGTGATAAAGCCCCTGAATATTCCCATAAGCCCAGATATCTCCTTCTTTGTCAACAAAGATACTTCCGGGGAATCCTTCATTACCAAACAACTGATTCAAATAATCATCAACAGACTCATGACGAAAATTAGAATCACTAAAACGCTCAATCACAGCATCTTCATACAAACAATAATAGGACTTCCCAAAATGATAAATCCTTCGAACCCTTTTCTTTCCATTTTTTGATGATGAAAAAGGATCTGTAAGCTGATTTGTTAGTGAATCCATAATGTACGGTCGGCCATCCACTTGAGACAGAAACCAATTATTTTTCTTTTTATCAATAAAAATCTGACTTACAACACCTTGAATCCCAATTTTCTTTAAGATACTTGCAATATTATTGTTAAATATTTCTTTGTCGAATTCAAAAAGGGTATACTCCCACCTGGTCTTGACCCAGATATTTCCATCTCTATCTTCCTGTATACTTTCAATAAAATTATCAATGATTGATGAAGAATCTTTATCGTTGTGTTTGTAGTTTACAAAATGGATTCCATCGTACCGGCTCAAACCGGCTGAAGTACCAATCCAAATAAAGCCTCTTGAATCTTTAAAAATACAGGTTATCTGGTTGTTGACCAAACCATCTGCTGCATCAACTCTTATAAATGAATAATTTGAACCATTATTTGCTGAAACACCAGTAGCATAAAAGAATATGCTTACTAATAAAATAAACCTTATGTTAAATTTAGAATGATACATGTCCTGTTTTGCTGTCGATAATCTATCTGCTTTTATAAATTAAATAATTATGAAGACAATTTAATAATTTCAACTTAAAGCACTCTCTTTTTTAGCATTTATATTGATTATTTTAACAGAATAAATGAAACGATTTTTGCCAATCGCCTCTCATTTTCATTCTATAAGTCAAATTCAACTTCAGTTGATACTCCTTTTTTTACTTCAATAACCAAATTATTCTTCTCTTTCGACACAACATTGTTTATCTTAACCTGTTTGGCTTTTAAACCTTGTCCTAATTTTAATCCAATAGATTGTTCAGCTCCTGAAGTAAAGGAAAAAACAACCTTTTCGGGGTTCCAAATAATTTGGTTCACCTCAATATTTCCCCTGCAACGTATTCCTTTGGCCTCGCCTTTTTCCCATTTCTCGGGTAATGCAGGTAAAATATCTATTTGTCCGGGTCTACTATTGACTAACATTCTGGTAATCAAGGATGGAAAACCTCCACTGATATCCATATTAAGCAAATTACCGGGGTTATGAGTTGTAGCCATTCCATTTGTCCAATAAAACCGGGATAAGTATTCCACAATTTCAGTTGCAGTTTCCCTTTCTCCCAAATTAACTGAAGCAAACCCCAAATGACACATTCCAAAAGCCATTTCACCACCTTGTTGCTCTTTCCTTATTTTCATCCTTTCGTTGATGGTTTTAATGGCTGCATTTCTTAGCTTTTCCGAATTTGAAAAAGAAGCATCCGGAACTTCATACAGCCCATATAAATGCGAGGCATGTCTGTGAGCCTGATTATCAGTAAAACCAGGCCACATCCACTCTTTTAGTACTCCATCTTTACTAATCTCATAATCAGGCAGATATTTCAATAATTCTCTTTTTACATTTATCGCTGTAGTATCAATACCCAAAATTTTAGCTGCTGCAATCCAGTTATTTGTTAACTCTTTTACCAATGCAATATCCATTGTTGCATTAATGCAGTTTTGCCAATGATGTTCCAATGGGTTGTTTTCAGGTGAATAAGAAGGAACACTAATGTATTTACCATCTTCACCTTTCACTAAAAAATCTTCCCAAAACTCTAGCGCTTCCGTCATAAAAGGAAAAGCTCTTTCTTTAAGGAATGTGGTATCGAGTGTGAATTGAAAATAATCGTAAAAATACGAAGCCGTCCAGGCCGCTCCGCCATTCCAATACTCAAGGCACCAGTTTTCACCGTAGTGATTGTTAAATCCATGTGTACTGGTGTGTGAAGGTACATGAATTCCTCTTGCACCGTAAAATTGTTTGGCATTGATTCGATAGTCAGGCAAAAACCTTTCATGGTGATCAAAATAAGCGGACATTAGCTCCTGCATATTTCCATTGAGGAGGTTTGAAATAGCCACCTGAACATTGCCATCGTGCGTAAAATCGCCTGACCAGGGAGGTGTCCAGGTTCCACTCCAGATACCTTGTAAATTTGGTGGATTTATACCTGTTGCACACAAAATATTATATCTGGCTGCTTCAAATTGTCGCTGAATAATTCCCGGAGTAGTTTTTTCTTTTGCATGAAGCGCCAGGATTTCTGAAGTCATATTCTGTTCTTTTTCAGAAGGATAAAGATTCAAACTCATTCGGTTGTAAATTTCTCCATGTGTTTGTTTTTGTCTTTCCAATAAGTAGCTATAATCTGCATTTATAGCATTAATTTTATTACTCAAAGAATCCAGGCTTTGAATGCTCTCTTTATAAAATGGCTCAATTGAAGTAATAATCATCACCTCGGAAGCTTCACTGACAGATATTTTATTTCCCACACCTTTTAGACTCCCTCCTTTTGTTTTCACTTTCAACAATCCATTGTATCCCTTTGGGCTATGACTGTGAGGTTTAGCATATTCACAGTGATACTGTAAAAGTCCTTCTTCAAGAATTTTTGTTTCAGATTTTTTAATTAATGAATTGACAAAGGCATTCTGTTCCCAACTATGCGGATGCTTACCAAAATCAATGATCGCATTAATTGCTCCCGAACCGGTAATTTGGGTTACAATGACACCATCTGCCCTTGAAACAAAAGTTTTTCGGCTAAAGTCTCCATTTTCATCTGTCCAGTCAACGATTGCTTCTGCTGTTTTAAAATTAACACCTCGTTGATACCTGACAACATTAGTGGCTGGCATAGAGATACTTATATCAGCAGCAGGAACATAAGGATCTGTCCATCTTTTTGGACCGTACCCGGCCTCTTCCCAGATTTTTACACCCAGTTTTGCCGCCTCCTCCCATTTACCATCAAACGACAATTTCCTGATTTCGTCCAAATGGATTGCCATATCTGGAGGGACAAGGGGGGCATCATTAGGTAAATAAAGAAGTGCATGGTTTACTATAATTTTTTCTTCAAAAGGGTATCCCATCACCATTGCACCAAGCGTTCCATTTCCTGATAAAAGTGCCTCTTCCCACGTAGATGCAGGCAACCAGCTAACAAAACCTTTTTCAGGAAGTTTTTTTTCATCATTTCCAGCACAACTCATCAAGAAAATGAACAAAACAACAACTATGTATTTTATTTTCATTAAAATGTTTCTGTTTTTTATCAAACGCCAAAATCCTAAAGGTTGTGTCAACCAACAGTATTTTTTTACTTATCTAATGAATAGGAAATTTCTTCACCTGAATATTGTACTATTTCACCATTAACGTCATCAGATAAAGAAACCTTTTGATCTTTAGAAACAAAAACGATCTTAAATTTGCGTTCCTTCAGCATACCGCTAAACTCTCCGGTGCGCTTCCCTATAATCAGTTTTTGTTCTTTTTCGTTCCATTTTAAAGGTATTACAGCGTACTGTCCCTTTTCATAGTTGTAATTATCACCTTCGTCTTCATAAATG
>JBNKRJ010000104.1:0-16783 GCA_050296515.1 Bacteroidales bacterium | reverse complement strand
AAGAGTTTTAAAAAAATAATAATTTTTCCTTGCATTAACTTTATTTTCAAGTAACAAAAAACTAATGATTATTACGCTAGCCAGAGGCACATCATCTACTTCATCAGCTTCAGCTCGAAGTATTCTTATACATCTTCGCTTTGCTAATTTTTCTCCCTTTGGTCGAAGATATCGCTTCGCTAAGTTGTAGCAAATGCACCTCTGACTTTTTCAGCAAGCCCTAATTCAAAATTGAATTCAACTCTTTTTGAAAATCAGGATTTTCATTAATTCCATTATGCCCCTGGTTCCTGAGTAAAATCAACTTTCCCTTTGGCTTGCATATTTCATACAACCTTTCAGAGTTTTCATATGGAATTATCTCATCCTCTAAGCCATGAAACAAATAAACAGGAGTCTTGGTTTTAGCCAAAAATTTGTTTGTAAAAAACTTGTATTTAACTATAAATCCAGGAACAATTGGATATATATGTCTTACTAAATCGGGCAAACTATAGTATGGTGCTAAAAGGATTAAGGATTTTGGATGGTTTTCGGAAGCCACTTTAGCAGCCATACCTGTCCCAATTGAATACCCTAAAACAATAATATTATCTTCACTGTACTCATTTTTTAATTCATCATATACTTTTTGGGCATCACTAAACATTTGCTTTTCACTTACAATCTTGCCCTCACTTTTTCCATAGCCTCTGTAATCAAGCAGAAGAAGATCATAATTGTGCTTTGTAAAAACATTTGAAATATGTCCCCAGGTACTTGCAGAACCGGCATTTCCGTGTAGATAATAAACAATACCTTTGGATGAATCGGTTTTAAATAAAAGTCCATGAAGATTTACTCCATCATCCATCGAATAGTTCTTTTCTTCAAACTGTGTAGAGAAGTTAAATACGTGATTTTTAGCTAATTTATCTGGAAAAAAAATCAATTTTTCCTGACTAATGTAGGCAACAGTAAAAAGTAAAACACCAAGCACAACAAATACAACAATTACCTTGATAAGCATTTCAACAAACTTTTTCATCTCAAAAGAATTTTCAGGAACCAGTAATAAATTGTTTACTGATTATTTTTATTCAGCCAGTCGAGTACATAAACATACACCTCATCCTTGTTAATCTCGTTTAGCATTTCATGGCGTCCACCCTTAAAAAGTTTAAAGGAAATATCTTTAACACCGGCATTTTTGAATTTATCGCGAACTTCCATTACTCCTTTACCAAAATTGCCAACAGGATCATTGCCTCCGGCAAAAAACAAAACGGGCAAATCTTCAGCAACTAAGTCAATGAAAGATTGCTTGTTAACAGAAAGCAGTCCAGTAAGTAAGTCTCTGAAAAGCAAAGTACTACAAATAAAACCACAATAAGGATCTTCTATATACTTATCAACCTGCTCATTATCACGGCTTAACCAGTCAAACTTAGTTCTGTTAGGTTTAAACTTGTTGTTGTAGGCTCCAAAACTTAACGAATCCATTAGCTTACTTTCCTTTCTCGAAGAGCCAAACAAAAGCAGAATCCGAGTGATAAAAACACCCATTTTCCCTAATAATCCAGGATCACCTGCTGTAGCAGAAATTATTGCCCCATTTAATTTTACCGGAGGTTTACTTATATAATCACGTATTAAAAAAGATCCCATGCTATGACCTAAAACAAAAAATGCTTTATTTGGGTGTTTTTCTTTTGCGTGAAGGCTTAAAGCTTTTAAATCATCTACAACTTTCCTCCATCCATTTTCATCGCTAAAAAAACCTAAATTTTCAATTTCACCAGCAGTTTTTCCATGTCCTCGATGATCATTCGCATAAACAGCATAGTTGTTTGCGGTTAAAAATGAAGCAAAATATTTGTAGCGTTTTGCATGTTCCGCCATTCCATGCGAAATTTGCAAAACTCCTTTAATATTCTCCGAATCATTGGGCAACCACTCATATACCTGAATTTCATGCTCTTCAGTTACTTTTAACTTGTATTCTTTTGACTTCATAACAGTAAATTGCTGGTTTAAAAATAGTAGCGACAAGGTACAAAAAAACGTGAATTTTGCAGACAGTTCATTAATCATTAATTTCATCAAGTCACTTTTATACCGAACCGCTGTTAGTAATTGGTTTGCTTCACAAGCTTGCAAACCAAAACTGCCAGTCGATCGGCATATACAAAGCCATTTTAAAATTTCAATTTACAATATTTAAAACTGGTTTAGTATAAATTAATTTTCAGGTCTTAGAGTATAGCTCATAGTTATTTTTTCACCATGAAATATTTTTGGATTATCATACTTGTTTTAATTTCAACCCTATGTAACGCCCAGGAACCAATTATTAAACTGGACCGGGAGCCAGAGCTTTTCACAGTTGACAAATTTGGAAATATCTATGTGTACCAGCATCCAATATTAAAAAAATACACATCTCAAGGTAAATTATTAGCCCAATATAGCAATTTAGAGAGCGGAAAATTACATTCTATTGATGTCTCCGATCCTTTCAGGGTACTACTTTTTTATATGGACTTCAATCAAATTTTGTTTTTAGACAACAAGTTAAACTCAGCAGGTAACCCTATTAGTCTTAATGATTTGGGTTACTATTCGGTTTTAGCTGTTTGCAAATCAAAGCAAATGGCTATTTGGCTTTATGATGGATATCAAAACAAGTTAATTCAATACAGTTTCAACCCAAAAGGTTCTACTAATACTATCAATCTTAGCAAAATTTCAAATGAACCTATTTCCATAAACTTTATGATGGAATACGGCAGCGAATTATATGTTTCGGGTGATAATGGCTCCATTTGGATGTTTGACCAGTATGGAGAAAAAGCTAACAATCTGAAAATTAATGTTAAATACAATTTTCAAATCGAAGGGAATACCTTGATATACAATAACGGTAAAAATATATTTTACTATTCGTTATCAAATCATGAAATCTCATCTCAAAAATTTGACTTTCTAAATGAGTTTTCAGATCTAAAAATCAGCAAAGACAATATTTTTATACTGAAGAAAAACCTAATTTACCTTCAGCAAAAGAATTGGAAATAAAAGCTTCCCTATTTTACTCGTCATCCCTATGCACAATATCAGGCGCAAAAGCAGGTAAACAAATGGCAACATACTCCGCACCACCCTTAAAAGGAGAACTGTACTGAACCCATTGGTTTTTTTGAATTAAAATGGCTTCACCTTCATTCACAACAATGGTCTTGGATTTGGTTTTAACTTCAAGGCTACCTTTTAAGACAAGTGTATACTCATCAAACTCGGGCTCCTGACCAGGTTCAATCCATCCTTCAGGGCTATCCATTTTAGCAATACTAATTTCAGATGTTCCAGAATTAACCCGGCCAAAGTATTCCTCAATTCTTTTTTCTTTATTACCAGCGGCTTTTATTATTGCGGGGTGCTTTATGTGCTTTATCATGACAAAGTATTATTAGCAATTTATATACTAAATTACGAAACTTAACAATATGTACAATTTCTTATTTTTGAAAAATGATAATTGCAACAATAAAAAAATACAATTTATCAATAACTTGCTTTGTTATTGTTGCAGGTCTTCTTGCTATTGTACACCTTAATACAAGCAATCAAATAATTATTATTGAACGCTTTATTGAAGAATTTGCATACCTTGAGATTTTTGTAATTGCATTATATGCTGCTTTCCTTATTCACAAAATGAAAGTTCCTAAAAATGTACCATTGTGGAGGCAGCGCAGCTGGTTTCTTTTTAGTTTGGTGTTTTTTGGGCAACTGTTAGCAGGTCTTATTGGATTTGAGAAATTTTTAATGACAGGCAAATTACACTTGCCCGTTCCTGCAATGATTTTAAGTGGACCAATATTCAGGGGTGAAGCATCGTTTATGACCATCTTATTTTTAAGCACGGTTATTCTTTCGGGTCCAACATGGTGCAGTCACCTTTGTTATTTTGGAGCGATTGATGGAATGCTCTCACAGGGTAAGACCAGTAAGAAGCCCATTAAAAATAAGCTTAAATACAAACACAGTATCCTTTTTTTTGTCATAACTGTAACTATTTTACTCCGCCTGCTAAATGTTCAGGTCTTTTATGCAGCTACCTTTGGAGCAAGTTTTGGAATTATTGGAGCAATAATCATTGCTATTTTGTCGAAAAGAAAGCATAAGATGATTCATTGTGCTGTATACTGCCCCATTGGAACATTAATAAGCTATCTTAAATACATTAATCCATTTAGAATCAAGATTCAAGATAATTGTACAATGTGTGCTCATTGTATACCTTCCTGTAAATATGACGCTCTAAACATTTTGGACTTAAAAAACAAAAAGCCGGGTAGTACCTGTACACTTTGTGGAGATTGTTTATCGAGCTGCTCTGTAAACTCAATTCAATATCGATTTTTAGGACTTTCAGCAGAAAAGGCCAGGAATTTGTACCTCATTATCAGCATTAGTTTACATGCCGTTTTTTTGGCACTGGCTAAAATTTAGTTCTAACCAAATGTAGTCTCAATAGGAAGCGTGAAATAAAATTCGCTGCCTTCGCCACATATGCTTTCTACCCAAATTCTCCCATTATGCCTGGATACAAACTCTTTGCATAAAATCAGGCCAAGTCCGGTACCAAATTCATCCTCTGTCCCCTTTGTTGTTGTTTCAACTGAAATGTCGAACAATGTTTCATGTCTGTCATCGCAAACTCCTATACCATTATCCTTTACCATTATCTGCATATATTTTTTTTTGCCCCCAGTAGCGCATACCTGGCTTTCGATAAGAACTCTCCCTCCGCGCTCAGTAAATTTTATTGCATTTGAAATTAAGTTCCTTAAAATAGTATGAAGCATATTTTCATCAGCAAATATTGTAGTGTTTACAGGTATACCGCTAATTATTGAAATTTGCTTATTATCAGCAACTTGTTTTAAAAGATCAATCGTTTCATTAGTTAGCCAATGCAGATTTATCCACTCAGGAGAAAAATCAATAGTGCCTTTTTGTGCCCGAGACCATAGCAATAAATTTTCAAGCAACTTATAAATATTAGAAAGACTATTTCGTATGATGGTAATGAATTCTTTTTGTTTTTCAATTGTATATGTATCAAACTTTTGATAAAGTAGCTCTGCAAATCCAATTGCAGAATTAATTGGACTTTTTAAATCATGAGCTACAATCGAAAAGAATTTATCTTTAGTGATATTTAATTCTGCTAGTTGTTTTTCACGTTCACGAATTTCCTCTTCCATTAATTTCCGTTCGGTAATATCTGTTGAGATTTCCAGCCTTACTAACCGTCCATCAATCCATCTTATTGCCTGATCCCGACACTGATACCAACGTTTTGTTATGGTATTTTGGATTTCCCAAACATAAGGTTCCTTTGCCTGTTTTTTTTCATCAACTAAATATGCATTTGTACAAAACGGACAAACCTTGCTCTGCCCGGCTTGTATTACTTCATAGCATTTTTTTCCAACTCCATTACCAAATAATTTAACAAATTGATCATTAACAAAAAGTAATTCATAACTATCAAAATCAGCAACATACACTACTGCATCCACAGCATTCATTGTGGTTTTAAAACGGATGTTGTTTGCAATAAGCTCTTCTTCCGTCTTTTTTCTCGCAGTAACATCATTAACAGTAACAACCGACCGAACACTTCCATCGATCTTTATTGGAGACATGTAAACTTCTACATCCTTTATGGAGCCATCTGCAATTTGATGTTGAAATTCAAAATAGTTTGATCTTTTTGTAATGGCAATCTTCATCAAACGATCAACTTCATCATTAGAAAGTGTATTAATGTCATAAATAGTTTTAGACAGAAACTCTTTTTTAGAGAAGCCATAAAAGTTCAATGCGGCATTATTTACGTCGAGTATTCGCTTTGAACCTGGGTAAATTTGTAGCATTACGGCCGTGTTGCTTTCAAAATATCCATTGAATACTCCTTTACCGCTTTTTATCTCAGAAATCTCCTTACGTAATAAGGCAATTTCTTTTTCCAAATCCTGATAACTGGGCTTTTCGCTCATAGATAACATTTAGTCATCATAGATATCCTTACCCTGTAAAGTTACAAAATATTATAAAAAGATACGAATTTCTCTTAGTTGTAGGATACTAAAACCTGTTGCGAGAAATTATAATTCGAACGAAAATAAAGGTGATAAATTACCAGCTTATCGTATAGATGCAGTTTTCATCTCCCTTTTTTCTACATCCTTTTGATTCGTCATGACCAATTCTGGTTCTTGCATAAGCCGGCCTGAAACGATTTGCCATTTGCATCACAATTCCCCTATCAAAATCGCATGGATACGGATTATCACATCTAATTTCTATTTCGTTGTCACTCACCTTTTTATAATGATAATGACCAATCCCTTCAGTCATACTGCCTGTTTGAGGGTTGAACAAAGTGTGCCCATTTAGTCGGTGATTCATATGGTAAGCTATGTCAATAGCAGAGAGTGCCTTAAAAATATCATTGATTTCTGGCGGAAACTGAGCGTTGTCAGGAATACTTTTCCCAATTAATAGTAGTGTTGAACTTCCTATATTTTCACTGATGTGCTTAAACGCATTCAGCCACCCTTGCTGTGAATACCATTCATCTGGCTTTATATCACTAATACCGCATTCTTTAAGAATTTCTATCCCTTTTGAGCGAAACGGACCCAAGCCACTTACCAACGCAAGTACTGTTTGTCCGTTAACCTCAACACTTGGATTAATTGCAACGAATTGTGCCATTATACACCTCTTTTATATTTAACTGATTTTGCCCTTTTAACAAAATAACAAGGATAGCCATTTTACCAATTCTATTTATCAATTTACGCTTTTTTCATAGAAAAAGCAACGGCTTATTTATAAAGCACCCATATGCAACAATAGAATCATTAAATGACGGAAGACAAAATGTTCACCAAAATCAAAAGCGAAGAGTAATAGAAGAAAAAAAGATGAAAAACTAATTACTAATAACCGTATAACTTTTCAGAACCATGTTATTAGCAATTAGCAGTAAAACTTAAAATCTTATAGAAACTCCAAACTTGCCTGCGCCAATGGTGCCACCACCTAACTCAAGGTTTAACCCAAATTTTTCGTTGAAATAATAACGACCACCTACTTGCAAACCCAGTCCGGTTCCAGATGAATGATCCCCAGGGTAATCACCTGAAGAATTCCAAAAATAAAAACCCAGGCTAAGTCCAGCATAAAAATCCCAATTTGACGGGATATTCATTAAATTATTAAAATGATAGTTTCCATTAGCAACAATTCCAAGTATAGTGTGATTATATTTTTTATCTAAGAATTTATCATTGTAAGTTCTAAACGACAACTCTCCTCCAACAGTAATATCTGGATGAACTCCATAATCAAAACCTGCATAAACAGGAACTCCCCAAGACGAAAATCCCAAACCTGCATTAAATTGAAATTGTCCTTTATCAATCGGGTTTTGTGCAAACATGGCACTGCTGGTTAAAAATATTACAAATAATACTAGTGTTTTTCTCATTTTCTGCTTTTTTTAATTTACCATTCTTTAACGAAGTAATTAAAACTTCATTGTTTTATTAAAACAAAATACAAAAATAAAACTTTCGCCTTTTTGAACAAAGGGCATATTGCAGAGATACAAACTTTACACCGAAATGTTATCAAGATAATAAAAAAGCTTTTGGTGTAATGCAGAAGGACTAGTGTTATGCCAAGGCTAATTTGTCAGGTGACAACACCTGACAAGTGCACCAGACAGGTGTTGTCACCTGGCCAATTACCTAAAATATCATACTTGACATGACACTAGCATGTTAAGAAAATTTATTTTCTGTTACATGATAACCATTTAGTATTAGTTTGTAAATTTGAAACTATTCGTTTTCAATTTTGGATGTTTATTTCATTCCTAATTATCAATAGTTGCTACTATCCAATCACCAAAACAAGTTTCAACTGCAACTTTAGAAATATCATTGATTGAAAAAAAGAGGTGACCATTATATTCTTGCAACATTAATTCAGATGACACATTAGTCTTTTCTTTCTTAAAATATTCTTCCAATAAAGTTTCTAACCTTTCAAGGCTTTTAATTCGATGGAGTTCAACTACCCACATTAATGCTACATTAAGTTTATTTTCAGCACCTTGCGTATTTGTAAAAAACTTAATAATTAACTCCTTGGGCTCATCTTTATTCTACCTGATAAAATGCTCATTATCAGGATAAATTTTCGAAAGTATTTGCGCTCCGCCAAAGTCAGGATATATTTCTTGCGAAACAATAATCAAATCTTTAAATTTCCCTTTAAGCACCTCATCAATCCTAAAAGTAAAAAAGTAAGAGTTACAGGGGTAAAATTTCCAAGAGTAACTCCCTTCTTTTCAAGAAATGAACCAACCGCCCAACAAAGACCAGTTAATAAGGCGAAAATTTCAGCTCGTACAGTATTAATTTTTGCGTGCCAAGATAATTATTGTTTGTTTATCAATTATTGATTTTTAGCAGAGAAAATCTTGAAAATCTTATATATCCTTATCCTGCTTTTTGGTGAAAAGACTAAAATTAAAACGACTGCCCTTTCCGACCTCACTTTCGACCAGGATTTCACCACCATGCTGTTCAACAAACTCCTTGCAAAGAATTAGTCCTAAGCCTGTTCCTTTTTCTTCTTTCGTTCCGGCAGTTGTAATTTTTTCATCAATCTCAAAAAGGTTGTTCTTCACCTCATCAGCCATTCCGATACCTGTATCAGCCACTGTAACAATAACTTTGTTGTTAGTTTCCTTTGCAAGTATTTCAATTTTTCCAAATTCCTTTGTAAACTTAACAGCGTTGGTAATCAAATTCCTAAGAATCGTGCTAAGCATGTTTTTATCAGCAAAAACAGTTTGCTTTTCAGGTATGTTATGCGTTAATGAAATATTTTTTGATTTTACCAGGTTTGCAGAAAAATTAACGACATCCAGAACAACCTCTTCAAGCTCAGTTTTTTGAGGTTTGTAAACAATCTGGCCTGTTTGTGCTCTTGACCACTCAAGCAAGTTTTCAATAAGCGTGTATACTTTTTTGCTCGAAGAATTAATCATTGATAAAAACTCAGCAACCTTATCCAAATCATAAGAGTACAAATTAGACAAAAGAAGTTCTGAAAAGCCCCTTATAGTATTCAGTGGGTTTTTAAGATCGTGCGCAATAATAGAAAAAAACTTATCTTTTGTAGCATTGGCAATTCGTAAATCATTTTCCGATTTCTTTAAATCAATCTCAGACTGTTTCTTTTCAGTGATGTCGTACGAAAGAACAATGATTGAGGTTACGTTTCCCTGTTCATCAAAATCAGGCACATAATTTACCTTTATCCATCGTTTACCACTAGATAGAGTAAACACATTTTCATACGAAACAGACTGCCCTGTTCTTACAATTTCAATGTATTTTAATGCAAATTTATAATTTGCTTCACCAATTATATCTTTAATGTGGCTTCCAACAATTTCGCTTACAGGTTTATTAAAAGACTCCTTAAAAGCCTGATTTACAAACTGGTATATCAAGGTATTTGCATCTACAGAAGCAATGTGGCCAGGCATGTTATCTGTAATTGTTTTTAAGAAGGACTGACTTTCATTAATCATTTGAATATTAACACGTTCGTTTTGTTTAACGAGTTCCTTGAGCTTTTGATTTTCAAGTTCAAGCTCCTTGACTCTTTCAGACAATTGCGAATATTCATTCTTTTCAACATCCATCTTTCTTTGGTCCCCTATGAAAAACCTACTAAATTTTAATAATAAATGTAAGAATTTATTTGCAAAATGAGTAATAATAATTTTATAGACTTCTTGCTAAATGTAAAAATCATATATTTAGAGGTATAACATATGATCCAAAATATGAAATTAAAAAAAGGATTAGCTAATTATACAATAACGGTATATAATTACAGCTTGCATGTTAAGTGCAAGTTCGTCCCTGATTCTAAAGAAATTATACTCTTCTTTCACGGATTGGCCTGTTCCTGGGATAGTTTTAATAACATCCTGGATAAAAACTACTTCCCTGATAAATCTCTATTATTTGTTGATCATATTGGTTTCGGAGAATCATCAAAGCCGGAAGACTTTTCTTATACAATGGAAGATCAGGCAAAAATAATTGATAATTTACTTTCAGAATTACCTACTTGGAATATCCACATTGTAGCACACAGCATGGGAGCAGCTATTGCATTAAACTTAAAACCAGAAACTTATGCAAAAGTTAAATCATTCGCAAATATTGAAGGGAACTTAATAGGTGAAGATTGTGGTTTCATGAGTCGCGGAATTGCTGAAAAATCAATTGAAGAATACCAAAATGGCATGTATAAAATGCATTTGTTTGCTTTCAGCAACCATGAGCAACTGCATTTTAGGCAAACAACTGCTAATGCAGTTTACCACAGCGCAGTTTCTTTGGTAAATGAATCAGATAGCGGTGAGTTACTTGAAAAGTTTAGAAATCTGAATTGTAAAAAGGCATATTTCTATGGTGAAGAGAACAAAGAGATGCTTGTTTTAAAGAAATTGGATTTTACTGAAAAACAAATGATTAGCAAAAGCGGACATGCTTTGACTTCTGAAAATCCTGAAGAGTTTTACTATAAGTTGGAAGAATTCATTAATTCATAAAAATAGGGCTAACCATAATTAATTAACCCTCACTCACTTAGCAAAAATTTAAAACTATTCAACACTTTTCACATTAAGGGTAATTTCTGCATTTGTTTTGGGTGCAGTAAAAGCATTCAATACTCTGAATTTCAACCCATAAGGAGCTTCAGCACCAAGTGTTTTTACCTGAATTTCTGTTTTTTCATGGGCCTTTAGAATCAGTACTTTAGCAGTAGTATGCAACGTGTATTCAGAAAGGTTCTCAAAAATATATTCAACATCTGAATTATTGTCAATTTCAACAATTTGAACTTTCGATTGGGTACCATCCCAATTTAAAAGAGGCTTTGCCTCATGAATAACCAAGGATGCTTTTATTAGCGGCTCTAGAAATTTAGCTGAACCAAACAAATAATTGTTGAACCAAACAGCAGTGCGTTTATCCATAAGTGCTTCTTTAATCGATGCTTCCGTTTTTTCTTTTGCAAATACCAGGGTAACAGGTCGATGACCACCTTTGTAAATATTAAACTGCCAGTCGACCAAACCATGAATATCGGAAGTTCCAATTACCGCCAGATTATTGTCAATTGCAATTTGAAAAGCCTCTTCGGAAAAAGTTACATCATTTACAATTTCAATTCCTTTTAATTTACCTTCTTTTATTAGCCTTCTGTGCAAATCAGTAAGTGTTGCCATGCCATCAGGGCGTTGCAAAATCCAGTTTGGATGATTCCAAAATATAAAAGCTCCCTGCTCTTTCGCTTGTTTAAAAGCCTCAACCGAATCTTTTACATTTAACTTGTTCACATCCTTCAAAAAAATAGCATTTGAATGACCAGGAGGCATATTCCGGGTAATTTCGGCTCCGCTTATCACAATCAAATCACTTCCTTTTGCTGCATCCAAGGCTATCTGGTAGCTTCTGTTTCGGTCAGGGTGAGGAATATCCACGCTGTATGGCTGATATTCAATGTGTTCAGTTATTGCCAAAGCATCTAAACCATCCTTAATCGCTTCCTGCACACGAATGGTTGGCCAAACTTCACCATCCGAAAAAATTGAATGGGTGTGTAAATCGCATTTAAGGGTCTTATATCCAGGGATATCAGGTAGCTTCATTAATCGTTCTTCCTCAGCGCTTTCTTTCTGGGCCATTGCCAAAGAACAAAAACTAAACAGTGAAAGTAGCAATATCAACTGTTTCAGAGAATCCATTTTTTTCATTTTGTTTAGAAATTTAAGTAAGTTTAGTATTTCTTCAAAATTAGAAATTTTAAGTTGTGAAATTTGAGCTTTTCAGGATATTCACATCTTAATTAAGTTTAATGCAATAAACTATCGGAAATTTTAAATTAAAGAACTAGTTTTGTGATTTGTAGACCAAATCATATAAAAAAAGCATGGATTTATTTTTACACGGAGAAGCCTGGATAGCTTTACTGACGCTTACCTTTTTAGAAATTGTGCTGGGCATTGACAATATCATTTTTATCTCAATCGTTTCGAATAAGTTACCTGAAGAAACCAGGGCTAAGTCGAGGAACATTGGCTTAGCTTTGGCGCTGATAATCAGGATAATACTTCTTGCAACAATTTCGTGGGTGATTCATCATTTAACCGAGCCATTGTTTTATGTTGCCGAATATGGTTTTAGCGTGCGAGAGATTATTTTGTTTTTAGGAGGTCTGTTTTTATTGGCAAAAAGTACTTCGGAAGTTCACCACAAAATGGAAGACATAAAACCCGAAGGAGAGGAATATGCGCATACAAAGATCAGCCGTGTTGTTTTACAAATTGTTATGCTGGATATTGTTTTCTCATTTGATTCTATCCTAACTGCTGTTGGACTAACCGAAGAACTTATTATTATGATTATTGCTGTGGTAATTGCCATGATAATTATGATGTTGTTCTCGGGTAAAATCAGTGCATTTATTTCCAAAAATCCAACGCTTGAAATGCTGGCTCTTTCGTTCCTGATTTTAATTGGATTTATGCTTGTTTTGGAAGGGTTCCATCAGCACGTACCAAAAGGATACATTTACTTTGCAGTCTTCTTTTCAATGATTGTTGAATTACTGAATATCAGGATGTTGAAGAAGAAAAAACAACATAAAAAAGAAGAGATTGGGCATTAGCTATTCATCAAGAGTAATGAAGTTAGCAAGTTTATATATTATTGAAAATATCAATCAACTTTAGTCGAAAAGCATCCGGAAAATTATCTGCAATAATATTTTCAAAATTTTTGTTGATATGTTTTCCCCAGGCTGAAAACTCCATTTCAGGCATGCTGCCGCTTTTAATTTTCTTACACTCTATTTTTAATAAATAGTCTAATCCACTTTTATCTAGAAACCCACTCATAAATCCCACATACAAAATATTGATGCTGTTCGAATAATCATTCAGTATCTTTTGCCTATCCCCTACCAAAACACCTCGATTCAACTGCATTACTTCAATAGTGATTTTACCCCTATTCAGTGTATCTGGTACTTCCTTCATATAGCCATCAATTTCAAAGGTTAAAAATTCTTCAGGAACATCAATTTCGGGATTAAGTAGAATTGGTCTTTCATCAACAAGAGGAGAATTTTTAGCAATACAATTTTTTCTGTAAAGTTTATCATTTTTTACAGGATTAAAAGGAGTGGCTCTAATACCAGCAATTGGAAACCGATTCCCTTTTGCTCCTGCTCCATTACATACGCTACATGCAAGTAATAAGTTTGTCCATTCGTTAGCAAGCCAGTAATACCCTTTGTTTACCTCTCCGTTTGTATCCTTCTTACTAACTCCAGATTTAGGTCTAAAATGCTCAACTTGCAATTTACTTCCTCTCTCAATTTTAGATTCACAAAAGTAGCATTTTCCACTTTCTGAATCAGAGGCTTTTGTTTTGTGCAATGATATAGCTTTTAACCTGTCATATATCTTCTTGTAATTTGTGCATTTATCACCTGCCTGATTCTTAAAGGCATTGTCGATCTGTTTCTTTGCAGTTGAATTTGTTAATTCTACTGGAGGTTTGACAGGCTTTCCAGGAATATGTATCATATTAACTACTTCTTACTCTTTTTATACTCTATTCCCTGCTCTTCAGCTAAAGCCTTCACCTTTTCTTCCAATATTTTGTAAAACTCAACCTCATCATATCCATTTTCAGTCCTTAGCCTTTTTCCTCTTTGATAAGATTCCGGAATAAAATCCTGAAAATCAAAAATTGGTGAACTCAGGATATTTTCTGGGGTCAACTCAGAAATATCAACATCCAATTTCTCAGCGGTAATTCCATCATCTTCAGATCTTTGAACGTTAATCACCACGGTGTTTTTTGGTGCTCCAAGTAAAGGAATAGGGCTGTGCGTTGAAGCAATAAACTGAATTTTAGGGAAAGTTTCAGTCAATTTTTTCACCAATTCTTTTTGCCATTTTGGATGCAGGTGCAAATCAATTTCATCAATGATAACTATGCCAGCAAGTTCAGAGAAGTTCTTTATCTCAGGTTGGTTTTCTGAAAGACGGATGATGATATCGCCGATCATGGCGATAATTGAGCGATAGCCGGATGCTAGTTCAGAAAATTCTTTTCCAACCTTATCTCCCAACTCTTTGTACTTTACAAATGATTTTGTTCCTTCTCTTTCAACATATAAATCTTCAACTTGTGGTTCAAGAAGATGTAATAGTATCTTTTTTGCACTATCAAAATACTTTTTTTGGGTTTTATCTTTTTCCCAAATAATCAATTCATTTTCAATATCAAGCAGTTTACCATCTACATTAAAAAGGCTGTATGTTTTTCCCTTATCATTTTTGCGATCAGCCTTGTTTAGTCTTGCAGGACCATAAGTTGCAAAATTTTGAAATGGAATAAAATCATCCAATGCTCTATCTATAGAATTTACGCAAAGTTTATCATTGTTTTTAAATTCTAAATATACGGTAGCATGTTTAGTTAAAATTTTATTTCCCTCTTCTTTTCCATGTAAACCAATTGTTAATGCTTGTAAAAGAGAAGTCTTTCCATATCCATTCTCTCCTGTTAAAAAAATCCATTGTGGATCATTAATTTCTTTTAAAGATTCATTAATAGAAATATTATCAATAAACAATTCAGTAATTCCCTGGTGATTGTATACCAATAATTTGCGAATTGCATAAGTTAATTCATTCCTTTTTTTAAATGTACTATAATATTTATCAAGCAATTCAGCAATAATATTTTGCTTGACAGGTAACTTCTGTTCTTGCTCAAAAGTTTCACTAAAATCGTCTAAAACCTCAATTTGTTTAGCTTTATCTGCCCAAATGTAATTCTCATAATAAAACTTTGGATTATTATAACCCAATTCTAGCAACGGTAATGGTGGAAAATACCGGTAATTATCAAAGAATACTGCATTTTCGCTATTCTTATAATGTCTTGTTGCCAATAATAAATCATGATTTAATAAATCCTTTTCAAGAATGCGTGGTAAGTATGAACCAATAAAATTTATTCGTTTTATATTTTTTGCTTTATTTAAAAATTCGCCAAAAGGTTGTGATGATACTTCATAGCTGTTAAGATGAATAGACAAATTTTCTAATCTCTTTAATGAAAGCAGACGTAATGGATTATTAATAAGATTATTACTAATATCTAAGTTTTGCAGGTGTTTTAATTTTGTTAATGAATTAGGTATTTCAGAAAGTCCACAAGCTTGCAAACTCAAACCAGTAACAATATCACCCTGGACGGAATAAGATTTTTCTTTTTGCCATATATCATGAACCAGCTTCAACGAAATCTCCAGCTCAAGTTCAAGTTCCTTTATGATCTCTAAATCAGTCATATTAACCTTTTGTAATTTAAGTCTAACAAAATTACAAATTAAAACCTTCAATTACTTAGAACTTGGTTTAGTTATTTTTATTAATCAAATTCACAATCACCTTAACCATTGTGTCTTTTTCATCAGGTTTGCTTACAGCAATCATTAAGGTTAAGGCAACCAATGTGTTATCTGCAATGCGCTTATTACCTGTTTCATCAAAAAGCAGGTGATTTCGTTCCAGAAAGTAAAGAAACAAAAAAGCAGCAATCCGCTTGTTACCATCGGTAAATGAGTGGTTTTTGGTTACAAAATAAAGCAAATTGGCAGCCTTTTCTTCAATGCTGGGGTATAAATCTTCACCATCAAAAGTTTGAAAAATGGTAGCAACTGAACTTTTAAACGATTCGTCTTTCTCCCGACCAAACAGTTCACTATTACCATAAGCTTCTTTTGCCTTTTGAATCTGTTCAATGGCTTCAATATAGGTTAGTTGGTAGACTTCTTTTCCGGAAGTCCCTGTTATTTCAAGCTGCTGATAATCATACTTATCCAATATATCAAGCGCATAAGCATAGTCCGAAATTATCTTCAATAAACCAATGCTTTCATCATTTGACAGAGCTTTGTACTTGAGCACATCACCCAATAACTTAACTGATTTCTGAAGTTCTTTTAGCTGTTCGGTTTGCTGTTCAAGCCTATTTTTGTTGATGGAGTATCCATTAATCAAGTATTCTTTCAATATACTGTTCGCCCAGATTCGAAACTGGGTTCCAGCCAATGATTTAACCCGGTATCCGACAGAGATGATGACATCCAAGTTATAATAATCCACATCATAAAGTTTACCATCCGAAGCAGTTGTTGCATTTTTTGCAACAACTGAAGACTTTATCAATTCCTGCTCTTTAAAAATATTTCTTATATGCCTAGATATCACCGACTTGTCTCTTTGAAAGAGTTCAGACATTTGATTTAAATTTAACCAAACGGAATCTTCTTTTAAGCGAACATCAATTTCAGTTCTCCCATCTTCAGATTGATATATTTCAACTTTTAAGTTTTCCATTATTAACAAAAATAAGGAAATCAATCAATGAATATCCCGTTTAGATATCTAAACTATCGAATTATAAATGCGAATTAAGTGTTAAATATATTATGTAAAATCAATATAAATTACTGATTATCAATAATTTAATCGATTAAAAATTTTATTATGTGCCTGATTATCAGTATATTAATAGGTTATTTTCGATAATTTATTAAT